>NZ_CP117866.1:2434615-3043269 GCF_028736035.1 Streptomyces sp. T12
GCGGCTGTACGGCGAGGTGTCCGACCATGCGCAGTCCGTCGTCCTGCCGCTGCTGCTGCCGGACGCCCCGGTGGTGGTCTGGTGGCCGGTGAACGCCCCGCTCGACCCGGCGAACGACCCGCTGGGCGCGCTGGCCCAGCGCCGCGTGACCGACACCTACGCCTCGGAGCAGCCGGTGCGGGAGCTGTCGGCGCGGGCGGACACCTACACACCGGGCGACACGGATCTCTCCTGGACCCGTATCACGCCGTGGCGTTCGATGCTGGCGGCGGCTCTGGACCAGGTGGTCTGCGAGGTGAAGGCCGTTGAGGTGGAGGGCGAGGAGTTCAACCCGAGCTGTGAGCTGCTGGCGATGTGGCTCGCGGACCGGCTGGACGTGCCCGTGAAGCGGTCGCTGTCGTCGGGCCCCGGTCTGACGGCGGTCCGGATGGACACCGACTGCGGCCCGATAGTGCTGGACCGGGCGGACGGCTCCCTGGCGACCCTCTCCATCCAGGGCCAGCCGGACCGTGCGGTGGCGCTGAAGCGGCGGGAGACGGCCGAGCTGATCGCGGAGGAGCTGCGGCGGCTCGACCCGGACGACACGTACGCGTCGGCGCTGCGGTTCGGGGTGGAGCGGCTGAACTCGGTGCCGGCTTCGGCGGTTCGGGGCGCGGAGGCCGCCGAGGCCGCGGTGGCCAAGGCTGTGCAGGCCGTGGCCCTGGCCGAGGCTGCCGTTGCGCGGGCCGAGGAGTCTCCGGCCGAGGAGTCCCCGGCCAAGGAGGAGCCTTCGGCCAAAGGGGAATCTCCGGCCAAAGGAGAATCGGTCGGAGCGCCCGCCGAAATCGCTGCGAAAGCATCCGCGAAGGAAGCGACGGCGCAGGAACCGGTGACGAAGGCGGCGGCGAAGTGAGTACTCCTCAGCTGGTCGTGCACCACGACAAGGAGCTGATGGCGCAGGCCGCGGCGGCCCGGCTGATCACGAAGATCGTGGACGCCCAGGCCTCCCGGGGCTCGGCGTCCGTGGTCCTCACCGGCGGCCGCAACGGCAACGGCCTGCTGGCCGCGCTCGCGGCCGCCCCCGCCCGGGACGCCATCGACTGGACCCGGCTGGACCTCTGGTGGGGCGACGAACGCTTCCTCCCCGAGGGCGACCCGGAGCGCAACGTCACGCAGGCCCGCGAGGCCCTGCTGGACACGGTGCCGCTGGATCCGAAGCGCGTGCACGCCATGCCCGCGTCGGACGGCCCGTTCGGCACGGACGTGGAAGCGGCGGCCGCGTCGTACGCGGAGGAACTGGCGAGGTCGGCGGGCCCGGAGAACCACGGCTCGGTCCCCACCTTCGACGTCCTCATGCTGGGCGTGGGCCCCGACACCCACGTCGCCTCGCTGTTCCCGGAACTCCCCGCGGTGCGGGAGACGGAGCGCACGGTCGTCGGCGTCCACGGCGCCCCGAAGCCCCCGCCGACCCGTGTGACCCTCACACTCCCGGCGATCCGGGCGGCACGTGAGGTGTGGCTGCTGGCGGCCGGCGAGGACAAGGCGCAGGCCGCGGCGATCGCCCTGTCGGGCGCGGGCGAGATCCAGGCGCCGGCGGCCGGGGCGTACGGCCGCGCCAGGACGCTCTGGCTGCTGGACGCGGCAGCGGCGTCGCAACTGCCGAGGTCGCTGTATCCACCGGCGTCCGCGTGAACGCGCTCGGGCCCTCGCTTCCCGGTGAAGCGAGGGCCCGACGCACATGCGCTGCTTCTCAGCGCTGCTTCTCTGCGCTGCTTCCCCGCGCTACTTCACCGACCCGGCCATCACTCCCTGCACGAAGTGCCGCTGGAATGCGAAGAACACGACCACCGGCACCACCAGCGACACGAACGCCCCCGGCGCCAGCACATCGATGTTGCTGCCGAACTGCCGTATCTGTGACTGGAGTTCCACCGTCAGCGGCTGCGACGCGCTGTCGGCGAACAGCAACGCCACCAGCATGTCGTTCCACACCCACAGGAACTGGAAGATGGCTAGCGAGGCGATGGCCGGCCGCCCCACCGGCAGCACCAGCCGGGTGAAGATCCGCCACTCGGTGCCGCCGTCCATCCGCGCCGCCTCCAGCATCTCCTTCGGCATCTCGGCGAAGTAGTTGCGCAGCAGGAACACGGCGAAGGGCAGCCCGTACGCCACGTGGAAGAGGACGACGCCGGGAATCGTGCCGAACAGCCCCAGCTGGCCGAAGAGTTTGGCGACCGGCAGCAGCCCGATCTGCACGGGCACCACCAGCAGCGCCACGACGACCAGGAAGATCGCCTCCCGTCCGGGGAAGTCCAGCCACGCGAAGGCGTACCCGGCGAGTGCCGCGAGGACGACCACCAGCAGGGTCGTCGGCACCGAGATCAGCACGGTGTTCCAGAAGGCCTGGGTGATCCCGGCGTTCCCCAGCAGCGTCGAGTAGTTGTCGAAGGACAGCTGGCCGGGACTGGTGAACACCGTCCACCAGCCGCCCTTGGCCGTGTCCTCGGCGGACCGCAGCGACGACAGGAACAGGCCGGCCAGCGGCGTCAGCCACACCAGCCCGATCACCACCAGAAACGCCTGGACCAGTGAGTTGCCCAGGCCGCGCCTGACCGCGTTCATCGCTGACTCCCTCGGAAGCGGCGGACGTTGAAGACCATGGCCGGGATGACCAGCAGCAGAAGCAGTACGCCCAGTGCGCTGCCGAGCCCCTGGTTGTTGCCGCCGCCGAACGACACCAGCCACATCTGCGTCGCGAGCACGGTCGCGTCCTCCTGCACCGGTCCGGGCGCGATGATGTAGACGAGGTCGAAGACCTTCATCACATTGATGACGAGGGTGACGAACACGACCGTGAGCACCGGTGCCAGCAGCGGCACCGTGATCCGCCGGAAGATCTGCCACTCGTTCGCGCCGTCCATCCGCGCCGCCTCCAGCGCGTCCCGGGGGAGGGCCGCGAGACCCGCGCCGATCAGGACCATCGCGAAGCCGGTCCAGATCCACAGGTACGCCCCGATGATCGCCGGCGTGACGAGCGTCGGCCCGAGCCAGGAGATGCCCTCGTAGGGAGCGGCGAAGTTCGAGGCCGGCAGCTTCACCGTGTACGAGCCCTCGTCCAGCCCCTCGAAGCGGAAGGAGCCGTCGGACGCCGTGGTCGTCGAGGCGACCGCCTTCCCGGCCTGCACCGCCTCGACCGTCATCTCCGGCAGCCCGTTCTCCCGCCGGTCGACCTTGCCCTGCTGCCCTCCCCCACCGGGTGTGAAGTCGAGGTACACGACGCCGCGCAGCTCACCGGGGCTCGCCTTGTGCCCCGCCGCCGCGTACGCCGGCTCGGTGCCCCCGGGCAGGTCGTCGGGGAGCACACCGACGAGGCCCAGCGTCACCGCCTCGCCCGGGGAGACGCTCGCGCTCGTGCGGTACGAGCCGTCCGTGCCCTTCGTCAGCCCCTGCCCGTCGCGCGCCCGGGCCGTCGGGTACGTCGACGTGCCCTGGAAGGCGTCGTGCACGGAGACGGCGGCGGCGTTCAGTACGCCCTTGTCGGGGTCCTCGTCGTACGCGAGCCGGAAGATGATGCCGGCGGCGAGGAAGGACACGGCCATCGGCATGAAGAGCAGCAGCTTGAACGCGGTCGCCCAGCGGACCTTCTCCACCAGCACGGCCAGGATCAGGCCGAGGCCGGTCAGCAGAGCCGGGGCCACCACCACCCAGATCGTGGTGTTGCGGATGGCCTTGAGGGTGGCCGGGTCGCGGAACATCTCGGAGTAGTTCTCGCCGCCCACGAAACGGGTGCCGGAGGCGTCGAAGAAGCTGCGTCCGACGGAGAAGAGGACGGGGTAGACGACCAGGGCACCGAGCAGGAGCAGTGCGGGGAAGACGAAGAGCAGGGCGATGATCCGGGCGCGCCGCCGGGTGCGCCGGCTGCGCGCCTTCCCGGCGCCCGCGGCGGGCGCCGGGTTCGTCTCTTTCACGAGTGTTGCGGTCATGACCGGTCAGCCCTGGCCCTGGTACGCCTTGGCCGCCGCGGCCTCCAGCTTCGCCGCGGTCGCCTTCGGGTCCGACGGGTCGCGCAGGAAGTCCTGCAGGAGCTTCCACTCGCCGGCGCCCTTCGTGCCACCGAAGGCGGCCGGCGCCTGGTCGGACATGTCGAAGCGGACCGAATCGCCCGCCGAGACAAGGGACTTGGCGGTCGCGCGGGTGACGTCGTCGCCGTACGAGGCGGGGTCGACGTTCTTGTTCGGGGACAGGAAGCCTCCCGCCTCCGCCCACACCGCCGCGGCCTCCGGCGTCGCCAGGTACTCCAGCAGCGCCATGCCGGCCTTCTGGTTCTTGCCGTCCTTCAGGACGACGGCCGCGTCACCGCCGCTGACCACGGGCGCCTTACCGGCGCCGACCGCCGGGAAGGGGAAGAAGTTCGCGTCCTGACCGATCGACTTGCCGAACTGGTCCTTGGCGACGCCCGCGACGAAGTCGCCCTCGTAGACCATGCCCGCCTCGGGCTTGGGCCCGAACACCTTCTCCACCGAGCCCGGGAAGTCGGTGTTGAGAGCCCCCTTCTGGCCGCCCGCGATCAGCTGCTTGTCCTTGAACAGCTTGCCGAGGGTGCCGAGCGCCTCGACCACGGACGCGTCGGTCCACTTCAGCTTGTGCGCGGCGAGGGCGTCGTACTTCTCGGGGCCTGCCTGGGAGAGGTAGACGTTCTCGAACCAGTCGGTCAGCGTCCAGCCGTCCTGCCCCGCGACCGAGAAGGCGGCGAGCCCGGAGTCGGAGACGGTGTGGCCGGCCTTCAGCAGGTCGTCGTACGACTTCGGCGGCTGAACGCCCGCCTGGGTGAGGGCGTCGGGGCTGTACCAGACGGTCGACTTGTGGGCGGCCTTGAAGTAGAGGCCGTAGAGGGTGCCGTCGACGCTGCCGTAGTCCTTCCACACGGGTGCGAAGTTGGTGTCCACGGACTGCTGGGTGGTCTTGGACAGCGGCTTGAGCCAGTCGTTCTTCGCGAACTGCTGGAGCACGCCGACCTGCGGGACCATCACGACGTCGGGGGCGTTGCCGCCCTCGATCTTGCTGCCGACGACGGTGGAGACGTTGTCCCCGGTGGACGTGAACTGGGTCTTGGCGCCGGTCTTCTCGGTGAACGCGTCCAGCACCTTCTGGAAGTTCTTCTGCTCGGTGCCGGACCAGACACCGGCCACGGTGACGGTCTGGCCGCTGAGCGCCTTGTCACCGCCGCCCGCGGAGACCGGCCCGCCGCCGCATGCGGTCGCGCCGAGTGCCAGGACGAGGGCGGTGCAGCCGGTGAGCAGGGTCGTACGTCGTCGCATCATCGTTGATGTCCCTTCGGGGGGTTGGGAGTTGACGGGAGCTCGGGGCTCCTGGGGGGCTTCAGAGGTCGGCGCCGTCGCCGATCCACCACGCGGCCGTCGAACCGGGCAGCACCCCGGCCGGACAGGGGCCGCTCGACAGCAGGGGGGTGCCGGAGACCGGCGCCGGCGTGGGGGCCGTACCGAAGTTGACGGCGCAGACGAGGCCGTCACCGCGGACGAAGGCCAGGACGTCGGGCGGGGTGTCCAGCCAGCGCAGCGCGCCCTCACCCAACTGGGGCAGGGCGTGCCGGAGTTGGAGGCCGTCGCGGTACAGGTGCCAGAAGGAGCGGGTGTCGGCGAGGGCGCGGTCGGTGGCGTACTCGGCGAAGTACTCCGGCTGCGGCAGCCAGGGCTTGGCGCTCTCGGCGCCGGAGGTGAAGCCGAAGGGCGACGCCTGTCCCGACCAGGGCAGCGGCACCCGGCAGCCGTCGCGGATACGGGCCCGGCTGCCGGTGCGGTGGAAGATCGGGTCGGTGAGCACGTCGTCGGGCAGGTCGACGACCTCGGGCAGACCCAGCTCCTCGCCCTGGTAGATGTACGCGGCTCCGGGCAGCGCCAGCATCAGCAGCGCGGCGGCGCGGGCGCGGGCGGCGCCGAGGCCGCTGCCTCCGGTTGCGGGTTCGCCGTAGCGGGTGACGGTGCGGACCTGGTCGTGGTTGTTGAGGACCCAGGTGACCGTGGAGCCCGTGCCGGCGATGTCCTGCATGGCCTCGGAGATGACCTTGCGGAAGGCGCCGGCCTCCCAGGGTGCGCTGAGCAGGTCGAAGAAGAAGGCCTGGTGGAGCTCGTCGGAGCGGACGTACTGGGCGTGTTCGCGCGCGGTGGGGACGGACACCTCACCGACGAGGAGCCGCTCGCGGCCGTCGCGGGCGGTGTACGCCTCGCATATGGAACGCCACTGGCGCCACACCTCGTGCACCTCGGGCTGGTTCCAGGCGAGCGGGTTGACCGAGTCGCGGGTGCGGGCGTCGGCCTCCGGGTCGTCCGAGTCGGGCAGCTCGGGGTGCTTGTAGAGGCCGGCGGCGACGTCGATACGGAAGCCGTCGATGCCCCGGTCCAGCCAGAAGCGGAGGATCCGGTCGAACTCGGCGCCGATCTCGGGGTTGCGCCAGTTCCAGTCGGGCTGCTCGGACGCGAACATGTGCAGGTACCACTGGCCGGGCCGGCCGTCCGCCTCGGTCACCCGGCTCCAGGCCGGGCCGCCGAACATGGAGTGCCAGTTGTTGGGCGGCTCGGACCCGTCGGGGCCGCGTCCGTCGGCGAAGTGGAACCGGGCACGGGCCGCACTGCCGGGCTCCGCGGCCAGCGCCTCCTCGAACCACGGGTGCTCGCTGGAGCAGTGGTTGGGGACGATGTCGAGCAGCACCTTGACGCCGAGCCGGCGGGCCGCCGCGACCAGCAGGTCGAACTCGGCGAGGTCGCCGAAGAGCGGGTCGACGTCGCAGTAGTCGGCGACGTCATAGCCGTGGTCGTGCTGCGGCGAGGGGTAGAAGGGGCTCAGCCAGATCCCGTCGACCCCGAGCTTCTTCAGATACGGCAGTCCGGCGCGGACCCCGGCCAGATCGCCGATGCCGTCGCCGGTGCTGTCCAGGAAGCTGCGGACATACACCTGGTAGATCACCGCGTCGCGCCACCAGTGGTACTTACTCAACATGCATGCATGTTAGGTAGGCGTGTCGCAGAGATGTCAATGAATGAAACGCAAGCTACTGCCGAGTCAGGGCGCCAAATACGGACTTATAGGGGCGCCGGATCGACAGATGAGACATCGCCGTTACTTAACAAGTAACTAGCGGCTGGAGACGGCCGCCAGCTCCCGCGCCAGCCGCCGCACCGCCGCCTCGGGCGTCTCACGCCCGGTCATCGCGTCGCGCACGACCGCCTGCACCACCAGGCTCACCTGGTCGTAGCGCGGGCTCTTGGGACGTGGCGCGGCCGTGCGCACGCTCTCGCGCAGGGTCGGCAGATACGGGAACTCCCGCACCAGCTCGGGATCTTCGTACAGGTCGGCCCGTACGGGTGGCAGCGCCCCGCGGGTGAGGACCTGGCGCTGGACGCGCTCACTGGTCAGGTACGCGATCAGGCGGGCGGCCGAGTCGGAGTGCCGGGCATGTGTGCTGACGGCGAGGTTGGAGCCGCCCAGGACGCTCGTCCCCGGCCCGTCCGGGCCCGGCAGGGGGACGGCGCCGATCTTCCCGGCGACCGGTGAGCCCTTGGCCGAGGCGCCGACATAGGCGTACGGCCAATTACGGAGGAAGAGCAGGCGTCCGTCCTGGAAGGCCTGCTTGGACTCCTCCTCCTTGTACATCAGCGCCCGCTTCGGGATCCAGCCCTCACGCACGCCACGGGCGAGGAAGCCGATGCCCTCGCGGGCCGCTGTCGAGTTCACGGTGACGCGCGCGCCCTCGTCGCCGAGGATCGAGCCGCCCGCCGAATAGACGGCCTCGGCGGCATTGACCGTGAGGCCCTCGTACGGCAGGAACTGGCCCGCGTAGCCGTCGAGGCCGTACTTCGGCGCGATGGTCTTCGCGGCCCGTTCCAGTTCGGACCACGTGCGCGGAGGGTCGACGCCCTCCTTGGCGAGGATGTCCTTGCGGTAGAGGAGCAGGCCGGCGTTGGTGACGTACGGGACCGCGTACAACTGCCCGTCGTAGGTTGCCGTGTCCACGACCGGCGGCAGGAAGGTGTCCAGCGGGAAGCGGTCGCGCGTCAGTGGACGGATCCAGCCCTGCGCCGCGAACTCCGAGGTCCAGCTGACGTCGATGTTGAGGACGTCGAAACGGCTGCGGTCGCCGCCGCGCAGGTCGGTGGTCATCTGCGCGTGGGTCTCGTCGGCGGAGTCGGGCAGCTCGACGAGGGTGACTTTTTCGCCGGGGTGGGTGCGGTTCCAGCCGTCCAGGACGGAGCCGAGATAGCCGGTGAGGTCGCCGGCAGTGGCGAGGGTGAGCGGCCCGCGACCGCTCGCCGCGGCCTCTTCCGCCCGCGCTCCGGAGGTGACGTAGCCGGTCATGACCACGACGAGGACGAGGAGGCCCCTACCGGCGGCATGTATCCACCGCATAGGTTCCTCCTTGCACACCGGCCCCGGTCATCGTCGCCCTGGGTCAGAGGCCATGTATACCTGTTAGGTATGCGCGATACTAGGCCTCGCGGCACATTACCCAGATGCGAGGAGGAGAGCACGAGTGCGGCTGCCCCTCCTGGCCCTGCTCGCACGCGGACCGGCCCACGGGTACGAGCTCAAGCAGGACCTTGAGCAGACGCTGGGCTCCGCGTACCCTCAGCCGAACGTCGGCCAGATCTATGTGACCCTCGGCCGCCTCGAGAAGCAGGGACTGATCGAGGGCGAGGACGTCGAGCAGTCCAGCCGACCCAACAAAAAGGTCTACCACCTCACCGACGCCGGGCGTGAGGCGCTGCGCGCCTGGTTCGAGGAGCCCGAGGACGAGCCGCGGGTACGGGACGAGTTCTTCATGAAGCTGGCCCTCGCCCCGCAGACCGGTCTCGCCGAACAGATCGCCCTCATCAACAGACAGCGGCGCCAGTACCTGAACACCATGCGTCAACTGTCGAAGCTGGCCGCCGCCGAGGACCGGGACAACCGCATCGCCCACCTGCTGATAGAGGGCGCGATGCTGCATCTGCAGGCCGACCTCGACTGGCTGGAACGGTGCCAGGAAGAGCTGGAGGAGCTGGAGTGAGCGACGATTCCACTCCTGTGCTGCGCGCGGAGGAATCTGCGCCGCGCACCGAGAGTCCCCTGCTGCGCGCCGAAGGCCTGGTCAAGACGCATTACGGCGAGGGCGCTCCGGCGCATGCCGTGCGGGGCGTTGATCTTGCCGTCCGGCAGGGCGAGTTCGTGGCCGTCACCGGTCCGTCCGGTGCCGGTAAGTCGACCTTGCTGCATCTGCTCGGCGGACTGCAGCGACCCGACAGCGGCAGCATCTGGCTGGACGGCGAGTGCGCCGATGCGTGGAGCGAGGCCCGCTGGGCGGTGCAGCGAAGGAAGCGCATCGGGATCGTCTTCCAGTTCTTCAACCTGGTCTCCGACCTGTCCGTCGCCGACAACGTCGAGCTGCCCGCGCTGCTGGCCGGCGTCCCGCCGAAGCGGGCCCGCGCCGAGCGGGCGGAGCTGCTGGGCGAGCTGGGCCTGGCGGGCAAGGAGCGGAGCATGCCGGGCGAGCTGTCCGGCGGCGAACAGCAGCGCGTCGCACTGGCCCGCGCGCTGGTCAACCGTCCCCCGCTGCTGCTGGCCGACGAACCCGCCGGCAGCCTGGACAGCAAGGGCACCCGCGAGGTGATGCGGCTGCTGTCCCGCTTCCACCAGCGCGGCCAGACGATCGTGCTGGTCACGCATGACGCCCGGCTGGCGAGCGCGGCGGACCGCGTCATCAGCTTCTTCGACGGCCGCATCGCCGACGACGCCGAACTGGACGGCGGCCCCCCGCCGCGCCGGACGGGGATATCGGGTGTGCTGGAGCTCAAGGACTGAGATGCGGCTGTACGACCGTCGGCCACCGAGCCGCTTGAACGCACGCGAGTCCTGGCGCCGGGCCGAAGCGCGGGTGCCCGGGTCCGCCGTAGGCGAGCCGGCCCGCCCGGTCGCCCCCCGCGAGCGGAGAGGCTGACGTCGTGCGAGCCACCCTGCGCTGGGCGCACTCCGATCTGCGTACGCACCGCGGCGAGGCGCTGTTCCTCGTGTTGGCCACGGCCGGGATCGTCGTGTCGCTGTTGCTGGCCACGGCGCTGTTCGGCTACGCCACCAACCCCTGGCAGCGCGTCTTCACCCAGGCGCACGGCGCGCACGTCTGGCTGCACACCGGCGCCTCGGCCGATACCGGGAAACTGGCCGAGCTCGACGGCGTCGACTCCGTCGCGGGCCCCTACCCCACCGCCTCCGCCACCCTGGCCTCCCGCGGCACCCGCGCCTCTATCGAGCTGCGCGGCATGCCCGACCGCCCCTCCGTCGACCGCCCGCTCCTCACCTCCGGCCACTGGCTGAACCCCGCGAACCCCGACGGCGTCGTCCTGGAGAGCCGCCTGGCCCGCGCCCTCCTGGCCGCCCCCGGCGACACCCTCACCCTGCCCGGCGCCCACCGGACCCTGACCGTCCTCGGCGTCGCCGACAGCGCCGAGCCGCGCTACCGGCCTGGCGAGCAGCCGGGGCTGGTCTGGGCGCCGCCGGCCGCCGTGCGCGATCCGGGCGGCCAGGTGATCGGACTGCGCCTGGCCGACCCCGACGACACGGACTACGCCGTCCAGCGCGCCGTGACCGTACTGGGCGCCGGCGCGGTCAGCGAGGTCTCCACCTGGAAGCAGGCGCGCGCCGAGGCACAGGGCGACAACCGGCTGCTGGGACAGGTGCTGGGCCTGTTCGGGCTGGGCGCCCTGGTCGCCGCCGGGCTCGCCGTGCACGGGGCGATCGGCACCCGTATCCGCGGCCATCTGCGGGACATCTCGGTACTGAAGGCGATCGGCTTCACCCCGGGTCAGGTGGTCCGCGTCTTCCTGCTCCAGCACCTCGCCTACGCGCTGCTGGGTGCGGTGGCCGCCGCGGCCGTCATCCAGGCCCTGGGCAGCCGGATCCCCGGGCGGCTCGGGGACGCGGTCGGGGTGTGGCAGGGGCTGCCCGGGCACAGCGTGGCGCTGTTCGTGGTGCCCGTGGGCGCGGTGCTGTTCATCGGCGCGACCACGGGGCTCGCCGCGTGGCGGGCGGGACGTGTGCCCCCGGTGCCGGTGCCGCGGCCCGCGGCTCCGCTCGGCGGGCGGCTTTCCGGCGTGGCCCGGCAGGCGCTCGGGCTGCGGCTGCCGCCCGCGCTGGTGCTGGGCTGGCACCGGGCGTTCACGCGTCGCCTGCGGTCCCTGGCCACGGTCGCCCGGCTCGCGCTGCCGCTGCTGCTGATCGTGGTCGCGATGAGCGCGTGGACCACCATCGACCGCTTCGACAGCAGGCCCGACCAGATCGGTCTGCCGACCGCCCTCACCGTCCACGCCGACTCCGGCCTGCCCGACCGGGACGCCCGCACGCTGCTGGAACGCGACCCCCAGGTCGCCGCCGCCTACCCGGGCGTCGAGGTGGCCGCCCTGGTCCCGGACCAGAAGGGCACGATCGCCCTGCGCGGTCTCGGCACCCACGAGGATCCCTACCCGTACGCCCTGGCCGAGGGCCGTGCCGCCCAGGGCCGCGACGAGGCCGTGGCCGGACAGGGCCTGCTCGACCTGCTGGACGTGAAGGTCGGTGACTGGGTCCGGATGACCGTCGGCGACCAGCCGCAGATCCTGCACATCGTGGGCCGCAGCATCGAGCCCGAGAACGCCGGCCGGGTCATCTCCACCTCGCTCGACACCCTGCGCGAGAACGACCCGGGCCTCGGCCCCACCCTCTACGAGCTAAGGCTCCGACCGGGCGCGCAACCGTACGAGGTCGCCGACCGCCTCGCCACCGCCGGACACGGGCGCCTGGACGTACACGCCGTACCGAACCCCGCCGACGGCCTCTCCCCGCTGCGCGGAGTCGTCGTGGGCCTGATCGCCGTACTGGCCCTGATCGGGCTCATCGAACTGCTGACCGCGATCGGCGGCACCGTCCGCGAGAGCGAGCGCGACCTGCTGGCGCTCAAGGCCATCGGCCTGTCCCCCCGCCAGATCACCGCGATCACCGTCACGTCCACCGCCTGCACCGCCCTGGCCGCGGTCGTCCTCGGTACGGCCCTGGGTACCCCCCTCGCGCACTGGCTGATCGACGCCCAGGGCAGATCGAGCGGCATCGGCGCCGGCATCGCCCAGAGCCCGTCCGCCGCTCTCCTGCTGCTGCTCGGCGCGGCGGCGGTCACGGGAGCGGCCGCCCTCGCCGCCGTCCCGGCCTCCCGCGCGGCCCGCCGCAGGCTCGCGGACACACTGAGCGCGGTCGCCTGACCGACGGCGGGGCCGACGGGTTCCTGATCCCGGGGTCAGCCGCCGTAGGGGCCGGGGCCGTGGGGCCGCTGTGGGTTGTACGGGGGCGACGGGTTGTACGCCGGCTGCGGCCCCGGTGCGTAGGGGTTGCCCTGCGGGGGCGGCGCGTAAGGGTTGCCCTGCGGCGGTACGAAGCCGTTCGGTGCGTACGGCGGTGGCGGCGGGGTCGGTGTCGGTGTCGGCAGGGTGGCCGGGTGGGCCGCCAGCCGGATGCCGTACCGGGTCCGGAGCCGGCCCATCTCCAGCAGGGCGATGCCCGTGACCGTCACGGGCGCGCCCAGGATGAAGACGACGCCCATCACGAGGCCGAGGCCGTGCAGGTCCCCCGTGAAGAGATCGGGGATGGCCATGAGCCAGGTCGTCACCGCGGCGAGCAGCGGCGGCAGACAGCGGTGCACGGCAGCGGTGCCGAAGAAGTTCCCCGAGATCCGGTAGGCACCGGCGATCACGAAGAAGCCCATCCAGAGCCCGACGACGCTGAACAACAGGCTCCCGAGAACTCCTAGGGAGCCGCCCAACTGGAAGATCGCCACCGTCCCGAGCGCCGAGCCGATGAACAGCAGCAGCAACTTCAGCGACCTGACCAGCGGCTCCCGTAGCTGCCCCACCGTGCCCGCGCCGGAACGCCGCCAGATGTGGAGCATCACGCCGACCGTGAGCGGTGTGATGAACAGCAGGACGACACACGCGGTCGCCGCGTTGTCCAGCATCTCGTCGAAGGCGAACCCGCCCTCGACGAAGGTGTAGACCCCGAACGCCGCCACCGCACCGGCGATGACACGCGCCTTCTTGAGCGCGTCCACCGACGGATCCAGTGAGTCCGGGATCCAGGTCGGGTGGAACACCGCCCGCGCCACGTGATGGGGCTTCAGGAACGAACGGGCGGTCAGCGTGCCGCCGGTCCAACTCCCGTATGGATTCGTCAACTTGCACTCCCCCGAGTGATCGCGCTCATGATCGCCGAGGGAGTCTACGGGAAGCGGACGACCGCGCGCCGCCCGCTTTCCGTATCCGTGATCACTGCCGGCCGCGCAGCTCCCGGTACTTGGCGACGAGCGCCTGCGTCGACGCGTCCAGCCCCGGTACCTCGGCGCCTTCGGTCAGCGCGGGCTCGACCCGCTTGGCGAGGACCTTGCCGAGTTCGACGCCCCACTGGTCGAAGGAGTCGATGTTCCACACCGCGCCCTGTACGAACACCTTGTGCTCGTACAGGGCGATCAGCTGACCGAGCACGGACGGGGTCAGCTCGCGCGCGAGTACCGTGGTCGTCGGGTGGTTGCCCTTGAACGTCTTGTGAGTCACCAGCACCTCCGGCACCCCTTCCGCACGCACCTCGTCCGGCGTCTTGCCGAACGCCAGCGCCTGCGTCTGCGCGAAGAAGTTCGCCATCAACAGGTCGTGCTGCGCCTTGAGTTCGTCGCTCATCTCGGCGACCGGCTCGGCGAAGCCGATGAAGTCCGCCGGGATCAGCTTGGTGCCCTGGTGGATCAGCTGGTAGTACGCGTGCTGCCCGTTGGTGCCCGGCGTGCCCCACACGACCGGCCCGGTCTGCCAGTCGACCTCCCGCCCGTCCCGGCCGACGTACTTGCCGTTGGACTCCATGTCCAGCTGCTGCAGATACGCCGTGAACTTGGACAGGTAGTGGCTGTACGGCAGCACGGCGTGCGACTGGGCGTCGTGGAAGTTGCCGTACCAGATGCCCAACAGGCCGAGCAGCAGCGGCACGTTGGACTCGGCGGGCGCGGTGCGGAAGTGCTCGTCGACGATCCGGAATCCGTCGAGCATCTCGCGGAACCGGTCCGGGCCGATGGCGACCATCAGCGAGAGCCCGATGGCCGAGTCGTACGAGTAGCGCCCGCCCACCCAGTCCCAGAACTCGAACATGTTGACCGTGTCGATGCCGAAGCCGGCGACCTTCTCGGCATTCGTCGACAGTGCGACGAAGTGCTTGGCGACAGCTTCCTGTCCCGCCTTCAGCTCACCCAGCAGCCAGTTGCGGGCCGAGGTGGCGTTGGTGATCGTCTCGATCGTGGTGAACGTCTTGGACGCGATGATGAACAGCGTCTCGGCCGCGTCCAGGTCGCGGGTCGCCTCGTGCAGGTCGGCGCCGTCGACGTTCGACACGAAGCGGACCGTGAGGCCGCGGTCGGTGTAGCTGCGCAGTACCTCGTACGCCATCGCCGGGCCGAGATCGGAGCCGCCGATACCGATGTTGACGACGTTCTTGATGCGCCTGCCGGTGTGCCCGGTCCAGGCGCCGGAGCGGACCCGCTCGGCGAAGGCGGCCATCTTGTCCAGGACGGCGTGCACACCCGGGACGACGTTCTCCCCGTCGACCTCGATCACCGCGTCACGCGGCGCGCGCAGCGCGGTGTGCAGGACGGCGCGGTCCTCGGTGGTGTTGATCTTCTCGCCTCGGAACATGGCGTCCCGCAGCCCGAACACGTCCGTCGCGACGGCCAGCTCGCGCAGCAGGCGCAGGGTCTCGTCGGTGACGAGGTGCTTGGAGTAGTCGATGTGCAGGTCACCGACCTGCAGCGTGTACCCCGCACCGCGCCTCGGATCAGCGGCGAACAGCTCCCGCAGCTGCACCTCGCCGAGCTCCTCACGGTGCTTGGCCAGCGCGGTCCACTCGGGCGTCTGGTTGAGCCTGGTACGGCCGTCTGCGTTCATGTCCGACTTCAGCCTTCTTTCGTGCCTGTCCCAGCTGTTCCAACCTAGTTGATCAGCGCGGGGCGTGAGCCGTCGTGGCGTCGTCGTCCGACGCAACAACAGGTACGTCCGGCTTGCGCACAGGTATCAGCGCGGTGAGGGCGAGCACGAAGAAGCCGGCCGTGAGCAGGGGCGGCGTGTTGAGGCCCCAGGCGGTGGCGACGGCACCGCCCAGCAGGGCGCCGAGTGGCACCCCGGCGAAGGCCAGGGTCCGGAAGGCCGAGGCCACCCGGCCCAGCAGCTCACCAGGGCTGCGCTGCTGCATGAGCGTCGTCGTGTTGACGTTCCACACCATGCCCATGAGCCCGAAGACGACCAGGGCGGCCACCAGCACCGCCAGACTGCGCACGGTGCCCATGACCACGAGGGTCGCGGTCTGCACCGCACCGGCGAGCAGCACGGCCCGGATCGTGCCCAGCCGCTGCACGATCCGGCCGTTCATCACTCCCCCGGCCAGACCTCCGACGGTGAACGCGGCGCCCGCCGCCGCGTACCCCACAGAACCGGCGTCCAGCCACCCGGTCACCAGGACGACCAGGGTGGCGAGCTGGGCGCCCATGCCGATGTTGCACAGCGCGGTGGCGGCGCACAGGCCCCGCAGGTCCCGGTCGCGCCACAGGGTGCGCAGTCCCTCCCCGATCTCCCGGCGCAGGGTGCTGCCCGCCGGTGCCGGCTTTCGTTCGGGCGCCTCGATCCGCAGCGAGGCCACCAGGGCGGCCGCCACCAGGTAGGTACCGGCGTCGGCCGCGAAGGGAACGGCGGCTCCCACTGCCAGCAGTACCGGCACGACCGGCCCGCCCACCAGTCCGCCGGCGATGCGCTGGCCGGTCATCAGGCGGGCGTTCGCGCTGCCGAGGGCGTCATGGTCCACCAGCGAGGGGAGCAGGGCCGTCGCGGCGTTGTCGAACAGCGTCTGGAGTGCGGTCAGGGTGAAGGCCAGTGCGATGAGCAGTCCGATCGAGGCGTGCCCGAGCGCCACGGCCACCGCGAACGCGCCGACCAGCAGGGCTCGTAACGCATCCACCGTCCACATCGCGCGCCGCTGGTCCACCCGGTCGGCGACGGCGCCGCCGAGCAGCCCGAAGACGATCCACGGCAGATAGCCACAGGCGGTGACCGCGGCGATCAGCAGCGGCCGGTCCGTCAGCGTCACGGCAAGGAGCGGCAGGGCGGCCGTACGCAGGGAATCACCGAAGCTGGAGAGCACGGCGGCGCTCCACAGCCGTCCGAACCCCCCGCGCCACGCAGGCGCACGCACTCCCCCGGTCTCAGCCGTCGCCACAACTCCCCCTCGGTCCATCGATGCAGAAGATCGATACACAAACCGTAGAGGGCACCACTGACAATCGGCCTCGGAGCAGGAGTCGACCACCGGCGAACCGGTGCGTCCAACAGGTCCGGCCAGGCACCCACAGGCACCTGGCCGGTCCTCAACTCCTAGATCTCGCCGCGCAGTTTGGCGAGCGCCTCGGCGAGGATCGCCTCGCCGTCCGCGTCGCTGCGCCGTTCCCGTACATACGCCAGGTGCGTCTTGTAGGGCTCGGTGCGCGGCGGGTCCGGCGGATTGTCCCGGTCCTGTCCGGCGGGAAAGCCGCAGCGCGGGCAGTCCCAGGTGTCGGGAACCTGCGCGTCGCTGGCGAAGCTGGGCTGCGTCTCATGCCCGTTGGAGCACCAGAAGGAGATGCGCAGCCGGGGCGCGGACTCGCCCCGCTCGGCCTCGCCCATCGGCCCCGCCCCGACCCGGCTTCCTCGGATCGCGTTGCCACTTGCCACGGTCGTAACTCCCTGCGTGATGGTGCCGCAAAGCGAGTCGGCGTTTCGCTTCGCTGCGAGCGCCTCAGTCTACGTAAGGCCCAACGCGCGTCCAGTGATTGGAGTTACATAGCCCCCACACCAAGACGCAAGCCCCATGATAGGCCGCGCTCAGCTGCGCGTACCGGACATGGGGCCTTACGTGCGGAATGTGCGTGCCGGTCAGTTGTTCACCTTCATCAGGATGCCGAGCACGACAATGCACGCGAACCACAGCAGACCGACCACGATGGTGATCCGGTCGAGGTTGCGCTCGGCGACCGAGGAGCCGCCGACGGACGACTGCATGCCGCCACCGAACATGTCGGAGAGGCCGCCGCCCTTGCCCTTGTGCATCAGCACCAGCAGCATCATCAGCAGGCTGAAGACGATCAGGGCGATCGAGAACCCCAAAACCACGGCTGGACCAACTTCCTCGGATTCGGATGACGACGGGGGTCGAAGCCCTTTTTGTGAGCCTCATGCTCACATTCCAAGCCCCGACCCCCGCAAGGGTACGACGAATCGCCGTTACCGCATACTCACTGGTCGCGGAACCGCACGATCTTGACGAACTCGTCGGCGTCCAGCGAGGCACCGCCGACCAGGGCGCCGTCGATGTCGGCCTGGGCCATGATCTCGGCGACGTTGCCGGACTTCACGGAGCCGCCGTACTGGATGCGGACCTTGTCGGCCAGCTCCTGCGAGTACAGCTCGGCGAGCTTGCCGCGGATGGCGGCGCAGACCTCCTGGGCGTCCTCGGCGCCGCAGACCTTGCCGGTGCCGATGGCCCAGACGGGCTCGTAGGCGATCACGATGGTCTCGGCCTGCTCGGCCGGGAGGTCCTTCAGACCGCCTTCGACCTGGGCGAGCGTGTGCGGGACGGCGTTGCCGGCCTCGCGGACGTCCAGCTCCTCGCCGACGCACATGATCGGGGTGAGGCCGTGCTTGTAGGCGGCCTTGACCTTGGCGTTGACGATCTCGTCGGTCTCGGCGTGGTACTGGCGGCGCTCGGAGTGGCCGATCGCCACGTAGGTGCACTTCAGCTTGGCCAGCATCGAGCCGGAGATCTCGCCGGTGTAGGCGCCGGAGTCCTGGGCCGAGATGTCCTGGGCGCCGTACTTGATCTTCAGCTTGTCGCCGTCGACCAGGGTCTGCACGGAGCGCAGGTCGGTGAAGGGCGGCAGGACGGCGACCTCGACGGCCTCGTAGTCCTTGTCCGCGAGGGCGAAGGCGAGCTTCTGGACGTGCGCGATGGCCTCGAGGTGGTTGAGGTTCATCTTCCAGTTGCCCGCCATCAGCGGCGTGCGCGTGCTCATAGAGAGTCAGTCCTCCAGTGCGGCGAGGCCGGGGAGCGTCTTGCCCTCGAGGTATTCGAGGGAGGCGCCGCCACCGGTCGAGATGTGGCCGAATGCGTTCTCGTCGAAGCCCAGGGTGCGGACGGCCGCGGCGGAGTCGCCACCGCCGACCACGGTGAAGCCCTTGGAGTCGACGAGGGCCTGGGCGACCGCCTTGGTGCCCTCGGCGTAGTCGGGGTGCTCGAAGACGCCCATGGGGCCGTTCCAGAAGACGGTGGCGGCGTCGGCGAGCTTCGAGGCGTACAGCTTGCGGGTCTCCGGACCGATGTCCAGGCCCTCCTGGTCGGCCGGGATGGCGTCCGCGGCGACGGTCGTGGGGTTGGCCGGGGCCTTGGTCTTCAGGTCCGGGAACTCGGTGGAGACCAGGACGTCGACCGGCAGGACGATCTCGACGCCGTTCTTCTCGGCGCGCTCCATGTACTCGGTGACGGCCGGGATCTGGTCCGCCTGGAGGAGGGAGATGCCGACCTCGTAGCCCTTGGCCTTGAGGAAGGTGTACGCCATGCCGCCGCCGATGAGCAGCCGGTCGGCCTTGGCGAGCAGCTGGTCGATGACGGCGAGCTTGTCGGAGACCTTGGCGCCGCCGAGCGCGACGACGTAGGGCCGCTTGACGTCCTCGGTGAGCTTCTTCAGGACGCCGACCTCGGTGGCGATGAGGTGGCCGGCGTAGTGCGGCAGGCGGGCCGGAAGGTCGTACACCGAGGCGTGCTTGCGGTGCACGGCGCCGAAGCCGTCACTGACGTAGACGTCGGCGAGGGCGGCCAGCTGGTCGGCGAAGGCGCCACGCTCGGCGTCGTCCTTGCTGGTCTCGCCGGCGTTGAAGCGGAGGTTCTCGACGACCGCGACCTGGCCGTCGGTGAGGCCCGCGACCGTGGCCTGGGCGGACTCGCCGACCGTGTCGGTCGCGAACGCCACGTCGGCGCCGAGGAGTTCACCGAGCCGCGCGGCGGCCGGTGCCAGGGAGAAGGCGGGGTCCGGGGCGCCCTTGGGGCGGCCCAGGTGGGAGGCGACGACCACGCGGGCGCCCGCCTCGGCCAGCGCCTTGACGGTGGGCAGTACGGCGCGGATACGGCCGTCGTCGGTGATCGTGGTGCCGTCCAGCGGCACGTTCAGGTCGGCGCGGACGAAGACCCGCTTGCCGGCGACGCCTTCGGAGAGAAGTTCGTCGATCGTCTTCATGAAGGGGGCTCCTGAGAAGGGCTCGTGATCGCTCGGAAACGCTCGTGATCCAACAGGTCTGATCTGCACGTGAGTCAGGGCTCGGGCGACGCGTCCCTGCGCCGCCCGAGCCCTGCTCTCACATCAATGTGCCTGCTCTGGATATCAGAGCTGGTTGCCGACGAAGACCGTGAGGTCGACGAGGCGGTTGGAGTAGCCCCACTCGTTGTCGTACCAGCCGAGGATCTTCACCGAGTTGCCCTCCTGGACCATGGTCAGGGAGGAGTCGAAGGTGCAGGAGGCCGGGTCGCTGACGATGTCCGAGGAGACGATCGGGTCCTCGGTGTACGACAGGTAGCCCGCCAGGTCGCCGTCCTCGGACGCCTTCTTGAACGCGGCGTTGACCTCGTCCTTGGTGACCTCGCGCTGCAGCTGCACGACCAGGTCGGTGGCCGAACCGGTCGGGACCGGGACGCGCATCGCGATGCCGTCCAGCTTGCCCTTGAGCTGCGGCAGGACCAGGGCGGTCGCCTTGGCGGCGCCGGTGGTGGTCGGGATGATGTTCTCGGCGGCGGCGCGGGCACGACGCAGGTCCGAGTGCGGGAAGTCCAGGATGCGCTGGTCGTTGGTGTACGCGTGGACCGTCGTCATCAGGCCCTTGACGATGCCGAAGTTCTCGTCGAGGACCTTGGCCATCGGCGCCACGCAGTTGGTGGTGCAGGAGGCGTTCGAGATGACGTGGTGGTTCGCCGGGTCGTACTTGTCCTGGTTGACACCCATCACGATGGTGATGTCCTCGTCCTTGGCCGGAGCCGAGATGAGGACCTTCTTGGCGCCGCCGGCGAGGTGCTTCGCGGCGTCGGCCTTCTTCGTGAAGATGCCCGTCGACTCGATGACGATGTCGACGCCCAGCTCGCCCCACGGGATGTCGGCGGGGTTGCGCTCGGACAGCACCTTGATGGTGTGGCCGTCGACGGTGATCGTGTCGGCGGTGTGGGTGACCTCCTGCTTGAGGCGGCCCAGGATGGTGTCGTACTTCAGCAGGTGGGCGGTGGTCGCGGTGTCACCCAGGTCGTTGACAGCCACGATCTCGATGTCAGCACCCTGCTCCAGCAGCGCGCGGAAGTAGTTGCGACCGATACGACCGAAGCCGTTGATGCCTACGCGGATCGTCACGAACCGATCTCCTCGTTGGTACGCCGGCTATGCGGTGCCGGCGAGCTCTATTTGGGATGTCCCCGACCGCCTACGACCCTACCTCTCTGAAGCCGCCGTGGTGACATCCAGATGCCCCATACACGGCACGGCGGTCCGTACCCGCCAGTAGGGGTACGGACCGCCCCGGCCTGAAGCCCGGATCACTCGTTTTGGTCACCGTGCGTCGTGCACGGTTGACCTCGGCGTGTCACTCGTCAAGTGAGTCGAGGGCCCTTCCGATGAGCGCCGTACGGTCGGCCGCCGCGGTGACGTGTTCCAGGCCGAAGCCCAGCAGCACCGTGTCGTCCGTGGTGACCGCTCCATAGGTCTGGAACAGCGCTCCGGTGCGCGCCCAGTCCTTGAGGACGGCCGGACTGCCCGCGGGCGGTCCGGTCACGCTCCAAGAACCGAGCGACGTCTCGAAGCCCTCGGTCTGGGTGGCCGTGCCGCCGACGACGAGCGAGGCCTCGTCGGCGAGGACGCCGTGGCCTCCCGTGCTCGGGTCGGTGACGTAGCCGATCGAGACCTCGACCGACTTTCCGGCGTACGCGCTCAGGTCGAACTCGACCTGCTTCCAGCCCTCGGAGGCGCCGGTGAGCGCGTTCCACTGGCCGCTGCTGCCGCTCGCGGTGCAGCCGCTGGTGGCCACGGTGAGGTAGTGGGCCAGCCAGGGGTGCTCGCCCACGTAGAACCCGGCCTCGCAGTCCGCCGGCACGGTGGTGCTGGTGGCACCGCCCGCCTCGGGGAGTGTCGTCCAGTCCTGGGCCCCCGTGGTGTGGGCCTCGACCAGGACGTTGTCGTAGCCGGGCTCGACGTCCCACAGCAACTGGGTGCGCAGGCTCGGCTTCTGCGCCGCGCTCACCCCGGTGAGGTCGACGGTCCTGGTCAGCCGCTTGTAGGCGTCGTCGGTGTGCACGGCGGCCGCCATGGAGGAACCCGCGTACGGCCCGTACGGGTTGACGGTCCCGGCGAACTGGCCGGCGCCCGCGCTGGCGAACTGCGGGTGCGTGGCGGCAGGGAGCTCGTCCGAGGTGACGCTGTAGGTCCCGGCCTTGTCGAGCAGGTTGCCGGTGGCGTCGCCGAGCGCTCCGGTGAAGCCGCCGAGCTTGCCGGAGCCGGTGAAGCCGGTGGCCCCGGGGAGCGACGTACGGGAGTAGGCGCCCAGGTAGTACTGGCTGAAGTCGTCGGACAGGGTGCCGCCGCCGAGGTCGACGTTGCCGCCGGCCTGCTCGCCCGCCTCCATCAGCTTGCCGCCCTCGTTGAGGTAGGCGCGCAGCTGGAGCTGGGTGGCCTTGCCCGGGACGTTCGCGCCGGTGTAGTGGACCGCGGTGTCGAAGTGGCTCAGCACGCCGAGCGCGTCGGGCGCGCCCTGAGCGGCGACGTCCCAGACGATCGCCCTGTGGCCGTTGGCCTTGAGCGCGTCGACGTACTTCTGCGCGTGCGTGGCGGTCGCGCCTTCCTCGGCGACCACGAGGACGTCCGCGCGCGGCCGTTCGGCGACCGTGTACGTGAAGTGCTCGCTGGAGGTGGGCTTTCCGCTCTTCGTCTCGCCGGTGAACCACACCTCGACCTTGTCGCCCCGGTCGCCGTCCGCGACCTTGGCCCGGTACTCGTCGAAGTAGAGGTTGTCGTCACCGCCGTACGTCTCACCGCCCTTCCAGGGCCGCAGCGCCATGTCCTGCGTACGGCCGCCGTTGACGCGGTACTTGAGCTCCTTGTCGCGCACGGACTTCCGTACGACGACGGAGACCTCCTGGTCGGCGCCGCGGGAGTACGACGTGGTGAACGGCGCCGGCGTGAAGTCGGCGGCTTTCAGACCGACCGACGAGGCCGGCTGGTCGGGGCGCACGGCGGACTCGGCGACGGAGAGCGCGAACGGGACGTTCTTGGCGAACTCCTGCTGGATCAGCTTCTCGTCGTCCGGGAAGTTGAAGACCGACTGGCAGTCCCGCGCGTTCCACTGGTCGTTCGGGTCGATGTTCGACGCGGTCTGGCAGGTCGACATCTCGGGCGTGAACATCGCTATGCCGTTGACGTTCGAGGCGTGGCCGTCGGCCTCGCCGTTCGTCGTGTACAGCTCCGAGGAGACCTGCGGGTGGTAGCCGGGGACCGCGGGGTTGTCCGGCGTGCCGGCGAGCGACTTGTAGAGGACGTCGTCCGGGGTGTCGGTGGCGACCTGCCAGCCGACGCCGTAGAGGATGAGCTCGGCCGCGGAGTGGTAGTTGATGCCGTAGTCGAAGCCGATACGTCGCTCGAAGGCGTCCAGCGCCTTGGTCTCGGGCTCGGAGGCCGGGGACGCGCCGCGGTAGGTCTCGCTGGTGGGGTTGGGGGAGGAACCCTCGTCGTCGTAGCCCCACTTGTAGGTGAAGTTGCGGTTGAGGTCGACGCCGTCGCCGGTGCTGATGGCACCATCGCCGTTGATGTCGCGCAGGTTCTTGCGCCACAGGCGGGTGCTGGAGCCCTGGAAGGTGTAGTCGTAGCCGTCGGGGTTGGCCGAGGGGACGAACCACAGCTCGGTCGAGTCGACGATCTTCTTGACGCGTTTGTCCGTCTTGTAGTTGTCCAGGTAGTAGTGCATCAGGCGCCGGGTCATCTCCGGCGTGATCCACTCGCGCGCGTGCTGGTTGGAGACGTAGAGGACGGAGGGCTTGGCGCCGTCTTTCGTCTTCTTGGCGTTCTTGGTGAGCTTGAGCGCCAGGATGTCCTGGCCGTTGATCGTCTTGCCGATGGAGACGACCTTGGTGAGGCCGGGGTTCTCCTGCCCGGTCCGGACGATCTCCTCCTTGAGCCCCCCGCTTCCGCTGTACGGGCGGTACACGCCCTCGGCGGCTTTCTCGGTGCGAGCCTCGGCCTTGGCGGAGAGGTCGTGCTCGGTGAGCTCGACACCCTTCTTCTCCAGCTTCTTGGCCTGGTCGTCGGTGAGGTAGACCTCGACGGTGGCGGTGCCCTTCTCGGGCGCCTGCTCACTGAGTTCGTGGCCGTCCTGGCCGGCCGCCAGCAGCAGGGGTACCTGCTTCTTGGTGACCTCGGCGCGGAAGACCTTGACTTCGTTCGGGTCGGTTTCTTGTGAACTTCCCGGTTGTGCCTGGGCGATGGGTGCGATGCTCGCTCCGCCTATCAGGAGCGCACCGGCAGCGAGGATCGATCTCGCTCTGGGTCTCATGAACCCCCCTAGCAGTGATTCGCCACAGTGACGAATGACTGCCAGGCTCATGCCACTTCACGGTCCAGTCAAGAGTGCCGCAAAGACTGACAAATACCGGTGCCGACGTCCCAAGTGGACGTCGGCACCGGCAGGTTGACGATCTTTCACGTCAGCCCGCGAGGTTGTCCGCCAGCTCCTCGGAGAGGTTGGCCTCCGTGCCAGGAATGCCGAGGTCCTGGGCCCGCTTGTCGGCCATGGCCAGCAGGCGGCGGATACGGCCGGCGACGGCGTCCTTGGTCAGCGGCGGGTCGGCGAGCGCGCCCAGCTCTTCGAGGGAGGCCTGCTTGTGCTCCATGCGCAGGCGTCCGGCGGCGGCGAGGTGCTCGGGGACCTCGTCGGCGAGGATCTCCAGGGCGCGCTGGACCCGGGCGCCGGCGGCGACGGCCGCGCGCGCGGAGCGGCGGAGGTTGGCGTCGTCGAAGTTGGCGAGGCGGTTCGCCGTGGCACGCACCTCGCGGCGCATCCGGCGCTCCTCCCAGGCCAGCACGGACTCGTGCGCCCCGAGCCGGGTCAGCAGGGCGCCGATCGCGTCGCCGTCCCGGACGACCACGCGGTCCACGCCGCGCACCTCGCGGGCCTTGGCGGCGATCGACAGCCGGCGGGCCGCGCCGACCAGCGCGAGCGCGGCCTCGGGGCCCGGGCAGGTCACCTCCAGGGAGGACGAGCGGCCGGGCTCGGTGAGCGAGCCGTGCGCCAGGAAGGCGCCGCGCCAGGCGGCCTCGGCGTCGCAGGTCGCCCCGGAGACCACCTGCGGGGGCAGGCCACGGATCGGGCGGCCCCGCCCGTCGACCAGGCCGGTCTGGCGGGCCAGCTGGTCACCGCCCGCGACCACGCGCACGACGTAGCGCGAACCGCGGCGCAGCCCGCCCGGCGCCATCACGATCAGCTCGGAGCTGTGGCCGAAGATCTCCAGGATGTCCCGCTTGAGCCGACGGGCCGCCATCGCGGTGTCCAGCTCCGCCTCGATCACGATGCGTCCGCTGACCAGGTGGAGGCCGCCGGCGAACCGCAGAATGGCGGAGACCTCCGCCTTCCTGCAACAGGTCCGGGTGACGGGGAGCCGGGAGATCTCATCCTTCACCGCTGCCGTCATCGCCATGGGCCGATCCTTCCATGCATCCGAAAAATACGGTCGTACGCGGCGGCGAGGAGCTCCGGGTCGTGCCGGGGCGTCCCGTCCGTCCGGGCCACCGGGGCCAGCTCGACCGCAGCACCGAGCCGCTTGGCGGCCTCGGTGAGCACATCCCGGTCGGGCACGGCGGCCTCGTCGGCCAGCACCACGTCCAGGGCGAGTTTAGGGGCGTGTCGTCCCAAAACCTCCAAATGACGCTGCGGGGAGAAGCCTTCGGTTTCTCCCGGCTGCGGGGCGAGGTTCAGGGAGAGTACCCGGCGCGCCTTCGTCTCAGTGAGGGCGTCCAGGAGTTCCGGCACGAGCAGATGCGGGATGACCGAGGAGAACCAGGAGCCCGGGCCGAGCACCACCCAGTCCGCGTCCCGGACTGCGGCGACGGCCTCCGGAACGGCGGGCGGGTCGTGCGGCACGACGTGCACCGACTGCACCTCGCCGGGGGTGAGGGCGACGTTGGCCTGCCCGCGGACGGTGTCGACGGCCTCGGGCAGGTCCGGGTCGTGGCCCTTGACCAGGGCCTGCAGTTCCAGCGGTACGGCGGACATGGGCAGCACGCGCCCGTGCGCGCCGAGCAGCTTGCCGACCAGGTCGAGGGCCTGGACGTGGTCGCCGAGCTGCTCCCACAGGGCGACGATCAGCAGATTGCCGACCGCGTGGTCGTGCAGGTCGCCCTTGGAGTGGAAGCGGTGCTGGATGACGCGGGCCCAGGTCTGGCCCCAGTCGTCGTCGCCGCACAGCGCGGCCAGCGCCTTGCGCAGGTCGCCGGGCGGCAGCACACCCAGCTCGTCGCGCAGGCGCCCGCTGGAGCCACCGTCGTCGGCCACGGTGACGACGGCGGTGAGGTCGCCGGTGATCCGGCGCAGCGCGGCGAGCGAGGCGGACAGGCCCATGCCGCCACCGAGGGCGACGACCTTGGGCTGGGCGCCGCGGCGGCGCGGCCTGGCACCGCGGGCCTCGGCGGGCCGCCCGGCCCGCGACTCGGGCACCGCCCGGCGCAACCTGCTCAGCCGCGGAGTACGTCCCGTCATTCCCGTCCCATGTCCCGGTGTACGACCACCGTCTCCACGCCCTGGGAGGCAAGGCGTGCTGCGAGCTTCTCGGATGTGGCGACCGAGCGGTGCTTGCCGCCGGTGCAGCCGACCGCGATCGTCACGTACCGCTTGCCCTCCCGGCGGTATCCGGCCGCGATGAGCTGGAGCAGCTCGGAGTAGCGGTCGATGAACTCCTTCGCGCCGGGCTGGTTGAAGACGTACGCCGACACCTCCTCGTTGAGGCCGGTGAAGGGGCGCAGCTCCGGGACCCAGTGCGGGTTGGGCAGGAAGCGCATGTCCACGACCAGGTCGGCGTCGACCGGGAGGCCGTACTTGAAGCCGAAGGACATGACCGTCGCCCGCAGCTCGGGCTCCTCCTCGCCGGCGAACTGGGCGTCCATCTTGGCCCGCAGCTCGTGCACGTTGAGGCTGGAGGTGTCGATCACCAGGTCGGCGTCGCCGCGCAGCTCGCGCAGCAGCTGGCGCTCGGCGGCGATGCCGTCGACGATGCGGCCGTCGCCCTGGAGGGGGTGCGGGCGGCGCACCGACTCGAAGCGGCGCACCAGGGCGTCGTCGGAGGACTCCAGGAAGGCAATCCGGCGTGTGACGCCCCGGGTGTCGAGTTCGGCGAGGGACTCGCGGAGGTTGTCGAAGAAGCGTCGGCCACGGACGTCGACGACCACCGCGATCCGCGCCACATTGCCCTGGGAGCGGGCGCCGAGCTCCACCATGGTGGGGATCAGCGCGGGCGGAAGGTTGTCGACGACGAACCAGCCGAGGTCCTCCAGACACTTGGCGGCCGTAGAGCGGCCGGCCCCGGACATGCCGGAGATGATCACCAGCTCGGGGATGACCGCTTCGGGGACCCCGGCTGTCTCGATGCCCGTACTCACCTGTGCTCCGTCTTCCTGGGGTGCGTCCTGCTGGGTGAGATCCTCGCCGGTCTTGTTGTGGGTTTCCTGAGCTTCTTGATCTCGCTCACCTGTGGGCTGTGTGTCGTGCTCGCTCATCTCTCCTGCCCCCGTCGTTCGTCCGGGGCACCCGCGGACACGGGCTCCCCCGAGGTCTCCGCCGTCGTATCGGATTCCTCGTCTTCCATGATCTCTCCAGTCGCCGTGTTCACGGCGGGTGCGGCCGGGGCGGCCTGGGCGAGAGCCACGGCGATCGTCTCGGCCGTCTTGCGACCTATACCTGGAACCTCACAGATCTGGTCGATTGTCGCGGATCGCAGCTTCTTCACCGAACCGAAGTGCTTGATCAGCGCCTGCTTGCGAGTCTCACCGAGGCCGGGGACGTCGTCCAACGGGCTCGACCGGAAACGCTTGGCGCGCTTGGTGCGCTGGTAGGTGATCGCGAAGCGGTGGGCCTCGTCCCGGACGCGCTGGAGCAGATAGAGGCCCTCGCTGGTGCGGGGCAGGACGACCGGGTCGTCCTCGCCGGGCAGCCAGACCTCCTCCAGGCGCTTGGCGAGGCCGCAGACGGCGATGTCGTCGATACCTAGGTCGTCCAGGGCCCGCTGGGCGGCCGCGACCTGCGGCTGCCCGCCGTCGACGACGACGAGCTGCGGCGGGTAGGCGAAGCGCTTGGGGCGGCCGTCGTCGTCCTTGAGGCCGTTGGCGAGGGGGACGGAGGAGGCGTCGGTGAGCGGGTCGGACTCGGCGTCGGTGAGGGGACCGGGCGAGGTGTCACCGAGGGTGTTCTCGCCGTCGGCCCACTCGCCCGTCTTCTCCTTCTCGGCGAGGTAGCGCTTGAAGCGGCGGGTGATCACCTCGTGCATGGAGCGGACGTCGTCCTGGCCCTCGAAGCCCTTGATCTGGAAGCGGCGGTACTCGCTCTTGCGCTGCAGCCCGTCCTCGAAGACGACCATGGAGGCCACGACGTCGTCGCCCTGGAGGTGCGAGATGTCGTAGCACTCGATCCTGAGCGGGGCGCTGTCCAGGTCGAGGGCGTCGGCGATCTCCTCCAGGGCACGCGAGCGCGTGGTCAGGTCGGAGGCGCGCTTGGTCTTGTGCAGGACGAGCGCCTGCTGGGCGTTGCGCTCGACGGTCTCCATGAGGGCGCGCTTGTCGCCGCGCTGGGGGATGCGCAGCGAGACGTTGGCGCCGCGGCGCCCCGACAGCCACTCCTGCACGGGCTCCACGGGGTCGGGCAGGGCCGGGACCAGGACCTCCTTGGGCACCGCGTCCCCGGTCTCCTCGCCGTAGAGCTGCTGGAGGGCGTGCTCGACGAGGGCTCCGGTGGTGATCTCCTCGACCTTGTCGGTGACCCAGCCGCGCTGGCCGCGCACCCGGCCGCCGCGGACGTGGAAGATCTGCACGGCCGCCTCCAGCTCGTCCTCCGCGACCGCGATGAGGTCGGCGTCGGTCGCGTCGGCGAGCACGACCGCGTTCTTCTCCATGGCCTTCTTCAGGGCCTCGATGTCGTCGCGCAGGCGGGCGGCCCGCTCGTACTCCATCTCGTCGGCCGCTTCCATCATCTGCCTCTCTAGGCGGCGCAGATACGTGCCCGTGCGGCCGGTCATGAAGTCGCAGAACTCGTCGGCCAGTTCACGGTGCTCCTCGGCGGAGACGCGGTCCACGCAGGGGGCGGAGCACTTGCCGATGTAGCCGAGCAGGCAGGGGCGGCCGGTGCGGCGGGCGTTCTTGAAGACGCCGGCCGAGCAGGTGCGCACCGGGAAGACGCGCAGGAGGAGGTCGACGGTGTCACGGATCGCCCACGCGTGCGCGTACGGCCCGAAATACCTGACGCCCTTCTTCTTGTGACCGCGCATCACCTGCACACGCGGGTACTCCTCGTTCATCGTCACCGCGAGATACGGGTAGCTCTTGTCGTCGCGGTACTTGACGTTGAACCGGGGGTCGAACTCCTTGATCCAGGAGTACTCCAGCTGCAGGGCCTCGACCTCTGTGGACACCACGGTCCACTCCACGGACGCGGCCGTGGTGACCATCGTGCGGGTGCGCGGGTGCAGGCCCGCCAGGTCCTGGAAGTAGTTCGCCAGGCGCTGGCGCAGGCTCTTCGCCTTTCCGACGTAGATCACCCGGCGGTGCTCGTCACGGAACCTGTACACCCCGGGAGAGTCCGGGATCTGTCCCGGCTTGGGGCGGTAGCTGGAGGGATCGGCCATGTCTCACACCCTACTGGCGAGCGCTGACAGTCCGGCGGGGCTGTGGACAACGCCGGAGCGTCCGGGTCCAGCGGTCCACGACCCGGGCCACGTCGGGCGGCGGTGCCCCGGATTCCAGCACGTGGCGGGCGGTCCGCAGCGGCGCCGCGAGCGGCACCGTGTCCGCGTCCGGGTACCCGTCACACTGCCCGTTCATGAGCACATAGCCCCCGCGCTCTGCCCCTCGGTCCCGGGGTCAGCGGCGGGCGCGCCGGGGTCGTCCTCGTCGTCCTCGTCGTCCTCGTCGTCCTCGTCGTGCTCGTCGTCCTCGTCGTCCTCGTCGTGCTCGTCGTGCTCGTCGTGCTCGTCGTGCTCGTCGTGCTCGTCGTGCTCGTCGTGCTCGTCGTGCTCGTCGTCCAGCAGCATCGCCATGGCGCGCTCGGTGCTGCCCAGCACCGCCGGACGACGCCCCGAAGAACTGGTCAGCCACCTCACCGACGAGTGGCGTGACCTCGGCTTCACCCTGCCCGCCGCGGGCCTGTCCGCGGTTCGAGCCGGACACCGGAGATCCGGTCCCGCAGCAAACGGACCGCCTCGTCGGCCGTCACGGGCCCGGCATCGTCGTCGCCGCCCTCCGGGAGTCGGAGTTTGCCCAGGATGCTGCGGGCGTACTTCTCGACGGTGCCCTCGGTGACGCACAGGCGGCGGCCCATGCCGGCGTTGGGTGGCGCTCGTGGATCGTGCGGGCCGCCTTGGGGCGCTTCGTGGCGTGGTCGGGCGGCATCGGCGTCTCCTGCGTGATCGCCCCGATCTCCACACGCTCCCTGGAGGACTTCCAAGAACTCGTCGCCACCAGTCCGGCCCGCGGTTTCCTGCACAAATCGGCTCTGTCCGCGCACGCCGTCGGCGTAGTGCTGGGCAACACCGGGACGTGCACGGCGACTTGAGGCGAACGCATCGCGACTCGGCCAGGATTGCCCACTGTTGGGCATCAGGTGTTGTCGGGACTTGGTCAACACGCTTCAATGCGGGGGAACTCGGGGCCGTGAACGACGGCGCACGGATGTGAAGACCCCTGCCGCCTGCCGACGGGGTGGCCCCGAGCAGCCGCGCGAACGGTCTGACCACCCGTTGTGAACAACCACAGAAAGGCCCCTGCATGCCGCACGCCACACAGCACGCGGACACCCCTGCCACCGCGGAACTGGACACGGCCCTGCGAGGGGGCCCATTCCACCTCGCCCTGCGCGCCGCGATAGCCGCCCGGGGACTGCCGCTGCAGCGCGTGCAGCATCATCTGTCCCGTCGCGGTGTGAAGGTCGGCGTCACCAGCCTGAGCTACTGGCAGCAGGGCGCCCGGCGGCCACAGCGCCCCGAGTCACTGCGTGCGGTACGGGCACTGGAGGAGATCCTCCAGTTGCCGGAGGAGTCCCTGATCAGGCTGCTCGCCGAAGCAGACGACCACTCCGCCCTCCAACGGCCCGCGGCCCGCTCGTACCGCTCCCTGGTGGAGGCCTCGGGCGTCCTGGAACAGCTGCTGGCCGAGCTGGACTGTCCGGTCGACGGCGGCCTGCACACCCTCGCCCACCACGAGCGGGTGCTGATCGGGCCGCGCCGCGAGCTGGCGGGGCGCGAGTCGCACCACATCGTGCGCGCCCACAAGGACGGCGTGGACCGCTTCGTCGCCGTCCACCACGGCGACCCGGGATGCACGCCGGAGCGCATCGCGGTGCACGCGCTGGAGAACTGCCGCACGGGACGGGTCCGTTGGCACCACGACACCGGTGTCCTCGTGGCCGAGCTGCTCTTCGGTACCCGTCTACGGGCCGGTGACACCTACCTCTTCCGCTACGGCGTCGAGGACGGCACGGCCGACGTGTCCCGCGAGTACGCCCGCGGTTTCCCTCTCGCGGGCGGCCAGTACGCCCTGCAGGTCCGCTTCGCCGAGAACGCCCTCCCGGTCCGCTGTCACCGGTTCGCCCAGCACTCGGCGGCAGCGCCCCGCAGCGGCCGTCAGGGACTGGCCTTCAGCGGGCTGCACCGTTCCGTCCACCTTGTCGAGCCGCGAGTGCGGACCGGGATCGTGGGCATCGGGTGGGAGTGGGAGTGAGCCGCCGCTCCGATCCGTCCCAGGCTCGGCAGACCGCCGCGTTCTGATCCGGCCGGGCCGACCGCCACGTCCTGAACCGGCCGGTCCAACCCCCACATTCTGGAACCGTTCCGGATTGACCACTGCATTCTGAAACAAGCCAGGCCAACGCTCTCATTCAGGAACCGGCCGGGCTCGCTGACCACCACGTTTCTCATCGGTCCGGACGACCACCAGCTTCTGATCCCGGGACGGCCGACATTCCCCTCGGCAGGGCCTGGAGGGAGACGTAAACGATTGCGCAAGCGTTTACGTCCGGCCCCGAATGGGATACCTTCCCGCCCAGAAGACCCGCGGCGGCCCGGGGAGGGGCCCGCGGCACAGACAGAACCGGGAGGGGATCTCGATGGCAACCATGGCCGACGTCGCGCGGAGCGCCGGCGTGTCCGTGGCGACCGTCTCGCATGTGCTGAACGGCACCCGGCCGGTGCTGCCCCACACCCGCCAGGCGGTGCTGGACGCCATGGACGAGCTCGGCTACACGCCCAACACCCTCGCCCGTTCCCTGGTGACTTCCCGCACCCGGTCCATAGGGCTCGCGGTGTCGGCGATCAGCAACCCGTACTTCACGGAGATACTCCAGGGCGTCGAGGCCGCTGCTCTGGAACACGGCTACAGCCTGCTCATCGCCGACCCGCACGACGATCCGGAGCATGAACGCAAGGTCGTCCAGCTCCTGCACGAGCGCCGCGTGGACGGCATGATCGTCACGCCCTCCGCGGACCCGCGCGAGCTCATCGCCTACCTCGGGCGCCACAACGTGCCGACCGTCCTCCTCGACCGCGTGGTCGACACCACGACCGACGGCTCTCCGCACTTCGACCAGGTCTGCGCCGACAGCGCCGAACCCGTGGCCCGGCTCGTCACTCATCTTGCCGACCTCGGCCACCGGCGGATCGCCCTGGTCGCCGGCCTGCCCGGACTCAGCACCACCAGCGAGCGGCTCACCGGATACCGGGACGGCCTGGCGGCCGCCGGGCTCGCCTTCGACGAACACCTCGTCATGCACGGCGACTCCGAGTCGGCCGGCGCCGAACAGGCCACCGCCGCACTGCTGTCGCTCGCCTCGCCGCCGACCGCACTCGTCACCGCCAACAACGCGATGACGATCGGTGCCCTGCGCGCCCTGCGCGACCGCGGTCTGTCCGTGCCCGACGACATCGCGCTGTGCTGCTTCGACGACTTCGCCTGGGCCGACCTGTTCTCACCCCGGCTCACCGCGATAGCCCAGCCCAGCAGGGACATCGGCGCCCACGCGGTCCGCGTGCTGCTGGACCGGCTCGCCTCGCCGGACCGAGCTGCCCAGACGGTGCGTCTCCCCTGCACCTTCGTGCATCGCACATCGTGCGGCTGTGCCGAACAGCCTCGGGATTCCGCGACATCCAGAACATCCAGGACAGCGGCGAAACCCGAGACACCCGAGGTGCGCGAAATACCCGCCAGGCCCGGGGAACCCGAGGGCACCGCCAAGCCCCCGCCATCCGGCAGCCCCGAACAACCCCTGACGTCCGTGAAAGGAACCATCTCGTGATCGTCGTCGCCGGTGAGGCCCTGATCGACCTGGTACCGCAGGGCACGGGCGCCCTGGCGGGCCTGCAGCCGGCGCTCGGCGGCGGGCCCTACAACACCGCCGTGGCCCTCGGTCGCCTCGGCTCCCCCACCGCCTTCTGCTCCCGCACCTCCTACGACGCCTTCGGTGACGCCCTGCTCGACGGGCTGCGGGAGGCCGGGGTCGACGTATCGGCCGTGCAGCGCGGTATGGAGCCGACCACCCTCGCGGTCGCCACCATCGACGCGAAGGGCTCGGCCGCCTACTCCTTCTACGTCGAGGGCACCGCCGACCGGCTCTTCACGGCACCCCCGGAGCTGCCCGCGGCGACCCGCGCGGTGTCCTTCGGTACCTGCTCGCTCGTCCTGGAGCCGGGGGCGAGCGCCTATGAGGAGCTGATGCGGAGCGCGGCCGCGCAAGGGGTGTTCACCGCGCTCGACCCCAACGTCCGGGCCGGACTGATCCCGGACCCGGACGGTTACCGGGCCCGATTCAAGAGCTGGCTGCCGTCGGTGTCGCTGCTCAAGCTCTCCGAGGAGGACGCGCTCTGGCTGGGCGGCACGCCGCGCGAGTGGCTGGCCGCGGGACCGGCGGCCGTGGTGATCACTCAGGGCGGTGACGGGCTGACCGCCTTCACGCGGGACGGCGCGGTGCACGCCGTAGCGGGCGAGGAGGTCGACGTCGTGGACACGATCGGTGCGGGCGACACCGTGAACGCGGCCCTGTTGCACGGCCTGGCCGCCCAGGACGCCCTGTCCGCCGAGGCGCTCCTGGGACTGGGCGCCGACGGCTGGACACGGCTGTTGCGGTTCGCGGCGCGGGCTGCCGCGATCACCTGCTCCCGGGCGGGCGCCGAGCCGCCGTACGCCTCTGAACTGGGGGACTTCTAGGAGGCGTTCCGTGCCATTCCACTCTTGAGGAGTCAAGGTTCGTCACAGCCGCGGGGATCGAGCGGCTGATCATGCAACGCGCGGCGCCCCGCGGGGAGTTCCCGCGGGGCGCCGCACTTTCGGAATGTGTTCGGGCTCGTTGTTCGCGAGCCTCAGGCCTTGCGGGCCCGCGTCGTCTTCTTCGCGGGTGCCGCCTTCCTCGTGGCGCCGGCCGCCTTCTTCGTGGCGGTGTTGTTGGCGGCCTTGGTCGTCTTCGTGGTCCTGGCCGTCGCCGTCTTCTTCGCCGTCGAGCCCGCCGCGACCGTCTTCTTGGCTGCCGCCTTGCGCGGGGCCTTCACCGAGGCCGCGTCGCTGATCCGGTCGGCGCCGAGGATCTCGCGCAGGAACTTGCCGGTGTGGCTGGTGGGCACCGCGGCGACCTCCTCGGGCGTGCCCTCGGCGATGACGAGGCCACCACCGGCGCCGCCCTCGGGGCCCATGTCCACGACCCAGTCGGCGGTCTTGATCACGTCGAGGTTGTGCTCGATGACGATGACCGTGTTGCCCTTGTCGACCAGGCCGGCCAGGACCTTCAGCAGCTTGCTGATGTCCTCGAAGTGCAGACCGGTGGTCGGCTCGTCGAGGACGTAGACCGTACGGCCCGTGGAGCGCTTCTGCAGCTCGCTGGCGAGTTTCACCCGCTGCGCCTCACCGCCGGACAGGGTGGTCGCGGACTGGCCGAGCCGGACATAGCCGAGACCGACGTCGTTCAGCGTCTTGAGGTGGCGGTTGATCGCCGGGACGGCCTCGAAGAAGTCCATGGCTTCCTCGATCGGCATGTTCAGGACCTCGGAGATGGACTTGCCCTTGTAGTGGACCTCCAGGGTCTCCCGGTTGTACCGGGCGCCGTGGCAGACCTCGCACGGGACATAGACGTCCGGGAGGAAGTTCATCTCGATCTTGATCGTGCCGTCGCCCGCGCAGTTCTCGCAGCGGCCGCCCTTGACGTTGAAGGAGAAGCGGCCCGGCATGTAGCCGCGGACCTTCGCCTCGGTGGTCTCGGCGAACAGCTTGCGAATGTGGTCGAAGACGCCGGTGTACGTCGCCGGGTTCGAGCGCGGGGTGCGGCCGATGGGCGACTGGTCGACATGCACGACCTTGTCGACGAGGTCGTCACCGTCCACGCGCGTGTGCCGCCCGGGGACGTTGCGTGCGCCGTTGAGCTCGCGGGCCAGATGCGTGTACAGGATGTCGTTGACCAGCGTCGACTTGCCGGAGCCGGAGACGCCGGTGACCGCGGTGAACACGCCCAGCGGGAAGGACACGTCGATGTCCTGGAGGTTGTTCTCGCGGGCGCCGTGCACCGTGAGCCGGCGGGACGGGTCCTGCGGGCGGCGGATGTCGGGCAGCGGGATGGACCTCTTGCCGGACAGGTACTGCCCGGTCTGCGACTCGGCGTTGGCGAGCAGTTCCTTCAGGGAGCCGCTGTGCACGACCTTGCCGCCGTGCTCGCCCGCGCCGGGACCGATGTCGACGATCCAGTCGGCGACCTTGATGGTGTCCTCGTCGTGCTCGACGACGATGAGCGTGTTGCCCATGTCGCGCAGCCGGACCAGGGTCTCGATCAGCCGGTGGTTGTCCCGCTGGTGCAGGCCGATGGAGGGCTCGTCGAGGACGTACAGGACGCCGACTAGTCCGGAGCCGATCTGGGTGGCCAGGCGGATGCGCTGGGCCTCGCCGCCGGAGAGCGTGCCCGCCGCGCGGTTGAGCGAGAGGTAGTCGAGGCCGACGTCGACCAGGAACCGCAGCCGCTCGTTGACCTCCTTCAGCACGCGCTCGGCGATCTTCTTGTCGCGGGCGTTGAGCTTCAGCTTGCCCAGGAAGTCCGCGCAGTCGCTGATGGACATCGCGGAGACTTCGGCGATCGACTTCTCCATGATCGTGACCGCGAGAACGATCGGCTTCAGGCGCGTGCCCTCACAGGTGGGGCAGGGCACCTCGCGCATGTAGCCCTCGAAACGCTCACGGCTGGCGTCGCTCTCGGCCTCGCTGTGCCGGCGCTTCACGAAGGGGACAGCACCCTCGAAGGGCGTGGTGTACACGCGCTCGCGGCCGTACCTGTTTCGGTAGCGGACCTCGATCTGCGTCTTGTGCCCGTGGAGGAGGGCCTTCTTGGCGCGCTGGGGCAGGCCCGCGAAGGGGATGTCCGTCCGGAAGCCGAGCGCGTCGGCGAGGGCACCGATCAGGCGGCCGAAGTAGTCCTTGGTGTGCCCGTGCGACCAGGGGTGGATGGCGCCCTCGTCGAGGGACTTGTCCTCGTCCGGGACGATCAGCTCGGGGTCGACCTCCATGCGCGTACCGATACCGGTGCACTCGGGGCAGGCGCCGAAGGGCGAGTTGAAGGAGAAGGAGCGCGGCTCCAGCTCCTCGAAGGAGAGGTCGTCGTACGGGCAGTACAGGTGCTCCGAGTACATGCGCTCGCGCTCGGGGTCGTCCTCGGGGAGGTCGACGAAGTCGAGCACGACCATGCCGCCGGACAGGCCGAGGGCGGTCTCCACGGAGTCGGTGAGGCGGCGCTTGGCGGAGTCCTTCACCGTGAGGCGGTCGACGACCACCTCGATGGTGTGCTTCTCCTGCTTCTTCAGCGTCGGCGGGTTGGAGAGCTGGATCGTCTCGCCGTCCACACGCGCGCGGGAGTAGCCCTTGGTCTGGAGATCGGCGAAGAGGTCGACGAACTCGCCCTTGCGCTCGCGCACCAGCGGCGACAGCACCTGGAAGCGGCTCCCCTCCGGCAGCTCCAGAACCCTGTCGACGATGGCCTGCGGCGACTGGCGCGAGATCGGGCGGCTGCACTGGGGGCAGTGCGGCTTGCCGATGCGCGCGAAGAGCAGACGCAGGTAGTCGTAGACCTCGGTGATGGTGCCGACCGTCGAGCGCGGGTTGCGCGAGGTCGACTTCTGGTCGATGGAGACCGCCGGGGACAGACCTTCGATGAAGTCGACGTCCGGCTTGTCCATCTGCCCGAGGAACTGCCGGGCGTACGACGACAGCGACTCCACGTAGCGCCGCTGCCCCTCGGCGAAGATGGTGTCGAAGGCCAGCGAGGACTTGCCCGACCCGGACAGGCCCGTGAAGACGATGAGCGAGTCGCGCGGCAGGTCGAGCGAGACATTCTTCAGGTTGTGCTCGCGCGCGCCACGGACGATGAGACGGTCGGCCACGCCGGTCCGCACCTTTCTTGAGAGAAGTGACAGGGGCGAGGCCCCCGTGCTTTTCAGACTAGGGGGAGCCACTGACAACGCCGGTCGGATTCCCGAATGGGACAACAATCCCGGACCATCCAGCATGCCCGACGCCAAGACCGACCCTATAGCACGTGCATTCGATTTACGGCACTCGTTCACCACCTTCACCCAAAGGTGTGGCGGGGCTAGTGTCAGCACCATGGTTGATCACGCTCGTGACCTGGTGTCTGTACGTGAAGCGACGGAACGGCTGCTCACCGCAGCGGCCAAGCTGGACAACGCGTCGGTGGCCGAGCCGTCACGGCTCCCCGGCTGGAGCCGCGGCCACGTTCTCGCGCACCTCGCGCGCAACGCCGACGCCCTCGTGAACGTCCTCGAAGGGCGCCCCATGTACGTCTCGGCGACGGCCCGGGACGCCGACATCGAGCGGGACGCCCCGCGCCCCCTCGACGCTCAGCTCACCGACGTGCGCGACAGCGCGGCCCGCTTCCAGGAGACGGGGGCGGCACCCGCGGACTGGTCGCGCACCGTGGAGCTGCGCAACGGCGTCATCGACGCGGCGGCCCGGGTGCCGTTCCGGCGCTGGGTCGAGGTGGAGCTGCATCACGTGGATCTCGGGATCGGGTACGAGCTGGAGGATCTGCCGACCGAGTTCGTGGAGCGGGAGATCGACTTCCTCGCCGAGCGGTTCTCCGGGCACCCCGATGTGCCGCCGACCCGCCTCACGGACGGCACGCGCGCGTGGAGCACGGGCCGGGAGGCGGGCACGCCCGAGATCACCGTCACGGGCCCGGCGCCCGACCTGCTCGGCTGGCTCGCCGGGCGCCGCGACGGGGCCGGGCTGACCCTGGAGGGCGGCGCGTTGCCGTCGCTCCCCCCGCTGTAGCTCCTGGACCGTCCCTGGACCGCACTCCCGCTATAGGCTGCCGCCATGACGTACAGCGGACAGGTGACGGTCGGTGGCCCCGCCGACGTGCACGAGCTCAAGGACCTGATGATCACCAAGATCGCGGTCGGCCCGATGAACAACAACGCCTATCTGCTGCGCTGCCGGGCCACGGACGAGCAACTGCTGATCGACGCCGCCAACGACGCGGACGCATTGCTCGGCATGATCGGTGACGACGGCATCGCGTCCGTCGTCACCACGCACCAGCACGGCGACCACTGGCAAGCGCTCGCCGCGGTCGTCGAGGCCACCGGCGCGCGCACGTACGCCGGCCGGGACGACGCCGACGGCATCCCGGTGCCGACCGACGTCCTGGTCGACGACGGCGACACCATCCGGGTGGGGCACGTGGAGCTCACCGCGCGCCACCTGGTCGGGCACACGCCGGGTTCGATCGCCCTCGTCTACGACGACCCGCACGGACATCCCCATGTGTTCACCGGGGACTGCCTGTTCCCGGGCGGCGTGGGCAACACCCGTAAGGATCCCAAGGCGTTCGCCAGTCTGATCCACGATGTCGAAACGAAGATCTTCGACGTGCTGCCGGACGAGACCTGGGTCTACCCGGGGCACGGCAACGACACGACGCTGGGCGCGGAACGGCCGCAGCTGCCGGAGTGGCACGCGCGGGGCTGGTGAGCGCGCGAGGGCGGTAATCGCGGCGACGCGAGCGAGCGCCCCGCGCACGCGCCCCGTGTGAATCGTTCACACGCGCCGGTGCCACGCGCGCGCTCCCGGCGGACGTTGTTGCGCAGTCAACTGGAAGCAGCCCCGCACAGGATGACGGCTCCTGAGCGGTAAGGGCCGCCGGCCTCTCAAACCCCGCCCTCGGCCGGCGGCCCCGGCGGCACGCCGAGGGGCCTGTTCACAGGAACGCAACACCCGTTCCCACTATGCGGACAGTTACCGTCGTGACCTCGACAAACACGACGATGTACTGTCAATCTCCCGCCATGCATCTTGCCCCTCGCGCGCTGCGCCGCGCCGTCGCCGTCGCAACGACAGCCCTGCTCGCCACCGCTCTCGGCTGTGCCCCGCAGCCGGATGACAAGGCCGCCGACGCACCCTCGGGGTCGGCCGGGAACACCTGCGCCAAGGGCAAGTTGGCCACCCAGACCTCCGGCAAGCTGACGATCGCCACCGACGAGCCGGCGTACGAGCCCTGGTTCAAGGACGACAAGCCCGCGGGCGGTGAGGGATTCGAGTCGGCGGTCGCGTACGCCGTGGCGAAGCAGCTCGGCTACGACAAGAGCGCCGTCGTCTGGCAGAGCGTCCCGTTCAACAAGGCCTTCGCGCCCGGCGAGAAGACCTTCGACTTCGACATCAACCAGGTGTCGATCAGCGACGAGCGCAAGAAGGCCGTGGACTTCTCCTCCGGCTACTACGACGTCCGCCAGGCCGTCATCGCCCTGAAGGGCACCAAGGCCGCCAAGGCGAAGAGCATCGCGGACCTGAAGGGCCTCAAGCTTGGCGCACAGGTCGGCACCACCAGCCTCGACTACATCGACGACGTGGTGAAGCCGACGCAGGAGGCCGCCGCGTACGCCAAGAACGACCAGGCCAAGTCCGCGCTGAAGAACGGTCAGGTCGACGCCATCGTCGTCGACCTGCCGACCGCCTTCTACATCACCGCGGCCGAGGTGACGGACGCGACGATCGTCGGGCAGTTCGAGAACCAGGGCGCTGCACCGGAGCAGTTCGGGCTCGTGCTCGACAAGGGCAGCGCGCTCACCACGTGCGTGACGGACGCCGTGGACGCCCTGCGCAAGGACGGCACCCTGGACAAGCTCGAACAGCAGTGGCTGTCGGACGCGGTCGACGCTCCGGTGCTCAAGTGACGGTCACGAAGGAGGAGTCCGGCCAGGAGGGCGCGGACGACGACGGCGGCATGTCCGGCGCGGGCGGCGACGGTTACGTCCCCTCTCAGCGGCGTCTGGACCGCGAGCGCTACAAACGCGCCCGTGCCCGCCGCGCCACGGCGATCGCCGCCCTCTCCACTCTGCTCACCGGCGTCGTGCTCTACCTGGTCGTGGTCAACGCGCCGGGCTGGCCGCGCACCAAGGAGACGTTCTTCAACGGTGAGTACGCGCGCGAGGCGTTCCCCAAGGTCCTCGAAGGGCTCTGGCTCAACGTCCGGCTGCTGCTGGTCTGCGGTGCGGCCGTGCTGGTCCTCGGGATACTCATCGCCGTCGCGCGTACGCTGCGCGGCCCGGTGTTCTTCCCTCTGCGGGCGCTGGCGGCGGCGTACACGGACTTCTTCCGGGGCCTGCCTCTCATCATCAACTTGATGATCGTCGTGCTCGGCGTTCCCGCGCTGCGGCTGCAGGGCGTGACCGTCGATCCGGTACTGCTGGGCGGTACCGCGCTGACGCTGACGTACTCGGCGTACGTCGCCGAGGTGTTCCGCGCGGGCATCGAGTCCGTCCACCCGTCGCAGCGCGCCGCGGCCCGCTCGCTCGGCCTCAGCAACCGGCAGGCACTGCGGCACGTCGTCCTGCCCCAGGCCGTGCGCCGTCAGGTGCCGCCCCTGCTGAACGACCTGGTGTCGCTGCAGAAGGACACCGGTCTGGTGTCGATCGGCGGTGCGGTGGACGCCGTACGGGCCGCGGACATCATCGCGGGCCGCAGCCTCAACTACACGCCGTACATCGTCGCGGGCCTGGTCTTCGTGGCGCTGACCATCCCGATGACCCGCTTCACGGACTGGGTGACGGCGCGGATGGACCGCCGGCGCGCCCAAGGAGGAGCCCTGTGAGCGACGCACCTGTGCTGCGCATGGAGTCCGTCCGCAAGACCTTCGGCAGCTCGGTCGTGCTGCGGGACGTCGACCTGGAGGTCGCCCCGCACACCGTGACCGCCTTGATCGGCGCCTCCGGCTCCGGCAAGTCCACGCTGCTGCGGTGCGCGAACCTGCTGGAGGACATCGACGACGGTGCGATCTGGCTGGACGGCGAGGAGATCACCGATCCGCGGGTCGACCAGGACACCGTGAGGCGCCGTATCGGCGTGGTGTTCCAGGCCTACAACCTCTTCCCGCACATGACGGTCCTGGAGAACATCACCCTCGCCCCGCGCCGGGTGCACGGGGTGTCCCGCGCGGAGGCCGAGGCACGCGCGCGTGAGCTGCTGGAGCGGCTCGGGCTGGCCGACAAGGCGGGCGAGTACCCGGACCGGCTGAGCGGCGGCCAGCAGCAGCGCGTCGCGATCGTGCGTGCCCTTGCCGTACGGCCTCGGCTGCTGCTGCTCGACGAGATCACCGCTGCCCTCGACCCGGAGCTCGTGGGCGAAGTCCTCACCGTCGTCCGCGACTTGAAGGAGGACGGGATGACCATGGTGCTGGCCACCCATGAGATGGGGTTCGCGCGCGAGGTCGCCGACCAGGTTTGCTTTCTGGACGGAGGCGTCGTGCTGGAGCGCGGCACGGCCGACCAGATCTTCGGCGAACCGCAGCAGGAGCGCACCCAGCGCTTCCTGCGGCGGATCGTGGAGGCGGGACGGCTGTAAGGACCGCTCGCCATGGGCGGCGGGGCTTACACGTCCGCCCCGCCGACCGACGTGCGGTGGCCGCTCGCCCAGCCTGTCCAGGTCATGTGTCCGCCTGCCCCGCCCCCGCCAGCGCCGCGACTCGCTCCACCCCGAAGACGTACCCCTGCACACCGCACCCCGCGATGACGCCTTCGGCGCGCAGGGAGACGTACGAGTGGTGCCGGAACGACTCGCGCTTGTGGATGTTGGAGATGTGGACCTCCAACACAGGCAGTCCGTCGCAGGTGTTGAGTGCGTCCAGAATCGCAACCGACGTGTGCGAGTAGGCGCCGGGGTTGATCACGATCCCGCTGTGGTTCAGCCGTGCCTCGTGGATCCAGTCGACCAGCTCGCCCTCGTGGTTGGACTGCCGGAAGTCGATCGTGCCGCCGTGCGCGGCCGCCGCCTTGGCGCACAGGGCCTCGACATCGGCCAGGGTCTCGGAGCCGTAGATCTCCGGCTGACGCTGGCCGAGCAGGTTCAGGTTGGGGCCGTTGAGGATCATGATCGGGGCGTTGGCCAGGGTGCGGGGCACGGTTCCTCCGGTCCGTTCGGGGATGCGGCGGTCCGTCGACGACCGCTGCTCAGACCCCGGTTTATCACGGTGCACGGACCACGCCGCGAGCCATACCCTCCCGTCATGACCATGATCTCGTACCCTCCCAAGCCCTCCCCCGGCGACCGCATCGCCGTCATTTCGCCCGGTGCGGGCCTTCCCGGTCTGTTCCCCCGCCCCTTCGAACTGGGCCTGGAGCGGCTGCGCAAGGACTACGGGCTCGAACCGGTCGAGTACCCGACGACCCGCAAGATGGGCTCGACGCCGCAGGAGCGCGCCGACGACATACACGCCGCGTTCGCCGATCCCGACATCAAGGCGGTCATCGCGTCGATCGGCGGCGACGACCAGATCACCGTGCTGCCGCTGCTGGACCGGGAGTTGATCCGGGCGAATCCGAAGCCGTTCTTCGGAATGAGCGACAACACGAACCTGCTCATGTTCCTGCGCAACACCGGCATCGTCGGCTACCACGGCGCGACCGTCATGACCGCGCTGGGCCGCCCTGTTGCCATGGCCCAGTTGACCGCCGAGTCACTGCGGGCGGCGCTGTTCACGTCGGGCGAGTACGAGCTGAAGCCCGCAGAGCTCTGGAACGACATCAACCGTGACTGGGCAGACCCGGCGACCTTCGACGCGGAGCCGGAGATGCGACCCTCCGACGGATGGACGTGGGTGAACGCCGACGGGGTGGTGGAAGGCCGCAGTTGGGGCGGCTGTCTGGAGATCCTCGGCTGGATGCTGATGGCGGACCGGGAAATCGCGCGCGACCTCTCGGAATACGACGGCGGAGTGCTGCTCCTGGAGACCTCGGAGGAGATGCCGAGCGGCGAGGAGGTCTTCCGCACCATGCGCAACATGGGCGAGCGCGGGCTGCTCCAGCGCTTCTCCGCACTCCTCATGGGCCGCGCGAAGACCTGGTCCTTCGAGCGCCCCAACAGCCCCGAGGAGGCCGCTCGTTACGCGGCAGAGCAGCGCGAGGCAGTCCTGCGCGCCATGCGGGCCTATGCTCCCGACACCACGATCGTCTTCGATGTGGACTACGGGCACACGGATCCGCAGCTCGTGATCCCCTACGGCGGCATCGTCCGCGTCGACGGCCCCGCCCGGCGCATCACCGTCACGTACTGACGAAGCCCCGGCGCGCCCGTACGCCCCCGTAACCCTCGGTCACCGTGGGTAGTTGACGCAGCATGCACGACGTACGCACCGTAAGGGCGCCCTCCATGCTGCGGCTTGCGGCCGCCTCACTCGCCGGAACGGCCATCGAGTTCTACGACTTCTTCGTCTACGGGACCGCGGCGGCGCTGGTCCTGGGGCCGCTGTTCTTCCCGACGTTCTCGCCGGTGGCGGGAACCCTGGCCGCCTTCGCGACGTTCGGCGTGGGCTTTGTGGCGCGGCCCCTGGGGTCGGTGCTGTTCGGGCACATCGGGGACCGGCACGGACGCCGGCCTGTCCTCGTCGCCTCGCTGCTGCTGACCGGTGCCTCCACGGTCGCGGTCGGCTGCGTACCGACGTACGACACGATCGGTGTCGCCGCTCCCCTGCTGCTGCTCGTGCTGCGCTTTCTGCAGGGGCTCGGCATCGGCGGTGAGTGGGGCGGGGCCGTCCTGCTGACCGTGGAGCACGCGCCGGCCGAGCGGCGCGGTCTGTGGTCGAGCTTCCCGCAGGTCGGGCCGGCGCTGGGCTTCCTGCTCGCCAACGGTGTGGTGCTGGGGCTGTCGGCGACGTTGTCCGACGCGCAGTTCGCCGCGTGGGGGTGGCGTGTGCCGTTCTGGGCGGCGGGGGTGCTCGCCGTAGTGGGGCTGTGGCTACGGTCGTCGCTCGCCGAGAGCCCCCGGTTCCTCGAAATCGATGACCACGCGCGTGTGCCGCTGGCCGAAGTCGTGCGCGACCACTGGCGGCTCGTTCTGCTGACGGCCGGGGCGCTGTCGATCGGATACGCGATCTTCTACACCGTGACGACCTGGTCCCTCGCCTACGCCACCGAGCGGCTCGGTGTGGGCCGGGGCGTCATCCTGACCTGCATCATGGGCGCGGTGCTGGTGAAGGGCTCGCTCACACCGCTGGTGGCGATGCTCGGCGACCGGTACGGGCGGCGGCCCCTGACCCTGATCGGGTGCGCTGCCGCCGCCCTGTGGATGTTTCCCCTGGTCGCGCTCCTCGCGACGGGTGAGCCACTGCTGATGTTCCTGGGCTTCCTCGGGGCGATGCTCGCGTTCATCACGATGTTCGCCGTGATCGCCGCGTATCTGCCGGAGTTGTACGAGCCCCGGGTGCGCTGCACGGGCGCGGCGGTGGGCTACAACCTCGGCGGCGTCCTCGGCGGCGCGCTCACGCCGATCGTGGCGACGGCACTCGCCGAGCAGGGCGGTCGGGTGCCCTGGGGAGTGGGGGCGTATCTGACCGGGATCGCGCTGCTCAGCCTGGGGTGTTTCGCGCTGCTGCCCGAGACGCGTCCGGTGCCTGCCGCGGCGCCGGAGCCCGCCACCGGGTGACGGGCTCCGGACACCGCAGCTATGCAGGACAGCGCCGCTACGAAGGACGATCGGCTGCGGAACACGGCGGCTACGGATTGATCGCGAGCTCCAGATACGCCGCGAACAGCACCAGATGAACGCCTCCCTGGAGCGGTGTCGCCCGCCCGGGCACCACTGTCAGCGAGCTCACCACCACCGTCAGGGCGAGCAGCACCATGTGGGTGGGGCCGAGGCCGAGGACGAGCGGGCCCGAGAGCCAGATGGAGGCCAGGGCGACCGCGGGGATGGTCAGTCCGATGCTGGCCATGGCCGAGCCGAGCGCGAGGTTCAGGCTGGTCTGCACGCGGTCACGGCGGGCGGAGCGCAGCGCGGCGATCGTCTCGGGGAGCAGCACCAGCAGGGCGATGATCACGCCGACGACGGCATGCGGCAGGTCGGCGGCCGCCACTGCGGACTCGATGGTGGGCGACACGCCCTTGGCCAGGCCGACCACGCCGATCAGGGCCAGGCCCAGCAGCCCGAGGCTGATCATCGCGGTGCGGGCGGAGGGCGCGTGGGCGTGGTCGTCCGCGGTGATCACCTCGCCCTGCCGGGTGATGGGCAGGAAGTAGTCGCGGTGCCGCACGGTCTGCGTCGCCACGAACAAGCCGTACAGGACCAGCGAGGAGAGCGCGGCGAACGTCAGCTGCACGCTGGAGAACTCCGGCCCGGGCTTGCTCGTGGTGAACGTCGGCAGTACCAGGCTGAGCGTGGCCAGGGTGGCGACGGTCGCGAGCGCGGCACCCGTGCCCTCGGGGTTGAAGACCGCCGTACGGTGCCGCAGCGAGGCGACCAGCAGGCACAGGCCGACGATGCCGTTACAGGTGATCATCACGGCTGCGAAGACCGTGTCCCGGGCGAGGGTGGAGCTCTTGTCGCCGCCGTCGACCATCAGGGTCACGATCAGGGCGACCTCGATGATCGTGACGGCCACGGCGAGGACGAGGGAGCCGAAGGGCTCGCCGACCCGGTGTGCGACCACTTCGGCGTGGTGTACGGCGGCCAGGACGGCACCCGCGAGGACCAGTGTCACCAGCGCGACGACCGCGCCGGGCAGGTCTCGTCCCCAGGTGAAGGCCAGCAGGACGACCGCGAGCACCGGCACGACGTACGTCCACTGGGTCGTGAGCGGCCTGAGCCGAGCGATCATGGAGCGATCGTCGCAGAGGCGTTGGGGGTTCGCATTCCGGTCTGGTGGGTTGTCAGGCGGCCCCGCGCCCTCGGGATGCGGGGCCCCTGTGGGTCGTATGTCGCTACGCGAAATCGGTCATCTCCTGTACGTCGCAGTCCGTGAAGGACGGCGGCCTGGTGCACAGTGCGGCCATCTGCTCCGCGAACTTGGTCGTGTCGGGGTCGTCGCTGTTGCGCATGGCGTCCTCGTAGGAGTCGAACTCGATCACCACGAGGTAGCGGTTGGCCTGGCCCCTGTCCTTGAGGACGAGACGGCGCGTGGGGCCGCCGCTGCGACCCGCCAGACGCTGTGCCGTCTCATGAGCCAGCTCCCGCATCTCATCGATGCGCTCGGTCTCGAAGTCGATGATCTGCACGAACTTCATGGGTGCGTCCACTGGTGCCTCCACCCGGCCGTGGTGTCCCCGGCCGGGAACACCCAGCACCCAACGAAGCACCGGGAGCGGTGCTCGGCAATTCGCTGGGCACCACTCCCGGTGTTGGTTCTTCCTACGTCCGACGTGGTCAGACGTCGATGCTGTCCTTCGGAGCGCCTTCGCTCCGCTCCTGCGCCGCCTCGGCCGCCGCCTGCTTCTTGGAGGCCCTCAGGCTGGTGATCGTGGTGACGATCAGCACCGAGCAGATCACGCCGAGCGAGACCGGAATGCTGATCTCGGGGACATGGACCCCGGACTCGTGCAGCGCGTGCAGCACCAGCTTGACTCCGATGAAGCCCAGGATGATCGACAGGCCGTAGCTGAGGTGGACCAGCTTCCTCAGCAGGCCGCCGATGAGGAAGTACAGCTGCCTCAGACCCATCAGGGCGAAGGCGTTGGCCGTGAACACGATGTACGGGTCCTGCGTCAGGCCGAAGATCGCCGGGATCGAGTCGAGGGCGAACAGCACGTCCGTGGTGCCGATCGCCAGCATCACGACCAGCATCGGGGTCATGATCCGCTTGCCGTTCTCGGTGATGAACAGCTTGGTGCCGTGGTAGCGGTCGGCGACACCGAACTTGCGCTCGGCGGCCTTGAGCAGCTTGTTCTCCTCGTACTCCTCGTCCTCCTCGTCGGCCCGCGCCTCCTGGATGAGCTTCCAGGCGGTCCAGATGAGGAAGGCACCGAAGAGGTAGAACACCCACGAGAAGCTCGCGAGGATCGCGGCACCGGCGGCAATGAAGATCGCGCGCAGGACCAGGGCTATGAGGACCCCGATGAGGAGCACGCGCTGCTGGTACTGCGAGGGAACCGCGAACTTCGCCATGATCAGGACGAAGACGAAGAGGTTGTCGACGCTCAGCGACTTCTCGGTGATGAAGCCCGCGAAGAACTCACCGGCCGGCTGTCCGCCGCCGAAGACGAGCAGGCCGAGCCCGAAGAGGCCCGCCAGGACGATCCAGACGACCGTCCAGATACCGGCTTCCTTGATCGATACGTCGTGCGGCTTACGGCCGATGAAGAAGTCGACCGCGATGAGGGCGGCAAGGCCCACGATGGTCAGGACCCATAGGGTCGGGGAAACATCCACTGCGCCTCCGGCAGTACGTAACGGCAAATGTCAGCGTCGTCGCGCGCCGGAGGTCTCTTCCACCCACGATGGGCCGACGCCCCGGGATCTGGCCGGATCCGTATTGACGGGTACGTCGCAGCAGACAGGGAGTACTCCCCTCCGTGCAATGAACAGTACCCAATCACCAAGGAAAGGTAAAGTACTTGGCAAAAGAAATGCCAAGTGTGCTGGTCAGTGGCGCTTTACCTGTACTTGGCGCGGGCTGCGGCGACCTGCGTGAGCACCTGCTGGAGCACCTGGCTGCCCGGCGGCACGAGCGGAGGCTCGTACGTCCAGGCGTGCCCCACCCACGGGTCGGCGAGGTGATCGTCCGGGACCGGGGTCAGTCGCAGCAGCGAACGCCACAGCGGGTCGAGCAACGGGCCGTAGGCGGCGGCCTCCTCGCGGTCCGCGACCATCATGAGGTGGACGCCCACGGCGGGCCCCTCGTCGGCCAGGTAGCGCAGCTGGTTCACCGCCCGGTCGTCGAAGCCGTGCGGGAAGTCATTGACGATCAGCAGCTGCTCGGAGGTGTCGAAACCGGGCGGCAGGGAGTCGGGTGCTCCGCCGCGCACCGCCATCTGCACCAGGTCGACGCGCTGAGTGAGCCGCGCGAGGACGTCCGCGACGCCCGCCGCGCCCACGGCGGGCGGGGCCGCGAGCACGCCGGTCTGCACCAGCGGTACGAGTGCCTGCGCGCCCGAACCGGCCGGGTCCATGACGTGCACGGTGAACTCGCCAGCCGGGTAGACGGCGAGCAGTCGGGCCGTGTGCGCCACGGCCGTCTCCATCGCGAGGCGCCGCAGGTCGTGGGAGTCGGTGAACGATCCGTCGAGCGATCCGCCGCGTCCGCTGTCGATCCACAGGCCCCGCTCCAGCGGCAGCCGGACCAGCATCGGGATGCGCAGCTGGGCGCTCTCGGGCAGGTGGAGGTCGCCCAGGCGCAGGGCCATGGGGATCTCCATCGGTACGCGGTAGCCGTGCCAGACGGGGTTGTCCCAGCGCGCGTACGCGGCTGGCAGCGCGGGTTCGACGACCTCGGACTCGGCGGTGAGCTGGGTCAGGTCCCGGTCGAGCGTCGCCCTGGCCTGGTTGACGAGCTCGGCGTGCTTGGCCTGGGCCGCCTCGCGTGCGGCGTCGCCCTGTCCGCCGATCCGGCTGCGCGGGTCCGACAGGACCTGGTCGAGCTCCTTCTCCATGCGCGAGTCGGCGAAGTCGACCGCGCTGCGGTAGGCGGCGGTCGTGCGGGCCAGGTCCTCGAACATGCCCCACACCTGGTTGTAGAGCCGCTCGTCCATGGACCAGCCGGTGGCGTCACCCGCGACCGGCTGCGCGGGCTGCCCGGGCTGGGCCGGGGGCGCGGTCGGCGGGGGCGGCGGCGGAGCCGCGTTCTGGCGGCGCGGGTGGCTGTAGTCGATCGGGCCGCCGGACGTGGGCGCGGACGGCTGGGCGGGATCGGTGGCGCCGGTTCCGCTCTGGTACGACGGCTGCTGCGCGGACTGGCCCGGTACGCCGGACGGCTGGGTGCCGTACGGGGAGTTCGGCTGCGGTGTGGACTGCCCGGGCACACCAGGCGTCTGGGTGCCGTAGGGCGACGTCGGCTGCGGCGGTACGGGGTCGGCGGCGCCCTGCGGTGCGGGACCGCCCTGATCCGCGCCGAGTGCCGGAGCGGCCGCCTGCCGGGAGCGGTCGCCGTCCGGCCGGGGCGGGGGTGCCGGCACCGAGCGGGCCACGCCCTGGGCCACCGCGTCGTTGATGCCGCCGGCGAGTTGCCGGGCCTCGGGCAGGCCCTGGTCGGTGAAGAGGTCGGCGAGGCCGCCGGCGTAGCCCTGGCCGATGGCGCGCACCTTCCAGGCACCCTGGCGGCGGTAGAGCTCCAGGGCGACGACGGCCGACTCGGCCTCCAGGCCGGTGATGCTGTAGGAGGCGACCTCGGTGCCGTCGAGGCCGGTGACCGCGACGAAGGGGGTGGCGACGGCGCCGAACCGGGTCGGACCGGCGACCCCGGTGGGCAGGGCGAGCAGCACACTGACACGGTGGACGGCTTCCGGCATGGCGTCCAGGTCCACCGCGAGGCGATGGTCGGCGGCCGCCTGCCGGGAGACCTCGAGGCCGGGCAGGGTGGGGGCGCCGGGGTGCGCCACCCATTCGACGCCGTGGATCCGGCCCTGCTCGTCACCGAGCGTGGCTGCGGCCACGATCGGCGTGCCGGCCGAGACCCGGATCTCCAGACGGGCCTGGGAGAGCGGGTGGTTCTGCCCCCGCACCAGCTCGGCCGTCATGCCTTCGTCCCCCTGTGTCGCTTGTTGTGTTGTGTGCTGCTCGCCGGGCCGCCTCACAGGTCCCCAGGCCCTTCAGGTCCTACGGTGCGGAAGGTCCTACAGGTGCGGCAGGATCGACGGCATCAGGTCCTGGAAGGTGCGGCCGTTGGCCGGCGTACCGAGGGCCGTCATCGTCCAGCCCGGGCCCGAACGGTGCACCTTCGCCATGATCTGGGCCGTGTAGGAGCCGCCGCCCGCGAGCGTGTAGCGGGCCAGCTCCTGACCGTTGGTCTCGTCGACCAGGCGGCAGAACGCGTTCTGCACCTCCTGGAAGGTCTGGCCCGTGAAGGAGTTCACGGTGAAGACGATCTGGTCGATGTGGACCGGGATGCGCGCGAGGTCGACGAGGATCGCCTCGTCGTCGCCGCCCTGGCCGACACCGCCGACGAGGTTGTCACCGGTGTGGCGGACCGAGCCGTCGTCGCTCACCAGGTGGCGGAAGAAGACGACGTCGACCGGCTGCTTGTCCGCGAACAGGACCGCAGAGGCGTCGAGGTCGACCTCCCGCGTGCGCGAGCCGAACAGGCCGCGCCGGGGAGCCGCCTGCCAGCCGAGACCCATGCGCACCGCGGTCAGGCTGCCGCCGTCGTTCTTCTGCAGACTGATGGCCTGACCCTTGGTCATGTTGACGGTCACGTGCTGATTCCCCTCTCGAGCTGTCCCCTGTTGGCCGCGGACTCCGCGGATGACGAGAACCCTACGCAGGGGCACTGACAGTGCCGTACCCCGGTCCGCACTTTGTGTCGGTCTTGCAACACAGCGCGTGCGCGGCATGCCCTGGGAGGCCGTTCGGGGACGCTGGTTCCGCAAGCGTGGACCAGCGCCCGTGGTCCCGTCAGGCCAGGCCCGCCTCCTTCATCTGGCGCAGTTCCTTCTTCATCTCGGACACCTCGTCACGCAGCCGGGCCGCGATCTCGAACTGCAGATCCGCGGCGGCGGCGCGCATACGCTCCGTCAACTCCTCGATCTGCTCTGCGAGATCGGCCGCCGGCCGGTCGGTCGGCACCGTCTCCTTGGCCTTGCCCTTGGCGGGCTTGGCAGCCTTGGCGCCCTTGGCCGCCTTGGCGCCGAGGGAGGGCACGGGGGCCTTGGTGCCGCGGCCGTCCTTCTTGGCGCGGTAGCCCGTGCCGAGCAGCTGCTCGGTGTCGACGTCCTCGCGGGCGATCTGCGCGACGATGTCGTTGATCTTCTTGCGCAGCGGCTGGGGGTCGATGCCTTTCGCCTTGTTGTACGCGACCTGCTTCTCCCGACGGCGGTTGGTCTCGTCGATGGCCTTCTCCATCGCCGGGGTGATCTTGTCGGCGTACATGTGGACCTGGCCGGAGACATTGCGCGCTGCGCGGCCGATGGTCTGGATGAGGGAGGTGCCGGAGCGCAGGAAGCCCTCCTTGTCGGCGTCGAGGATCGCCACCAGGGACACCTCGGGAAGGTCGAGGCCCTCGCGGAGGAGGTTGATGCCGACCAGGACGTCGAACTCGCCCGCGCGCAGCTCGCGCAGCAACTCGACGCGGCGCAGCGTGTCGACGTCGCTGTGCAAATAACGCACCTGGATGCCGAGCTCCAGGAAGTAGTCCGTGAGGTCCTCGGCCATCTTCTTGGTGAGAGTGGTGACCAGGACGCGCTCGTCCTTCTCGACCCGTCCCCGGATCTCGTGGACCAGGTCGTCGATCTGGCCCTCGGTGGGCTTGACGACGACTTCGGGGTCGATAAGGCCGGTGGGGCGGATGATCTGCTCGACCTGGCCGTCCGAGCGGGAGAGCTCATACTTGCCCGGGGTCGCCGACAGGTAGACCGTCTGTCCGATGCGCTCCTGGAACTCCTCCCACTTCAGGGGGCGGTTGTCGAGGGCGGAGGGCAGGCGGAAGCCGTGGTCGACGAGGGTGCGCTTGCGGGACGCGTCGCCCTCGTACATGGCTCCGATCTGCGGCACGGTGACGTGCGACTCGTCGATGACGAGCAGGAAGTCGTCCGGGAAGTAGTCCAGCAGGGTGTTCGGCGGGGAGCCGGGCGAGCGGCCGTCGAAGTGCATCGAGTAGTTCTCGACTCCGGAGCAGCTGCCGATCTGACGGAGCATCTCGAGGTCGTACGTCGTGCGCATCCGCAGGCGCTGGGCCTCCAGGAGCTTGCCCTGCTTCTCCAGCTCGGCAAGGCGCTCGCCCAGCTCCTTCTCGATGTCGTTGACGGCCCGCTCCATGCGCTCGGGGCCCGCGACGTAGTGGGAGGCCGGGAACACGTACAGCTGCTCGTCGTCGCTGATGATCTCGCCGGTGAGCGGGTGCAGCGTGGACAGCGCCTCGATCTCGTCGCCGAACATCTCGATGCGGACGGCGAGCTCCTCGTAGACCGGGAAGATCTCGATGGTGTCGCCGCGCACCCGGAAGGTGCCACGTGTGAAGGCCAGGTCGTTGCGCGTGTACTGGATGTCGACGAAACGGCGCAGCAGTTGGTCCCGGTCGATCTCCTCGCCGACCTTGAGGGGGACCATGCGGTCCACGTACTCCTGTGGAGTACCGAGGCCGTAGATGCAGGAGACCGAGGCGACCACGACGACGTCGCGGCGGGTGAGCAGCGAGTTGGTCGAGGAGTGACGCAGGCGCTCGACCTCCTCGTTGATCGAGGAGTCCTTCTCGATGTAGGTGTCCGACTGCGGGACGTACGCCTCGGGCTGGTAGTAGTCGTAGTACGAGACGAAGTACTCGACGGCGTTGTTCGGCAGCAGCTCGCGGAACTCGTTCGCCAGCTGGGCGGCGAGCGTCTTGTTCGGCGCCATCACCAGGGTGGGGCGCTGGAGCTTCTCGATCATCCACGCGGTGGTGGCGGACTTGCCTGTGCCGGTCGCGCCGAGCAGGACGACGTCCTTCTCGCCGGCTTCGATGCGCCGGGCGAGCTCGGTGATGGCCTGCGGCTGGTCGCCGCTGGGCTGGTAGGGGCTGACGACCTCGAAGGGCGCCACCGTGCGTTCGATGCTGGAAACGGGCCGCATGGAGTCAACCGTACGACCCGCCACTGACAACGCGGTCCGATCAGTGGTTTTGCGGGGTGCGGGGGCCTCGCTGCCCGAGGGTGCGGCGCAGCGGCGGGCGGCGGGTGGGGTGCGGGACGGTGGCGTGGGCCGGGACGCCGGGCTTGTGCTCGACGGGGACGCCGGCGGGCCTCCCCATGACCAGCTTCGGGTCGAACAGCATGACGGCGCCCGCGAGGAGCAGGAAGGCGAGCGGGCCGATCAGCATGGGCGCGAGCAGGGCGGCGGGTGAGTCGCCCGTGGCGGGGGCCTCCGTGCCGTGGAGATGGACGCTGAGGGCGGCCATGCCGGTGTAGTGCATGCCGCTGACCGCGAGGCCCATGACGAGGCTCGCGCCCACGCTCCACATCAGCCCTCTGACCTGTCCGGCGGCCCACAGGGCGGCGGTGGCCGCGACCATGGCTATGGCGACGGAGACGGCGACGGTGAACGTGTTGTACTCCAGCTTGCCGTTGAGCCGCATGCCGGCCATGCCCAGGTAGTGCATCGAGGCTATGCCCAGGCCGGTGATGGTGCCGCCGGTGAACAGGGCCGTTCCGCTGGCGCCCTTGTAGCCGACGATGAAGATCCCGACGCCCACCATGACGACGGCGACGGCCAGGCTCGCGAACGTCATCGGCTTGTCGTAGTGGATCGGCGTCTCCTTGACCGTGAACCCCATCATCGCGACGAAGTGCATGGTCCATATGCCGGAGCCGATGGCCGCCGAGCCCAGGGCGAGCCAGCCCGGGCGCCAGGACTGCGAGACGAGCATCGATCTTGTGGTGCAGCGCAGACCGAGGGCACCACCGAGGCAGGCCATCAGGTAGGCCACCAGCGGTGTGACGAGTCCGTAGCTGAATCCGTCGATCGTGCCCTGCATACGCAGCTGCCCTTCCCGCCCTTTTACGTCCCGGAACTCTGTGAAATGCGCCCCCTCCCACGACCGACCGAGCGGTCAGGGTTGAGGCAGAGAGTAACCCCCACCGGAATGGTCGAACGATTCTCCGGCAAAGAAACACGGCCTTGCCCCAGTTGTGCGGCACGAGTGAGCGGGCCCGGGCAACTCCATTCAATCTGTGGCCATTCTGTACTCCCCCACCGTTGACCCTCTGCTGTCACAGTTGAGCTGTCCGTGATCGCTCGACGCGAGGAGTACGCATGCACGCGCGCGCTGTAGCCACCACGACGACCGCGCTCCTGGGAGCCGCCGCTCTTCTGCTCCCCGCCCACGCCGCCCGGGCCGGCGCCGAGCGGCCCACGATCATCGCCCACCGGGGGGCCTCCGCCTACGCCCCCGAGAACACACTGGCCGCCGTCGACGAGGCCGCCGAGTTGGGCATCAGCTGGGTCGAGAACGACGTCCAGCGCACCAAGGACGGCGAGCTGGTCGTCCTCCACGACGACAATCTCAAGCGCACGACCGATGTGGAGGAGATCTTCCCCGACCGGGCGCCGTGGAAGGTGAAGGACTTCACCGCCGCCGAGATCGCCCACCTGGACGCGGGCAGTTGGTTCGGCCCCGCGTACGCGGGCGAGCGCGTACCGACGCTGGAGCAGTTCATGGACCGCGTGGAGCTGCACCGCCAGAAGCTGCTTCTGGAGATCAAGAACCCTGAGCTGTACCCGGGCATCGAGCAGCAGACCCTCAAGGTCCTGGGCAACGAGGGCTGGCTCGACCCGGGCCACCTCGCGAGCCGGCTGATCGTGCAGAGCTTCAGCGCCGACAGCACGCGCACCGTCCACCGGCTGAAGCCGGCCGTGAAGACCGGCTTCCTGGGGACGCCGCCCGTGGCGGACCTGTCCTGGTATGCGACCTTCGCCGACCAGATCAACCCTTCGTACTCCTCCATCTCCACGGACTATGTCGCCTCCGTCCATGGGTTCCAGGGACCGCACGGCGGGCCGTTGGAGGTCTTCACCTGGACAGTGAACGACGCGGACACCGCTCGGCTGGTCGGCAGGTACGGAGTCGACGGCATCATCACCAACAGTCCCGACGTGGTGCGGGACGCGTTCCCCAAGGGCTGAGGCCCGACAGCCCCGGCCGTCCCGCCCGGCAGCCGGGGCCCGCTCCCGGGGCGTTGTCAGTGGTGGGTCGTACGGTGGGCGCATGGACAGCCATGGGCAGTACGAGCATCAGGTCGTGTGGGCCGTCGTCGGTACCGACATCGGTCCGCTGATGCTGGCCGCGACCCGCGACGGCCTGGTCAGCGTCGTGTTCCACGCCACGGAGGGGGTGCGCGAGAAGGCGCTCGACCGACTGGCGTCCCGGCTCGGCGCCGAGCCGGTCGAGGCGCCCGGTTCTCCACTGCTGGCCGAGGCGACACGTCAGGTGGAGGAGTACTTCGCCGGTGCGCGGCGCGACTTCGAGCTGCCGCTGGACTGGTCGCTCATCTCCGGCTTCAACCGGCAGGTGCTGCACGAGCTGGCGTCCGGTGTCCCGTACGGCACGGTCGTCGGGTACGGCGATCTGGCCGGACGGGTGGGGCAGCCGGGCGCGGCCCAGGCGGTGGGGATGGCGATGGGCGCCAATCCGCTGCCGGTCGTCGTGCCCTGCCACCGGGTCGTGGAGAGCGACGGCGGCATCGGCGGGTTCGGGGGCGGCCTGGAGACCAAGCGGAAGCTGCTCGCGCTGGAGGGGGTGCTGCCGGAGCCGCTGTTCTGAGGGCTTCCGGTCTTCCGCAGAGTCGGACAGGCGACAGAAGACAGGCAGGAGAAGAGGGGGGAGACTGCGCCTGTGACGACACCTTTCACCCACATGTACGCGACAGGTCCGGTGTGCTGTCCCGGGTCGGCAGGTCCGGTGCGCCGCCCCATGTCGGCCGCTCGGACGCGGCGTACAGCCGGGTCTGCCTCATGACCGCCGTCGAGCGAGGGGCCGTCGCGTCCGTCACGCCCGACCGGTTGCCGGCACTGCGGCGCCGTATCTCGGCCGTGCTGATCGCGACGCAGATCCTGGGCGGGCTGGGCGTCGCCACCGGCATCGCCCTCGCGGCCGTCCTGGCGACGCAGGTCAGCGGCACCGAGTCACTGTCCGGGCTCGCACCCACCGCGACCGTGGCCGGTACGGCGGTGCTGTCGATGCCGCTGGCCGCGCTGATGACCGCGCGGGGGCGACGTCCAGGGCTCGTCCTGGCCTATCTCATCGGAGCCCTGGGCGCCGGTGTCACGGTGGTCGCGGCCGACATCGGGAGCTTTCCTCTGCTGCTCTGCGGGATGGCCGCTTTCGGCGCGGCTTCGTCGGCGAACCTCCAGGCGCGGTTCGCGGCCGCCGATCTGGCCGAGCCGGAGCGGCGGGCCCGTGCCATCTCCCTCGTCGTGTGGGCGACCACCATCGGCGCGGTCCTCGGCCCGAACATCGCCTCGCCCGCCGGTCGGAGCGTCACGGGCCTCGGGATACCCGCGGCGGCGGGTCCGTTCCTGTGGGCGGCCGGGATCTTCCTGATATCCGCGGTCGTGGTGGCCGTACTGCTGCGGCCGGACCCGCTGCTGACGGCGCGTGCGCTCGCACCGGCCGAGGAGCAGTCGCCCGCGGCCCGTTCACTGCGCGCCGGGATGGCAGCCGTGGCCGCCTCCCCGCGTGCGCGACTCGCGGTGGTAACCGTTGCCGTGGCGCACACGGCGATGGTGTCGGTGATGGCGATGACCCCGGTCGACCTCGCCCACCACGGCGCGGGCATCGATCTGATCGGGCTGGTCATCAGCGGGCACATCGCCGGCATGTACGCGTTCGCGCCGCTCATGGGGCGGTTGTCGGACCGGCTGGGGCGGCTGTCCGGGATCGGGCTCGCGGTGGGACTGCTGGCGTGCGCGGTGTTCCTCGCCGGTACGGCGGGTGGCAGTCACGGGCAGACGGCCGTCGGGCTCTTCGTGCTGGGCCTCGGTTGGTCGGCGGGGCTCGTGTCCGGTTCCGCGCTGCTCACGGACTCCGTGCCGCAGCCCGCGCGGGCCGCCGCTCAGGGGCTGTCGGACCTCGTCATGAACGCCTCCGCGGGCGTCGGTGGCGCGGTCGCCGGCCTCGTGGTCGCCCAGGCGAGCTACGGCTGGCTGAACTTCACCGCCGCCTGCCTGCTGCTTCCGTTGGCGGCGCTGGTGCTGTTCACGCGGGGCAGACGGGCGGCCGACGTTCCGGCGGGCGACTGAGGTCAAGCCCTGGCTCGCCCGGCACACCCTGGGCGGACGAGGCCAGGTGTTTCCGGTCGCCGCCGGTTCCGGTGGCCGCGCGGAGGCTGGCCGGACCACGGCCGCGGCACCAGACTCCGCCATGCGCACAGCCGCTGGCATCCGACCGGCATCCGACAGACACGGAGCTGAAGGGACGGTGATCATGCATGCGCGGAAACAGGGCAGTGGCGTATCTCAAGCCGGGCACGGGGCGGGGAGTCAGGAGCATCGACCACCCGACGCTCATGCTTCAGGACAGACCCGGGCGGACGACCGCGCCCAAGGGGCAGGTCCTCGGACACGAGATCACCGGAGAGGTCGTCGAACACGGCTGATGGGGATCACGCGCGCGCGGTGCTCTCGGCATCCCAGGGCCGTACGTCACGGACGACCCCGCGGGATCGACGACGACGCCAGGTCCGGCACGCTGAAGGTGCGGCTCGGCCTCGGCCGGGCCAAGAGTCACCGCTCGACGATCGGGCAAGTACGTGCTGAGCCCGCATGGGGCGCTGGACGGCGTACGGCCGGTCTGACGTCACCGCAGGGGGGCCACGCACGCGTGCCCCCCCTCGCCGGCGTGCTAGTCGTAGTGCCGGGCCTCGAAGACGTTGCCGTCGGGGTCGCGGAAGTAGAAGCTGCGCCTGGCCTTGCCGCGGGCGCCGAAGGAGTCGTACGAGTAGTCCGACACGGGCACGTCGTGCTCCTCCAGGTGGGTGCGCAGCCCCTGGAAGTCGGCCTCCGGCAAGGACAGACAGACGTGATTGACCGGGTGCCCCGCGCTCCGGGCGGCACCGGGGAGCATCTTCATGCGCTCCGCCATGGCCATCGGCATGAGGTCGAGGATGGTCTCCTCGTTGACGCGCACCGAGGGAAACGGCGCCTCGCCCGCGGTGAACTCGCTGAGCCTGATGGGCGCCATGCCGAGTGTCTTCTCGTAGAACTCGGCCGAGGCGGCCGGGTCGCTCACCCATAGGACCACGTGGTCGAGACGTGTCGTGTTGTCGGTCATGCGTCCAAGGCTGGTGTCGTCCCCCACAGGCCGCAAGGGTTTGACCGGGCGTGCCGCCCGCCAGAGATGAGGGAAGACCGAACGACAGGAGGCAGGCGCGTGGTGCTGATGGTGTCCGAAGAAGTGCGGGAGGCGATCAACGCGCGTCAACCCGTGGTGGCCCTGGAGTCCACGATCATCGCGCACGGGCTGCCCCGCCCGCGCAATCTGCAGGTGGCGCTGGAGCTGGAGGACGTCGTACGGCAGGAGGGCGCCGTTCCCGCGACGATCGCCGTGCTGGACGGGCGGCCCCATGTCGGACTGGACAAGGAGCAGCTGGAGCGGATCGCGAACGAGGACGGGATCCGCAAGCTGGGGCACCGTGATCTGCCGCTCGCGGTGGCCTCCGGGGCGAGCGGGGCGACCACGGTGTCGGCGACGGCTCTGCTGGCGGCCCTCGCGGGCGTACGGGTGTTCGCGACGGGCGGGCTCGGCGGCGTGCACCGGCAGTGGACGGTGACGCAGGACGAGTCGGCCGACCTGGGGCTGCTGGCGCGCACGCGGATCACGGTGGTGTGCGCCGGCGTGAAGTCGATCCTGGATGTCCCGGCGACCCTGCAGCGGCTGGAGACCCTCGGCGTCGCGGTCGCCGGCTACCGCACGGAGCACTTCCCCGGCTTCTATCTGTCCGACTCGGGGCATCCGGTGGACTGGACGCTTCAGTCACCCCAGGAGGCGGCCGAGGTGATGCGCGCTCAGGACGCGCTCGACGGGCCGGAGTCGGCGCTGATCGTCGCCAATCCGGTGCCCGAGGCGGAGCAGTTGGATCCCGAGCTGCACGCGCGTGTGCTCGCCGACGCGCTGGACGCGTGCGAGGAGCGGGGCATCACCGGTCAGGCGGTCACGCCGTTCCTGCTGGACTACTTGGTACGGCACACGGAGGGTGCCTCGCTGAGCGCCAATCTCGCGGCGGTGCGCGGCAACGTACGGCTGGCAGGGCGGATCGCGGCGGCCTGGGCCGGGGCGTGAGCGAGCCGGGGAACGGGCCGGGGCGCGGCGACGCGGGGGACGGGCCCGTCCCGGCCGGCGAGCGCGGCGGCGCGCTGCTGGTCGTCGGGGACGTGGTGACGGACGTCATCGCCCGGCACCGGGGGCCGCTCGCCTCGGGCACGGACACGGCCGCGGCCATCCGGACGGTGCCGGGCGGCGCGGGCGCCAATGTGGCCTGCTGGGCCGCGCATTGGGGCGGTGCAGAGGTGCGGCTGCTGGGGCGGGTCGGTACGGACGCGGCAGCGTGGCACGAGCGGGCGCTGACCGCGAGCGGAGTACGGCCCCTTCTCGTCGTGGATCCGCAGGCGCCGACCGGGACGGTGATCTGCCTGGTCGACACGGACGCCGCTGCCGAGCGGACGTTCCTCACCGACAGCGGAGCGTCCCTGCGGCTCGACCCCGACGACTGGTCGGACGCGCTGCTCGACGGTGTCGCCCGCCTGCACCTCTCGGGCTACCTGCTGTTCTCCGAGCCGAGCCGGGCCCTGGTGGCGGTGGCTCTGGCGTCGGCACGCGCGCATGGTGTGCCGGTGAGCCTGGATCCGGCGTCGGCCGGTTTCCTCGTGGAGCTGGGCGTCGACCGTTTCCTGGCACTGGTGGAAGGCGTGGACGTCCTGCTGCCCAGCCGAGATGAGGCATGCCTGCTCACGGGGTTGTCCGACGCGGCGGACGCGGCGGCCAAGCTGAGCCGTCACGTGCCGTTGGTGGTCGCCAAGCAGGGCGCGGACGGTGCGCTGGTGGCCCGGTCCGGCGCCGTGCGCGCCCACGTCCCCGCCGCGCCGGCGACGCCGAGGGACACAACGGGGGCCGGCGACGCCTTCACGGGCGCCTTCCTCGCGGCCCTGCTCGCGGGCGCCGGGCCCGAGGATGCGGCGCGGGAGGGCTGCCGGGCCGGTGCGCTGGCGGTGAACCGGGTGGGTGGAAGGCCACCTACGGCGAAGTGACGATGACCGGCTTCCGCCCACCCCGCTGAATCCACGTCAACTCTCGCTCCACACTTACGCCTTGCGGCCCCACGCCGAGATCATCGGGGCAGTGGCCAGGTCCATGTCACCAGCGGCGACGTTGGCGAGGTGGCGGTCGATGTCCTCGTCGGTGGCGAGGCCCTCGGTGACGAGCTGGTCGCGGATCTGGCGGACGGTGGCGGACTCCAGGGCGGTGCAGGCGGGCGAGGCGACCGGGAAGTACGCCTCGGCCTCCACCCGCCGCAGACCTGCCTCACGGAGCAGACGCGGAAGCCTGCGGCCGTAGGAGAGGTCGGCGCCACGTTTGGCCAGCAGTGTGCGGAAGCCGTTGCGGAGGCGGTTCGCGAGCTGCTGTTCGGGGCCGTACTCGTCGGGGCAGAGCAGGGGCTGCAGAGCGGGGTCGGCGTCCTCGATCAGAAGTCGGCCGCCGGGGCGCAGGGCGCTGATCATCGAGCTCAACGCCCGTTCGCGGTCCGGCACATGCACGAGCACAAGCCGTGCGTGCACAAGGTCGAACCCCTCCCCCGGCGGCTCGTCCGCACCCACGTCGTGGACGCGGACCTCGACCGGCGGACGGGCGGCCGGGGTGAGCCGTGAGGTGTCGATGTCGGTCGCGACGACCCGTCCGGTCGGGCCGACCTTCTTGGCCAGCCAGGACACCACGGAGGTGCCGCCGGCGCCCACCTCCCAGCAGAGCCAGCCGGGTCCGACGCCGAGCCGTTCTAGGTGTCGGAACGTCGTGGGGTCGAAGAGGGTGGCGAAGGCGTCGAAGCGCTCGCCCGCCTCGCCCTGCCGATTGCCGAGGAGATACCCGTGGGTTCGCGTCATGATGCGATCATCCCAGTTGCCCGGCTTGTCCGGAGGGGGCGACGCTCGGCAGGACGGCCTCGAATTCGGCAGGACGGCCCTGAATCCGGTACGGCCGCCCCTCCCCAGTGGCGACGCCGACGCGGACTCTTCATCCACAGCCGGGAACAAAGCGGAACCACCTGCTCCCACAGGCTTACCCACGTCTCACACCCACCTGGCAAACTGGCGGACCACGGCGCAGAGATGCGGCGCACCGCGAGCGAGCCGAAGGGGCTGGAGTGCCCCGGAGGCGAGTCGCACATCAATGGGGAGATCCACGCAAGGAGATCCAGATGTCCATGGCAGGGAATCTGCGGAAGGTCACGGGCCTCAGCAAGGTCGGCGGCCTCCGCAAGGTGGCACGGCTGACTCGACGGCGCCCCCGCGTCGACCTCAGCCATCCCGCCAGGTCCCCGCTGGGCTCCTCGGTGGTGAACTGCGTGACGTACCGGGACGGCGTGCGGGTCCCGGAGAGCGGCGACCTGGTCGACGTCGTACAGAAGGTGCGCAAACGCGGCGCCGGGTTCGTCTGGCTCGGCCTCCATGAGCCAACGGACCAGGAGTTCGCGGGCATCGCCGAGCTGTTCGCCCTGCATCCGCTGGCCGTCGAGGACGCGGTCGAGGCGCATCAGCGGCCGAAGCTGGAGCGCTACGACGAGACGCTGTTCGCGGTGTTCAAGACGGTCTGCTACGTCGAGCACGAGGAACTCACGGCGACGAGCGAGGTCGTGAACACCGGCGAGATCATGGTGTTCGTCGGCCGGGACTTCGTGATCACGGTGCGGCACGGGCGGCACGGCTCGCTGGGCCCGTTGCGCGAGGAACTGGAGTCGAGCCCCGAGCAGCTCGCCAAGGGCCCCGCGGCGGTGCTGCACGCGATCGCGGACCATGTGGTCGACGACTATCTGAGCGTCACCGACTCGGTGCAGGAGGACATCGACCAGGTCGAGACGGACGTGTTCGCGGAGAACGGCGCGCGGGCCGACCCGGGGCGGATCTACCAGCTCAAGCGGGAACTCCTCGAACTGAAGCGGGCCGTGGTTCCACTGAGTCGCCCGCTCGAGGAACTGGCCACGCGGCCCATCCGGGTGGTCGAGCCGGAGATACAGGCCTACTTCCGCGACGTCTCGGACCATCTGCTGCGCGCCAAGGAGCAGATAGCGGCCTTCGACGAACTGCTGAACTCGATCCTGCAGGCGCACCTGGCACAGGTCACGGTCGCGCAGAACGAGGACATGCGGAAGATCACGGCATGGGCCGCGATCGTCGCCATACCGACGATGGTGTGCGGGCTGTACGGGATGAACTTCGACTACATGCCGGAGCTGCGCTGGACGTACGGCTATCCGCTGGTCGTAGGCGTGATATCCGTCGCGTGTGTGGCGCTGTACCGCGGCTTCCGGCGCAACGGATGGCTCTGACGCTTCCTTGGGCCGACCGCCGGCCGACTGCGGCGCGTCCCCGTCCGGCACGGTCGGCCGGACGGAGACGGCACAGGACGTGAGGGGACGTGCGCCGGGTCAGTGCGTCGTCGGTGCCGTGGTCCTGGCGTAGACGCTCTCGGCCCAGTGGGCGACCTCGTTCTCCGGCAGGTTCCGGGCCAGGTCGGCCTCGCTGATCATGCCGACCAGGCGCTTGTTCTCGATCACGGGGAGCCGGCGGATCTGGTGCTCCTTCATCTCCCGGAGCACGTCGCTGATGTCGGCGTTGGCGTCGATCCAGCGGGGGGTGCCGTGGGCCATCTCACCGGCGGTGACCTTGCTCGGGTCGCGTCCCACGGCCACGCAGCCGATGACGATGTCGCGGTCGGTGAGGATGCCGCAGAGCCGTTCGTTCTGGTCGCTGATGGGCAGGGCACCGACGCCCAGCTCGCGCATGAGCTGGGCAGCGCGGTCCAGGGTCTCGTGGGCCGGGATCCACTGGGCACCACGGTGCATGATGTCTCCGGCAGTGGTCATGGAGTACCTCCCGATGCCGGACGGCCGGCGCGGCGCACGACGCACCGCTAGTCCCGGCGCCCTTCATTCTCGCCGTGCCACCCGGCACCCGCACCCGGAGCCGAGCGGTACGGCCCCGGCAGCGGGCGGCGCTCAGGCCGAGAAGCCCACGATCTTCCGCGGGACGACGCGGATGATCACGCGGGTCTCGTCGTCCTTCTCGGCGGGCGGGTCGATGCCGAGGTACTTGTGCGAGAGCTCGAAGGGGAGCCGCTTGGCGTCGTCCGGAAGTATCTCGGCGGTGCCGCGGATCTCGACCGAGGTGTAGGGGTTGGCAAGGTCGTAGACCGAGACGCTGATGCGGGGGTCGCGGCGGAGGTTGCGCACCTTCTGGCGGGCGTCGACGGAGGAGAAGAGCACGGTGTCGCCCTCGCGCTTGATCCAGACCACCGAGTTCTGCGGGGCGCCGTCGGGGTCGAGGGTGGCCACGCTGGCGAAGTTTTTGCCGTCGAGCAGGGAGCGGACGGAGTCGTCGAAGGAGATCGGATCACTCGTGGAGGTCGTCATGGGGACAGAGTAATTAAATGCACGTGCATATAGAACTGGTTTTGCCGACTCCGGCTCAACTGCTCAAGCACGCAAGCGCGCAAGCGCTCCCCCTCAAGGATCAACCGCTCCACGCCGGGTGTCGCGGATCGTCGGCGCGTACCAGGACGTCCGCCGTACCGGCGGGGTCGGTCTCGTAGTCGTAGCGCTCGAAGGCGGGGAGGGTCCAGTGCTCGGTCTCGGGGGTACGGCGGCGCAGGGCACCGGGCGAGAGGAGGACGTGGACAGTCAGGTCGAAGGGGAACCAGTGACGCAGCAGGAGGGGGCCGTGCAGCAACAGGACGCCGCCAGGCGGGAGTTGGACGTAGGAGCTGCGGGTGGCTCGGTCGGTGACCGGGTCCCACAGGTCGGGCAGGACGCGACCGTCACCGCCCGGTTCGAGGGGGCCGAAGACCTCTCGCCACAGGGCGCCGGTGTCGAACCAGCCGTCGTAGTAGGCGTCCACGTCCTGGTGGCCGTACTCCAGGCGGACCGAGGCGGGGCGCAGGAAACCCTCCGCGCCGACGGCGAGCGAGGGCCGGCCGCGCATGCGCAGCGCCTCCCCGACGCGCTCGGCGAGGTCGCCCGGGCGGGCCGCCGGGGCACCGTCGAACGCGATACGCGGCCAAGGGCTGCCATCGGCCGGCTTCAGGTCGAGCAGCCGCTCGGCCAGCAGGTCGCCGAGCCGGTCCCAGGTGATCGCTTCGAGTCGCACACGGCCCATGATGCGACACGGCGCGGCACGGGTGCGGCGCGCTCCGCGCCCTCGCCATCGTCGCCGTCGCCGTCGCCGTCGCCAACGCTGACCAGACGGCTCCTCTGCCCCGGTCAGGGAGTTCCCCAGGCCTGCCCCGAGGGGAATGAACCCCGTATGGCGCCCCTCGCAACTCCCCCGCCCCGTACCGGCCTTCTCGTGATCCAGCCCCTCAAGCGGCGGCAGTGTGCGGAGTGTCATGCGGGACCGTTGCAGATGCTCGTGCTGGAGGAGGGTGCGCCGCGGTGTCTCGACTGTTCCGACCTCGGGCATCTGGTGTTTCTGCCGCGCGGCGACACGGCGTTGACACGTCGGTCACGGGAGGAGAGTGCGCTGTCGGCGGTGGTCGTGCGGTTCAACCGACGCAGGAGCCGTTATGAGCGGCAGGGCGTCCTCGTCGAGGAGGCGGGACTCGCTCGCGCCGAGGAGCGGTGCCTGGCGGACGCGGAGGCACGCCGGCGGCGCCGGGTGCGGGACGCCCGGCGTCGGGCGCGGGAGGACGTGCGGTTCGCGGAGGCGTTCGCGGGTGAGATACGGCGGCTGTTCCCGGGGTGTCCGGCGGACCGGGCGCAGGACATAGCCGCGCATGCGTCGGTGCGGGGCAGTGGACGGGTGGGGAGGAGTGCGGCGGGGCAGGCGTTGTCCGAGGCGGCGGTGACGTCGGCGGTCATGGCGTCCGTACGGCATATGGACACGCCGTACGACCAGCTGCTGATGAGCGGGGTGCCGCGCCACGAGGCTCGGCGCCGGATCGCGGCGGCGGTGGAGACGACGTTGCGGGGGTGGCGGGCGGAGGTGTCGGGGGTCGGCTGAAAGTGCCGACGGAGTCAGGAACAGCCGAGCCGATGCCGCCGCGGCGGGGCCCGGGAGGCAAACCGCCAGTAGACAAACCGCTGGGGGCGAACCGCCCCCTACCCAGCGCCCTCCCTCAAGGCGCGACGTTCACCGCAGCACCCGTCTGCGCCCCGCTGGACGCTCGCGTATGTGCTCGCGCCGCTCGGCCATGGTCACTGATCTCGTGCACGTTTTCACTGGTAGTGATGGAGGGAGCCGGGCAGGATCCCGGCGGGATACGGGAGTTGACGTTGACATGATTGATGGACCGTACTTCGTACTGATCGTGATCGGCGTGGTCGGGACCGGTCTCGTGGCCGGAGTCTTCTGCGCTTTCTCGACCTTCGTGATGCGTGGGCTCGCCGCGCTGCCGCCCGCGCAGGGCGTGGCCGCGATGAAGGCGATCAACGTGACGGCGTTGATGCCGGCGTTCATGCTCGTGTTCGTCGGGTCGGCGGTGCTGTGCGCGGTGATCGCCGTGGTGACGTTCGTGCTCTGGCCGGACGAGGGAACGGTGGAGCTGCTGCTGGGTAGTGCGCTGTATCTGTTCGGCTCGTTCGGGGTGACCATGGTGGCGAACGTGCCGCGCAACGAGGCGCTGCTCAAGCTGGAGGCGGGCACTCAGGAGGCGGCCGCCTACTGGCCGACGTACGTGCGCGAGTGGACGGCGTGGAACCACGTCCGCACGGTCGCGTCCGCCGCCGCGACGCTGTGCTACGTGCTGTCCCTCAGCTGACCCGTTGCTCTCCGGACCCCCGTGGTGACCCTCGTAGCGACCCCCATAGCGACCCCCGTGGCGACCGCCGGAGAAAGCGCTGTCCCCCTACTCTGCGCACGTGGTCCGTGAGACGTATCGTTGCCGGAAGAGTGCCGCCCGATGACGCACGGCTCCCACACGTCACACGCGCACGCAAGGAAGACGGCCATGGCCGATCCCAAGGGTTTCATGACCACCCCCCGCCAGGACTGGCCGCGCCGGCCCGTCGAGGAGCGGGCCAAGGACTGGGACGAGGTGTACGTCCCCGGGGCATTGCTGCCCATCATCAGCAAGCAGGCCGACCGCTGCATGGACTGCGGCATACCCTTCTGCCACGACGCCTGTCCGCTGGGCAATCTGATCCCCGAGTGGAACGACCTGGTGTCGCGGGAGGACTGGCGGGCGGCCGCCGACCGGCTGCACGCGACGAACAACTTCCCCGAGTTCACGGGGCGGTTGTGTCCGGCGCCGTGCGAGGCGGGGTGCGTGCTGGCGATCAATCAGCCGGCCGTCACCATCAAGAACGTCGAGTGCGCGATCGCCGACCGGGCCTGGGAAGAGGGTTTCGCGCCCCCGAGGGCGCCGGACCGGCTGTCCGGGCGCACGGTCGCGGTGATCGGCTCGGGGCCCACCGGGCTCGCGGCGGCGCAGCAGCTGACCCGGGCGGGGCACACGGTCGCCGTGTACGAGAAGGACGACCGGATCGGCGGGCTGATGCGGTACGGCATCCCCGAGTTCAAGATGGAGAAGCACCATCTGGAGCGCCGGATCGAGCAGATGCAGGCCGAGGGGACGAAGTTCCGTACGTCGACGGTGGTCGGGCGGGACATCGGGGCCGCCGAGCTGCGGTCGCGCTACGACGCCGTGGTGATCGCCACGGGAGCCACGGCCTGGCGTGAACTCCCCCTCGCGGGGCGGGAGTTGAGCGGCATCCATCAGGCGATGGAGTATCTGCCGCTGGCCAACCGGGTGTGCGAGGGGGATCTGGAGACGTCCCCCATGTCCGCCGCCGGGAAGCATGTCGTCATCGTCGGCGGTGGGGACACGGGGGCCGACTGTCTGGGCACCGCCGTGCGGGAGGGTGCCGCGTCCGTGACGCAGTTGGACATCTACGCCCAGCCGGGCGCCGAGCGGGACGAGGACGCCGAGCCCTGGCCGACGTACCCGAAGATCTACCGTCTGTCGGCCGCGCACGAGGAGGCGCGCGATCTTCAGACGGCGCCCGCGGCGGACGCGGACGCGCGACTGTTCGCGGCGTCCACGCTCCACTTCACGGGAGACGCCGACGGACACGTACAGTCGCTGCACCTGACCGAGGTGGACGCGCAGCGCAGCCCGATGCCGGGCACCGAGCGGACGCTGCCGGCCGACCTCGTACTGCTCGCCCTCGGCTTCACCGGGCCCGACCGGGAAGACGGGCTGATCGACCAGCTGGGGCTGGAGCTGGAGCCTCGCGGCACGATCACCCGGGATGCCGGGTTCGCCACGAACGTCCCCGGTGTGTTCGCCGCAGGGGATGCCGCCCGGGGGCAGTCGCTCATCGTGTGGGCGATCGCCGAGGGGCGGGCGGTGGCAGCGGCCGTCGACCGTTACCTGACGGGAAGTTCACGGCTGCCGTCGCCGATCTCGCCGTACGACCGCCCCATGACTGTCTGACGCGGCAGCGGCAGCGGCAGCGGCAGTGATCGCGGGTGCGAGAAGCGGGCCCTAACGCCGCTCGTCCGTCACCGCCACCTTCCCCGTCGCCAGCGCCACCCTGTTCCACGTGTTGATCGTGAGGATCAGGGCCAGTACGTGCGCCAGTTCCCCTTCGTCGAAGTGGGCTGCGGCCTGGGCGTAGACCTCGTCGGAGACCCCGCCGTCGGCCACCAGGGTCACCGCTTCCGTCAGGGCCAGGGCGGCCTGTTCCTTCTCGGTGAAGAAGTGGCGGGCCTCGCGCCAGACGGCGACCATGTGCAGCCGGTCCTCGCTCTCGCCGGCCTTGCGGGCGTCGTTGGTGTGCATGTGAAGGCAGTAGGCGCAGTGGTTGAGGTGCGAGGCGCGGATCTGGATCAGTTCGACGAGCGCCGGGTCCAGGCCCTCACGGGCGGCGGCGTCGAAGCCCACGATGGCGCGGAAGGCCTTCGGGGCGGACTTCGCGAAGTCGAGGCGGGTGCGGGCGGCCTCGGCCTCGTTGATGGTCTCGGCGATGGACGCTACGGGCTTGGTGTCGATCGTGTTCGTCGTCATGTGAATCAACCTACGGGCCAAAAAGACCGGTTGTAGGGTGCATTTCCATGGCGAAATTGTGGGTCAATTCCGCGGAGCGGATCGGTGCCGACCTGCACCTGGATCTGTCCAGCTCATCCGAGCTGTCCGGGTCAGCCGGGCCACCCGGGTCATCCGGGCCGGGCAGGCCGGGCGGGCACCGGGCCGCGCTGATCCGTGCGCTGCGCGAGGCCGTGCGCAGCGGGCGGCTGGCGCCCGGCACCCGGCTGCCGCCGTACCGCTCGCTCGCCGCCGACCTGGGGGTAGCCCGCAACACCGTGGCCGATGCGTACGCGGAGCTGGTGGCCGAGGGCTGGCTCACCGCCCGCCAGGGCTCGGGGACGAGGGTGGCCGAGCGCGCCCAACCCCTGCGCGCCGAGCGTGTGCCCCGTAAGGCACCTCCACGCGCGCGTGGACCTCGGCACGACCTTCGGCAGGGCACGCCGGACGCGTCGGCGTTCCCGCGCGCTGCCTGGCTGGCCTCCTATCGGCGGGCCCTCCAGCAGGCGCCGAACGAGGTCTTCGGGCCCGGTGATCCCGCCGGGCGCGTGGAACTGCGGGAGGCGCTCACCGAGTACCTGGCACGCGCGCGTGGCGTGCGTACCGAGCCAGGCCGGATCGTGATCTGCTCCGGCTTCGCGCACGCCCTGCGGCTGCTGTTCGGGCAGGACAGGGGCGGGGGCGGGGGCGGCGGTGTGCTGCGCGGTCCGCTGGCCGTGGAGGCGTACGGGCTGGGCTTCCACCGGGAACTCCTCGCCGCCGCGGGCGTGCGGACCGTACCGCTCCCCCTCGACGAGGACGGCGCACGCGTCGACCGGCTGGTGCGCGAGCGTGCCGTACTGCTCACGCCCGCGCACCAGTTCCCGACCGGCGGCCCGCTGCACCCCGAGCGCCGCGCCGCCGTGATCGACTGGGCACGCGCGCGTGGGGGCGTGGTTCTGGAGGACGACTACGACGGGGAGTTCCGCTACGACCGCAAACCCGTCGGCGCCGTCCAGGGGCTCGATCCCGAGCGAGTGATCTTCATCGGCTCGGTCAGCAAGAGCCTGTCGCCGGCGGTACGGCTCGGCTGGATGGTCCTGCCCGAGCGGTACGTCGACGACGTGCTCGCGGCCAAGGGCGAGCGCGAGGCGTGGGCGAGCACCCTTGACCAGCTGAGCCTCGCCGACTTCATGGCCCGCGGGGCATACGACCGTCATGTCCGGCGGATGCGACAGCGGTACCGGAGCCGCCGCGACCGCCTCGTCGCGGCGCTCGCCACGCACGCGCCGCACGTCGAGGTCACCGGTGTCGCCGCCGGACTGCACGCGGTGCTGCGGCTGCCGCCCGGCACCGAGCGGTCCACGGTCAAGGCTGCCACCTGGCAGGGCATCGCCCTGGACGGCCTCGCCGAGTTCCGACATCCGGACGCCACGGAGACGGCCATGCCGATCCGTGACGGCATCGTCGTCGGATACGCGACACCCTCGGAGCACGCCTACGGGGCCGCGCTGGAGGCACTGTGCGGGGTGCTACCGCCGGGCGAAGGCCACTGAATCTGGATATATCTCTCATTACAGGCATACGGTCGCATTCTGAGTTGTTCTCGCATGTGTCCGAAAGATGACTTCCGGGCTACATGTATCCGAACAGGAGTGGGATCATCGGAGCAGGAGGCGTGTAGTCGTCGTACCCGGACCCGGGACGGCAGCGGCTCGCCCCCATCCTTCGTTCCGTCGTCAGGCGCAGGGCCACCCCAGCGCGTCCCCCCTGTTGGCGGTCGGTCCTGGAGGGTGTTCGATGACGACGCTCGATGAACGTCACGGAGAAGGTGCGCGCGACGGGGACGAACTCCGGGACGACGTCACGCCGGGCAAGGCCGAGACGTACGGCCCGGCCATGGCCCCGCTGGACCGGCCCGGCAGCGCGCTTCCCGGACTGATGGGGTCCAAGGCCGCGAACCTCGCCCGCGCGGCCCGCGCCGGGCTGCCCGTGCTCCCCGGCTTCGTGATACCGCACCAGGCAGTACGCGACACCGTCGCCCTGCGGCGCGCCTGGGACGAGCTCTCCGACGGCGGCACCCGCCCGCTCGTCGTACGGTCCTCCTCGCCGCAGGAGGACACCGAGGAGTCGTCCCTGGCCGGTCAGTTCGCCTCGGTTCTCGACGTGCGTGGCTGGCGGGACTTTCGTAGGGCCGTACAGACCGTGCTCGACTCGGCACACCGGTCCGACGGGTCCACGGCACCGATGGCGGTGCTGGTGCAGCCCATGCTCACGGCACGGGTCGGCGGGGTGATGTTCGGTGCCGACCCGGTGGCGGGGCGGGCCGACCGGATGCTGGTCAGCGCGGTGCGCGGCGGGCCGGACAGCCTGGTCAGTGGGGCGCAGGCCGGCACCGACTACTGGCTGAGCGGGCACGGACGGCTCCTGCGGACGGAGACTTCGGACGGCCCGACGGAGCCCTCCGGCGGTCCGCCGGCCGAGCCCTCAGGCGGCCTGCGAGCCTCGTCCGAGGGGGGCGGCTCGTTGCTCACGCGCGTCGAGCTGTTCCGGCTGGCGCGGCTGGCGCGGCAGGTCCGTCGGGTCTTCGGCGGGCCGCAGGACATCGAGTTCGGGTTCGACGCGGACGGGCGGTTGTGGCTGTTCCAGAGCCGGCCGATCACCGCGATGACGGCTCGGCCGGCACGCGGGGCGCGCCTGCTCGGGCCCGGTCCGGTGGCGGAGACGCTGCCGGAACAGTTGGCGCCGCTGGAGGAGGACCTGTGGGTGGCGCCGATGGCCCGTGGGCTCGCCGCCGCGCTCGACATCGGGGGCAGCGCGCCGCGCCGGCTGCTGAACTCCGTGCCGGTGGTCACGACGGTCACCGGCCGCGCCGCCGCCGATCTGCGGCTCCTGGGTGCCGTGCCGCCGCGGCACCGGTGGCTCGCGCTGCTCAACCCGGCGCCGGGAGCGCGCCGGCTCACCGCGGCCTGGCGGGTGGGCCGCCTCGCGTCCGCGCTGCCCGGCCTGGCGACCGACCTCGCCGCGGACGTCGACCGCCGCCTCGCCGAGATCCCGTCGCCCACCGGGCTCTCCGGCTCGGCCCTGGCCACGGAGCTCCGCTGGGCCCGCCGGGTCCTGGTCTCCCTGCACGCCCAGGAGGCCCTCGCGGGAGCCCTCCTCGACGAACCGCCCAAGAGCCGCACCGCGGCCGGCACGGCCCTGGCCGCCCTGGCCGAGGCCCGCGCCCTGGGCATCCCCGACGACCAGGTGGTCGCCACGGACCCGGTGATCCTGACCCTCACCGCCCCGCGCCTGCGCGGACGGGGGCGACTGCCGGGCGTTACGGCGACGGCAATGGCGGCACCGGCGACGACCGCCTCCGACCAGGCGGCACCGGCCGCCCCGAGCCAGGTCGAACCGACCCCGGCCCTCAAAGCGAACGGCACCGCCCGCCCCGAGCGGTCACAGCGAGGCACCCCCACGAGCGCGGCCTTCGCCATCTACGCCGCCCCACACGCAGCATCAGCCACAGCCACCCACACCACTCCCCACTCGATAACCGCCGCCCTCTCCCGCCCCTTGACCCCACACCCCACCGCGCCCACCAGCTCCACCACCCCCCACTCCCCCTCCTTCACCGCCCTCCCACCCCGAGAAGCCCTCCGCCTCCGCATCCGCTGGGTGCAGGAACTGCAGGTGCGGCTCGTGCGGGAGGTGGCGCGGCGACTGGGGGTCGGCATGGAGCGTGTCGGGCTGTTGCGGTGGGCGGAGCTGGCCGCCCTGCTGGACGGTGGGACCCTGCCCGACGACCTCCACGCGCGCGTGCCGCAGGCCCAGTCACCGCCGTTGCCGGACGCCTTCCGGCTCGCGGACGGTCAGGTCGTCGTCGCCGAACGGAAAGACGGCCGGGGCGACGGTGTACGGGGCGTGTCAGCGGGGCGCGTCGTCGGAACCGTGTGGGACGGGACGGGCCCTCGGCCGACGGACGCCGTCCTGGTCGTGCGCACCCTGGACCCCGCGCTCGCCCCGTTGCTGCCCGGCCTCACCGGCCTGGTCGCCCAGACCGGCAGCCCGTTGTCCCATCTGGCCGTTCTGGCAAGGGAGTTCGGGCTCCCCGCGGTCGTCGGCGCCACCGACGCCGTACGCCGCTTCCCGCCCGGTTCCCGGCTCACCGTCGACGGAACGGCAGGTGACGTACGACTGGGGGACGCGCCATGAGGAAGATCGCGTACGTCTTCGGAGCGCTGGTCGCCACCGGCGCGGGCACCTACCTGGTCGTCTATCTGTACCGCTGGCAGTGGCAGCGGGCGATGATCTGCGGGGTGCTGCTGCTGGTCGTCGAGGTGATGCTGTTGGGCCTGGCGACGCTGGGGCGGCTGAACCGGATCGAGCAGCGGCTGCGCGACACCGACCGGCGGCAGCGGGAGCTGGACGCCCGCCAGGAGGACGTACTGACGCGGCTGCGCGAGCCGGCCGCGGCGCGGGAGGAGAGGCGGTTCCGGTGGCTGGAGGACCCGGCGGACCGGGCGTACGTCTTCGTGCCGGTCCTCATGGTGGCCGGCGTAGTGCTGTCCGGGCTCGCCTGGGTGGTGCAGAAGGTCGCGTCGGCCACGGCGAAACCCGCCGAGCGGCGCCTGGCCGGGCGGCTGGCCGTGCTCGCCGCACCCGACCCCGCAGCGCCGGAGGACCTGGAGGATCTGGAGGACCTGCCACCGGTGGCCGGTGGCACCTCCCGGGGCCGTACCGCACGTCTCACCACCGTCACCCTCGTCGGCGCCGCCCTGGTCGCCGCGCTGGTCGTGGGGCTCGCCGATCTCACCCAGACCAGGAAGGAAGAGGCCAACGAGAACAAGGCGACCTCCGTGGTCGTCCAGATCGAGCTGCGGGGCACGGACATGTCGTCCGACGGGAAGGCTCTGGCCGCACAGCAGATCTGGGAGAGCTGCCGGCACTCCACGGCCGCACCGCTGCGGCACGCCAGCCTGGGCGACCTGGGGGACGGCACGTACGCCGGGGTCGTACGGCCCGCCCTCACCGAGCACGACCTCATGCGGCTGCGCGGCTGCCTGGAGGACGCGACCCTGGAGCGCGCCCACCTCACGGTGCTCGGCGTCGGCGACGCGGAGGCGGACGAGGGCTGACCGCGCCCCACGCACCGTGACCGACCAGCTCGCGCCCCGTGCCCCACGCACCGTGACCGTCCGACTGCGTGCACCGAGTAATTGAACATGCCAAGTGAGACTAATCGCACAAAACGGACTTATCACCCAGTTGATCACAAACCCCGGGTTACGATTCCAACGACCCCGTCCCCTAGCCCCCCGGGTCGCCCATGGCTGTCCTCACCGCAACCCTGCCCTCCCCCGCTCTCCACAAGCGCCCCCTGTCACGGCGCGCCCTACGGATCCTCCTCGGCATCGTCATCGGCTACATCGCCCTGTGGGCAGCCGGCGCCGGCAGCATCCTGGGGCTGTCGTACCTGGCCCGCGAGGAGACCTCGGCGCCGGCCGGGACGCGCTCCGTCCAGGGCGTGAACCACTTCCAGCCGGTGGACAGCAGCGGTCGGCTGTGGCGCGGCTCCGCCCCCTCCCCTGCCGGTTACCGGGCACTGGCGAGCATGGGCATCACCACCGTCGTCGACCTGCGCGCCGAGCACATGAGCGCGACCGAGCTGGCCGAACCGGGCAAGGCCGGGCTGAAGACCGTACGCCTGCCGATCCGTGACGGGCAGACGCCGTCGCCCCAGCAGGTGCAGCGCTTCCTCGGCGTCGTCTCGTCGGCGTCCGGCCCGGTGTTCGTGCACTGCGGCGCGGGTGTCGGCCGCACGGGCGCGATGGTCGCTGCGTACCTCGTGAAGACCGGTGAGGAGTCGCCGTCGCAGGCGGTCCGACGCAACCTCGCGGTCGGCCCGCCGTCGATCGAGCAGATCTACTACGGGCTGAACCTCAGCCCGGCCAAGGTGGAGCAGCCCCCGCTGCCGGTGGTGGCCCTCAGCCGCCTGGTGGACGCTCCGCGGCGCATGATGTCGTACCTGTAAGAAGAACGACCCCGTAGGAAGAACTACGGCTTGCGCCCCACCGCCCCGTACCCGGGGATGACCCCGTCATCCTGCCCGGGTACGGGCTCACCCAGTTCGGGGTGCCAGTGGTGCGGCACCGCGACGCCGGGCTCGACGAGTTCGAGGCCGTCGAAGAAGCGGGTGAACTCCTCGCGGGAGCGCAGGGCCAGGGTGACGCCGGCCGCCTTGAGTTTCTCGGTCGCCGCCTTCGACTCCTCGGGAGTGAAGTCGGCGCTCGCGTGGGTCACCACCAGGTAGCTGCCGGAGGGGAGTTCGGACAGCAGCCGGCTCACCAGCTCGTGCGCGCCGTCCTCGTCGGAGACGAAGTGCAGCAGCGCGACGAGGGAAAGGGCCACCGGACGGCTGAAGTCCAGGACCTTCTTCGCGCCTTCGACGATGGCGTCGGGGTCGCGCACATCGGCCTGCAGGTACTCGGTCGTACCGTCGTCCGTACCGCGCAGCAGGGCCGCCGCGTGGGCCAGCACGATGGGGTCGTTGTCGCAGTAGACGACGCGCGCGTCGGGGGCGATCCGCTGGGCGATCTGATGGAGGTTCGGCTCGGTCGGGATTCCGGTGCCGATGTCCAGGAACTGGCGCACGCCACTCTTGGCGAGCCAGCGGGTGGCGCGGTGCATGAACGCGCGGTTGACCCGCGCCATCACCGGGACGCGCGGGTCGAGGGCGAGCATCTGCTTCCCCATGGCCTCGTCGACGGGGTAGTTGTCCTTGCCGCCGAGATACCAGTCGTACATCCGCGCGGGATGCGGCTTGCTGGTGTCGATCTCGATCATGGGGCACTCCGTAAAACGCAATGGATTATCAACTAAGCACCAAGTAAAGGAAGTTGTGCGAGAGACAGGCAAGTGGCTCAGGAAAGGAGGAAGTCCGCCTCCCCCGCCTTGGCGCCCTCGATGAACGCCGTCATCTCGTCCGTGGTGTAGATCAGCGCCGGACCGTCCGGATCGGTCGACTGACGCACGGCGATCCGGCCGTCGGCGAGCTTCATCGCCTCCAGACAGTTGCCGCCGTTGCCGCCGCTCCACGGTTTGTGCCAGCCCTCGCTGCCCAAGTCCCGCGCGGGCATGCCGTTGTAGACGTGTATGCGCGGCTTGATGCGATCCATTCACAGCTCCTTGCGGAGATCCCGGAGGATCCCCTTCGTGCGATGTGCCGTAGCGGCCTGCGCCGCCATGCGGTCCATGACCTCGAGATGGGTCGCCACCTCGGTGCGCGCGTCGAGGTAGACGGCGCCGGTCAGGTACTCGCTGTAGACCATGTCCGGCAGTTCTGACATGGCAAATCGGAACAGCACGAAAGGCCCGTACGTGCCGGGGTGCGGCCCGTTCGCGAACGGCGCCACCTGCAGCGTCACGTTGGGCAGCTTCGTGGCCTCGAGCAGCCGGTCGAGCTGGGCACGCATCACCTCCGGGCCGCCGACCTGGCGGCGCAGCGCGGTCTCGTCCATCACGACCCACAGCCGGGGCGCGTCCTCACGGGTGAGCAGTTGCTGGCGCTGCATGCGCAGGGCGACATGGCGCTCGATGTCGTCGGGGCTGGTCTGGCCGATGGCGCCCGACCTCATCACTGCGCGCGCGTAGTCCTCGGTCTGCAACAGGCCGGGCACGAAGTGGGGTTCGTAGGACCGGATGAGGCCGGCGGCGCCCTCCAGGCTGACGTACATCGAGAACCAGCCGGGCAGGATGTCGTGGAACCGCTGCCACCAGCCGGGTTTGTTGGCCTCCTCGGCCAGTTGCACAAAGCCGTCGGCCTCCGCGTCGGAGACGCCGTAGGCCTTCAGGAGCAGTTGGAGGTACGGGATCTTGAGCGCGACCTCGGCCATCTCCATACGGCGGACCGTGGCGGGGGCGACGCGGAGGATACGGGCGGCCTCCTCACGCTTGAGTCCGGCGCGCTCCCGCAGGTCCAACAGGCGCCGACCGAGGACGACCTGACCGACCGTCGGCGCGGACCGTGGCTCACTCACGCTCCACCTCCACGAATGAGTACCGACAGGCCGATTGAATCCCGATGAATCCCGACAGGCCGACGGCGCCATTCGAAGACCTATTCGAAGACCCCGGTGAACCAGTGAACCGGTGGATCCTCGGCGATCCCAACTGGCGCCGCTCGACATGCTGTTGCGAGCAGTGTGCCACGGCCTTCCACCGCGTCACACAGCACTCTGCAATTTTCAGAGTGACACTTGCCAAGTGTTCACGGCGGGGCGATAGTGGCAAGCGTGATTCCGTCCCCGCCCTTAGGAACAGACGCCGCGGCCCCCCACGGTCTCGGTGCCGCCCCGGCAGTCGGGCCCCAGCGGGGTGCCGCCGCCGAGCGCCGGTTCCGCTTCGAACTGGCCGCGCATCCGGGTTCTCCCGCGCAGGCCAGACGTCTGACCCGGGCTCGGCTGAACGGCTGGGCGGTATGCGAGGACACCTGCGACACGGCGACTCTGGTCGTGTCCGAGCTGGTCACCAACGCGATCGTGCACACCGCGAGCGAGCACATCGTGTGTGAGCTGCGCGATGGTGCCGAGCTGGTACGCATAGCCGTGCGCGACGAAGGGTGCGCGCCGGGTGAGCCCCATCCGTTGGCGGCGCGACCCGAGGAGGAGCACGGGAGGGGACTGCTTCTCATCGACGCCCTCTGCCACGCCTGGGGGACCCAGGAGCAGGGGGCCGGGCTGGTCGTCTGGGCGGATCTGCGGCGCGCCGCCGGGTTCCCGGACACCGCCCATGGGGACACTGGGCCGCACAACGACCTCGGGTGGGGGTCCCGGCCCAAGCCGGGTCCAGCCGGGGGTTCGGGCGACGAGGACGAAGCGCAGGCGCGGCACGGTGGGGGAACGGGGTCCGCATGGCTGTGAGCGGCGCGTCCGGCGGTGGTCAGGTGCTGAGCCTGGACTCGCTGGTCCGGCTCCGCCGCGGTATGCGCTCCGCTGCTGTTCCTCGGCGGCTGCCCTTTCCCGACGGCATGACGGCGCCGCTGGGCTGCGACGCGGTGGCTGTTCCCGCGCGCTTCGGGCCGCTGGTCCTGCCGCGACTGCCTCGCGTGGGGTGCGTGTACGCCGACGACGTGCACTGGTGGTGGATTGTGCCGTCCGACTCCGACTACGCGCTGGAGTGGCCGGCGGCTGTGCGGTACACGACGGGGGCGGTGGTGCTGGACACCCCTAGGCTGATTCATCGGCCGTCCGGGACGGTTCCTTATACGCCGCCGATTCCTTTGTATGTGGCGTTGTGCCGGGTGACGGGGACCACGCCTACGTGGTCTCGGCAGATCAGCGCGTGACTGAAACGGGCGTACGCCCGCGCATACCCCCCGCCCCCATTCGCGCCCTCCCCCGAACGCCCCCACCCCGCCATAGTGGCCCTCCGCCACGAGGGCGGTCGGGGGAGGGGCTAGCGTGGGAAAGAAGCGCGGTGCTGGTGGAGCCGGGGTTTCTGAGTCGGAGCGGCTGCTCTTCGGGGGTCCCCTGCGGTACGACATGGGGTGGAATCAGCATCGGGACGCCTTTCTGGAGCTGAGCTTGCGGGCCATGGTGACGCGGCTGCCGTCGCTGTTGGCGTCGAGTTTCCGGCTCGCCTGGCAGGCCGACCGGCGGGCCGCGCGGACCGTGCTGGTGGCCGAGGTGGGGCGAGGGCTGGGACAGGCGGTCGGGCTGCTCGCCGTGAACAGTGTGCTGGGGCGGCTGATCGGGGGCGGGGCGCTGGAGGAGCGGTTACGGGGTGCCGTCCCCGCGCTCGTCGCGATGGCCGTCGTGATGGTGGTCTCGACGTTGCTGCGGGCCGCTTCGACGTATGCGACCGGGCGCCTGGAGCCCAAGGTCGAGCGGGTGGCGACCGAGCTGTATCTGGAGCGGGCGGCGGCCGTGGAGCTGGCCGCGATCGAGGACCACGCCTTCCACAAGCTGCTGGACACCGCGCAGTACGGCGCCGGGTCCGCCCGCCGCATGATCGCGTACAGCACGCGCGTCGTGAACGCGGCCATCTCGCTGATCGCCGCGGCCGGCGTGCTCACCGTGCTGCACCCCGCCCTGCTCCCCCTCCTCGCCACCATGACGCTGCCCAGCGCCTGGAGCGCCCTGACCAACGCACGGCGGCGTTACGAGTCCTTCCACACCTGGGTGCAGCACTCCCGCGCGGGCCATCTGATCAGCGGGCTGCTGACGGAGCCCGCTGCCGCGCCCGAGATCCGGGTGCACGGCGTCGGGCCGTTCCTGCTGCGCCACTACCGGGCCATGTCGGAGACGGCGGAGGCGGAGCAGGCGCGGCTGGCCCGGCTGGCGGCGCGTACGGGGCTCATCGCGGCGGCGTGGACGGGGCTCGCGACCGTCGCGACGTACGCGACGCTGGGCGGGCTGCTGCTCGCCGACGCGATGGCGCTCTCGGTGGCGGGCACGGCCGTCATCGCCATCCGCACCGGTTCTTCGAGCCTCGACACCCTCGTCCTGGAGGTCAACGCCCTCCACGAGGAGGCCCTCTTCGTGGGCGATCTGCAGCGGCTGTACGTCGAGGCGGCCGAACGGGCGATTCCGGTCGGTGGGGCCGCCCTGCCGGAAGACCCGCGGGAGGTCCGCTTCGAGAACGTCACCTTCAGCTACCCCGGCGAATCCGCCCGCCCCGCCCTCGACGACGTCACGCTCACCCTCCCCCTCGGCCGGATCGTCGCGCTGGTCGGCGAGAACGGCTCCGGCAAGACGACCCTGGTGAAGCTGCTGGCGGGCCTGTACGTCCCGGACCGGGGCCGGATCCTGTGGGACGGCGTCGACGCGGCCGGCGCCGACCGGCACCAACTCGCCGAGCGCATCGCGATGGTGGCCCAGGACTTCAAGCGCTGGCCGTTCACCGCCCGGGTCAATGTGGCCGTCGGACGCTCCTCCGCGCCCCTCACCGAGGAACGTCTGGCCGCCTCGCTCGCCGAGGCCGGGGCCGAGGACGTGGTCGCCGATCTGCCGCGTGGCCTGGACACCCTGCTGGCCCGCCACTTCAGCGGCGGGCACGAGCTGTCCGGCGGTCAGTGGCAGCGGCTCGGGATCGCCCGGGCCGCCTACCGGCGCGGCCACATCCTGATCGTGGACGAGCCGACCGCGGCCCTGGACGCGCGGGCCGAGCTGGAGGTCTTCGAGAAGATCCGCGCGCTGGCCTCCGCCGGGCAGACGGTCGTCCTCATCACCCACCGGCTGGCGTCCGTACGCCATGCCGATCTGGTGCACGTCCTCGACCAGGGGCGGCTGGTGGAGTCCGGCACGCCCGACGAACTGCTGGCCACCGGCGGTGTCTACGCCGAGCTGTACTCGCTCCAGGCGGAGCAGTTCACGACACGGGTGCCCGCCCCGAAGGCGGGCTGATCAGCACGAGGGCCCGGCAGGGAGCGCCCCGGCCCTCATGTCACGTGTCACGCGGCGGCGTCAGCCGCGAGGTCACCACGGACGATCACCAGGAACGCGTCCGTCGCGAGGTCCATGACGACCTCGGCGTCCAGACCCTCCATGCGCCGCGCGTGTGCGAACTCCTCCGCGGGCCACGATCCCCGCGGCCCGCCCGCGGGAAAGCGTTCGAGCACTGTTCGCCCGTTCACCATCCTGCACCTCCAGTAAGCGTCGTACTTGTAGGAGTTAACGCCTGCCGGAGGTGAAACGCCTCGCCCGGTGACGGGACTGAGACGTAGTTGACACTCGTTCACCGCGATGTGTGAGCGACCGCTCACTCTCGATGATCAGCCACTACGCCCCGTGTCACTCGCCGTACTCATCGTGATCACGGATCGGTGAGGGCCGTCGGCGAAGCCGACGGACCTCGGACTATGTGCCGTACTCCTGGATGCGCCTGCCGTGACTGCGGTCCAGGAGCGAGGGCATCCGATCCCCCAGCTCCCTTACCACCGCGGGGACATCGATGGTCAGCAGCTCCCGGTCGCGCATCAGGACCCGCCCGTCGACGATCGTCGTGCGGACGTCGGAGGAGCGGGCGCTGTGCACGAGGGTGGCGGCGAGGTCGTGGACGGGCTGGGTGTGCGGGCCGGTGAGGTCGACCAGGATGATGTCGGCGCGCCGGCCGGGTGTGATGCTGCCGACCGCGTCACCGAGTCCGACCGCGCGGGCGCTCTGCAGGGTGGCGTGGTGCAGGGCTTGACGGGAGGTCAGCCAGCGCGGATCGCCGGTGGTCGACTTCTGGATGAGGGCGGTGAGCGCCATCGACTCCCATACGTCGAGGGAGTTGTTGGAGGCGGCGCCGTCCGTGGCGAGGCCGACGGGGATGCCGAGGTCGCGCAGGGCGCGTACGGGTGTGGTGGTGGGCCAGGCGAACTTCAGGTAGCCGCGGGGAGCGGTGGCGACGGCCGTATGCCCGGAGGCATTCCCCAGGACCGGCAGGTCGCGGTCGAGGATGCCGGTGCCGTGCGCGATGAGGACGTCCACGTCGAGGATTCCGGTGCGCCGGAGCACCTCGATGGGGGTGACGCCGTGGCGGGCGAGGCTGGTTTCGGCCTGGTCGCGGTTCTCGGAGGCGTGGAGGTGGACGGGGAGGCCGTGCTCGCGGGCGAGTTCGGCGGTGGCGGCCAGGTCGGCGTCGTCGACGGTGTAGGGGGCGTGCGGGGCGAGGGCGGTGGTGATACGGCCGTCGGCGCCGCCGCGCTGCCGTAGCGCGAACTCCACTGATTTCTCCCGGCCTTGAGGTCCCTGGGAGGAAAAGTAGGCCTCGCCGAGGTGGGCACGGATCCCGCACTCGGTCACGACGGCGGCGACGGCGTCCATCGCGAAGTAGTGGTCGGCGAAGCAGGTGACGCCGCCGCGGATCATCTCGGCGCAGGCGAGCCGCGCCCCCAGCTCCACGTCCTTCTCGGTGAGGTTGGACTCGACGGGCCAGACGACGTCGTTGAACCACTCCTCGGTGGGCAGGTCCTCGGCGACACCGCGCAGGGCGACCATCGGGGCGTGGGTGTGGCAGTTGACGAGACCGGGAAGGGCGACCTGGCCGGACGCGTCGAGGCGCTCGACGGCGGGCCGGTCGCGCACGGCGCCGGCGGTCGTGACGGCCTCGACGACTCCGCCTCGTACGACGATCGCGGCATCCTCCTCGAACCCGATCCGCTCCTGATCGTCGTGCACGAGGACGGTGCAGCCGGTGATGACGAGGTCGGCGGGAGCTTCTGCGGGAGAAGGCGTCATCACGCCAACGTACGACGCGGTCGTCGGGTCGCGTGAGGTGAACCGCGCATCCGGTCACGGGACTGTCGCACGGACCTGACGCACGGGCACGCTGGCCTCACCACGGCTCGCTCGGCGGCCTGACGGCCCGCGGCTTCTGGAAGGAGCCCGGCATGCTCCTCGGCACCTGGAACCTGGAGAACCTCTACCGGCCCGGCGGCGAGTTCGGCCCCAAGGACAAGGCCACGTACGAGACGAAGCTCGCCGCGCTGGCCGCGGTCATCACCGAACTCGACCCGGCACTGCTCGGCATACAGGAGGTCGGGGAGCCGGAGGCCCTGCGGGACCTGGTCGGGATGCTGGCGGGCGACTGGCACGTCGCGCTCTCCGAGCACCCGGACGGCCGGGGCATCCGGGTCGGCTTTCTCAGCCGTACGGAGCTCCGGGTCCTGCACGACACGAACGCGTTCCCGGCGAAGCTGAACCCGGTACAGGCGGCCGACGAGGGTGTGACGGTCTCGGAGGCGGGCCGGGGTTTCCTCGCGGTGGAGACGGAGGCGGAGACCGGGCCGCTGAGGGTGGCCGTGGCCCACCTCAAGTCGAAGTTGCTGACGTATCCGGGCGATCGTTTCTTCCCCCGTGACGAGGGCGAACGGGCCCGCTACGGCGCATACGCCCTCCACCGGCGCGCGGCGGAGGCGACGGCGCTGCGCGCGCTGGCGGACGTGCTGCTGGCCGGTGACGGACGTCGGCGGGACGTGGCCGTCCTCGGCGACCTCAACGACGAGGTGCAGGCGGCGACCACGCAGATCCTGCTGGGCCCGCCCGGCTCGGAGATCGGCACGTCCGGTTTCAGGACGGCCGACAAGGGCGACGCCGGCCGCCTGTGGAACGTGGCGCCGCTGATCCCCGCCGAGCAGCGGTTCTCGCGGGTGAACTCGGGGCGGCGTGAGCTGATCGACCACATACTGTGCAGCCACCGTCTGGTCCTCCGGGTGACGGGGGCGGGGACGGGGACGGGGTTGCCTGGGGCCGGTTCGCCGGAGCTGCCGTCGGTGGGGGCGGATCCGGCGGAGCGGCGGGGTGAGGCGGGGTCGGATCACGCGCCGGTCTGGGTACGGGTCGGGGGTTGAGGGGTCCGAGGGGTCGAGGGGGCCGAGTCGTGGAGTCGAGGGTCCGAGTCGTGGGGTCGGTGGCCGGAACGCCCGACCTGAACGGCACCGGCGCGGGGAGCAGCCTCTCTGCGGTGCGGGCCACCGCGCCGACGTCAGCCGGCGAGCGGCACCTCGGGGGCTTCGGGGCCCGGTAGCCCGACCCGGTCGCGCTCCTGCGCGAGTTCTTCCAGCAACTCGGCGAGGTGGGCGGTGTGCCAGGGCGTGAGCCGGCCCGAGTCGTCGAGGTGCACGGCGCACGCGGTGGTCGTGTCGACGAGCCGCTCAAGGGTGGCAACGATTTCGTCCGCGCCCTCCGTGTGCCGGGCGAGCGCGGGCAGTTCCGCGGCGGCCAGAGCGATGGCGGCCCGCGCCTCGGCGAGCGCACGGTAGGCCTCGCGGCGGAGGGTCCAACGGAGGGCACGGTCGCCCGAACGGGCCGGGTCACCGCCGTCCGGCACGTCATGGGCCTCGGACCGGAGCGGGGTACGGGCGTCGGACTCGCGCAGCACATGCGCGAGGTAGGCATGTGCGGCCCGGTTGGCCGCGGCGAGCCGTGCTCGCACACCCCCGCCCCGCTGCCCCGGCATCGGCAGATGCCCCACGACCAGCACGATCGCGCAGGCCAGCAGCGTCTCCCCGATCCGGCTCGCGGAGGCCTGCGGCTCGCCGCCCACCATCACCAGGGCGAGCACGAGGACGGTCACGACGGCGGTCTGGGCGGCGAAGTGCCGAGTGGCCACGGGAATGAGGGCACCACTGAGAGCCACCAGCGCGATGAGCCCTTCCGGCCGGGGCAGCACGGCCGCGAAGCCCGCGAAGAGGAGGGCTCCCAGCACCGTGCCGGCAGCCCGGCACAGCACCCGGGACACGAGCGGCCCGAGGTCGGGCTTGACGAGGAAGACGGAGGTGGCGGGCAGCCAGTACCAGTGCTCGTGCTGCCCGTACCACTGGGTGTGGTGCAGGGCCTGGGCGATGGCGGCGCTGGCCCCGAAGCACAGGGCGACGCGCAGCCCGTACTCCCTGCCCCCGGCCCCGAACACAGCTCGGCGAAGGTCCTTTGCCGTACGACGCCGGGTGTGCAGGTCGTCGCTGTTGCCCTCGCCCCGGTCGAAGGCCTCGGCGGCATGCAGCAGGGCGTCGTCGAGGGCGCGCAGGGCGGGCGCGGTCCGGGAGGGCGCGGGGAGGGGGCCGGTGTGCGCGTTGCCGCGTACGGCGGCGGCGAGGCGCCGGGGGCCTTCGGAGGCCCGGGCGGGCACCGGTTCCCCGGCCCAGGCGAGCGCGGTGGCGGCCTCGGCGAGGGGAAGGGCGGCCGCGTATTGCGCGTGCAACCGCCGCTCGGCGGACGAGGAGGCGTACCGCCGCAGCCGGGGCCCGGTGAGGGCGTCCTGCGCGTGATCGAGGGCGGCGGTGAGCGCGACGCGCCGGGCGGTGGCCCGCTCGGTGCCCGCGGCGTCGAGGAGCTCGCCGACGGCGTCGTACACGGCGGCGACGGCGTCCCGCTCCCCGTCGAACCGGAAGTCGCCGGCGAGGGAACCGGGCGTGGGAAGCACGAGCCGCAACGCGAGCAGCCATACGGCACCGGCGAGATAGGCGAGCGCCCGCTGCCACCCGGCATCCGGCAACGGCATCCCGGCCCCGATGGCGGAGGCGACGAGCAACTGCGTACCGGCGCCGGAGGCGACGGGTCCGACGGCACTGATGCCGCCGGCGAAGAGCCCGAGGCCGGTGAGGAGGAGCGTGAGCGGGACGGCACCGATGTGCTCCCCGGCGTACGTCCCGACGAACAGCCCGGCCGCCCCTGCCAGCGCGGGCACCCCGAGCCGCTTGACGGAGACACGGCGGCTGCCGGGGCGGTCGTTGATGCCGGCGAGCATGGCCGCGATCACGGCTACGACGCCGAGGGAGACACGGTCGGCGAGGACCGCGGCGAGAAGCAGGGGCCCGGCGGCCAACGCCCCTCGCACGACCGCACTCCAGGGAACGGGTCCGCGCTGGGTGCGGAGAGTGTGGGCGAGCCAGGGCGGAAGGGTGAGGACCGGGGCTGCACGGCGGGCGGGGCGGGACACGGGGCTCCTGTCGGGGCGAGGGCGGGGGTGTGCCTTCGGGCGACGGTGGCCGGGCTTCGGGCTGTGGTGTCCACGGTAGGGCGGGCTCTTGGAGGGGATGGGACGCTGACGTTTCGGGGATGTGACGATACGTGGAAACGCCACGTTCTTTATGAACGCAACTACGGAAGCCCGCGTGGGGAGCCGCACAGAGAGGGCCACGCGGAGAGAGCCGCAGTGTGCCGGTCGTCGCCGCGAGCTTTTCGGCGACCGTGTCGGCCAGCGAGCAGAGTGCCGACGGCTACGGCCGAGAGGATCAACGCCGCAGTCGAATTGAGGGCCCCTCAGCCCATCGCCCGCTCGAACAGCACCTCCGCTTCCGCGACCGCCGCGCCCAACTGATCAGGACGCACCCCCAGCGCCCCGATGACACCGTCAACACTCCGCAACCCCGCCCGCTCCAGCAACCGCTTCTCATTCGTCACCCACTCCCCCCGCCCCGCCAGCACCGCATGCCCGGTCTGCACGGCGGCCGTGGCGACCGCGCCCGCGACCTCGGTGAGGCGGCCCGCCGGGGCATGGTTGGCCTTCGCGTACGCCAACGTGGCCCGGGCGGTGCCGAACCAGCGTTCGCTCGCCGCGCGACGCAGTTTCTCCGGATAGCCGGCCGGTCGCGGCAGCGCACCCCGCAACACCTGGTTGATCGCCAGCTCCGCGACTACCAGGTAGCTGGGAATCCCCGCGAGATGGAACAGCAACGGCTCCACCCGGAACCGCCCCTCCTCCGCCTCCGCCAACTCCCGCTCCACGACGTCGAGATCGCGGTAATGGACGTCGACGCGCCGCCCGTCGATCGTCAGCCACGCACCCCCGTTGAACACACCTCCGCCCCAGCCGCCGACCTCCGACACCTCGCCCTCCCAGCCGACCGCGCGGAGGTCGGCCGGATCGAAGGCGCCCCGGTAGTAGATCGCCAGGTCCCAGTCGCTGTCGGGCCTGTGGGTGCCCTGGGCACGGGAGCCGCCGAGGGCCACGGCCCGGACGGTGGGGAGGGCGGCCAGGCGGTCGGCGACGGCGTCGAGGAAGGCGGAGTCGGTGTGGGAGGCGGGGTCGGTGTGGGAGGGCATGCGCGGCAGCGTACGTAGCCCTGCCGCCGCGCCTCCAGGCAATTACGCCCGAGGCCCGCCCCAAGGACTCAGCCCGTCGCCGCCACCCCGAAGTCCGCCCCGGAGATGCCGCCCAGCCCCTCCGCGATCCGCACCAACGGCTCGCGCAGCGCGGTCAGTTCGGCCCGCATCGCGTCCGCCTCCGGCCACGCCGCCTCATGGTCGAGCGGGGCCGTCTCCGCCGGGCAGCGGGCCTCATAAGCAGCCAGGCGTGGGTGCCAGGTGCTGGTGAAGGGGCGAATCGTCTCGTTGATCAGGACGTACGCGAGGCTCTGGACCGTCGGCGCGCCGGTTGCCGAGCCGCGCTCCAGGCTCACGCTGTACGTGTGCAGCGTCGCGCGCGTGAAGTCGATCAGCGACTTCAGGGAGGTGAGCGCCTCCCGCAGGCTCCCTGTCCCCGGCGCCAGCTCCTGCACCCCGATCCGGGTGACCAGCTCGACCTGGATGTCGTAGGCGGCCATCCGTTCCGACTCGCTGGGCGCTGCCATGGGTGCCTCCCTCCGGGTACCGGGGAAGGCCAGCGTAACCGGGTCACGCGAGTCGCGGCGGCCGCACAGGGTGCGCAGGGCGGCATGGCGGAGGGCCTCCGTGCGGGCGGGGGCCGGGTCGTGGTGGTGCCAGGCGTGCTGGGTCACGGGGTGCAGGGACCAGCGTTCGTCGGCTGCGGGGGTCAGCAGGCTGCGGGCGCGCAGTTCACGGATGCCGCCCGCCGCGCGGCGGTGGGCGACGATCTGCGGGACGCGGTCGGCCGCGGCGAGGACGTGGGCCGCGTCGTCGGTGGTGAGGGGCAGCGGATGGAGGGCGGCGGCGCAGCGCAGGACGTCGGCGGCGTCCTTGGTGTCCACATCCCGTACGACGGCGCCCGTGACGTCCTCGCCGGCGAGGGTGTCGAGGAGGGACCGGCCCCGGGCGTGCAGCCGGTCGTAGAGCGCGCCGGGGTGGTGGCCGGCGCGGACGGCACGGCCCAGCAGGCCCAGCGCGAGGGGGTGGCCGTCGACCGCGTCGGCGAGCGCCTCGTCGCCGCCGGCCAGCACGCGCGCGTGGGGAGCGTCGAGCGGCCTCAGGTCGACCGGGGTGCCGAGGGTGTCGTAGGCGCGGCTGCGGAGGGTGAAGAGGGTGTGGCCGAGGGGGTGCGGTGCCGCCATCGCCGCGATGTCGCGGGCGGGGAGCCGGTCGGCGGGGGCGGCGTCGACGATCCACAGGAACGGTTCGCCGATGGCGTCGAAGTGAGCGAAGAGGCCACCTGCGCCTGCGCCGAGGGCGCGCACGGAATCCTCGTACGCCTCCCCGTCCACCCAGCACACGCCGCCGGGGTACGCCGCCTCGAAGCGCAGGGCGTACTCCTGGGCCAGCAGGGTCTTGCCGATGCCCGCCATGCCGCGGATCTGCACGGCGTGCGCGGCGGCGCGGCCGGTGACGAGCGGGGCCGCGTGGGCGTGCAGGGCGGAGTGCACCTGCCAGAGCTCCAAGAGGCGGCCCAGGAAGTCGGGGCGCGGCTGCGGGGTCCCCAGCAGCCAGCGTCGTACGCCGGGTTCGGCGATCGTCATGGGGCCGTCGAGGCGGGCCACGTGCGCGCGTACGTCGGCCACGAGGGCGGGGAGGTCGTCGGGCGCTGCGTGTCTGGCGTCGCGCAGTTCCACGGGCTGGATGTGGTCCGCCGTCCGCTCCGGGTTGACCACCATGACCCGGCGCCGCGGGTCGCCCTCCCCAAGTCCCGCCAGACAGGCGGTGGTCAGCTCCCACTGGCAGGCCTCGCGCTCGGGGTAGCCGGTGGAGTAGAAAGCCAGCAGCGCCTTGGAACGGCCCAGTTCGCGCCGGATGGTGGCGCTGATGCCGGCGAAGGACTCGACCCCGGTCTCGTCCGTGAACACCTCGAGCCCGCCGTCGCGCAGCGCCCGCGCGAGCGGTCGGACCCGCTCCACGTCACCGCGGCTGTAGCTGAGGAAGACGTCCCACACGGCGACTTACCCTACTGTGGGTACCGGGGAGGGCGATCATGGGACACAGGCAGCGCAGGCGACGTCGACCGAGCGGTCCGTCGCAGATCACGGCCAAGCTGACGATTCCGTTCGTCGGCGAGATATCCGGCACCTGGGAGCCGGCCGACGCGGAGCGCAGCGCGGCCTGGGAGCTGTACCTGGAGCTGGTCACACGCGTGTCGGTCGAGGAGCTCGACCCCGACGAGGGCTTCCTGCGCGAGGCGCTGTCGTCCCTCTACACCTTCTTCAACACCACGCGCGAGATCCTCCGCCGCTACGGCCCCGACGTCGCCCCGCCCCTCGCCCCGGGCCACGTCAGCTTCGGCGTCCTCGCCGTCACCGTCCTCAACCGCGTGCTGCGTCCGCTCCTCGCCCAGTGGCATCCCCGCCTGACCGCGTACGAGTCCCAGCGACCGACGGGACGCGATCCCGTGGTCCACGAACGCGAGTGGGAGCACGCGGAGACCCTGCGCCGCGAGATCGCCGCCGTACGGGAGACGCTGGTGTCCCTGGCGCGGACCTTGCAGGAGGTGGCGAACGTCAGCGACCTGATCGACCTTCCGGCGCCGCGAGCGCCACGGTCCCCCGGAATGGGGCACCCCCCCCCGCAGCTCAGGGGGACACTGAAGGTTGACCGCATCTGTCGGCGTCGCACTGCCAGCCGGAGAAGCCGCCTTCGCGCGGATGGTCGACGTCGTGGTCGAACTGGAGGAACCCCCAGGCCACCCAGGCGATGAAGGCGATACAGAGGGCGAGTCCGGTGCCCAGGGCCAACCTGGGACGCCCTCGACCCGGTCGGTGATCTCGTCGCCCTCCTTCTCCCCGGCCCGGTCGTACAAGCCACACGCTCATCGGTCACTCGCTCCCGTAAACTCGCGATCATCGTAAAAGGGTCTGGGGGGTGACTTTGGCATGGGACAGACAACTGCCTTCTGGTACGCGCAGATAGCCGCCCCTGATCCCGCCCGCCTCCTGAGCGGACATCCCACGATCGCCGCGCTGTGGGAAGCCCTGAAGAGCGAGGCCGCCGCCGAAGAACTGGCGGGATACCCCTCGTTACCCGAGGTCGCCGCCGATCCCACCGGAGGCGGCACCGCACTCGCCGCCGAGGACGAGGGCGGCAGCGGCGGCATGGTCATGGCCCTGTGGTACGCGCAGTCGCTCGTCCTGTGCATCCGCCGTGAGGACACCGGCCCGTTGGGTGAGTTCGAGGCGCGGCTGGACGCCCTGGTTCCCGAGTCACTGCGCGACATCACCGTCACCGCGGTGGGCAAGATGACGGCCGCCGACGGCACGCGTGACGACGAACTGCCGCTCGACCGCCTCCACATCGCCGGCGCGGGCGAGGCGGCCGTTCTCGCCGTCGCACGGGACCGGTACGCCGTCCACTTCACCCATGACCACTCGGCCGACGCGATGGCCGCCGTCGACGACCTGCTCTGGTATGACACAGCGCGGGAGACGCTCGGGCACGGCGCCCTGTTCGTCCTGGACCTCGCCTCGGTCGGCCGCACGCGCGCGATCGTGGCTCGCACGGGCGCCGAGCTCTCGGACGACCTGCGCGGCTTGGAGTCCGAAGTCGGCACCTTCCAGGCGAGGTTGGCGGCCAGGGGGCAGGGTCACAGCCTCGCCGGCCACCGGGAGAGCAGCCAGCGGCTGCTCAGCATCGTCGAACGGCGTACACGACTGCTCACCGAACTGTCCCAGCTGCGGCTGAATCTGCACGACTGCCAGCAGTTGCGCGACAACCTCGGCGTCCGGCTCGCCCACCTCGGTCATCCTGCGCCCAGCACCACCTGGAGCGTTCGTCTCGCGTTTGTGGTGGAGCGTGAAATCGGCTTCCAGGTCAGCGAGTTCGAGCTCGCCGACGCTCGGCTCGCGGCGGCGGTCGACAGCTACCAAGTGGTGCTCGACCAGCAGAACTACAGCGCCGAACAGCGACGCCAGGTGCTCTCGGCGGCCCAGGCCGCCGCCTTCACCGTCCTCGCGTTGATGCTCACACTGCTACAGACCGTGCAGTCGGACTCCCAGCAGGTGACCCTGCGGCTCGTAGACCTCGCGCTCCTGCTCGCGACACTCGGCACGGCTGGTTTCGCCACGGTGTTTCTGTTCCTGGACCGGGGTGTCGGCTACGACCGCAGACACAGGGCGGCCGTCTTCTGCGCGCTGGTCTGTGTGGCCTCCGGCGCCCTCCGACTGCTCCTGGGGCAGACCGCGCAGAGCACGGCGGTGACGGCGGCGTTGGCGGCCGCGCCACTGCTGTGGTGGCCCGCCGGGTGGATCTGCCGGGGTCTCGACCTCCTGGGGCCTGCCGCCGATGCCCATCCCGTGGTACTGCGCACCGCTCTGGTCGCGGCCGGCGCGGTGGGCGCGTGCGCATTGGGGTGGTGGACCACCGGCAACTGGCTGCTGGGCGTCGCGTACTTCCTGTGCTTCGCGACCGGCGGCATGATCTGGGCAGGCAGGAGCGGCACCGCCCGGCGCCGCAGACCGCCGGATGCCGGCTCATGACGGCCCGGACCGTTCCGGCCCCGTCGGCCGGCTCGACCGCGTGAACGACCTCACAACGACAAGGAGCCCCGTGTACGTCAACGGAAAGCCCGCGACCGCGGCCGATCTCGCACCGCTCGCCCTCTACAACTACGGCTGTTTCACGTCCATGTTGGTGACGGCCGACGGCGTACGCGGGCTCTCCCTCCACCTGGACCGGCTGCGGCACGACTCGACCGCGCTTTTCGGCACGGAGGTGGACACGGACACCGTACGCACCCTGGTGAAGGAGGCGCTTCCGGAGTACCCCACGCCCTCCCCCGTCGTCGTACGTGTCACGCTGTTCCAGCGCGGTCTGGACATGGGGCACCCGACGAGCACGACGGCGCCCGACATCCTCGTCACGTTCCGTCCGGCCCCGAGCAAGCCGCTACCGCCGCTGCGGGTGACGATCGCGGCGTACGAACGGGACGAGCCCGGCGTCAAGAGCGTCGGTCTGCTGGGGCAGTTGCAGCAGCGCAGGGCCGCTCAGGCACGCGGCTTCGACGACGTGCTGTTCCGGGACCCCAGCGGCCACATCAGCGAGGGCGCCACCTGGAACATCGCGTTCGTGCGGGGAACGGACATCGTGCTGCCCGAGGCCGAGGTGCTGCCGGGCACCGCCGTACGCCTCCTTCGCAAGACGCTGGCGGACCACGGCTTCACGGTGCGCACCGCGCCCGTTCCCGCCGACGAACTCGGCACGTACGACGCCGCTTTCGCGACCAACGCGGTCATCGGTGTCCGGCCGGTCGCCGCGATCGACGGGACGGCTCTTCTCCCCTCGGACGAGCTGACGCAGACCCTGCGAGCCTGTTGGTCCGCCGTCCCCTTCGAGGCGCTGTGACAGGCCAGGCAGCCTCGCAAGGGAGGCGGATAGCCGTGCTCGTCGGAGTCGGCTCCTACGAGGGCGGGCTGCCACCGCTGGAGTTCGCCGACGACGACGCCCGCGAGTTGCACGCGCTGCTCACCAACCCCAGATACGGCCAATTCGAGCCGACCGCGAGCGCGCTGCTCCTCGACCCGACCAAACGGGAACTGGAGGAGCACCTGGAGACCACGATCCGTACGCTGGCTCCCCAGGACACCTTTCTCCTGTACTTCGCCGGACACGCCCTGCGCTACGGCGAGCACCTCTTCCTGGCCCCGCGCGACGCGGCACCGCAGCGTCCGCTCTCGTCGTGTGTGAGTCTCGGACTGCTCGACGCGATGCTGGACGCCTCGGCATGCCGTGGCCAGATCATGCTGCTCGACTGCTGTTTCGCGGGAGCACCCGGCGGGCCCCGCACCCGCGCTCTGGTCACCCAGTCGCTGCAGCATCTCAGCGGACAGGGCCGGATGGTGATCGGCTCGTCGGGCCACGAGGAGACCAGCCGGGAGACGTCGAGCCTCGGGCACGGCGTGTTCACGGCCGGTCTGCTGGACGGTCTGCGCAGCGGCGACGCCGACCACGACGCCGACGGATTCGTGTCCGTCCACGACATCTTCCAGCACGTGTACAACTTCGTGGTCCAGCGCGCCCCTCAGGAACCGGTGATGTGGGGTGCCGACATCCGGGGCGATCTGTATCTGTCCCTCAACCCCCGGGTGCGGTTCCGCCAGGTGAAACACCCGGTGGACGGCAAGCCGATGTCGCTCGTGGACGGCGGCTCCTTCCTCTCCGGGCCGGACAACGAGCTGCGTACCGCGGACGCCTACTACATGGACGTCACCCCGGTCACGAACGCCGAATACGCCCGTTTCACCGCCGCCACCGGCCATCCGGTACCCCGGCACTGGGAAGGCCCGGAACCGCCGGCCGCGCTCGCCGACCATCCCGTCGTCCACGTCACGCACACCGATGCCGGCGCGTACGCCTCGTGGGCGGGCAAGCGGCTCCCGGAGAGCGAGGAATGGGAGAAGGCCGCACGTGGCTCCTCGGGGAGCGTCTACCCGTGGGGCAACCAGCCGACCGTCGCCAAGTGCAACGTCCGCGAATCGGGTATCGACACGACCACGCCGGTGGGCCGCTACCGCAGCGGTGTCAGCCCGTACGGCATCTACGACCTCGCCGGGAACGTGTGGGAGTGGTGCGCGACCGGTGCCGGCCCAGGGCGCCATGTGCTGCGCGGCTCGGCCTTCACGAGTCCCTTCGCGTCAGCGGCGGCCTACGAGGTGAACGATGCCTCGGAGACCATGTCGGACGACGACACCGGGTTCCGGTGCGTGGTGTCGTACGACGCGCTGGTGGCTGCCGAACCGGACGGTGCGGTGCGCGCGGGAGCCCTCGCCGAGGACAGTGACAGCCTGCTCCCCCTCCTGGACCAACTCGGGCGCACCGCGCTCACCGAGGCACAGTGGCGCGAGGCGACCGCACAACTGGAGCTGCTCCGCACCGGCGACGCCGACCGTCACGAGGCACTCGCCGCCTTGCGGCGTCTGCTCTCCCCCGCCGACCCCGCTCACGACTCCTCGGCGGACCGCGGCACGCCGCCACCGCCCACCGCGGGTCAGCGCACGGGGGCGAGCGCCGAGGTGCGTGACCTGATCACGGTGATACGACGGAGCGTGGCGCCGCCGCGGTGAGCACGGACACGCGCAGCCCTCCGCTCCGTCGGCGCGCGAAAATCCGGATGCGGTCACGTCCCGAGGAGCTGGATGATCGGCAGGCTGTCCCGTTGCCTGTCCAAGTCGGCCGACTCAGGCGCCCCGGAGTCCCAGGAGCCCGCATGATCCAGCGCGTCACCGTCCGCACCCTCTTCCCACCCCCCACCTACTCCCACGCCTCCGTCGTCGAGGCCGGCACGAAGCTCGCCTTCCTCGCCGGGTCCGTGCCTCTCGACGCCGACGGGAACCTGGTCGGTGCAGGGGACCCCGTACGGCAGGCCGAGCAGGTGATCGCCAACCTTGAGGAGCAACTGCGCGCGGTCGGCAGTGACTTGGGGCATGTGCTGTCGAGCGACGTGTACGTCGTGAGCAGTGAGACGGCGGTGCTGTCCGCCGTGTGGGAGGTCGTGGAGGCGTCGGGACTGAGCGCCGGTCCTCACTCGTCGACGCTGCTCGGGGTGGCCTGCCTCGGTTACCCGGGGCAGTTGGTGGAGATCACGGCCACGGCCGTCGTTCCGGAGCAGGGGACACAGTCATGAGCTCGGTGGCCCTCCGCCGCGCCACCGCGACCGACGCCGGTGCCGCCGCCGACGTCTGGCTGCGGTCCTTCGCCGCCGCCCTGCCGACGGTCGTCCGGCCGCGCTCCGACGACGACGTGCGGACGTACTTCCGGGAAGTCGTGGTGCTGCTGCGGGAGACCTGGGTCGCCGAGGCCGCCGACCGGGTCGTCGGTCTCATGGTGCTCGACGGCGACCAGCTCTCCCAGCTCTATCTCGACCCCGACTGGCGCGGCCTCGGCATCGGCGACCGCTTCGTCGACCTCGCCAAGCGACGCAGGCCGGACGGGCTGTCCCTGTGGACGTTCCAGGTCAACGAGCCCGCCCACCGCTTCTACGAGCGGCACGGCTTCGTCGCCGTCGAGTACACGAACGGCAGCGGGAACGAGGAGCAGGAGCCGGACGTGCGGTACGTCTGGCGCCCCGGCCCACGGTGATCACTCCCGCGTCCGCCCCCAGTCCCGCCGCTTCGGCAACGGCTTCGCGTAGCTCCCGGCCCGGCTCGTCGTCAGCCCCAACGCCACCAGCGACTCGGCGAGTTTGACGGCCGCCCCCACCCCGTCGACCACCGGAACCCCCAGCTTCTCCCCCACGGTCCGCTGCAACCCGGTCATCCCGGCGCACCCCAGCACCAGGACCTCGGCACCCGCGTCCCGCGCCCGTTCGGCAGCGGCCAGAAAGGCGGACTCGGTGCGTTCGCCGTCCTCCAGCTCCAGCACGCCGAGCCCCGTACCGATCACGGCGACACAGTTACGGCCCACCCCGGCCGTCTCGAGGCTGTCCTCGATCTGCCCGCACGAGCGCTCCAGCGTGGTCACGACCCCGTATCGCCGGCCCAGCAGGCACGCCAGGTGGGCCGCCGCCTCGGTGATGTCGACGACCGGTACGTCCACCAGCTCCCGGACGCCCTCACGCCCGTGCTCCCCGAAGCCGGCCATGACGACCGCGTCGTACGCGGGGCCCTCGTACGTCCGCAGCGCGTCCATGACCGCCGCCGCCGAGAGGTAGCTGTCGAGCCACCCCTCCGCCGACTCCGGCCCCCACGCGGGGGTCAGGCCGAGCACGGTGGTGCCCGGGCCTGCCGCGGCCCGGGCACCTCGTACGATCTCCTCGGTCATCTCCTGCGTGGTGTTGCAGTTGGTGACGACGATCCGCACGTCCTTCAGACCTCCTGCGTCACGGACTCGCCACCGGACTCGATGGCGGACTCGGCGGCGGACTCCGCGCGCTCACCGCGGCACAGCACCAGGTACAGCCCGGCTCCCAACGCCGTCCCGATGAACCACGAGTACGGCGCCACATCGCTGAACGTCTTCACCAGCGCCAGCACCGCCGCGACCCCCGCCGCCGGCAGGAACGCCCACAGCGCCTTGGGGTTGACGCCCTTGCGGTAGTAGTAGCGCGAGCCCGGCTCGGCGGAGAACAGCTCGTTCACGTCCACGCGGCCGCGCTTGACCAGGTAGTAGTCGACCATGATCACGCCGAACAGCGGGCCCAGGAAGGCGCCCAGGCCGCCCAGGAAGTAGTTCACGACCGTCGGGTTCGAGAAGAGGTTCCAGGGGGTCACGACGAGCGCCGCCACGGTGCTGATCATGCCGCCGACCTTGAAGGTGATCTTCTGCGGCCAGACGTTGGCCAGGTCGTACGCCGGTGAGACGAAGTTGGCGACGATGTTGACGCCCATCGTGGCGATGGCGAACGTCAGGGCGGCCAGGACCAGGATCCAGGTGTTGCCGACCTTGGCCACGAGCTCCGCCGGATCCGTGATGGCCTCGCCGAACACCTCCAGCGAGCCGGCCGTGACGATCACCGAAACGACCACGAACGCCGTCGAGTTGATGGGCAGGCCCCAGAAGTTACCCTTCCGGACCGTCCGGTAGTCGGGCGCGAAGCGCGAGAAGTCGCAGAAGTTGAGCATCAGCGTGCCGTACGTGGCGAGGATCAGGCCGATCGCGCCGAACCACTGCCGCCACTGCTCGCCGACGGAGACCGGGTGCGGGGTGCTCGTCAGCGAGATCGTCCAGCCCGCCTTGGCGAAGATCCAGACGGCCAGCGCGATCATCACCACCCAGATCGCCGGACCACAGAAGTCCTGGAACTTCCGCACCGACTCCATGCCCTGGCTGATGATCAACGCCTGGATGAGCCAGAGGGAGAGGAAGGAGACCCAGCCGAGCGCGTGCAGGCCCAGGAAGGAGCTGTGCGTCCAGGACTCCAGGCCGGGCCAGGCGGCCAGCAGCATCACGTTCACGGCGACGGACGCGAGATAGGTCTGGATGCCGTACCACATGATGGCGATCACAGCCCTGATCAGCGCCGGGATGTTGGCACCCCAGACACCGAAGCTGATGCGGCTGACGACGGGGAACGGGACGCCGTGGCGCTGGCCGATCTTCCCCATCCAGTTCATGCCGATGTAGATGAGCACGAAGCCGACGAGCAGGGAGGTGAAGACCTGCCACACGTTCATGCCGAGGACCAGCAGGCCGGCCGCGAACGTGTAGTTGCCGAGGTTGTGGACGTCGGACATCCACAGGGCGAAGAGGTCGAATACCTTCCAGTTGCGCTTGTCGGCGGGCGCGAGGTCTTCGTTGGTGAGCCTGGGATCGGGGACGAACGCTGGTGTGCCGGTGACTTCGGCACGGTCGGCGAGGGACACGGGGCCTCCAGGAGCCGGGGGACGGAGGACTGCTTGTGGAGGGTGTTTGGTATACCAAACTGCGGACATGGTCCTCCCGTCAACCATTCCGGCCGATGTCGCTCTTGTTAACGCTCCGTAAAACACACCCGGAGTCGGCGAAGATGGCCTCATGAGCTCCACGACGAAGATCGAACCCCTGGGCGCGGTACGGGAACGCGTCCTGGCGACCCTGCGGCAGGACATCATCGTGGGCCGCCTCCGGCCCGGCGACCGTCTCGTCGAGCGGGAGCTGGCCGAGCGCCTCGGGGTCTCACGGGTGCCGGTCCGCGAGGCGATCCGGGCCCTGGTCGCCGAGGGCTTCGTCCACTTCGAGTCGGCGCGCCGTACGGTCGTACGCCGGCTGACCCCGGCCGACGTCAAGGAGCTCTTCGAGCTGCGCGAGGCCTTGGAGGTGTACGCGGCGGGACTGGCCGCCTCCCGTGCGACACCGCAGGAGCTGGCCGAGGTCGAGCGGCTCCTCGACCAGGCGGCCACCGCGACCGAGGCGGGCGACGCGGAGACCATCACGGACGTCAACAGCCGGCTGCACGACCGCATCGTGGCCATGGCGGGCAACAAACTGCTGATCGAGGCCCTGGAGCCGGTCGCCGGCCGTCTGCGCTGGATGACCCGGCGGAACGAGGAGTGGGCCCATCTCCTCGTCGAACACCGCGAGTTGTACGAGGCCATCGCCTCCGGCGACCCGAACCGGGCCCGCGCGCACGCGCTCGCCCATGTGCGGACCAACTACCGGTCGACGGTACGGCAGTTGTTCGAGGACAGCGAGGACGCCGGAGAACTCGCCTAGCAGCGCGCGTACTTGTCCGTCGCCGCCACCAGCGCGTCCGCGACGCCCGGCGAGCCGACGTCGTGCCCGACCTCGTCGACGACGATCAGCTCGCTGCCGGGCCAGGCATGGTGGAGACGCCAGACCGTGCCGAGCAGGTTGCCGAAGTCGAGACTGCCCTGGACAAGGGTGCCGGGAATGTCCTTCAGCACAGGCGCGTCCCGAAGGATCACGCCTTCGTCGTTGCCCTCGCCGAAGAAGCAGTCGTTGCCCCAGTAGTGCGTGACCGTCCGGGCGAAGCCCATGCGGAAGTCGGGGTCCTCGAAGCGCTGGACCGAGCGCGGCGGCGCGGGGATGATCGCCGTCTCCCAGTCGGTCCAGGCACGCGCGGCCCGCTCCCGCACAGCGGGGTCGGAGGACTCCATCAGACGGTTGTACGCGGCGGCGAGGTTGCCGTCCCGGTCGTCGGCGGGCAGTTCGGCCAGGAACCGCTCGTACGCCTGCGGGAAGATCCTTCCCAGTCCCCTGGTCATCAGGGCGTGCTCCGCGTCGGCGCCGGTGGCGACCAGGGTCAGAACCAGCTCGGACACCGCTGTGGGATGCGTCTGCGCGTACCGCAGCCCGAGCACCGAACCCCACGATCCGCCCCACACCAGCCAGCGCTCGATGCCCAGGTGCGACCGCAGCAGCTCCAGGTCGGCGATGAGATGGGCCGTCGTGTTGACGCTCATGTCGGTGTCGTACGCGCTCGCGTGCGGTGTGGACCGCCCGCAGCCGCGCTGGTCGAGCAGCACGATCCGGTACGCGTCCGGGGCGAAGTAGCGCCGGAAGAACGGGCCGCTGCCGGACCCCGGCCCGCCGTGCAGCACGACCGCGGGCTTGCCTCCGGGGTTTCCGCAGGTTTCCCAGTAGACGCGGTTGCCGTCCCCGACGTCGAGCATGCCGTGGTCGTACGGTTCGATCTCCGGGTAGAGGCCCATCGGGGCAACGTAACGTCCGTACGGCGGCAGCGTCGCCTCATTTTCCGAGCCCCGCCGCCTCCGCCGCCGTACGCAGCACCTCCCGCAGCATCGCGGGCGTCAGCCTGCCGGTGAAGGTGTTGCGCTGACTGACGTGGAAGCACCCGAAGAGTTCGAGCCCGTCGAAACCGTCAAGCCCGTCAAGCCCGTCGAGCGCGACCCGCGCCCCGTGCGCGAAGGCGGGCCGCGGCCGGGGCACGCGCCATCCCGTCTCCGCCAGCGCGGGCAGGGTCGCCTGCCAGCCGAACGCGCCCAGTACGACGACCGCACGCACCGTCGGCCGCAACAGCCGCAGCTCCTGCACGAGCCAGGCCCGGCAGGTCTCCCGCTCCCCCGGGGTGGGTTTGTTCGCAGGCGGGGCGCAGTGCACGGGGGCGGTGACGCGTACGCCGTACAGCTCCAGGCCGTCGTCGACGGCGACCGACGTGGGCTGCGAGGCGAGGCCCACGTCGTACAGCGCCTGGTACAGCACGTCCCCCGAGCGGTCCCCGGTGAACATCCGGCCGGTGCGGTTGCCGCCGTGTGCCGCCGGGGCGAGCCCGACGATCAGCAGCCGGGCGTCCGGCGGGCCGAAGCCGGGCACCGGGCGGCCCCAGTACGTCTGGTCGGCGAAGGCGGCGCGCTTGGTGCGGGACACCTCCTCACGCCAGTCGACCAGCCGCGGGCAGGCCCGGCAGCCCGCCATCCGCGCGTCCAGATCAGCGAGGGCGTCCACAGCTCCACCGTAAAGCCGTCCTCGCCCCGTACGGGGACTAAGGTCGAGGCATGGCTTCCGAGGACGACGAGGAGAAGGGCGGCAGCACGGCCGCCGGACAGCCGGACGCGACGAACGCGGAGCCGGCCGTCGACCCGAAGATCGCCGCCGCCGTGGCCGCCGCCGAGGCCGCCGGCCCGCAGAGCGGCGAGCCCGTGCGGATCGACAGCTGGATCTGGGCCGTACGCCTGGTCAAGACCCGCTCCCTGGGCGCCGCCGCCTGCAAGGGCGGGCACGTGCGCGTGAACGGCCAGAACGTGAAGCCCGCCCACTCGCTGCGCGTCGGCGACGAGGTGCGCGTGCGGCAGGAGAACCGGGAGCGGATCGTCATCGTCAAGCGGCTCATCCGCAAGCGGGTCGGCGCCCCGGTGGCGGTCCAGTGCTACGTCGACAACTCGCCCCCTCCCCCGCCGCGCGAGGCCGTCGCCCCGGCCGGCATCCGCGACCGCGGCACGGGCCGGCCGACCAAACGGGACCGGCGCGAGATGGAACGGCTGCGCGGGCTCATGGGCGGCGGAGCCGAAAGGCCGCGCGGACAGTGACATACGGCGGTGGCGTCCGGCGCGAGCCTTCCAGGCACCGCCGGACGCCACCGCCGTAACGTCACGCCCGTCGTCGCAGCAGCCGCAGCAGCTCCGCGTTGGAGTCGCGCCGCGCCCACGCGATCAGGGCGAACGGCACGATCAGGATGAGCGGTGTCGCGGCGTACTGCGCGTCGAAGGCGGCGATCTGGACGACGAACGCGCCCACCATCAGTCCGATGAACGCCATGGCCGCCACCGACTGCAGCACCGGGATCAACAGCGCGATGGCTCCGGCGAGTTCGAGGGCACCGATGGTGTACATGCCCGCACTGCCCCAGCCGAGTTCGTCGAACGTGTCTGCCGCGGAGGAGTGCGCGATCAGCTTGGGCAGGGCGCTCGCGATGCCCATGAAGAGCGCGAGCAGCACCTGCAGGCCGCGCAGGGCGATACGGGCCCGGCGGCCGCGCGCAGTCGTGGACTCGGCGACGAGGGTGCCGGTGGAGGCGGACGTGACGGGGACGGAGCTCTCGGACATGGGGGTCTCCTGTGTGAAGCGGTGGTCCGTGGTGCTGTCACAGAGGTAGACCGGCCGACGCCGCGGAACTCATCGCCGTACGAACGCAATTGCCGACGGAATCTCACCCGCGTGCGTCGAACGCCAGCCACCCGTGCCCGATGTACCAGTGCCCGCCCGCCCGCAGATGGTCTCCGACGGCACGCTCCACCGCCGTGCGGCGCGGCAGGCTCTCGACCGGCAACTCCGGGTCGCCGAAGACGAATTGGACCGGCTCGGTGTCGGCCGGCTCGGTGTCCTCGCGGGCGACACTGAAGCGCTCCTGGAACCGGACGATGTTGGAGTCCCCGGGAAGGTACTTCCTGAGCTGCGGGTCCAGCAGCCAGGAGTGACAGGTCGCCGTCCGGTACCGCTCCTCGGGAAAGTGGCGGGCGAAGAACTCCCGGGCCAGCGCCAGGGATCGGTCGACGGCGGCCGGAGACAGCGGCCCGTGGAAGTCGGGGATGTGCAGGGTGAGGCAGCGCGAGTGCGGACCCACGTCGAGCCCGGCCGCCGCGAGCCGCATCCCCGTCCGCTGCCCGAGCCGCGCCCGCTCGAACTGCAGGCGCCCCAGCTGGTACAGCTCGCCGCGGAAGTGATGGGTGAGCCACCAGGGAGCCTGCACGCCCACCCGGCCGTACCGCCTGCGGTGCACGGCCATGTTCCGCCCGAGGTCGACGAGGGTGCGCCGGGCGACGTCGGCCGGGATGCCGCGGGCGCGGTGGTACGCGCGCGTGTACGGCAGCGCGGCGACGAAGACGTACACCGGGAAGCAGCGCTGCAGGGCGCCCGAGGCCCAGTCGAGGTCGGGCAGGTCGACCGGGCGGCCGACCTCACCCATCCCCTGGACGAGCTCGTCGACGGACCGCTCGAGGACCTGCCGCAGCTCGGGGTCGTCCGTCACCCGCCGGCCCATGCGTACGAGGCCGTTGACTTCCTCGTGGGGTACGCCGAGGTCGAGCAGTACTTCGGCCAGTTCATCGGTGTCCGGCAGCACGAGGCCCCCTGCGAGGAGTACGAGGAGTACGTTTCAAGGAGGAGTGGTGGTCCCGATGCGTACGGGCAGTGAGCCGACGACGGCGCGCAGTGCACTGCGGGCCCGCTTCTGGCTGTGCGTGTGGGGCCTGGTCTGGGCGATCTTCGGTACCGCCGCGTTCTCGCTCGCGGGCCGTCCCGGCTGGGCGGCGGCCTGCGGCGTGCTGTGGCTGGTGGTCACGATCGACATGGCCATGGTCCTCAGGCACATCCGCCAGGGCCCGCACTATCAGCCGGGCCGCGACATCCCGCCGTATCGCCCGCCCGAGAACCGCTCCTACCGGCCGCCCCCGCCGGACGGCAACCGCCACCCCTAGTCGCACCGGCAGATCCGCCGCCCCCGGTCGCCGCTCACGCGTCGAACCGTGCTGCCTTGAGGTAATCCGGGTTCGGATCGAGCGCGGCCGCCAGCCGGAAGTGGCGCTTGGCCTGGTCGGGCCGCCCCTGGCGCTCGTAGGTGCGAGCGAGCGCGAAGTGCGCGAACGCGTTGTCCGGCTCGCGCTCCAGGACGATGGTGAACTCCAGCTCGGCGGGCCGCAGTTGCGCGGCGGCGAAGAAGGCACGCGCGCGCAGCAGCCGGGCCGCGGTGTTCTCCGGGTGCACGGCGATGACCCCGTCGAGCAGCTTCACCGCGCCCCGCGGGTCCCGCGCGGCGAGCAGATGCTCGGCGGCACGGAAGTCGATGACATGCGTCTCCGGAGTACGTCCGGTCGAACCGCTGGTCTCGGGCACGGCAAAGTCCTTCCCTCACTGGAGGAGTTCAACGCGCGAACGACATGCCCCTATTCCTGCGACGACAGGGACTACCGGTCCCCCTGCGCCCCGTGGGCCCGGCGCACGAGCTCGTCCCAGACGTCCTTCACCCGCCGCTGAAGCTCTTCCAGCGGTACGTCGTTGTCGATCACGATGTCCGCGATCTCCCGGCGCTTCTCACGCGTCGACTGCGCGGCCATACGCGCGCGTGCGTCGTCCTCGGTCATGCCGCGCAGCCTGACGAGCCGGTCGAGCTGGGTCTCCGGGCCGGCGTCGACGACGACCACGACGTCGTACAGCGGCGCCAGGCCGTTCTCCGTGAGGAGCGGGACGTCATGGACGACGACGGCGTCCTCGGCGGCGGCCTCTTCGAGCTCGCGGGAGCGGGCGCCGACGAGGGGGTGCACGATCGAGTTCAGTACGGCGAGTCTGTCGGGGTCGGCGAAGACGATCGAGCCCAGCTTGGGCCGGTCCAGGCTGCCGTCCTCGGCGAGTACCTCCTCACCGAACGCCTCCACGACGGCGGCAAGGCCGGGCGTGCCGGGCGCGACGACCTCGCGCGCGATGCGGTCCGCGTCGATCAGCACGGCCCCGCACTCGACGAGCAGCCGCGACACCTCGCTCTTACCGGCTCCGATGCCCCCGGTCAGGCCCACCTTCAGCATGACGGGAAGCTTAGGCCCTGCCACCGACAGCGCACCCGGCAGGACCGGACCCCTCCCTCAGTTCTCGCCCTCACGCTCCGCCAGGAACCGCTCGAACTCCCGCCCGATCTCGTCGGCCGACGGGATGTCCACGGGCTCGGCGAGCATGTTGCCGCGGGTCTCGGCCCCGGCGATCGCGTCGTACTGGTGCTCCAGGCCCTCGACGAGGTTGGTGAGCTCCTCGTCGCCCTCGCGGATCTGGCGGTCGATCTCGTTCTGCGTGCGGTGGGCCTCCGTACGCAGGGAGTGCGCGATGCCCGGCAGGACCAGTCCGGTCGCCGCCGTGACGGCCTCCAGCACGGTCAGGGCCGCGTCCGGGTACGCCGAGCGGGCGATGTAATGCGGGACGTGCGCGGCGACGCCCAGGACCTCGTGGCCGGCCTCCATGAGCCGGTATTCGATCAGGGACTCGGCGCTGCCGGGCACCTGCGCCTCGTCAAAGGGGCTGCGGTGGCCCGGGACGAGGTCGGTGCGGTTGCCGTGCGGGGTGACACCGACCGGGCGGGTGTGCGGGACGCCCATCGGGATGCCGTGGAAGTTCACCGACAGGCGTACCCCGAGCCGCTCGACGATCTGCTGGACGGCCGCGGCGAAGCGCTCCCACTCCACGTCCGGCTCGGGCCCGGACAGCAGCAGGAAGGGCGCCCCGGTGGCGTCCTGCACGAGCCGCACCTCGATGGCGGGCACCTCGTACGCGGCCCAGCGGTCGCGCTTGAACGTCAGCAGCGGACGGCGGGCGCGGTAGTCCACCAGCCGGTCGTGGTCGAAGCGGGCGACGAGCTGGTGGGGCAGCGACTCCAGGAGCCCGTCGACGATCTGGTCGCCGGTCTCACCCGCATCGATGTATCCGTCGAAGTGGTAGAGCATGACAAGGCCGGCCGACTCCTGGGCGAGCGCCATGTCGACGACAGCCAGGCCCTTCGGCTCCCATGCGTACAAACCCTGCGGATCAAGCACTGTGACCGCTCCTCCTCGTGTCCGTACGTCACAACGCCCTTACGGGCGTGGGCATTCCCGAGGGAGAAGGCCATGATCTTGAGGACGGCACGGGCAACGCCGCCAAGGGGCGCGAGGAACTGCGCGACAAGCCCCACCGGCCCACAGCCGAAACACGACCCAAAAACGCCTGAGGGACCGCACCCCGAAAGGTACGGTCCCTCAGTCAGCTGCTAAGCCTCAGCGAGCCAGCGTTCAGCTCTGGCCGCCCGCGAGCTTCTCGCGGAGCGCGGCCAGCGCCTCGTCCGAGGCCAGCGCGCCGGAGTTGTCCGGGCCCTCGGAGGAGTACGAGCCGCCACCGGACGCGGCCGGAGCCGCAGCCTCGCCGCCCTCGGCCGCGGCAGCGGCGTCGGCCTCGCGCGACTTGATGACCTGCTGCTGGTGCTGCTCGAAGCGGGTCTGCGCCTCGGCGTACTGGTGCTCCCACGCCTCGCGCTGGGTCTCGTAGCCCTCGAGCCAGTCGTTGGTCTCGGGGTCGAAGCCCTCGGGGTAGATGTAGTTGCCCTGGTCGTCGTACGAGGCAGCCATGCCGTACAGGGTCGGGTCGAACTCGACCGTGGCCGGGTCGGCACCGAAGGCCTCGTTGGCCTGCTTCAGCGAGAGGCTGATGCGGCGGCGCTCGAGGTCGATGTCGATGACCTTGACGAAGATCTCGTCGTTGACCTGGACGACCTGCTCCGGGATCTCCACGTGGCGCTCGGCCAGCTCGGAGATGTGGACCAGACCCTCGATGCCCTCGTCCACGCGGACGAACGCACCGAACGGAACCAGCTTCGTGACCTTGCCGGGCACGACCTGGCCGATCTGGTGGGTCCGGGCGAACTGCTGCCACGGGTCTTCCTGCGTCGCCTTCAGCGACAGGGAGACACGCTCGCGGTCCATGTCGACGTCGAGGACCTCGACGGTGACTTCCTGGCCGACCTCGACAACCTCGGAGGGGTGGTCGATGTGCTTCCAGGAGAGCTCGGAGACGTGGACCAGACCGTCGACGCCACCCAGGTCCACGAAGGCACCGAAGTTGACGATCGAGGAGACGACGCCGGAACGGACCTGGCCCTTCTGCAGGGTCGTGAGGAACGTCTGGCGGACCTCGGACTGGGTCTGCTCGAGCCAGGCACGGCGGGACAGGACCACGTTGTTGCGGTTCTTGTCCAGCTCGATGATCTTGGCCTCGAGCTCCTTGCCCACGTAGGGCTGGAGGTCGCGAACGCGGCGCATCTCGACCAGGGAGGCCGGGAGGAAGCCACGGAGGCCGATGTCGAGGATGAGACCACCCTTGACGACCTCGATGACGGTACCGGTGACGATCCCGTCCTCTTCCTTGATCTTCTCGATGGTGCCCCAGGCACGCTCGTACTGGGCGCGCTTCTTCGAGAGGATCAGGCGGCCTTCCTTGTCCTCCTTCTGAAGAACAAGGGCTTCGATCTCGTCACCGACGGCGACGACCTCGTTGGGGTCGACGTCGTGCTTGATCGAGAGCTCACGGCTCGGGATAACGCCTTCGGTCTTGTAACCGATGTCGAGCAGGACCTCGTCCCGGTCGACCTTCACGATGACGCCGTCGACGATGTCGCCGTCGTTGAAGTACTTGATCGTCTCGTCGATCGCGGCGAGGAAGGCTTCCTCGTTACCGATGTCGTTGACCGCTACCTGCGGGGTGGTTGCGGTGGTCTCGGTGCTGCTCGTCATGTGGGAAAGGGCTCCGGTACGGACATTGAAGTCGTAGGTACTGCTACGCCGGGAGCCCGTATCGCTCTGAAGAAGCCGGACAGCCAAGGAAGCGCCTCACCAACGCTGGTGATGCGCCTCGAAAACCGAGGGGACATACAACAGATGCGAGCGCAGCCTGCTACGTCTGAGGTGCGCAGGCCCGCAGCGCAACTTGTAGCATACGGGGGCAGCCGGGCAGGGTCAATGCGCGAAGGCGCACACCCGGGGCGGATCGCCGCATACCCGGCACAAAACCTGTCTCCTGAGGCCACACAGGCCTTGGGACGCCTCTTGCGTGACACCACCGGGGGGCCGCGCCATTCAGGTGACGGAAGAGTACGACGAGGGAGCCGATCATCCAAGAGCCCGTATCGCCCGATATCGCGTCCGACGCCGCCTCCGTCGAAGCGGAGGCCACCCGGCGCGACGCCGGTGTCGCGGAGAGTTCCCGGGCCAACCGGGGCTGGTGGGACCGCAACGCCGACGAGTACCAGATCGAGCACGGCACGTTCCTCGGCGACGACCGCTTCGTGTGGGGCCCCGAGGGCCTGGACGAGGTGGAGGCCGAGCTGCTCGGCCCGCCGGAGGATCTCAAGGGCAAGGACGTCCTGGAGATCGGCGCCGGCGCCGCCCAGTGCTCGCGCTGGCTGACCGCGCAGGGGGCCCGCCCGGTCGCCCTGGACATCTCCCACCGCCAGCTCCAGCACGCCCTGCGCATCGGCGGCGCGTTCCCCCTGGTCTGTGCCGACGCGGGCGCCCTCCCCTTCGCCGACGCCTCCTTCGACCTGGCGTGCTCGGCGTACGGCGCGCTGCCGTTCGTCGCCGACCCGGTGCTGGTGCTGCGGGAGGTGCGGCGGGTGCTGCGGCCGGGCGGACGCCTCGTCTTCTCCGTCACCCACCCCATCCGCTGGGCCTTCCCGGACGAGCCCGGCCCGGAGGGCCTGTCCGTCTCGGCCTCGTACTTCGACCGCACGCCGTACGTCGAGCAGGACGACGAGGGCCGCGCGGTCTACGTCGAGCACCACCGCACGGTCGGCGACCGGGTGCGGGACGTCGTGGCCGCGGGGTTCCGGCTGGTGGACCTGGTCGAGCCGGAGTGGCCGGCCTGGAACAACTCGGAGTGGGGCGGCTGGTCGCCGCTGCGCGGGAACCTGATCCCGGGGACGGCGATCTTCGTGTGCGTACGAGACTGAGAGCGTGATCCGTTACGACGCCCTGGACGCGCTGCCCGTACGCAGCGCCCTGCCCGGCCTGACCGACGCCCTGGACGCGCACGGCACCGCGGTGCTCGTCGCGCCGCCCGGCACCGGCAAGACCACCCTGGTGCCGCTGGTCCTGGCCGGGCTGCTCGGCGAGGAGCCGGCCCGGCGGGTCGTCGTCGCCGAGCCGCGGCGGATCGCGGCCCGGGCCGCCGCGCGGCGGATGGCGTGGCTGCTGGGCGAGAAGGTCGGCGAGAGCGTCGGATACACCGTGCGCGGGGAGCGGGTCGTCGGGCGCCACGCGCGCGTGGAGGTCGTCACGACCGGTGTGCTGCTCCAGCGGCTGCAGCGCGACCAGGAGCTCGCGGGCGTGGACGTGGTGGTGCTCGACGAGTGCCACGAGCGGCATCTGGACGCGGACACGGTGGCGGCGTTCCTGTGGGACGTACGTCAGACCCTGCGGCCGGAGCTGCGGCTGGTGGCCGCGTCGGCGACGACGGACGCGGCGGGGTGGGCGCGGCTGCTGGGTGACGCGCCCGTGGTCGAGGCCGAGGGCGTTGCGCACCCCGTGGAGGTGGTGTGGGCGCCGCCGACGCGTCCCGTACGGCCCCCGCACGGCATGCGCGTCGACCCGGCGCTGCTGACGCACGTGGCGTCGGTGGTGCGGCGGGCGCTGGCCGAGCGGGCCGGGGACGTGCTGTGTTTCCTGCCGGGTGTGGGCGAGATCGCGCGGGTGGCCGGGCAGCTGGGCAGCCTCGGGGACGTCGAGGTGCTCCAGGTGCACGGGCGGGCGCCGGCGGCCGTGCAGGACGCGGTGCTGGCGGGCGGGGAGCGGCGCCGGGTGGTGCTGACGACATCCGTTGCGGAGTCGTCGCTGACGGTTCCTGGTGTGCGGGTGGTCGTCGACTCGGGGCTGGCGCGGGAGCCTCGCGTCGACCACGCGCGCGGGCTGAGCGCCCTGACGACGGTACGGGCCTCGCAGGCGGCGGGGCGGCAGCGGGCGGGGCGGGCCGGGCGGGAGGCGCCGGGGGCGGTGTACCGCTGCTGGGCGGAGGCCGAGGACACGCGTCTGCCGCGGTTCCCCTCTCCGGAGATCAAGGTGGCCGACCTGACCGCGTTCGCGTTGCAGGCGGCGTGCTGGGGTGACCCGGAGGCCACGGGTCTGGCGTTGCTGGATCCGCCGCCGGGTGGGGCCATGGCGGCGGCACGGGCCGCTCTCGCGGGAGTGGGCGCGGTGGACTCCGTCGGCAGGGCCACGCAGCGGGGTGTGCGGCTGGCTCGGCTGGGTCTGCATCCCCGGCTGGGGCGGGCGCTGCTGGACGCGGGTGCCTCGGACCGGGTCGCGGAGGTCGTGGCGCTGCTCAGCGAGGAGGCGCCGCGCGGGTACGGGGACGATCTCGCCGGTGCGTTGCGCGCGGCCCGCAGCGGGGGTGATCCCTACGCGGGGCGGTGGCGTGCGGAGGTGCGGCGGCTGCGGGCCATGACCAAAGAGCTCGCGGACGTGCCCACCGGTGACTCTCCTGCCGCAGGGGCCGGGGAGCACAGCCTCGCCGGGCTCGTCGCCGCACTCGCCTTTCCCGAGCGCGTGGCCAAGGCCGACGGCGGTTCCTACCTCATGGCCTCCGGCACTCGCGCCGAACTCCCCGAGGGATCCGCCCTGCGCGGCGCCCCCTGGATCGCCGTCGCCGTCGCCGATCGGCCCGTCGGCAAGGGGCACGCGCGTGTGCAGCTCGCCGCCGCGGTGGACGAGGACATGGCCCGGTCGGCGGCGCCGTCGCTGCACTCCGAGGCCCAGGAGGTCCACTGGGCCGACGGGGACGTCGTAGCACGGCGCGTGGAGCGGCTGGGGGCGATCGAGCTCGCGGTGCGGCCGTTGCGCGACGCCGACCCCGCCCTCGTACGGAACGCGCTGCTCGAAGGTCTGCGGCAGGAAGGGCTCGGCCTGTTGCGCTGGTCCGCCGACGCCGGCGTACTGCGGCAGCGGCTCGGGTTTCTGTATCTGCACCTCGGTGCGCCCTGGCCCGACGTCGCCGACGACGCGCTGTACGCGCGCGTGGACGAGTGGTTGGAGCCCGAGCTGAGCCGGGCCCGGCGGCGGGCCGATCTCGCGCGGATCGATGCCGGGGCGGCGCTGGCACGGCTGCTGCCGTGGGCCTCCGGGGAGGCCGGGCGGCTCGACGAGCTGGCGCCGGAGCGCATCACCGTACCCAGTGGGTCCCGCATTCGGATCGACTACGACAACCCCGAACAGCCCGTTCTCGCCGTGAAGTTGCAGGAGATGTTCGGGCTGCACGAGTCGCCCTGCGTGGCCGGGGTGCCGCTCCTGGTCCATCTGCTCTCCCCCGCCGGGCGGCCCGCGGCCGTCACCGCCGACCTCGCCTCCTTCTGGAGGGACGGCTACAAGGGCGTACGGGCGGAGCTGCGCGGCCGTTATCCCAAGCATCCGTGGCCCGAGGACCCCGCCGGCGCCGAGCCGACCCGGCACACCAACGCCCGGCTCAGGCGGTGACCTGTTCGAGGTCGGCGTTCTTCGTCGGTTCCGGGTCGCCGGGGCGGCGGCCGCGTGCCTCCAGGTAGAGGGAGAGCGCCAGGAGCAGGAGTCCCAGGGTCAGGAAGCCCCAGGGGAGATACGACGTCATCAGCTGGACCAGCGTGCGGTTGGACTTGACCAGGTCCACCGTGTGGTCGATGTAGTCCTCGCGCATCTTCACGTGGCCCGCGAACGCCGTCACCTTCTCGCGTCCGCCGAGCAGGGTGCCGCCGCGCAGTTCCTCCTTGTGGATCTCCTCGCCGTAGACGGGTGCCCCGGTGAGGGGTTCGACCCAGAACTTGCGGACGGTGGTGTACCAGCGGGTGGTGCCGGTCTTGGCCACCGACTCCGGTGTGATGCCCTCGACCGGCATGGTCCTGGGGAACCTCACCTTGGTCCACGGGATGGTCTGCTCGAAGTAGTAGACCTCCACGCCGCGGAAGTTCTGGGTGCCCTTGTAGTGGATGGGGGCCGTCACCCGCGCCTGTGCGTCGAAGTACTCGTAGTCGCGTTTCTCCGTCAGGAAGGGCCACTTGAACTCGATGCCCGCCCGCTTCACCGGGTCGCCGTCGACCATCTCGCCGGTGGCGTGCACGGGTTCCTGGGTGTGGGCGTCGAAGATGTAGCGCTCGGGGATCTTGGAGACCATCTTGCCGTCGGGGCCGACGACATAGGACAGGCCGTCCCAGACGACCACGTCCTTGCCGGCCGTCTTCTCGATCTCCTCCGAGGCTTCGACGTTGCCCTTCAGCGTCTGCACGATGGTCACCTTGGAGACCTTGCGGGCCTTCATCGTGCCGTAGTCGAGGAGGGTCGCGTCCTTCGCCTCCAGGACCATGTCCTGGTACTGGCCGGCCGGGATCTTGGCCAGGCGCGGGAAGGCGTACCAGCGCACCAGTGGGGACAGTGCCGTGAAGAACACGGCGAGGGCGAGCAGGATCAGGCCGGCCTTACGGCGCATCTCGGCCTCCCTCCCGGGCGGGCGGTCACGGGTGTGCGGGCACCGTCGTCAGCAGCGGCTTCGGCGACGTCTTGCCGGTCGGTGCGCCCATGGCCGTGATGGCGAGGACCAGGGCGAGCGCGACGGCGAGACCGGTCGCGGCGGCGATCAGGGCGCGCATAGGGGCCTCCCGGAACCGCGGAGCTGATACATCGTCAGGTCCGGCACCGTAGCAACGGGCGGGCGAGATGAGAACACGTTGCACAGCGAACGAGTTGTGCGGACGGACGAAGGGCGCCCTGTCCGCCGTAGCGGAAGGACGCCCTTCGTCGGGTCGTGCGGTGCCTACGCGGTCGGGCTCGCCGACGCGGACCCGGACTCCGACTCCGAGGGGGTCGGGGTGGGCGTCGCCTCGGCCGGGGCCTCCACCTTGAGTTCGACGGTCAGGGTCGCGCCGCCCGCGGTGTTGATGCGGAGCAGGAACGTGCCCGTGGTGTCGTCGGCGTACAGCTTCGGCAGTTTGAGCAGGCCGTTCGCGTCCGTCGTGAGGCCGGTCAGGGTGCGTACGGCCTTGCCGTCGGCGTCCTTGAAGTAGGGGCCCTTGTCGTTCTCGGTCGGGTCGTCCGCCGACTTGATGAGCGTGGCGGTGGCCGCGACCTTGTCCGCCACGGCGCCCTTGTAGGTCGCCTTCACCTCGACCTGGTCGGCGAACTCGCCGCCCGGGGTGCAGGTCAGCGCTGTGTCGCTGGTGCGGGCCAGGGTGTCGGCGGCGCGCTCGGTGACGGTGGCCGTGTAGTCGAGGCCGGGGATCGAACGGCCGACGAGGGTGGCGCGGACGACGAACTCGCCCGTGTCGTCGCCCGCCCGCAGTGCCGGCGCGACCGCCTCACCGGCGCTGTTGGTGAGAGCGGCCGCGTACTTCTCGCCGCCGGCGAAGGTGGCGTCGCTCTGGCCGATGATCGTGAAACGGACCCGGACCTTGGCGACGCCCTTGCCGGCCTCGGTCTCGGCGCGGGCGCTGATCTTCTCGGTGAAGGTGTCGCCCGCCATCGCGGTGAGCTTCGCGGTGCCGGCGTCCTCCAGGTGGTCCACCGTGTCGGTGGGGGTGGGGGGCGTCGTGCTCGGCGGGGTCGTGCTCGGCGGAGTTGTGCTCGGCGGGGTCGGCTTCGGGCTCGTGGAACCGCCGTTGCCGCCGGGCTTGGCGGGGGTGCTGGGCGTCCTGGGCGGTGTGGGCGACGGCGAGGGACTGGCTCCGGCGTTGTCGTCGCTGCGGTCGGAGGGGAGGGTGCCGGTGCCGTCCGGGATCTCGTGGGTGCCCTTGCGGTAGTACTCCAGCCACCTCAGGACCAGGTTCAGGTAGTCCTGCGAGTTGTTGTAGCTGAGGATCGCGCTGCTGAGGTCGCCCTGGGTGGACAGGTCCCAGCCGAAGCGGCACAGGTAGTGGCCGGCGGCGAGCGCGGCGTCGTAGACGTTGTTGGGGTCCTTCTTGCCGTCCGCGTTGCCGTCGCGGCCGGCCCACTCCCAGGTGGAGGGGATGAACTGCATGGGTCCGACGGCACGGTCGTACGAGGCGTCCCCGTCGTAGGCACCGTCGTCGGTGTCGCTGATGCTCGCGAAGCCGTTGCCGTTGAGCTGCGGGCCGAGGATCGGGCTGATCGTGGTGCCGTTCGCGTCGACGCGGCCGCCGCGGGCCTGGCCGGACTCGACCTTGCCGATGGCGGCGAGAAGTTGCCATTCCAGGTTGCAGCCGGGCTTGGACTCCTGGAGCGCGGTCGCGGCCTTCTTGTACGCGTCGAGGACGGTCGCGGGTATGCCCGCCTCGGAGGCGCCCGGGGTGACGGGGGTGCTGGGCGTGGGCGAGGGGTTGGGGCTGTTGAGCGGCGGCAGGTCCGTGTAGTACGGCGAGTTGCCGGTCGCGCTGTCCTCGGCGGGCGCGTCCGCCGAGGGCTGGGTTCCGGTGGTGACCTTTCTGCCGGCGTCGTCGGTCGTCACTCCCGGAGCCTGGGACGCGGCCAGTGCCGCGACCACGACCGCGGCCACCGTGGTGTTCACCGCCCCCTTGCGCAGCCTGCCGAATTCCGCCGCCATAGAGCGAACCCCTCCCGTGGACGCCCGGGCGCCCGTCTCTGTCCGTCGGGCCCGCCATGCCGAGCCCGCCCCTGTTGTGACGATCGACTCGCCGCGACAGTTGCCCTCGCGGCGCGATTTCATGCGCCGTTCGCGTGTTCGACCGCACGCCCGGCGCGGTGACCCAGGCGACCCTACGACAACTTCCTTTGCGCGGGCACCCGTTGGCGCCCGATTTTTACCAGTTGGGCACGCCCGGCCTGCCTGAGGGACGTCCCGCATACTGGCCGTCGGACGTCCCTGCCACCGGCTTCGCCGCCGACCGGGGCCGACCGGTCCCGTCAACCTCCCACAACGTCCGGCACAAGGAGCCCCGTTGCCGTTCACGCTGAGCCATGCGGCGGCCGTACTGCCCGCCGTACGCACCGACGGAACCGGCCGCGCCGCGCTCGTACCGGCCGTGATGCTGGCCGGCTCCTTCTCGCCCGACATGACCTATTACGCGGCGAGTGTCCTGTCGGGGGCGATGGAGTTCGGCGATGTCACGCACTCGTTCGCGGGCGTGTTCACCATCGACGTGGTGATCGCCTGGGCGATGGTGGGCCTGTGGCTGCTGCTGCGCGAACCGCTGGTGGCGCAGCTGCCGGTGCGGCGACAGGCACGGGTGGCCACGCTGTTGCGCTGCGGGGCGCCACGCGCGCGTGTACGGCCGTCGCTGGCGGTGCGCTGGTACCTCTCGGCCGTGCTCGGTGCGCTGACGCATGTCGTGTGGGACGCGTTCACGCATCTCGACCGCTGGGGGATGCGGCTGTTTCCCGTCCTGGGCGAGGAGATCGCGGGCTCGCCGCTGTACTGGTATCTGCAGTACGGCGGTTCGGCGGTCGCCGCGGTCGTCATCGCCGCGTTCGTGTGCGTGGCGCTACGGCGGACGCCCGCGGCCGCGCCGGTCGGGGTTGCGGTGCTTTCGGTACGGGACCGGTGGTTGGCCGGGGCGGTGATCGGCGGGATCGCCGCGGTGGCGGCGGTGCAGCGGGCGTCGCGCTGGTGGGCGTACTGGGGGTCGACCGCGAAGTACTGGGAGCTGATTCCGACGCTGTGCTTCGGGGCGGGCGCGGGACTCGTCCTGGGGCTGCTGCTGTATGCCGCGGGAGTCAGGGTGTGGCGCCCGGTGCCGGTCCCGGTCCCGGGCCCTGGCAGTGCGGGTACGGGTGAGGCCGGTAGGGAGTCGAGCCGTCCGGTGGCTCGGTGAGGGTGCCGGCGGGCGCGACGAACACGGTGACCGTTCCTTGGGGGTGGGACCGTGGGAGCAGGGTGAGGGCGAGGGCCAGATAGCTGCGGGTGAGCTCGGCCCATCCTGGTGCCCGGTGGGCGAGGCGGCGCCGGGTGGTTGTCGCCTTGTGCCGCAGGGTGCTCATCAGGTCGGCGGGGATGCGGGCGGTGCTTGCGTCGGTGGCGACGGCCGGGACGGGCGGGTGCGCTGTGGCCGGGGCCTTCTCGGCGTTCGCTTGCGCCGGTGCCGGGGCCGTCCGGCGGTGGAGCGTGCGTATACCCATGTCCGCATCCTTACGGGCGGCGGGCGTGGGGGGCGCTTTTGCGGGGGCCACGCGAGTGACGGGTCCCTCCGGGGGTGGGGCCAGGGCCCCTTGCGTGTGCCGGGTTGCGGTGGTTTTCGGGGCTACGGGTTCGTTGTGGCTGGTCGCGCCACGCGGCGGAGCCGCACATCGACACAGCCCCGCGCCCCTCTGCGGCGTTGCACTTCCGCACGCCGCAACGCAATGGGATGCCGGGGCCGGGTGGGTACCGGCCCCGGCATCCAGATGTGGCCCTGCCGCCGGAGGCTAGTGGGCTGCCGACTCCCAGTCGGGGCCCACGCCCACCGAGACGCCCAGGGGGACGTTGAGGTGGACGGCGTTGGACATTTCCCGGCGGACCAGTTCTTCCGCGGCGTCGCGTTCGCCGGGGGCGATTTCCAGGACGATTTCGTCGTGGACCTGCAGGAGCATGCGGGAGGTGAGGTTCGCCTCGCACAGGGCGCGGTCCACGTTGAGCATGGCGATCTTGACGATGTCCGCCGCCGTGCCCTGGATGGGGGCGTTGAGGGCCATGCGCTCGGCGGCCTCGCGGCGCTGACGGTTGTCGCTGTTGAGGTCGGGGAGGTAGCGGCGGCGGCCGAAGAGCGTCGCCGTGTAGCCCGTCGCCCGGGCCTCGTCGACCGCGCGGCGCAGGTAGTCCCGTACGCCGCCGAAGCGCTCGAAGTAGGCGTCCATCAGGGCGCGGGCCTCGCCCGCGTCGATGTTCAGCTGCTGCGAGAGGCCGAAGGCCGACAGCCCGTAGGCCAGGCCGTACGACATGGCCTTGATCTTGCGGCGCATCTCCGCGTCCACCGCGGCCGGTTCCACCGCGAACACCTGCGAGGCGGCCGTGGTGTGCAGGTCCTCGCCCGAGGTGAACGCCTCGATCAGGCCCTCGTCCTCGGACAGGTGGGCCATCACGCGCAGCTCGATCTGGCTGTAGTCCGCGGTCATCAGGGACTCGAAGCCCTCGCCGACCACGAAGCCCCGGCGGATCGCCCGGCCCTCGTCCGTGCGGACCGGGATGTTCTGCAGGTTCGGGTCCGTGGAGGAGAGGCGGCCGGTCGCCGCGACCGTCTGGTTGAAGGTCGTGTGGATACGGCTGTCCGTCGCGATCGTCTTGATCAGGCCCTCGACGGTGACGCGCAGCTTCGCCTGCTCTCGGTGGCGGAGCATGATGACCGGCAGTTCGTTGTCGGTCTGGGTCGCCAGCCAGGCCAGGGCGTCGGCGTCCGTCGTGTAGCCCGTCTTCGTCTTCTTCGTCTTGGGCAGGGCGAGCTCGCCGAAGAGGACCTCCTGGAGCTGCTTGGGCGAGCCCAGGTTGAACTCGTGTCCGGCCGCCGCGTGCGCCTCCTTCACGGCCTGCTGCACGGCGCCCGCGAACATCTGCTCCATGGCCTCCAGGTGGGCCCGGTCGGCCGCGATGCCGTGCCGCTCCATGCGGGCCAGCAGGGCTGAGGTCGGCAGCTCCATGTCACGCAGGAGCTCCGCGGCGCCGACCTCCTCCAGGCGGCTCTCGAAGGCCTCGCCCAGGTCGAGGACCGCACGGGCCTGGATCATCAGGGCCTCGGCCTCGGCGCCGTCGTCCGTGCCGAAGGCCAGCTGGCCGTCGGCCGCGGCGGCGGGGGCCAGCTCGCGGTGGAGGTACTCCAGGGACAGCGCGTCCAGGTCGAAGGAGCGGCGGCCCGGCTTGACCAGGTAGGCGGCGAGCGCGGTGTCCATGCGGACGCCGGCGATGCTCCAGCCGTGCTCGGCGAAGACCCGCATCGCGCCCTTGGCGTTGTGGAAGACCTTCGGCTTGTCGGCGTCGGCCAGCCAGGCCGCGAACGCCTTCTCGTCGGCCTCGTCCAGCTGCGACGGGTCGAACCAGCCGGCCGCGCCGTCGCCCGCCGCGAGCGCGACCTCGGCGACCGAGCCGGTGCCCAGCGCCCAGGTGTCGACGGTGGCCACGCCCAGGAGCTCGCCGCCGCGCTCGGCCAGCCAGGGGGCCAGCTCGCCGGTGCCGAGCACCGAGCCGTCCAGTTCCACGCCGTCGGTCGCGATCGGCGTGGTCTCGGCCTCCTCGGCTCCGGGGTCGACGCCGTAGAGCCGCTCGCGCAGGGAGGGGTTACGGATCTCCAGGGTGTCCAGGATCATCGCGACGGCCTTGCGGTCGTACGGCACGCGCGCGAGGTCGGTGACGGTCTTGGGCAGCTCGACGCCCCGCTCCAGCTCGGTCAGCCGGCGGTTGAGCTTGACCGCTTCCAGGTGGTCGCGGAGGTTCTGACCGGCCTTGCCCTTGACCTCCTCGACGCGCTCGACCAGCTCGGCGAACGAGCCGAACTGGTTGATCCACTTCGCGGCCGTCTTCTCGCCGACGCCCGGGATGCCCGGCAGGTTGTCGGACGGGTCGCCGCGCAGGGCCGCGAAGTCGGGGTACTGGGCGGGCGTCAATCCGTACTTCTCGAAGACCTTCTCCGGCGTGAAGCGGGTCAGCTCGGAGACGCCCTTCGTCGGATACAGCACCGTCGTCTGCTCGCTGACCAACTGGAAGGAGTCCCGGTCGCCGGTGACGATCAGCACCTCGAAGCCGTCGGCCTCGGCCTGGGTGGCGAGGGTGGCGATCACGTCGTCGGCCTCGAAGCCGTCGACCGCGAACCGCGAGACGTGCATCGCGTCGAGCAGCTCGCCGATCAGCTCGACCTGGCCCTTGAACTCGTCCGGGGTCTTGGAGCGGTTCGCCTTGTACTCCGTGAACTCCGCGGAGCGCCATGTCTTGCGGGACACGTCGAAGGCCACCGCGAAGTGGGTGGGCGCCTCGTCGCGCAGGGTGTTGGCCAGCATCGACGCGAAGCCGTAGATCGCGTTCGTCGGCTGGCCCGTCGCGGTCGTGAAGTTCTCCGCGGGCAGCGCGAAGAACGCACGATAGGCCAGCGAGTGCCCGTCCATGAGCATCAGGCGGGGCCGGCTGCCGCCGGGGTTGGTCTCGGTCTGCTTCGATGCTGTCTCTGCCACGCCCCCGATCCTGCCACGCCCCACTGACAGTCGGTCCCCATCGGGGGGTCCGGCCGATGCGGCAGACCGGAAGCAGCGGCAGGGATGACCGCAGGCGGGCGTCACCCCCCTCTGCTCACCCACCCCGCCACCACCGATGCCACTGGCGCCTCCCACCCCCGTCCCCACCTCCGCCCGCCCTCCCCGAGCCCGCCCCCTGGTTGTCCGTCCCACGTGCGAGGATCGGAGATGTACCTCACACGTGTACACGGCCGGTGAGCCGCAGGAGCGCCGGTGTCGTGCACGCGGGCCGGCGCCGGGGAGGCGTCCCCGCGGTGAACGAGAAGACAGGGAGAGTGCGCGATGGCCACCAAGCCGCCCAAGGGCGATCCGGTTCAGGACGCCCCGCAGGTCGCGGAGCCGAAGCACGCGGCGGCGGGGCTGCCCGCCATCGGGCACACCTTGCGCATCGCGCAGCAGCAGATGGGCGTGAAGCGCACCGCGCTGACGTTGCTGCGGGTCAACCAGAAGGACGGCTTCGACTGCCCGGGGTGTGCGTGGCCGGAGCCGGATCACCGGCACAAGGCGGAGTTCTGCGAGAACGGTGCGAAGGCGGTGGCCGAGGAGGCGACCCTGCGCCGGGTCACCCCGGAGTTCTTCGCCGCGCACTCCGTCGCCGATCTCGCGACCAGGAGTGGTTACTGGCTGGGACAGCAGGGGCGGCTGACGCATCCCATGTTCCTCCCCGAAGGGGGCACGCACTACGAGCCGGTGACCTGGGAACGCGCCTTCGACATCATCGGCGAGGAGATCACCGCCCTCGCCTCCCCCGACGAGGCCGTCTTCTACACGTCCGGACGCACCAGCAACGAGGCCGCGTTCCTCTACCAGCTCTTCGCGCGCGAGCTCGGCACGAACAACCTGCCGGACTGCTCCAACATGTGCCACGAGTCGTCCGGGTCGGCCCTCTCCGAGACCATCGGCATCGGCAAGGGCAGCGTCCTGCTCGAGGACCTCTACAAGGCCGACCTGATCATCGTCGCCGGACAGAACCCGGGGACGAACCACCCGCGCATGCTCTCCGCCTTGGAGAAGGCCAAGGAGAACGGCGCGAAGATCGTCAGCGTCAATCCGCTGCCCGAGGCCGGTCTGGAGCGGTTCAAGAACCCGCAGACCCCCCAGGGCATGCTCAGGGGCGCCGCCCTCACCGACCTGTTCCTGCAGATCCGCATCGGCGGCGACCAGGCCCTCTTCCGCCTCCTCAACAAGCTGATCCTGGAGACTCAGGGCGCCGTCGACGAGGAGTTCGTCCGCGAGCACACCCACGGCTACGAGGAGTTCGCCGCGGCCGCCCGCGCCGCCGACTGGGACGAGACACTGACGGCGACCGGCCTCACCCGCGCGGACATCGACAAGGTCATGGCCATGGTCCTCGCCTCGCAGCGCACCATCGTGTGCTGGGCCATGGGCCTCACCCAGCACAAGCACTCCGTGCCGACCATCCGCGAGGTCGTCAACTTCCTTCTGCTGCGCGGCAACATCGGCCGCCCGGGCGCGGGCGTGTGCCCGGTGCGCGGCCACTCGAACGTGCAGGGCGACCGCACGATGGGCATCTTCGAGCGGCCCGCCCCGGCCTTCCTGGACGCCCTGGAGAAGGAGTTCGGCTTCGCGCCGCCGCGCGAGCACGGCTACGACGTCGTACGGGCCATCCGCGCGCTGCGCGACGGCGAGGCGAAGGTCTTCTTCGCGATGGGCGGCAACTTCGTGGCCGCCACGCCCGACACGGACGTCACCGAGGCGGCGATGCGGCGCGCCCGGCTGACCGTGCACGTGTCGACGAAGCTCAACCGCAGCCACGCCGTCACGGGCGCGCGTGCGCTGATCCTGCCGACGCTGGGCCGCACCGAGCGCGACCTCCAGGGCAGCGGCGAGCAGTTCGTGACGGTCGAGGACTCCATGGGTATGGTGCACGCCTCCCGCGGCCGTCTGGAGCCCGCGAGCGCGCACCTGCTCTCCGAGCCGGCCATCGTGTGCCGGCTCGCCCGCCGGGTCCTGGGCGAGGACAGCAGGGTGCCCTGGGAGGAGTTCGAGAAGGACTACGCGACGATCCGGGACCGTATCGCGCGCGTGATCCCCGGCTTCGAGGACTTCAACGCGCGCGTGGCCCGCCCCGGCGGCTTCACGCTCCCGCACGCGCCGCGCGACGAGCGCCGCTTCCCGACGGCGACGGGCAAGGCCAACTTCACGGCGGCTCCGGTCGAGTACCCCCGGCTGCCGGAGGGACGGCTGCTGCTGCAGACCCTGCGGTCGCACGACCAGTACAACACCACGATCTACGGCCTCGACGACCGCTACCGGGGCATCAAGAACGGCCGCCGGGTCGTCATGATCAACCCCGAGGACGCCCGGCTGCTGAACATCGCCGACGGCTCGTACGTCGACCTGGTCGGCGAATGGAAGGACGGGGTCGAGCGGCGGGCGCCCGGCTTCCGGGTGGTGCACTATCCGACGGCCCGGGGCTGCGCGGCCGCCTACTACCCGGAGACCAACGTGCTCGTGCCGCTGGACGCCACCGCGGACACCAGCAACACCCCGGCCAGCAAGTCCGTCGTCGTACGTCTGGAACAATCGGCCACCGACTGAGCGTTTGCTCAGTCGACCTATACCGACTGAGCACGACGAACGGAGCCGGACCCATGGGCGAGCAGCAGCATGTGACGTTCCCGCAGGAGGTCATCGACGAGTACGCCGCGCTCGGCGTCGACCTGCCGGCCCTGTTCTCCGCCGGGCACCTCGGGACGCGCATGGGTGTCGAGATCGTGGAGGCCTCCGCCGAGCGGGTCGTCGGGACCATGCCGGTGGAGGGGAACACCCAGCCGTACGGGCTGCTGCACGGCGGCGCCTCCGCGGTGCTCGCCGAGACGCTCGGGTCGGTGGGGTCGATGCTGCACGCCGGCAGCTCCAAGATCGCGGTCGGCGTCGACCTCAACTGCACCCACCACCGCGGGGTCCGCTCCGGCCTCGTCACCGGCGTGGCCACGCCCCTGCACCGGGGCCGCTCGACGGCGACGTACGAGATCGTGATCAGCGACGAGGCGGGGCGGCGCGTGTGCAGCGCGCGGCTGACCTGCCTGCTGCGGGACGTCACCCCCTCGCAGCTCCCCGGACCCGGCGCCGCCGGCTGACGGGTGCCGTCGGACGACCTCCACAGCGCCTTCGGCACGCACGCCACCGGTGCCGCACACACGAGCGGGAGCCGGGAAGACGAAGTCCTCCCGGCTCCCGCAACGCCTACGGCCGAGCGTCAGGCTCAGGCCGCGCCTTCACCGAGGTAAGCCGCCCGGATACGCGAGTCGGCCAGCAGATCCTGCGCATCGCCCGACATGGCCACCGAGCCGGTCTCCAGGACATAACCCCGATTCGCCAGCCCCAGCGCCTGTGTCGCGTTCTGCTCCACCAGCAGCACGGTCGTGCCCTGCTGGTTGATCTCATGGATGATCTCGAAGATCTGCTGCACGATCAGCGGTGCGAGACCCATCGACGGCTCGTCCAGCAGCAGCAGTTCCGGCCGGCCCATCAGAGCGCGCCCGATCGCGAGCATCTGCTGCTCACCACCGGACAGCGTGCCCGCGTACTGCGAACGCCGCTCGGCAAGCCTCGGGAACAGGGTGAACACGCGATCCATGTCGGCGGAGTCCACCGACTTGAAGCGGTAGGCACCCATCTCCAGGTTCTCGCGCACCGACATCGTCGCGAACACCCGCCGGCCCTCGGGCACATGCCCGATACCGAACTGCACCAGCTCGTGCGACTTGATGCCGTCGATGCGCTCCCCACGCAGGCAGACCTCGCCCTCGCGGGGCTGCAGCATGCCGGAGACGGTGCGCAGCGTCGTGGTCTTGCCGGCGCCGTTGCCGCCGAGCAGAGCCACGATCTCGCCCTCGCCGACCGTCAGGTCGATGCCCTTGAGCGCCTCGATGGCGCCGTAGAACACCCGCAGGCCCTTCAGCTCCAGCAGCGGGCTGCCCGTACCGCCGGAGTCTCCGCCCGGGTCCTTCTTCAGCTCCGTGGTCGTACTCACTGGCCGTCCTCCGTGTCCGACGCCGACTCGTGCTCGTGCTCGGCGATGACCTCCTGGACCGCCGCCGCGTCCTCCGCGGAGGAGCCGAGGTAGGCCTCGATCACGGCAGGGTGCTGCTGCACCTCGCTCGGCGTGCCCTCGGCGATCTTCTTGCCGAAGTTGAGCACCATCACCCGGTCCGCCACCGACATCACCAGACGCATGTCGTGCTCGATCAGCAGCACGCTCACGCCCAGTTCGGTGTTGATACGGCGGATCAGCCCCTCCAGCTCGAGCTTCTCCGTCGGGTTGGTACCCGCCGCCGGCTCGTCCAGCAGCAGCACCTGCGGATCGGTGGCCAGCGCCCGCGCGATCTCCAGGCTGCGCTGATCACCGTAGGACAGGCTGCCCGCGATCTCGTTGAGCTTGTCCTCCAGGCCCACGAACTTCAGCAGCCGGTGCGCCCGCTCGTCGCTGAGCCGCTCGGCCTTCCGCGCGTTCGGCAGCCCCAGCATGATCGAGACCGGGCCGGCCTTCAGCCGGGTCTCCGCCGCGATCTTCACGTTCTCCAGCGCGGTGAGCGCCGAGAACAGCCGGATGTTCTGGAAGGTACGCGCCAGGCCCAGCCGGTTGACGATATGCGGCTTGCTGCCGAGCAGGGACTTCTCGCCGCCGTCCTTCGGACGGAAGACGATCTTCCCTTCCTGCGGGGTGTACGCCCCCGTCAAGGAGTTGAACAGCGAGGTCTTCCCCGCGCCGTTGGGGCCGATCACCGCGAGGATCTCGCCCCGCCGCATCTGCAGATTGACATGGTCCAGAGAGGTCAGGCCGCCGAAACGCAGCGTCACATCCCAGGTCTCCAGCACCAGATCCGTGTCAGCGGACGCCGGCCCGCCGACGGCGGCCGACTCGCTCGTCACATCGGTGGTCATCAGAACTTGCCTCCCGCCGGCTCGGACATCGCATCCGCGTCCCCGATGCCTTCTTGCGCCAGCTTCAGCTCACGCTGACGTCGGCGGGAAGGCCAGATGCCCTGCGGCCGGTAAATCATCATGATCACAAGCAGTGCGCCCAGGTACATGTACCGGTCGGACGGGTCCACGTAGTCCTTCAGTGCCTCGGGCAGCCACACCAGCGCGGCGGCGCCGATCAGCACGCCCGGAATCGAGCCCATGCCACCGAAGATCACGTACGCCAGCACCAGGATGGACTGGAGCAACGGGAAGACCTCGGGGTTGATGTACCCGTACTTGCTGGTGAACACCACACCCGCGACACCCGACGTCGACGCGCCGATCGCGAACGCCATCAGCTTGAAGCGGACCGTGTCCACACCGTTGGCCGCCGCCGCGATCTCGTCCTCACGGATCGCGGTCCAGGCCCGGCCCACCCTGGAGTGCTCCAGGCGCGAGAACAGGATGATCACGATCACGATGAAGAAGACCAGCAGGTACCAGTAAGGCAGTGGATCGATCGACCACTTGTAGGAGATCCCGGCGAAGTCGATCGAGAAGTCGGGGATCATCCGCGCGCCCTGAGGACCGCCCGTCACGCCGTCGGCGTTCTTGGCCACGAGGTAGATGATCTCGTGGAAGCCGAGCGTGACGATGGCCAGGTAGTCGCCGCGCAGGCGCAGCGTCGGAGCACCGAGCAGCAGACCCGTCAGCAGACAGGTGACCACGGCGATCGGGATCACCCAGAACGGGTTCAGCACCACCGGAGGCTCGATCGGCAGCCGGCCGGTCCAGAACGCCGTCGAGTACGCGCCCACCGCGAAGAAGGCGAAGAAGCCGAGGTCCAGCAGGCCCGCCCAGCCGATCACCACGTTCAGGCCGATCGCCAGCAGTACGAAGATGGCGATCTGATCGACCAGCACCGTCTGCCAGTACCGCTCCACCATGGAGGGGATCGCGAGGGCCAGCACCAGGGCGAGAACGATCAGGCCCCAGCGCAGCCGCTTGTCGGCCTGGATCCGGCCGCGCACCGCGGCCAGCGGAGCGACCGTGCCCGGCTTCGCCTTCTCGGCAAGGCCCTTGAGCCCGTCACCCGCGAACTCGCGCAGCACCCACACACCGACGGTCAGCGCCAGGCAGACCCACAGCCCGCCGCCCGTGAAGGTGGTCTCGAGGGAGAAGAAGATGTCCCGGGTGTTGCCCTGCTCGCCCGTCACCAGGGCCAGCAGCACACCCAGCGCCAGCATCGCCCACAGCCGGGAGAACCGCGGCTGCCGGTACCACGCCGTACGGCGCAGCTTTGCCGCCTGAGACGGCGTCAGATTCTGAGATGTCTCGACCGCACTCATGCCGCCCTCCCCACTCGCTCACCGAGGATGCCCATCGGACGGAACATCAGCACGAGAATCAGTACCACCATTGCGGAAACGCTTCGCCACTCATCACCGAGCAGCGGCACCGTCATCGTCTCCACGATTCCGATCAGCACACCACCGAGCATCGCTCCGCGGATGTTGCCGATACCACCCACCACCGCCGCCGCGAAGGCGGTGATGCCGGGAATGAAGCCCATCGTGTACGAAACCTGGTTGAGGTTGGCGAACAGGAAGCCCGCCACACCACCGAGCACACCACCGATGATGAAGGTGCGGGAGATCACCTTGTCGATGTCCACACCCATCAGGCTCGCAACCTCGGCATCCTGCGCCACCGCGCGGATGCCCTTGCCGAGCTTCGTACGGTTCACCAGCAGGTCGAGCGCGATCATCATGACCACAGCCGTCGCGAACTGCAGCAGCTGAGTGATGTTCACCCCCGCCCCGAAGATGGTGAACACGTTCTCGTTCTTGTACATCTCCGGCAGCGTCGACGGGTCACGGCCGAAAAGCTTGCCCGCCAGGTTGTAGAGGAAGAACGAGGCACCGATCGCCGTGATCAGAAAGATCAGGCGAGGCGCACCACGTCTGCGCAACGGCCGGTACGCAACCTTCTCAAGTCCGTACGCCGTCACACCACCGAACAACGCCGACCCGGCCATGGCCAGAGCGACAAAGCCGATCGAAGCCAGCATCGACGGATTGGCCCCCGGATCAACGAGGGTGAGAACAATGAGACTGCCGTAAGCACCCACCATGAAAACCTCGCTGTGCGCGAAGTTGATGAGCTGCAGCACACCATAGACAAGGGTGTAGCCGATGGCGATGACGGCATACAGCGAGCCGAGCATCAGCCCTAGGACCAGATAGTCCCAGAACTCCTGAAGGGACATGCGTTGAACTTCCTGTAGGAACCAGGCAAGCCGCCGGACTCAGAACGCCAGGGCGGCCCGCAGAAAAACATGCGGATCGGTCAACGGCTGCGCCATCTTGCACTCTCCGCAGACGAGGGCCGGGAGAACCACCGTCCCCCGGCCCCCATCACTTGGCGTCAATCGCCGGAGCCCGGCCTCAGCCGATCAGCTCGTTGACGTTGCCCTGGTACGCGATCTTGCCGCTCTTCACCTGGTAGACGAAGACGTCCGTACCCTTGAACTCACCGTTCTTCTCGAACGAGAAGGTCTTCGTCAGACCCTTGTAGGAGGCCTTGGCGAGGGCGTCACGCAGCGCCTCACGCTCGACGTCCTTACCCGCCTTCTTGATCTCCGCGATGATCATGTTCGCGACGTCGTACGCCTCGGCGGAGTACGTACCCGGAGCCCGGTTGAACTCCTTCTGGTAGTCCTCCGCGAACTTCTTCGTACCCGCCTCGACGGTCGCGTCGGTGCACGGGCACGTCAGGTACCAGTTCTCGGAGGCCGAGCCGGCCAGCTCAACGAACTTGGCGTCGTTGGAACCGTCACCCGAGATCGCCGCACCCTTGAAGCCCGCGTCCGACAGCTTCTTCGCGAACGGCGCCAGGTCCTGGTAGTAGCCGGCGTAGATCAGGCCGTCAGCCTTGGAGTTGACGACATCCTTCGCGGTGGCGCTGTAGTCCGGCGTCTTCTGCGGGACGCTCTTCTTCACGACCGAGACACCGGCCGCCTTCAGGGTCGCCTCGGCGACCTTGGACAGACCCACGCCGTAGTCGGTCTTGTCGTCGATCAGGTAGACCTTCTTGGCGCCTATCTTCTTCGAGAAGAAGTCACCCATGGCCTTGCCCTGCATGTTGTCGTTGGGAACGGCCCGCAGGAGGCTCGTGAAGCCATTGGCCTCGTCCGTCAGCAACGGGTTGGTAGCCGACGGCGTCACCGTCACCAGACCGGCCTCCGCGTACGACGGCGAAGCCGTGTTGGTCGGACCCGAGAAGGCGGGACCGACAACAGCCTTGACATCCGGGTCGTCGATGACCTTCTGCGCCGCAGTCGGCGCCTTGTCCGGCAGACCCTGGTCGTCAGCAGCCACGTACTCCAGCTTGAAGCCCAGGTCACCGCTCGCATTGGCCTGCTTGATCGCCAACTGCACGCCGTTCTGCATGTTCTCACCCAGCGCGACGTTGTCGCCGGAGAGCGGCCCCTCGAAGGCAATCTTCACAGTGTCGCCACTGCCGGAGTCGCCACCGCCACAACCGGTCAGCGCCAGCGCTCCAACGGCCACAGGAATGGCCAGCTTGATGACGGTCTTGTTCAGCACTAAGGGCTCCCTGGCCTCAACGATGCTTCCCGCAGAAGAACTCGTGATCCCTGCAAGGACACCGCTTATCCCTACGGTGTGCGGGGAATCTAATCGGGTTGACAGCCAGTCGGATAGGCCGACCACCGATGTGTGATCGCCCTGTGACCTCGGTTCAACTGCCGGATACACAACCCCAGCCATCAGCAGGCGAATGTTTCGGCCACCAGCGCACCAGCCGGATGATCTTCACAGGCTCTTAACGAGCCCCGCCGACCCACCCGAAACGAGCCATGCAGACACCAGACGGATCCAGACCCGCCCCCACCCCAGCCCACCCCACACCCGACAAGCGGCACCTGCGCACCGCACTGGCCGGACTCACAGGCCTCCTACTCGGAGCAGCCATCACCGCCGCAACCGCCTCGACCCTCTGGCCACACACACCGACCACCCCCCTACGCCCACTGGAAGCAGCCCCCGAAACCGACCCCGTCCGCAGCGGAAACCTCCAGTTCGACACAACCGGCCTACGCTGCGGCATCACCACCATCGTCGGCACCCACGGCGAACACTGGGCCAAAGGCCGACTCTGCCGCATCCGCCTCACCATCACCTCCCAGGACTCCGTCTTCGGCCAGATCGACAACGAACTCCACCGACTCGCCCTCGACAACGGCACCGAACTCACCCTCGACCGCGAAGCCACCCAGATCAAACGCCAGCCATTACGCACCGAAGTCGCCGCACACGGCACCATCACCTACGACCTCTGGTACGACCTCCCCCGCAACCGACACCCCACCGCACTGCGCGTCCGCGCAAACGACACGGAGCCCCCGGCCACCATCCCGCTCCCCCAACAGGACTGGACCGAAGGCTCCGCCTGATCACACAGCCAAAACGCGCCCGGCGCTACTACCGCGCCTTCTTCTCCTCAGAGTCCTGAATGACCGCCTCGGCGACCTGCTGCATGGACATCCGCCGATCCATCGAGGTCTTCTGGATCCACCGGAAGGCAGCCGGCTCCGTCAGCCCGTACTCCGTCTGAAGGACGGACTTCGCCCGGTCCACCAGCTTCCGCGTCTCCAGACGCAGAGTGAGGTCGGCGACCTCCTTCTCCAACTCCTTCAGCTCCGTGAACCGCGACACCGCCATCTCGATGGCAGGCACGACGTCACTCTTGCTGAACGGCTTGACCAGGTACGCCATGGCACCGGCATCCCGGGCCCGCTCGACCAGATCCCGCTGGGAGAACGCCGTCAGCATCAGCACCGGGGCGATGGACTCCTCGGCGATCTTCTCGGCCGCCGAAATACCGTCCAGCTTCGGCATCTTCACATCGAGGATGACAAGGTCGGGCTTGTGCTCACGGGCCAGCTCGACGGCCTGCTCACCGTCACCGGCCTCGCCGACGACGGTGTACCCCTCTTCTTCGAGCATCTCCTTGAGATCGAGCCGGATCAGTGCCTCGTCCTCGGCGATGACGACACGGGTCGTCAGCGGAGGCACGTGCGACTTGTCGTCGTCGGGCGCGTCTACGGGCTGGGGCGACTCGGGGGCGGTCACGGGGGCTCCTCGTTCAGGGGCATGGGTGCTGCTGACAAGAGCCTACCTAGCTGCGGTATGGTGGACGGGCAGTGGGTCGAGGTAAACCTTCGATTTGCTGGGCCCCGGTAGCCCAATTGGCAGCAGGCAATGGATTCAAAACCCATACAGTGTCGGTTCGAGTCCGACCCGGGGCACTTTTCCTTCGATTCCAAGGTCAGCCTGAGAAGCGGATGTCCACGTTCTCGTGAACATCCGCTTTTTGCTGCGTGTCGTCGCGATCACTCTCACAGAGTGATCACATGTACGACGCCAGCACACGTAAACGATCCCTGGCGCTGGTCGCCCAAGGACGCAGCCTGAACTCGGTGAGTAAGGAGGTGGGCATCTCTCGGGCGGCGATCCGCTCCTGGCAGCACCGCCTCGAGCCACTGCCACGCATGGCTCCGCCGGACCCCGGACCACCTGCTGACGAGCGCGCGTACGCCTACTTGTTGGGCCTTTATCTCGGCGACGGCTGCCTCAGCGCCCATCCTCGCGGCACCGGGTACCACCTCAGGATCGCGTGCGCCGACGCGTGGCCCGGACTGATCCAACAATGCCGCGAGGCCATCATGAAAGTACGCCCCGACATCAGCGTCTACACGCTCCAGAAACAAGGCTGCGTAGCGGTGACGAGTTACTCCCGACACTGGCCATGCCTCTTCCCTCAACACGGCCCCGGCAAGAAGCACGAGCGCGCCATCGCCCTCGAGCCCTGGCAACAGGAAATCGTCGACTCTCACCCTTGGGACTTCATCCGAGGCCTCATCCACTCCGACGGCTGCCGTATCACCAACTGGACGACCCGCATCGTCGGCGGTGAGCGCAAGCGCTACGAATACCCCAGGTACTTCTTCACCAACGTGTCCGACGACATTCGCCGGCTCTATACGGACACCCTCGACAAGCTCGGCATCGAGTGGACGCACTGCACCCGCAACGGCAACCCGTACAACATCTCCGTCGCCCGCAAAGCCTCCGTAGCCCTCATGGACACCCATGTAGGCCCCAAGCACTAGCCCCACCTCAAAGGGCCCCTCCTCAAGAGGGGCCCTGCGCCTGCGACTTGGGGCTGTCGTCCTCGCCGATGTGATGCACCCCCCTCTTATGACTCCATGGACATATAGTGTCGCTGATCAACAGTCAGGCATGGAGGTGCCACTTGCGGAACAAGACCAAGGCAGCAATAGTCGGTAGCGCTGCAGCAATAGCTGTCATGGCAACGACAACCCCTGCGGCCGCCACCGACACGATGGTTTGTACCACCACCGGGGCGTATGGTTGGGCTGCCGTCACCGGCTGACACAACGGCACCACGAGCACAGTCACTGTCACGCTGGCCGTTAAGGACACGTCGAGCGATCGCCATCACGTCAGGGTTCGGCTCGTCACTAAGGCTGCCGGGGGAACCCTGATTCCGTTCCAGTGGCGCTACAACTACGACGGGAACAACGGTACTACCAAAACCTGGGACACCACCGCCCAGCAAGACGGCGGAATGTGGAACGTTGGAGTTCAGGTTGCCAGGTACGAAGGTGAAACACAGATGAACCAATGCACTGACTGGGCCATCTCTACCTGACGCTGACCTGTGCCGCGAAGGCCCTACAGCCATCACCGGAAGGCTGCAGGGCCTTCGCCGTATGCGGCGGCGCGTAGAAGCCTTAACCGAAGAACCCGCCATCGCCGTTCGTCAGCCTCGACGGAAAGCTGCCACACGCATCCTCACCGTCAGTCCTGCCCCCCGATGCGATGGACGCGCACGAGATTCGTGGTGCCGGGGACGCCCGGGGGGGAGCCTGCCGTGATGATGACGGGGTCACCTTTTTCGCAGCGCCCGTACTTCAGCAGCAGCTCATCCACCTGGTCGACCATCGCGTCCGTCGATTCCACATGCGGACCGAGGAACGTCTCCACACCCCACGTCAGATTCAGCTGGGACCGCGTCGCCGGTTCCGGCGTGAAGGCCAGCAGTGGGATAGGTGAGCGGTAGCGGGACAGGCGGCGGGCGGTGTCGCCGGACTGGGTGAAGGCGACCAGGAACTTCGCGCCCAGGAAGTCGCCGATCTCGGCTGCCGCGCGGGCCACGGCGCCGGCCTGGGTGCGGGGCTTGTTGCGTTCGGTCAGGGGCGAGAGGCCTTTGGCGAGGATGTCCTCCTCGGCCGCCTCGACGATCTTCGCCATCGTCCGGACCGTCTCGATCGGGTACTTGCCGACGCTCGTCTCACCGGACAGCATCACCGCGTCCGTGCCGTCGATGACGGCGTTCGCCACGTCCGAGGCCTCGGCCCTCGTCGGGCGGGAGTTGTCGATCATCGAGTCGAGCATCTGGGTGGCGACGATGACCGGCTTGGCGTTGCGCTTGGCCAGCTTGACGGCGCGCTTCTGGACGATCGGGACCTGCTCCAGCGGCATCTCCACGCCCAGGTCGCCGCGGGCGACCATGATGCCGTCGAAGGCAGCCACGATGTCGTCGATCGCGTCGACGGCCTGCGGCTTCTCCACCTTGGCGATGACGGGGAGGCGGCGGCCCTCCTCGTCCATGATCCTGTGCACGTCCTCGATGTCGCGGCCGGACCGGACGAAGGACAGCGCGATGACGTCGAAGCCCGTGCGCAGCGCCCAGCGCAGGTCGGCTTCGTCCTTCTCCGAGAGGGCGGGGACCGATACTGCGACGCCCGGCAGGTTCAGGCCCTTGTTGTCGGAGACCATGCCTCCTTCGACCACCGTCGTGTGGACGCGTGGTCCGTCGACGGACGTGACCTCCAGGCACACCTTGCCGTCGTCGACGAGGATGCGTTCGCCCGGGGTGACGTCGGCGGCGAGGCCGGAGTAGGTGGTCCCGCACTGCTGGCGGTCGCCTTCGGCGCCCTCTTCCACGGTGATGGTGAAGGTGTCTCCGCGTTCAAGGAGTACGGGTCCTTCGGTGAAGCGGCCGAGGCGGATCTTCGGGCCTTGAAGGTCGGCGAGGATGCCGACGCTGCGGCCGGTCTCGTCGGAGGCCTTGCGTACGTGCTGGTAGCGCTCCTCGTGGTCGGCGTAGCTGCCGTGGCTGAGGTTGAATCGGGCGACGTCCATTCCGGCGTCGACCAGTGCCTTTATCTGGTCGTACGAGTCGGTGGCAGGGCCCAGGGTGCAGACGATCTTCGCTCGGCGCATGTTTCGACTCTATGACTTACCGGCGGGTAGGGAATTGGCCGCGTATGACTACTCAACAACCTTTGCGTGAAGGGCTATTGACAAGTGTTGAATTGTGCGGCGGGGTGCTCCGATGAGCGTTCGAAGCACCCCCAGTACGCCATCACGTCATCGCCATTCGGATGCGATCGCAAGAGAATTCGAAATCCCGCGCCGTGTATTCACAGCCGCGGCGGCGCCATCGTAAAGCGGGCGTTGACCTGCGCGTAGACATGCTGCCGCTGGGGTTCGAGATCGAGGGGGGCGGCCCCGGCGTCCTCCGCGGCGCCGTAGGCCATGGAGCGCATGCGGCTGCCGGGGGCCTGCGGGTAGGGCGGCGGGGCGTTCTCCGCGCCGATGTCGGCGAGTTCCACCAGCGCGGCCAGGGAGGTCCCCAGTGCTTCCGCGTACTCCCGCGCCCGCTGCACCGCCTCCCGTACCGCCTGCTGCCGCGCTTCGCGGTGGGCCGGCGAGTCGGGGCGCAGGGCCCAGTAGGGGCCGTCGACGCGGGTGAGGTCCAGGTCGGCCAGGCGTGTGGTGAGTTCGCCGAGCGCCGTGAAGTCGGTGAGTACGGCGGTGATGTGGACGCGGCCGTGGTAGGCGTGGACGCGCTCGCCGCGTCCCTTGTCCTTCAGTTCGGGGCTGATGGAGAAGGCGCCGGTCTCCAGTCGCTCGACCGCGTCGCCGTAGGTCTTGACGAGGTCGAGAACGGTGGTGTTGCGGCGTGTGAGGTCGTCCAGGGCGGCACGGCGGTCCTTGCCGCGGGAGGCGACGGTGACGCCGATGCGGGCGATCTCGGGGTCGACCTCGAGGCGGGCTTCGCCGCGGACGGCGATGCGGGGGGCGTCGGGGGTGCCGTAGGGGACGGCGGGCTGAAGTTCCTCTGATGGGGCGGTCATACGTCCCACTCTGTCATTGCTTGCCGGGTTACAGGACCCCGTGGGTCATCAGATCGAAACCTGCGGGGTCTGTTGCTGCCTGCCATGGCCAGGTCAGAATCTACGCGCGTTGTTGACCATTCGCCTGGGAGAAGCACCATGCCGTTGAACCGCCGGAAGTTCCTGAAGAAGTCCGCCGTGACCGGAGCGGGGGCGGCGCTGGCCACGACGGTGGCCGTCCCGGCGGCGCAGGCCGCTGAGGCGGCGAAGGGCTCGCGGCCGGCGAAGCGGTACTCGCTGACGGTGATGGGCACGACCGATCTGCACGGCAACATCTTCAACTGGGACTATTTCAAGGACGCGGAGTACGCGGACGCCAAGGGCAATGCAAAGGGTCTGGCGCGCGTCTCGACGCTGGTGAGCCAGGTCCGTGAGGAGAAGGGCCGCCGCAACACGCTGCTCATCGATGCCGGCGACACGATCCAGGGCACCCCGCTGACGTACTACTACGCGAAGGTCGACCCGATCACCGCCAAGGGGGGCCCGGTCCACCCGATGGCGGCGGCGATGAACGCGATCGGGTATGACGCGGTGGCCCTTGGCAACCACGAGTTCAACTACGGCATCGAGACGCTGCGCAAGTTCGAGGAGCAGTGCGACTTCCCGCTTCTGGGTGCGAACGCGCTGGACGCGAAGACGCTGAAGCCCGCGTTCCCGCCGTACTTCATCAAGAAGTTCTGCGTGCCGGGCGCCCCGCCGGTGAAGGTTGCGGTGCTCGGTCTGACCAACCCGGGTATCGCGATCTGGGACAAGGCGTACGTCGAGGGCAAGATGGTGTTCCCGGGTCTGGAGGAACAGGCCGCGAAGTGGGTGCCGAAGCTGCGCTCGATGGGTGCGGACGTGGTGGTCGTGTCGGCGCACTCCGGTTCGTCCGGTACGTCGTCGTACGGTGACCAGTTGCCGTACATCGAGAACTCGTCGGCGCTGGTGGCCCAGCAGGTGCCGGGCATCGACGCGATCCTCGTCGGACATGCGCACACGGAGATCGCGGAGCTGCTGGTCACGAACGAGAAGACGGGTAAGACGGTCGTGCTGTCGGAGCCGCTGTGCTATGCGCAGCGACTGACCCTGTTCGACTTCGAGCTGGTCTTCGCCAAGGGCCGCTGGACGGTCGAGTCGGTGAAGGCAACCGTGCGTGACTCGAAGACGGTCGCCGACGACCCGAAGATCACCAAGCTGCTGAAGGACGACCACGACATCGTCGTGGAGTACGTCAACCAGGTCGTCGGCAAGGCGACCGAGAAGCTGACAACGGTCGACGCCCGCTACAAGGACGCCCCGATCATCGACCTGATCACCAAGGTCCAGGAGGATGTGGCCAGGGCGGCGCTGGCGGGCACGGAGTACGCCTCGCTGCCCGTCATCTCCCAGGCCTCCCCCTTCTCCCGCACCTCGGAGATCCCGGCCGGCGAGGTGACCATCCGGGATCTGTCGAGCCTGTACGTGTACGACAACACGCTGGTCGCGAAGCTGATGACGGGCGCGCAGATCAAGGCGTACCTGGAGTATTCGGCGGAGTACTTCGTGCAGACGGCGCCGGACGCGGCGGTCGACGTCGACAAGCTGACCAATGCGAACAACCGTCCGGACTACAACTACGACTACGTGTCGGGGCTGTCGTACGAGATCGATGTCGCCCAGGCGGCCGGTTCGCGGATCAAGAACCTGTCCTACAACGGTGCCGCTCTGGACGACGCCCAGCAGTTCGTGTTCGCGGTGAACAACTACCGGGCGAACGGCGGTGGCGCGTTCCCGCATGTGGCGTCGGCTCAGGAGCTGTGGTCGGAGTCGACGGAGATCCGCACCCGGATCGCGGAGTGGGTGACCGCGAAGGGCCTGCTGGACCCGAAGAACTTCGCGTCGGTGGACTGGAAGCTCACGCGGAACGGTACGCCGGTCTTCTAGACGACAGGGCCTGGGCCCGCGGTCGTCTCGTCGGGAGCCTCAGATCCCGTCCATCAGTGGTGTCAGCACCTTCGGCTGACGCGCGGACGGGATCCGGGGCTCCTGCTGCTGGAGGCCGAAGGTGGTGAAGGCCGTACGCGTGGGGAGGGGGTAAGTCTCCTTGCCGGTCACGGAGTTGAGGATGGCGGCGCTGCGCCAGGCGGCGAGGCCGAGGTCGGGGGTGCCGACGCCGTGGGTGTGGCGTTCGGCGTTCTGGACGTAGACGTTGCAGCCGGAGCCGGTGACGGACGGGTCCATGATCAGGCGGTACTCGTCGTCGATGCGGGGGCGTTCCCGGCTGTCGAGGCGCATATAGGGGTCGAGGCCGGCGAGGATGCGGCTGAGGGGGCGTTCGCGGTAGCCGGTGGCCAGGACGACCGCTTCGGTGGTGAGGCGCGAGCGGGTGTTCTGGTGGATGTGCTCCAGGTGGAGTTCCAGCTTGGTCGTGGCGATACGGCCGGCGGTGCGGACGCGGACGCCGGGGGTGAGGACGGTGTCGGGCCAGCCGCCGTCCAGGGAGCGGCGGTAGAGCTCGTCGTGAATGGCGGAGAGGGTGTCGGCGTCGATGCCCTTGTGGAGCTGCCACTGGGAGGCGACGAGCTGGTCGCGGACCGGTTCGGCGAGGGCGTGGAAGTAGCGGGTGTAGTCGGGCGTGAAGTGCTCCAGGCCGAGCTTGGAGTACTCCATGGGCGCGAAGGCATCGGTACGGCCGAGCCAGTGCAGCCCCTCGCGCCCGGCGGGGCGGCGTCGGAGCAGGTCCAGGAAGACCTCGGCGCCGGACTGCCCCGACCCGATGACGGTGATGTGTTCGGCGGCGAGGAGCCTCTCGCGGTGGTCGAGGTAGTCGGCGGCGTGGATGACGGGGACGCCGGGCGCCTCGACGAGGGGCCTGAGCGCGTCGGGAACGTCCGGTTCGGTGCCGACGCCCAGGACGATGTTCCTGGCGTACGTACGGCCGAGCGCCTCGGCCTCCCCGTCGGGGCCGAGCTGGGTGAAGTCGACCTCGAAGACGTCGCGTTCGGAGTTGAACCGGACGGCGTCGACCTGGTGGCCGAAGCTCAGTGCGGGGAGGTTCTCGCAGACCCAGCGGCAGTAGGCGTCGTATTCGGCGCGCTGGATGTGGAAGCGCTCGGCGAAGTAGAAGGGGAAGAGCCGGTCGCGGGACCTGAGGTAGCTGAGGAAGGACCAGGGGCTGGCGGGGTCGGCGAGCGTCACCAGGTCGGCGAGGAAGGGGACTTGGATGCGGGCGCCCTCGATGAGGAGGCCGGGGTGCCAGGCGAAGGCGGGTCGCTGCTCGTAGAAGACGGCGTCGAGGTCGTCGAGGGGGTGGGCGAGGGCGGCGAGGGAGAGGTTGAAGGGGCCGATGCCGATGCCGACGAGGTCGCGGGGGGTGTCGGGATCCCGGGGGGTGTCGGGGTCGTGGCGTGGGGGTGTCCTGAGGGTCGGCTGAGGGCCGGTGTCGGGTACTGCGCGCAGGCCGGCGCCGGGGCCTGTCTGGGGGCGGGCGTAGGCGCCTGTCTGGGGGCGGGTGTGGGGGTTGGGCTGGGGGCTCATCCGGGGGTGTTTCCTTCCACCAGTTTCAGGAGGGCGGCCAGGTCGTCCGGGCGCGTGTGGGGATTGAGGAGCGTGGCTTTGAACCACAGGCGCCCGTCTATCCGGGCCCGCCCGAGAACGGCACGGCCGTCGGTGAGGAGCCTTCGGCGTACGGCGGCGACGGCGGCGTCGGTGGCGTGTGCGGGCCGGAACAGGACCGTACTGATGGTGGGCGGGTCGTAGAGCTCGAACCCGGGGTGGTCGTGGACGAGGGCGGCGAACTCGTGGGCGTGGTCGCAGACTTGCTCGACGAGTCGGCCGAGTCCGCTGCGGCCGAGGGTCTTGAGGGTGACGGCGATCTTGAGGACGTCGGGCCGGCGGCTGGTGCGCAGGGAGCGGCCGAGCAGGTCGGGCAGGCCCGCTGCGGTGTCGTCGTCGGCGTTGAGGTAGTCGGCGCGGTGGTGGAGCACGGCGAGGTCGTCGGGGTCCCTGACGGTGAGGAGACCGGCGGCGACGGGCTGCCAGCCGAGCTTGTGCAGGTCGAGGGTGACGCTGTCGGCGGCGTCGAGGCCGGTGAGCCGGTCGCGGTAGCGGTCGCTGAAGAGGAGGCCTCCGCCGTAGGCGGCGTCGATGTGGAGCCGGGTGCCGTGCGCGGCGCACAGGGCGGCGATCTCGGGGAGGGGGTCGATGAGCCCGGCGTCGGTGGTGCCCGCGGTGGCGGCGACCAGGTGCGGGCCGGGCAGCTGGGTGAGGGCCTCGTCGAGGGCGACGGGGTCGAGGACGCCGGCCGGGGCGGGCACGACGACGGGTTCGGGCAGTCCGAGCAGCCAGGCGGCGCGGGGCAACGAGTGGTGGGCGTTGGCCCCGTGGACCAGCCGGACACCGGCGCCCTGGGCTTCTCGGGCGAGGAGGAGGGCCAGTTGGTTGGACTCGGTGCCGCCGGTGGTGAGCAGGGTGATGCCTCCCCTCTGCCCTCCCCTTTGCCCTCCCTCACCGACGAACACCTCCGAGGCGAGCACCCCCATCACCAACGCCTCCAGCTCAGACGCTCCGGGCGCCTGGTCCCAGGAGTCCAGCGAGGGGTTGAGGGCCGAGGCGGCGAGGTCGGCGGCGGTGGCGAGGGCGAGGGGCGGGCAGTGGAGGTGGGCGACGCAGAGGGGGTCCGAGGGGTCGGTGGCGCCCGCGGCGAGGGCCCGGACGAGGTTGTGGAGGGCGTCCGGGTCGCCCTCCTCCGGGAGGACGTCGCCGACCGCCTCCCGCATGCGCGCGGCGACCGCGTCCGGGCCGCCCGATGGCAGTGGTCCCCCGCGGGCGCGGGCGCCCTCGCTCAGCGCGTCGAGCACGGTGTCGAGCAACGGCCGCAGGGCGTGGGGACCTTCAGGGCCTGAAGCGAGCGACGGCGGCGTGCTCATCGTGTCCTCCCGGGCGCAGGGCAAGAGGGACTTCCAGCTTGTACCCGGATGCGTGATCGCGCCCGAAAAGCCCAACGATCGGAACCCGAAAGGAGGTACTTGCGTGCGGGGAAAGCGTGTCGGGAGTGGTGTGGCGTGGGTGACGGAGTAAGGGGCGGCGGTCCTGGGAAGATCAGCCCGCCGCATCACCCGTAGCCACGAGCGGTGCCCTACGCCGCCTGCACCGGCCTCACTCGCCCTCCCGCACGCGCAACGCCCGTGCCAGGTCGTCGAGGTGGTCGGCGAGCCTGCGTCGCAGGGCGGGGATCGGCTCGCCGTCGCGCAGGCACTCCTCGCCCAGCCGCAGGGCGGCGGCGTCGACGGCGTACACCGGGAAGGCGCAGCGGCCGGCGGCGTCGGCGATGGCGGGGCCGCGGCGGGCGCCGACGGCGATCGCGTCCTGGTAGTAGCGCGGCACGTACTGCCGTACGAGGTCGGCCTGTTCGGGCTGCCAGAAGCCCTGCGCGGTGGCGATGAAGAGGTAGTTGGACAGATCGGTGCCGTCGTCGGTGGCGAACATGGCGTCCCAGGCCCTCGCCTTGGCCTCCGCATCGGGCAGGGCGGCCCGGCAGCGGGCGGCGCCCTCCTGGCCGGTGGCGCTGGGGTCGCGCGCCAGCTCGGCGGCGATGGCGGCCTCGTCGACGGCCCCGAGGACGGCGAGGCGGCTCAGGACGCGCCAGCGCAGTTCGGGGTCGAGTTCGGGTCCGCCGGGCACGGTGCCGTCGGCGAGCCAGGCGGCGATCGTGTCCGGGTGGGCGGCGACGTCGACGAAGTGGCGTACGGCGATCAGACGCAGCCCGGGGTTGTCGCCGTCCTCGGTGCGGCGGATGAGATCGCGGCAGAGGGAGGAGAGGGTGGACAGGGCTGCCGGACGTTCCTCGGGGGTGACGTAGCGGTCGGCGACCTGGGCGGTGGCGAAGGCGAGGACGCCCTGGACGACGGCGAGGTCGCTCTCGTGCGGCAGGTGGGCGCGGGCGGCCTCCAGGTAGGCGCCGGGGGCCAGTTCGCCGTCGCGGACGGCGTCACGCAGGGCGTTCCAGACGAGCGCGCGGGTGAGCGGGTCGGGCAGCCCGGCGAGGCTCGTACGGACGGTCTCGAAGGATTCGGGTTCGAAGCGGACCTTGGCGTAGGTCAGGTCGCCGTCGTTGAGCAGCAGCAGTGCCGGGCGCTTACCGATGGGCTGCGGGGCCGCCTGCGGGACGTCGAGGTCGAGGCGTTCGCGCAGGACGAGATGGCCCTCGTTGTCGCCGAGGTCCAGGTCGTACAGGCCGACGGCGATGCGGTGCGGGCGGCTGCCGGCGCGGTCGACGGTCAGGGTGTAGGTGCCGTTCTCGCCGGGGGTGACGGCCGGGGTGAGGGTGTCGACGCCGGTGGTGCGCAGCCAGGCGTCGGCCCAGGAGTGGACGTCGCGTTCGGTGGCGGCGGCGAGGGAGTCGACGAAGTCGGCGAGGGTGGCGTTGGCGAACTTGTGGCGGGCGACGTGGGTGTTGATGCCGGTGAGGAAGTCCTTCTCGCCGAGCCAGGCCACCAGTTGGCGCAGCGCCGAGGCGCCCTTGGAGTAGGAGATGCCGTCGAAGTTGAGCTGGGCCGTGGCGGTGTCGTTGACGCCTTCGGGGGCGACGGGGTGGGTGGAGGGCCGCTGGTCGGCGTCGTAGCCCCAGGCCTTGCGGGCGACGCCGAAGTCGGTCCAGGTGTCGGTGAAGCGGGTGGCCTCGGCGCAGGTCTGGTAGCCCATGTACTCGGCGAAGGACTCGTTCAGCCAGATGTCGTCCCACCAGCGCAGGGTGACGAGGTCGCCGAACCACATGTGGGCCATCTCGTGGGCGATGACCATGGCACGGGTCTGGCGCTCGGCGTCGGTGACGGCGGAGCGGTAGACGAACTCGTCGCGGAAGGTGACGAGTCCGGGGTTCTCCATCGCGCCGGCGTTGAACTCGGGGACGAACGCCTGGTCGTAGGAGTCGAAGGGGTAGGGCTCTTCGAACTTCTCGTGGTAGCGGTCGAAGCACGCGCGCGTGACCTCGAAGAGCTCGTCGGTGTCCGTGTCGAGGTAGGGGGCGAGCGAGCGGCGGCAGTGCAGGCCGAAGGGCAGGCCGCGGTGTTCGGTGTACACGGAGTGCCAGGGGCCGGCGGCGACGGCGAGGAGGTAGGTGGAGATCAGCGGGGTGGCGGCGGCCTGCCAGCGGCCGTCGTCGAGGTGTTCGGTGATGCCGTTGGCGAGGACGGTCCAGCCCTCGGGGGCCTTGACGGAGAGGTCGAAGACGGCCTTGAGGTCGGGCTGGTCGAAGGCGGCGAAGACGCGCTGGGCGTCGTCCATGCACAAATTTGTGTAGAGGTACGTCTCGCCGTCGACGGGGTCGGTGAAGCGGTGCATGCCCTCGCCGGTGCGGGAGTAGCGCATGGCCGCGTCGACGCGCAGTTCGTGCTTACCGGCGGTGAGGTTCTTCAGGGGCAGCCTGTTCTCGTCCAGGGTCTCGGGATCGAGGGGGTGTCCGTCCAGCGTGACGGAGCGCAGCTCGGCCGGCTTGATCTCGACGAAGGTGTCCGTGTCCGCGTGGTCCGCGCGCGTGGTGAACCGGATGACGGTGCGGGAGTCGAAGGTCTCGTCCCCGGTGGTCAGATCGAGTTCGACCGTGTAGCGGTGGACGTCGAGGAGCTGGGCACGGGTCTGCGCTTCGTCGCGCGTCAGTACGGACATGCAGGACATGCTGCCTGATGCCGCTGGCGAGGCACAGGGGCGGATCAATAAGTGCGCTATGTCCGGTCTTTGGCCCGGTCTGCGCAGGGCCGGTCCTTGGCCGAGGTCGCCGCCGGGCTGTCGCGCTGCGGTGGGACGCGGGTGTCGTGGTGGGGCAGGGCGGGGCGGTGGCGGGGTTCCTGGCCGCCGGGGTCGTCCTTGACGAGGGCGCGTAACTCGCGGACCTCGTGCTCCAGCGCGCGTTGGCGCTGGTAGGAGTCGTACAGGTAGCGGATTTTGGTGCGCAGCGCCCAGGGCTCGATGGGCTTCATGACCAGGTCGGCGACGCCGAGTCCGAAGGCGGTGGCGGTCAGTTCGTGGTCCGCGCCGAAACCGGTGAGCAGGATGACCGGTATGTGCTGGGTCTGTTCCAGGCGCCGCATGTAGCGCACCACGTCCAGGCCGCTGACGCCGGGCATCCGGACGTCCAGGAGCAGCAGGCCGACCTGCCCGCGGAGCACCTGCTTGAGCGCCTCGTCACCGCTGGTGGCACGGGCGAGCCGGTAGCCCAGCGGGGCCAGGGCGCTCTCCAGCGCGTACAGCGTGTCCTCGTGGTCGTCGACGATGAGGATCTTGGCATCCGACGGCATGGCCCGACGTCCCTCCCGGCGTGGACATCCAGGGTGTGTCCGGGCGCTGACGGGGAGTGCGTGTCAGCTTGCATGGAGTGCACAGCGCAGCATGCCGGGCCTGGGCCGCCGTGTCACTCCCTCGGGAGGGCCGATCGAGGTCAGTTCGCCGTGGGCGCAGCGCCGTTGATGGTGTCCTCGGCGATGCTCTCGTGGTGCCTGATCACTTCGGCGATGATGAAATTGAGGAACTTTTCAGCGAAAGCCGGGTCGAGCTTGGCGTTTTCGGCGAGGGTGCGCAGGCGGGCGATCTGGCGGGCCTCGCGGGCGGGGTCGGCGGGCGGGAGCTGGTGCTTGGCCTTGAGGTGGCCGACCTGCTGGGTGCACTTGAAGCGTTCGGCGAGCATGTGGACGACGGCCGCGTCGATGTTGTCGATGCTGTCGCGCAGCCGGGCGAGCTCCTCGCGGACGGCGGGGTCGACGGCGCCGGGAGACGTGTTGCTGGTGGTCATGAGGGCCCAGCCTACGGGGCCGCTCACGTGGTCATTCGTTCGATCACGGGTGGATCGTCGGGGTCGGGGACCTGGTTGCTCCAGCCGCCGGGGACGGTGCGGCCCTGCTGGGCCCGGAAGCGGACGGGGGCCATGCCGACGCGGCGGGTGAACAGGCGGGAGAAGTAGGCAGGGTCGTCGTAGCCGACGCGGCGGGCGACGGCGGCGACGGGCAGCTCGGTGGCGGCGAGGAGTTCCTTGGCGCGGCCCAGGCGGATGCCGAGCAGATAGTCCTTGGGGCTGCAGCCGGCGCCGCGCCGCACGGCGGTGCGCAGGTCGGCGAGGGTCATGCCGTGCCGGGCGGCGTGATCGGCGACGGTCAGCGGCAGGCACGCGTCGCGGGCGAGGGCCTTGAGGACGACGTCGCCGTCCGGCGCGAGGTCGGCACGCGCGCGTCGCAGGGCGACGAGGAGTTCATGGACGGCGGCGCCGGTCTCGACCTCCAGGAGGGGGTTGTCCCGGCGGGCGGCGCGCGCCATGCGTCCGATGACGGCACGCGGGCCGGAGGCGTCGGAGAGGGGCACGACGGGGCGGTCCGGTTCGATGTAGCCGAGCTCGGTGTACGAGGCGGTGGCGGGCCCGGCGAAGTCGACGAAGCCCTCGTCCCAGCCGGTCCCGGGGTCGGGCGCGTAGTGGTGCGGCACTCCGGGGGTCAGCCACAGCAGCGCGGGCGCGGTGACGGTCGTACGGCGGCCGTCGGGGCCCTCGTACCAGCCGCCGCCCGCGTTGATGACGACGGCGACGTGGTGGTCGAGGGTGCGGGGGCCGACCGTGGGCAGGGCGCCGTACTGCAGGCCGACGCCGAGGCAGACGAGGCCGAGCCGGTGATGGGCCGGGCCGGGCGTGAAGAACCGCATCCAGGTGTGGTACATCCGCGGTCCCTCCCACTGCGTGCGGTTTTCCGTCCAAGCAGCGCCGATCTTTGTCCATGGACGTGATCACCGCCAGAGGTGAGGGTGGGGCGCATGAGCGAGTTCAGGGTGGGGGACACGGATTTCCTGCTGGAGGGGCGGCCGGTGCGGCTGCTGTCCGGCGCGCTGCACTACTTCCGGGTGCACGAGGCCCAGTGGGGGCACCGGCTGGCGATGCTGCGGGCGATGGGCCTCAACTGCGTGGAGACGTATGTGCCGTGGAACCTGCACGAGCCGAGGCCGGGGCACCATCGGGACGTGCGGGCCCTGGGCCGGTTCCTGGACGCGGCCCGGGCGGCGGGGCTGTGGGCGATCGTGCGCCCGGGGCCGTACATCTGCGCCGAGTGGGAGAACGGCGGCCTGCCGTACTGGCTGACGGCCGGGTTCGGCACGCGCGTGCGTACCCGCGACGAGCAGTTCCTGCACCGCGTGCAGCGCTGGTACCACTACCTCCTGCGCGAGATCGTGCCCCGGCAGATCGACCGCGGCGGACCGGTGATCATGGTCCAGGTCGAGAACGAGTACGGCAGTTACGGGTCCGACGCGGCGTACCTGCGGTGGCTGGCCGATCTGCTGCGGACCAAGGGCGTCACGGTCCCGCTGTTCACCTCGGACGGCCCCGAGGACCACATGCTCTGCGGCGGCTCGATCCCGGGGGTCCTGGCGACGGTGAACTTCGGCTCCCACGCGCGCGAGGCCTTCGAGAGCCTGCGCCGGCACCGTCCCGACGGTCCGCTGATGTGCATGGAGTTCTGGTGTGGCTGGTTCGACCACTGGGGCGGCGAGCATGTCGTACGGGATCACCGGGACGCGGCGGCGGCCCTGCGGGAGATCCTGGAGTGCGGGGCCTCGGTCAATCTGTACATGGCGCACGGCGGCACCAGTTTCGCCGGGTGGGCGGGCGCCAACCGGGGCGGCGGCGCGCTGCACGACGGGGCGCTGGAACCCGATGTGACGTCGTACGACTACGACGCCCCGATCGACGAGTACGGCCGCCCCACGGCGAAGTTCTGGGCCTTTCGCGAGGTCCTCGCCGAGTACGCCGAAGGCCCGCCGCCCGAAGTCCCGCCCGCGCCCGCCCCGTTGGGCGCGCCGGCCGAGGCGGTCCTGGCCGACTGGGCTCCCCTGGGCGACGTATTGGAGACGCTGGGCGGCCCCGAGACGTCCGGTCCTGTGCCGCCCACCTTCGAGGAGCTGGGCGTCGAGCGGGGCCTGGTGCGGTACGAGGTGGCGGTGCCGGGGCCGCGGCAGCCGTACCCGCTGACGGTGCGCGGGCTGCGGGACCTCGCCGTGGTGTACGTCGACGGGGAGCGGGCCGGGGTGCTCACCGAGGACGACGCGAGCCTCAAGGAGCCCGTCGCCGGGTACGCGCGCGTGGAGCTGTGGGTGGAGTCCCTGGGGCGGGTCAACTACGGGCCGCGGCTGGGCGAGCCCAAGGGGATCACCGGGGGCGTGCTGCACGAGCGGCAGTATCTGCACGACGTACGCGCGCGTGGGCTGCGGCTGGAGGCGCTGGACGACGTCGAGCGGGTCCGGGCGGTGCCGTCGCGGGAGCTGCCCGGCGACGGTGCCCCAGGTCTGTACCGGGGCACCGTCACGGTGCGGGGCGCCGGTGACGCCCGCCTGGAGCTGCCGGGCTTCACCCGCGGGTTCGCGTGGATCAACGGCTTCGGTCTGGGCCGTTACTGGTCCACGGGCCCGCAGCACTCGCTGTACGTCCCGGGGCCCGTCCTGCGGGAGGGCGGCAACGAGGTGTGGGTGCTGGAGCTGGCGGAGACGGCCCGGTGGGGGTCCGGCGAGGCGGGTGCCCCGGTGCTCCGGGCCGTCTGACGCAGCCCTGCTGACGCGCTCCTGGTACGGAGCCTGTCTACAGGGCGTTCGCCGCGCGGGCGATGTCCTTCGCGAAGGTGCTGACCTCGGTGTAGACGCCGGGCACACCGGTGCGGGCGCAGCCGTCGCCCCAGCTGACGATGCCGACCTGGATCCACTTGCCCGCGTCGTCCTTGCGGAACATGGGGCCGCCTGAGTCACCCTGGCAGGTGTCGATGCCGCCGCTCTGCCAGCCGGCGCACAGTTCCTCCTTCGACACCAGCCGGTTCCCGTAGTGGCGCTTGCACACGCGGTCGGCGACGAAGGGAACGGTGGCCTTCTGGAGCTTGGTCGTGCCCGTGCCACCACCCTCCTGGGTGTCGCCCCACCCGGCGATCGTGAACATGCCGCGGTTGTAGCGGTCCGTGGTGGCGATCTTCAGCGTCGGCTTGTCGATGGGCCGGGCGAGCTTGATCAGCGCCCAGTCCTTGCCGCTGCCGTCGTAGCCCGGGGCCACCTTGACCTTGGTCGACTTGACCTTGATCGCCGCGGAGGAGTCGAGGTCGTTGACACCCGCGGTGACGGTGATGCTGGTGTTGTTGCCGGAGCCGTCCATGCAGTGGGCGGCGGTCAGCACGACGTCCTTCTTGTAGAGCGCCCCGCCGCAGCCCATGGAGAGATGGACCATGAACGGGAACTCGCTCTGCGCGGCGGGCGTTCCCCCGACGACACGGGTGGACGCGGCCTGCGCGCTGAGGGGCTGAAGGGAGGCGACCGCGAGGGCCACGGCACCGACCGCCGCGGCTCTTTTGGCCAGGGTTATGCCGCTTCTCTTCGGCGAGCTAAGGGTCAACGTACGTCCTTTCATGGCGTGTTGAGCGGCCCGCAGTATGAAGATCAGGTGGCATGCTTGACAAGGACGGATCTCACGTCCCGGGCATGGAACCTCGCCGGGGAAAAACCCCTCACATCCCCGTAGAGTGGAATCGGGTTCAAGGCGTCTTGGGGGTACGGGCGTGGCGAACGGCGGACCGGTCCAGCACGGCTTCCCACACCTTCAGACGGTGCGGGCCTCGATCACCGCGCTCTACAAGCGGCTGTCGTACGACACCGTCCAGACGTTCGCGACCAGCGTGCTGCCGGCCGATGTGGCGTTCTGCGACACGGATGATCTGTATCTGGGCGCGCAGCGGGTGGCCCGCGAACTGGTGCGGCACTACCGCCTGCCGGACGCCCGGCTGGTCGTCAGCTTCCGGGAGATGAACCACGCGGCCAGCGTCGAACTCGCCGCCGGGCCCGAGTACTTCGTCGAGCTGAACGACCGCTTCCGCACCCACCGACGGGACATCGGGGCGGCGCTCGCCCACGAGGTGATGCATGTGTACCTGCACCGCCTGGACCTGTCCTTCCCCGGGACCCGGGAGAACGAGATCCTCACCGACACGGCGGCGACGTATCTCGGCGCGGGCTGGCTGCTCCTCGACGCGTACCGGGAGGACGCGGCGTCCTCGCAGAAGCTGGGGTATCTGACGCCGGAGGAGTTCGGGTACGTCCTCGCCAAGCGGGCGCTGGTCTTCGCCGAGGATCCGTCGGTGTGGTTCACCAGTCCGCAGGCGTACACGGCGTATGGGAAGGGCATGGCCGAGGCGCGGCGCGACGAGCAGCAGCCGCCGCTGACGGCGGCCGGCTGGGCGGGGCGCCGCCGGTACGCGCGCGATCGGCGGCATGCGCAGGAGCGGCACGGGGTCGAGGCCGGGGCCGGGGCCGGGGTCCGGCCGGGGGCGCCGTATGTGTTCACGCCGGACGGGACGGGGCCGCTGCGGGTGTCGTTTGCGTGTCCGACGTGTCAGCAGCGGATTCGGGTGCCGGTGCGGGGGCGGGTTCGGGCGCGGTGTGGGTTGTGCCGGACGGTGCTGGAGTGCGACACGTAGGGTTCTTCGCCCCCGCCGCCCCTACCCGTCCCATCCTGAAGGGGCTCCGCCCCTTCGACCCCGCCAGGGGGCTGCCGCCCCCTGGACCCCCGCTCCTCGAACGCCGGAGGGGCTGGATTTCCCCTCACGCCCCGTACACCGCCCCCGGCACTCCCGCCTCCCCCAACAGCTTCAGCGCCGTCTCCCCCGCCTCCTCCGGCGTCCACCGGGCCCCCTTGTCCACCGTCGGCCCCGCCCGCCAGCCCTCCATGACCGTGATCCGGCCACCCTCCGCCTCGAAGACCCTCCCCGTCACGCCCTCGCTCGCCGCCGAGCCCAGCCAGACGGCCAACGGGGAGACGTTCTCCGGGGCCATGGCGTCGAAGCCCGCGTCGGGGGCCGCCATCGACTCCGCGAAGGTGCGTTCCGTCATGCGGGTGCGGGCGGCCGGCGCGATCGCGTTGACCTGGACGCCGTAGCGGGCCAGCTCGGCCGCCGCGACCAGGGTCAGGGCGATGATGCCGGCCTTCGCGGCGCTGTAGTTGGCCTGGCCGAGCGAGCCCAACAACCCTGCCCCACTGCTCGTGTTGACGACCCGGGCGACCGGGGTCCGGCCCGCCTTCGCCTCTGCCCGCCAGTGCGCCGCCGCGTGCTTCAGGGGGAGGAAGTGGCCCTTGAGGTGGACCCGTACGACCGCGTCCCAGTCGTCCTCGTCGAGGTTGACCAGCATCCGGTCGCGTAGGAAGCCGGCGTTGTTGACGAGGGTGTCGAGACGCCCGTACGTCTCCAGCGCGGCCGCCACCAGGGACGCCGCCCCGGCGCTCGTCGCGATGTCGCCACCGTGCGCGATCGCCTCGCCGCCCGCCGCCCGGATCTCGTCGGCCACCTGCTGGGCGGGGTTGTCGACGGCGACCTGCCGGGCTGGACCGCCCTCGGCCACCTGCCGGGCTGGACCGCCCACGGCGACCTGCCGGGTGGGGCCGTCGGCGGCCACCTGCCGGACGGGGCCGTCGGCCGCCACCTGCCGGACGGGGCCGCCCGCGGCGACCTGCCGGGCAGGGCCGTCGGCCGCCACCTCCCGGGCAGGGCCGCCCTCGGCCACCTCCCGGGCTGGAGCGCCCACGGCGACCTGCCGGTCGAGCCCGTCGGCGGCCATCCGTCCGGCCGGGTCGTCGGCGGCCGGCGTGCCGTCGAGGCCGACCCCGAGGTCGTTGACGACGACCTTCGCCCCCGCCGCGGCGAACGCGAGCGCGTGTGCGCGGCCAAGGCCCCGGCCCGCGCCGGTGACGACCACGACCCGCCCTTCGCAGATCCGGCTCATGTCATGCCTCCTTGTTGACCGTTGCGGCGTCCAGGAACGCGGGCCGCTCGCCCCCGCCGTGCACGAGCAGGCTCGCCCCGCTGATGTAGGCGGCGGCGTCGGAGGCGAGGAAGACGGCGGCCGCGCCCACGTCGGCCGGTTCGGCGAGGCGACCGAGCGGGACGGTGCGGGAGACGCCGGTGATGCCGTCCTCGCCCCCGTAGTGGAGATGCGACTGCTCCGTGCGGACCATGCCGACGACCAGGGTGTTGACCCGGACCTCCGGTGCCCACTCCACCGCCATCGAGCGGGCCAGGCTCTCCAGCCCGGCCTTGGCCGCCCCGTACGCCGCCGACCCGGGCGACGGACGGCCGCCGCTGACGCTGCCGATCATCACCACCGAGCCCCGCACACGCCTCAGGTGCTCGTACGCGGCCAGGGACGCCGTCAGCGGAGCGACGAGGTTCAGCTCGATCACGCGCGCGTGCCGCTCGGCGTCCGCGTCCGTCAACCGTCGGTACGGTGTGCCACCCGCGTTGTTGACGAGGACGTCGAGGCGCGGCAGGTCGGCGAAGAAGGACCGTACGGCTGCCGGGTCGCGGAGGTCGAGGGGCCTGAACTCCGCCCCGGACAACGGGACTTCGGGTGGTCTGCGCGCGCAGACCACGACGTCCGCGTCGGCCTCGGCGAAGGCCTTCGCCGTGCCGGCACCGACGCCCCGGGTACCGCCCGTGACGACCACGACCTTCCCGTCCAGCCCCATTCCCGGCTACCCTTCACCTAACAAACGTTTGGTGGAAAGGTAGCTGATGCGGCCATGGGTGTCTCCACCTCGTCCCCGGAAAAAGGGCCCGAAAAAAATGGAATCGCCGTCGTCACGGTCGACTTCCCCCCGGTGAACGCCCTGCCGGTGGCGGGCTGGTTCGCCCTGGCCGACGCCGTGCGGGCGGCGGGACGCGACCCGGAGGTGCGGTGTGTCGTCATCGCGGGCGAGGGGCGCGGATTCAACGCGGGCGTGGACATCAAGGAGATACAGCGGGACGGGCACAGCGCGCTGATCGGCGCCAACCGCGCCTGCGCGCAGGCCTTCGGGGCGGTGTACGACTGCGAGGTGCCCGTCGTCGCGGCCGTGCACGGCTTCTGCCTGGGCGGCGGTATCGGCCTGGTGGGCAACGCGGACGCGATCGTGGCGAGCGAGGACGCCACCTTCGGGCTGCCCGAGCTGGACCGGGGAGCACTGGGCGCGGCCACCCATCTGGCCCGGCTGGTCCCCCAGCACCTGATGCGCGCGCTGTACTACACCTCGCGCACGGCGACCGCGGCCGAGTTGCACGCGCACGGCTCGGTGTGGCGGGTCGTGCCGCGCGAGGAACTGCGCGCCGCGGCCCTGGAGCTGGCCCGCGAGATCGCCGCCAAGGACGGGCAGCTGCTGCGCCTGGCCAAGGCCGCCATCAACGGCATCGATCCGGTCGACGTGCGCCGCAGCTACCGCTTCGAACAGGGCTTCACCTTCGAGGCAGGACTCAGCGGGGTGGCCGACCGGGTCCGTGACACCTTCGGCAAGACGGATGAGGGGGCGTAGGTGAGTGACAAGACGATGACCGCCGACCAGGTCGTCTCCCTGCTGCACAGCGGCATGACCCTCGGCATCGGCGGCTGGGGCTCGCGCCGCAAACCCATGGCCCTGGTCAGGGCAGTGCTCCGGTCCGATGTCACCGACCTCACCGTCGTCTCGTACGGCGGCCCGGACGTCGGCATGCTCGCCGCCGCCGGCCGGATCCGGAAGCTGGTCGCCCCCTTCGCCACCCTCGACTCCATCCCCCTCGAACCGCACTTCCGCGCGGCCCGGGAGCGCGGCGCCTTCGAGCTGATGGAGATCGACGAGGCGATGTTCATGTGGGGCCTGCACGCGGCCGCGAACCGGCTGCCCTTCCTGCCGGTGCGGGCCGGGATCGGTTCGGATGTGATGCGGGTCAACCCGGGCCTGCGGACGGTGACCTCGCCGTACGACGACGGGGAGACGTTCGTCGCCATGCCCGCGCTGCGGCTCGACGCGGCCCTGGTCCACGTCAACCGCGCCGACCGGCTGGGCAACGGGCAGTATCTGGGCCCCGACCCGTATTTCGACGACCTGTTCTGCGAGGCGGCCGACGCGGCGTACGTCTCGTGCGAACGGGTCGTCGACACCGCCGAGTTGACGAAGGACGCGGCCCCACAGTCGCTGCTGATCAAGCGGCACACGGTGACCGGTGTCGTCGAGGCCCCGAACGGGGCGCACTTCACGTCCTGCGCGCCCGGCTACGGCCGGGACGAGGCGTTCCAGAAGACGTACGCGACCACGCCGTGGCCGGAGTTCGCGGCGCGGTTCCTCGGCGGGGACGAACAGACGTACCAGTCGGCGGTCAGGGAGGGGTCATGACGGAGGTCCCCCGCACGCCCCTTCTCCCGGCCACCCGCGCCGAGTACTGCGTGATCGCCTGCGCCGAGGCCTGGCGCGACGCCGGTGAGATCCTGGCGAGCCCGATGGGCCTGATCCCGTCCGTGGGGGCCCGGCTGGCACGGCTCACGTTCTCGCCGGACCTGCTGCTGACCGACGGCGAGGCGATGCTCGTCCGCCCGGACGGGACGACCGAGGGCTGGCTGCCGTACCGGCAGCACCTGGCCCTGGTCACCGGTGGCCGGCGGCACGTGATGATGGGCGCGAGCCAGATCGACCGGTACGGCAACCAGAACATCTCGTGCGTCGGCGACTGGGAGCAGCCGAAACGGCAGCTGCTCGGGGTGCGCGGCGCGCCGGTCAACACCCTCAACAACCCGACCAGTTACTGGATCCCGCGGCATTCGCGCCGGGTGTTCGTCGAGAAGGTCGACATGGTGTGCGGGGTGGGCTACGACCACGCGGGCGGCGCTCGCTATCACCGCATCCCCCGTGTCGTCTCCGACCTCGGCGTCTTCGACTTCGCCACGCCCGACCACGCGATGCGTCTGGCCTCGCTCCATCCGGGAGTCACGCCGGCGCAGGTCAGGGAGGCGACCGCGTTCGACCTGGTCGTCCCGGACGACGTGCCGCCGACCCGCGAACCCACCGCCGCCGAACTGCGCCTCATCCGCGAGGTCATCGACCCGGCGAACACCCGCGCCAGGGAGGTCGGCGCGTGAGGGAGACGCCGCTGACCCGGCTGGTCGGTGTCCGCCACCCGATCGTGCAGACGGGGATGGGCTGGGTGGCGGGCCCCCGGCTGGTCTCGGCGACGGCGAACGCGGGTGCGCTGGGCATCCTGGCCTCCGCGACGATGACCGTCGACCGGCTCCGTGAGGCGATACGCGAGGTCAGGTCCCGTACGGACGCGCCGTTCGGCGTGAATCTGCGCGCGGACGCCTCGGACGCCGGCGACCGGGTCCGCGTCCTGATCGACGAGGGCGTGCGCGTCGCCTCCTTCGCTCTCGCGCCCTCCCCCGGGCTGATCGCCGAGCTCAAGGACGCGGGCGTGATCGTCATCCCCTCGATCGGCGCCCGGCGGCATGCCGAGAAAGTCGCGGCTTGGGGTGCGGACGCGGTGATCGTGCAGGGCGGGGAGGGCGGCGGGCACACCGGTGAGGTGGCGACGACGGTACTGCTGCCGCAGGTGGTCGACGCCGTGGACATACCGGTCGTGGCGGCGGGCGGTTTCTTCGACGGCCGGGGACTGGTCGCGGCGCTGGCCTACGGAGCGGCGGGGGTCGCGATGGGCACGCGGTTCCTGCTGACGTCGGACTCGACGGTGCCGGATGCGGTGAAGGCGCGGTATCTGGCGGCGACGGTCCGGGACGTCACCGTCACTACGGCCGTGGACGGCCTGCCCCACCGCATGCTGCGTACGGAGCTGGTCGACGCCCTGGAGCGCTCGGGCCGTGCGAGGGCTCTCCTCCAGGCGGTCCGCAGGGCGGCGGGCTACCGGAAGCTCTCCGGCACGAGCTGGCGCCGGATGGTCCGGGACGGTCGTGCGCTCAGGCACGGCAAGGACCTGAGCTGGAGCCAGGTCCTGCTCGCCGCGAACACGCCGATGCTGCTGAAGGCGTCGATGGTGGACGGCCGTACGGATCTGGGGGTGATGGCGTCCGGGCAGGTCGCCGGGGTAATCGATGACCTGCCGTCCTGCGCGGAACTGGTGGAGCGGATCATGAAGGAGGCCGAGGAGGTGCGGGAGCGCCTCCAGGACTGACAGCTACAGCCTCTCGTTGATCGTCACGTTCGTCCGCGCCCTCGCACATCGGCACCACCCCGACGGCCCCCTCGGTCCCGCCGTCGTCAAAGCCGCTCAACGATCGTCACGTTCGCCTGCCCGCCGCCCTCGCACATCGTCTGCAGCCCGAACCGGCCTCCGGTGCGCTCCAGTTCGTGCAGCAGGGTCGTCATCAGTTTCACTCCGGTCGCGCCCAGGGGGTGGCCCAGCGCGATGGCACCCCCATTGACGTTGACCTTCTCCGGGTCCGCGCCGGTCTCCTTCAGCCAGGCCAGGACGACCGGAGCGAAGGCCTCGTTGATCTCGACGAGGTCGATGTCGTCGATGGACAGGCCGGTCTTCTTCAGGGCGTGGGCGGTGGCGGGGATGGGGGCGGTGAGCATGCGGATGGGATCCTCACCGCGCACCGAGAGGTGGTGCACCCGGGCCCGGGGCGTGAGCCCATGCTCGCGCACCGCCCGCTCCGAGGCCAGCAGCATCGCCGCCGCGCCGTCGGAGACCTGCGAGGAACAGGCGGCCGTGATCGTGCCGCCGTCGATGACGGGCTTCAGCCCGGCCATCTTCTCCAGGGAGGTGTCCCGGCGCGGCCCCTCGTCGACGGCGACCCGGCCGTAGGGCACGAGCTCCCGCTCGAAGCGGCCCTCGTCGATCGCCCGCAGCGCTCGCCGGTGCGAGCGCAGGGCGAACTCCTCCTGGTCCTGCCGGCTGATCCCCCACTTCGCGGCGATCATCTCGGCGCCGACGAACTGGTTGACGGGCTTCTCCCCGTACCGCGCCCGCCAGCCCTCGCTGCCGGCGAAGGGGCCCGCCGTCAGCCCCAGCGGCTCGGCGGCCTGCCGGGTGGCGAAGGCGATGGGGATCATCGACATGTTCTGCACGCCGCCCGCGACCACCAGGTCCTGGGTGCCGGACAGCACGCCCTGCGCCGCGAAGTGCACGGCCTGCTGCGAGGACCCGCACTGCCGGTCCACGGTCACGCCCGGCACCTCCTCGGGCAGCCCGGCGGCCAGCCAGCAGGTCCGCGCGATGTCCCCGGCCTGCGGCCCCACGGCGTCCAGACAGCCGAAGACGACGTCCTCGACGGCGGCCGGATCCATGCCCGCGCGCGAGACGAGTTCCTTGAGGACATGCGCGCCCAGGTCGGCCGGATGGACCCCGCTGAGCCCTCCTGCGCGCCGCCCGACGGGCGTACGGACCGCTTCGACGATGTAGGCCTCGGCCATGGCAACCCATCTCCCTCACAGATAAGGGCACATCAACGGCTACTGACGGCTATTCACGTACGGCGATCCCGTCCAGCACCATCGACAGGTACTGCCGGGCGATCTCCTCCGGGCTGTGCTGTCCGCCGGGCCGGTACCAGGACGCGGCGACCCACACCGTGTCCCGCACGAACCGGTAGGTCAGCCGGACGTCGAGGTCGGACCGGAACACCTCGGCCGCGACCCCGCGCTCCAGCGTGGACAGCCACGCCTTCTCGAACCTGCGCTGCGACTCGGCGAGGAACGCGAACCGCTCCTGCGCCACCAGCTGTCTGTTCTCCTTCTGGTAGATCGCGACGGCGGCCCGATGCCGGTCGATCTCCCGGAACGACTCGGTGACCAGCGCCTGAAGCGTCTCGCGCGGGTCCAGCTCGGCCTCCAGGACGGCGTCGTAGCCACTCCACAGCTCGTCGAGGAAGGTCCGCAGGATCTCCTCCAGCATCGACTCCTTGGAGTCGAAGTGGTAGTAGAGGCTGCCCGCGAGCATGCCCGCGTGGTCGGCGATCTTGCGAACGGTGGTGGCGTTGTAGCCCTGCTCGGCGAAGACCTCGGCGGCGGTGTCGAGGAGTTCGCGGCGCCTGACGGCTGCGGCGGTCACCTGGGGCTTCTTCTTGGTCGGCACGGGGTCCATTGTCGTCCTAGGCGCGCTGGCTGCTGACGGAGACGATCTCTCCCGTCATGTACGAGGAGTAGCCGGAGGCCAGGAAGACGATCACGTTGGCCACCTCCCACGGCTCGGCGTACCGCCCGAAGGCCTCGCGCGCGGTCAGTTCCTCCAGCAGTTCGGGGGTGGTCACCTTCGCCAGGTGCGGGTGCATGGCGAGGCTCGGCGACACCGCGTTGACCCGCACCCCGTACTCGGCCGCCTCGATCGCGGCGCACCGGGTCAGCGCCATCACGCCCGCCTTCGCGGCCGCGTAGTGCGCCTGCCCTGCCTGGGCGCGCCAGCCGACGACGGAGGCGTTGTTGACGATCACGCCGCCGGTGTCCCGCATGCGGCGCAGGGCGGCCCGGGTGCACCTGAAGGTGCCGTTCAAGGTCACGTCGAGGACCCTCGACCACTGTCCGTCGGTCATGTCGACGAGCGGCGAAGTCCCGCCGAGGCCCGCGTTGTTGACGAGGACGTCGAGCCGGCCGTGCTCCTGTACGGCGGTGTCGAACAGCGCCTGCACCTGTGTCTCGTCGGTGACATCGCACACCGCGGAGGCCACCGCCCCCTCGAACTCCCGGGCAAGCTCCGCCTCGTACTCCTTCAGTCGCCGCGCGTGCGCATCGCTGATCAGCACGCGCGCGCCCTCTTCGAGGAAGCGGCGCGCGGTCGCCCCGCCGATGCCCGCGCCGGCCGCCGCGGTGATGACGGCGGTGCGCCCGCGGAGCAGTGCATGCCCGGGAACGTACGTCGGCGCCTCGACGTTTGTCATGGCAGCACGCTAACCTACCAAACACTTGTTAGGGAAGAAGTCGCAGGGAGCTCGTAGGACTTGTAGGGCTCGTAGGGAGGGAAGGCGACCGTGGACCTCACCCACTCCGCCGCCGATGGGGCGTTCCACGCCGAGGCCCGCGCCTGGCTGCGCGCGCATGTGCCGCCCGATCCGCTCCCGTCCCTGGAGACCGAGGAGGGCTTCGCGGCGCACCGGGCGTGGGAGGCCGAACTCGCCGCCGACCGCTGGTCGGTGATCAACTGGCCGACGGCGTACGGCGGCCGGGACGCCTCACTCGTGCGGTGGCTGCTGTTCGAGGAGGAGTACTACGCGGCAGGTGCCCCGGGCCGCGTCAGCCAGAACGGCGTCAGCCTCCTCGCCCCGACCCTCTTCGACCACGGCACAAAGGAGCAACGCGCGCGTGTGCTGCCCTCCATGGCCACCGGCGAGGTGGTCTGGGCTCAGGCGTGGTCGGAGCCGGAGGCGGGCTCGGACCTGGCCTCGCTCAGGTCGAGGGCCGTGCGCACGGCCGGCGGTTGGCTGCTGTCCGGCCAGAAGACCTGGTCCTCTCGCGCGGCATTCGCCGACCGCGCGTTCGGCCTGTTCCGCACCGACCCGCACGCCCCGAAGCCCCACCAGGGCCTGACCTACCTGATGTTCGACCTGCGCGCCCCCGGCGTCACCGTCCGCCCCATCGCCCGCCTCGACGGCAAGCCCGCCTTCGCCGAGCTGTTCCTGGACGAGGTGTTCGTGCCGGACGAGGACGTGATCGGCGAGCCGGGCCAGGGCTGGCGCATCGCGATGTCCACGGCGGGCAACGAGCGAGGTCTGATGCTCCGCTCCCCCGGCCGTTTCCTCGCGAGCGCCGACCGGCTTCATCGCCTCTGGCAAGCACAAGGCAGCCCGCAGAGCACATGGAACCGCGTGGCCGACGCCCTGATCGGCGCCCGCGCCTACCAGCTCTTCACCTTCGCCGCCGCCTCCCGCTTCCTGGACGGCGAGTCGATCGGCCCGGAGTCCAGCCTGAACAAGGTCTTCTGGTCGGAGTACGACATCGCACTGCACGAGACGGCCCTCGATCTGCTGGGCGCCGAGAGCGAGTTGACCGACACCGACTGGTGCGAGCGGTACGTCTTCTCCCTCGCCGGCCCCATCTACGCCGGGACGAACGAGATCCAGCGCGACATCATCGCCGAGCGACTGCTCGGCCTGCCGAAGGGGCGACGCTGATGCGGCAGGGCTCCGCCGATGCCAAGGGGGACGACGCGGACACCCGCGGTGCCGTGGTGACGCCGGCCGGGACGCCGCCACTGCCGAAGGGACCTCGCTGATGCGGTTCCTCCTCGACGCCGAGCAGCGGGCGTTCGCCGACTCGTTGGACGCGATGCTGACGGCTGCGGACACGCCGTCGGTCGTACGGGACTGGAGCCGGGGTGAGCATGCCGGTGGCCGCGCACTGTGGTCCCGTATCGCCGAGGCCGGCGTGTTCGCGCTGGCGGTTCCGCAGGCATACGAGGGGCTGGGCCCCCGACCCGTCGAACTCGCCGTCGCCTTCGTGGAGCTGGGGCGCCATGCGGTACCGGGGCCGTTGGTGGAAACGGTGACGGCAGCGACCCTGCTCGCCGGACTACCGGACCCCGGCCCGGCCAAGCGGCTCCTGCCGCCGCTGGCGACGGGCGAGGCGGTGGCGACGCTGGCGTGGACGGCGCCGTACGCCCTGGACGGTGACGCGGCCGGCCTCCACCTCGCGCTCACCGCGCAAGGCCTGTACCTCTCCCCCGGCCACGGCCCCGTACGCCACTCCCTCGACCCGGCCCGCCGCCTCACCCCTCTCGAACCCGGCGGCGAGCTCCTCAACCCCGACCCGCCCACCGCCCACGCCCTCGCCTGCGCCCGCCTCACCACCGCCGCCCAAGCCCTCGGCATCGGCCTCGGGCTTCTCGACAAAACGGTCGCCTACGTCAAGCAGCGCACCCAGTTCGGCGCACCCATAGGCTCGTTCCAGGCGGTCAAGCATCGTCTGGCCGACGCGAAGATCGCCCTGGAGTTCGCCCGGCCCCTCCTCTTCGGAGCCGCGCTCACCATGGCCCCCGCCGACGTCGCCGCCGCCAAGGTCACCGCCTGCGAGGCGGCGTACGCCACCGCCCGCACCGCGCTCCAGTTGCACGGCGCGATCGGCTACACGGCGGAGTACGACCTGTCGCTGTGGCTGACCAAGGCCCGCGCCCTGCGCACCGCCTGGGGCGACCCCGACGTATGCAGAGCCGAAGTACTCAGTGGTGATCGCCGCTGGTGAGCTCGCGGTACTCCGCCACCGTCGGCTTCGCGATCCGCGTCTGAGGGCCGAACATCGCCTTCGCCAGCCGGGCCCGTACCCGCTGGGACGGTGTGACCCGGCGCCGGACGCCGTTGGCGTCGACGAGCGGGCCGATCTCGTACGGCGGGTGCTCCTCGTGCTGGGTGAGGGTGAACAACTGCCCCTGCGAGAGGGGTTCGTGGATCTCGATGTACTCGCCGTCCGGGAGCCGCTTGATGGTGCCCGTCTCCCTGCCGTGCAGCACCTTGTCCCGGTCCCGGCGCTGCAGCCCGAGACAGATGCGCTTGGTCACCACGAAGGTGATGACCGGCGCGACGAAGACCGAGATCCGTACGAACCACGTGATCACGTTGATGGACAGATGCAGATGCGTGGCCACGATGTCGTTGCCGCCACCGATCAGCAGCACCGTGTACAGGCTCAGCCAGGCCGCGCCGAGGCCGGTGCGCACCGGCATGTTGCGCGGCCGGTCGAGGATGTGGTGCTCGCGTGTGTCGCCGGTGATCCACGCCTCCAGGAAGGGATACAGGCCGAGCGCGAGCAGGATCAGCGGGAAGAGCGAGAAGGGGATGAAGACGCCCAGTTCCAGGGTATGGCCCCAGGCGTTGAGCTCCCATCCCGGCATCACCCGGATCAGGCCCTCGGAGAAGCCCAGGTACCAGTCGGGCTGGGCGCCCGTGGTCACCATGTCGGGGCGATAGGGCCCGAAGGCCCAGACCGGGTTGATGCCGGCGATGCCGCCCATGAGCGCCAGTACGCCGAAGACCAGGAAGAAGAAGCCGCCCGCCTTGGCCATGTACACGGGCAGGAAGGGCATGCCCACGACCGTCTTCTGGTCGCGGCCGGGGCCCGGGTACTGCGTGTGCTTGTGGTAGAAGACCAGGATCAGATGGGCGGCCACCAGGCCGAGCATGATACCGGGCAGCAGCAGGATGTGGATCGGGTACAGCCGCGCGATGAAGTCCTCCCCGGGGAACTCCCCGCCGAAGAGGAAGAACGCGACGTACGTCCCCACGATCGGGATCGACAGGATCGCGCCGTGGGCGAAGCGCAGGCCGGTGCCGGAGAGCAGGTCGTCGGGGAGGGAGTAGCCGGTCAGGCCGGTGATGATGCCGAGCATCAACAGGGTCCAGCCGAACACCCAGTTGAGCTCGCGCGGCTTGCGAAAGGCGCCGGTGAAGAACACCCGCATCATGTGCACGAGCATGCCGGTGACGAAGACCAGTGCCGCCCAGTGGTGGATCTGCCGGATGAGCAGCCCGCCGCGCACCTCGAAGCTGATGTCGAGCGTGGACTCGTACGCCCTGGTCATCAGGACGCCGTTGAGGGGCTCGTAGGTGCCGTTGTAGACGACCTCGTTGGTGCTGGGTTCGAAGAAGAGGGTGAGGTAGACGCCGGTGAGGATCAGGACGAGGAAGCTGTAGAGGCAGACCTCGCCCAGCATGAAGGACCAGTGGTCCGGGAAGACCTTGCGCATGTTGGCCTTGGCCAGCGCGTACAGACCGAGCCGCCCGTCCGCCCAGTCGGCGATCTTCTCGCCCTTGCCGGGCGGCGCGGACCGCCTCGCCCCCGTGCCTTCGTTCCCCGATCGTGCGCCGTCCATGAGTCGCCGCCTCCCCGCCGGATCACCTCAGGGTGGCATGGGCCTACCGGCTAGGCCAACGGGGCGAGCAGGCGGCTCAGCAACTGCCGCGAGCCCTCCAGGTCGGCGATCCGTCCCCCATGCGCATCGCGGGTGGAGTCACGAAGGCGACCGTACGATCCCCCGCGCCCGCGCCGCCGCCAGCCATTTCGGGAACTCCCCGACGAGGCGGTCGTACAACTCGGCGTCGGAAACCGTCCGCGGATCCGAACCGGCGTGGAAGAAGCCGGCGTTGTCGACCACCCGCTTGTCGGGCACCGCCAGCTCGTCGAGCTTGCGCAGGAAGTCGAACTGTTTGCTGGTCGGGTCCCCGAAGCCGATGAACTGCCAGAAGAGCGGAAGCGGGGCCGCCTTGCACAGGTACCGTTCCGCGGCGAGCTTGTTGATGGGCCCGCCGTCGGTCTGGAACACGACCAGGGCGGGGTCCTTCGACCCGCTGTCCAGGTAGTGGTCGATGACGGCGTCCATGGCCAGGTGGTAGCTGGTCTTGCCCATGTGCCCGAGACCGGACACGATCCGCTCGATCCGCCCCTGGTGGTCGGCCAGCGCGATCTCGGTCTCGGCGTCGACGTCGGTGGAGAAGAACACCACCGGCACGGTCCCGTCGTCGTCGAAGTGCGCCGACAGCCCGAGCACCCGGTCGGCGAGCGCCTGCACGCTGCCGTCCTTGTAGTACGGCTTCATCGACCCGGAGTAGTCGACGACCAGATACACCGCGGCCCGCACGCCGCCCAGCCCGTGCTTGTGCAGCGACACCCCGGCGCTCTTGTACAGGCTGACCAGGGCGGGCGCGGTCTCCTCGACCTTGCTGAGACTGATCGCGGCCATATGCTCTCCCCCTCGTGCATCGTGCGGCTGCCGAGGCTACGGCACCATGGGCCCCGCCTCTCCCTCCGCCCACAGGTGTTCGCTATTTTGTTTCGCCGCCGTCCCCACCGGCTCACCGTTCGTCCCGTCCCCATCGAGGAGCCGGCTGTGGAGTCCGAGTCCACCCAGTCCGAGTCCGCCCAGTCCGACTCTGCCAAGTCCGAGTCCGCCCAGCCCACCGTCACGACCTGCTATCGCCACCCCAAGGTGGAGTCGCACGTCCGCTGCACCCGCTGCGACCGGTACATCTGCCCGGACTGCATGCGGGAGGCGGCCGTCGGTCACCAGTGCGTGGAGTGCGTGAAGCAGGGGGCGCGGTCGGTGCGGCAGGCCCGGACGGTCGTCGGCGGGCGGATCGCCGCGACCCCGCTCGTGACGTCCGTACTCATCGGTCTCAACGTCCTCGCCTACCTGGCCGAGGTGGTGCGCCCGGAGATCCTGGACCGGTTCGCGATGCTCAGCGCCCGGCTGGTCGGGCCGGACGGCGGCTACTACGTCTACGAGCCCGGCCACCCGTCGGACTTCCACGCCGAGGGAGTGGTCGCCGGGCAGTGGGACCGGCTGCTGACCAGCGGGTTCCTCCACACGCCGCCGACCGAGGGCACCTTCGGGCTGCTGCACATCGTGATGAACATGCTCTCGCTGTGGCAGCTCGGCCGGGTCGTGGAGCCCATGCTGGGCCGGGTCCGGTACGTCGCGCTCTACCTGCTGGCGACGCTGGGCGGTTCGGTGTTCGAGCTGCTGCTCACCGATGCGCACGTGGAGTCGGTCGGCGCGTCGGGCGCGATCTTCGGGCTCGGCGCCGCGTACTACGTCCTCGCCCGCCGCGTCGGCGCCGACATGCGCACCGTCAACCGCTTCATGACGTTCCTGCTGCTGTGGCTGCTGCTCTCCGCGGGCCTCACCTCCTGGCAGGGCCACCTCGGCGGACTGCTGACGGGGGCCGCGGTCACGCTCGCCTACGCCTACGCCCCGCGCGGGCCACGCCAGGCCCTGATCCAGGCGGCCGCCTCCGTGGGCGTACTGGTGCTGCTGGCTGCGGTCGCGCTCGCCAGGGTCTCCGAGCTGACCGGCTGAGGGAGAGCCCGGCGGAGTCCACCGTCGCCACCGCGCAGTAGGAGTCCCGCGAGGAGGCCGAGAGCCGGGCCTGGCCGCCCTGCGCAAGGCCGACTTCCCGTCCGAGGGCGGCTTTGAGAAGGCGTACCTGAACACCTTCCTCGACGGCCGCCGCAAGGCCATGCAGACCAGGGTGCCCCGAACAGCCCGGGACCCCTGACCAGTTGCCCGTTCCGGCAGTGTGCCGCACCCCGTTTCTGGCAGCATGTCGGGATCGGCAAGACCACTGAGGGGGCGAGGTGGGCTCGGTTCGGCACCTCGAGGGACGGCGGCGCGCACTGGTCATCGGCATCTCCCGGACACCTGCGCTGGAGCAGGACGAGCACCTCGCACGGCGCTTCCCGCCGCTCGACTGTGTGCCGCAGGACGTGGACCTCGTCGGCAAGGCACTGCGGCACTCCAAGTACGAGGTGGAGCAACTGCTCAACCTCGGAGGCAACGATCTGCTGGGCAGGCTCCGGGAGTTCCTCTCCTCCTGCCGACCCGGCGACATGGCGTTCGTCTACCTGTCCTGCCACGGCGAGACCGTGAACGGCCGGGACCACTTGCTGCCGATGGACGCCCAGCCCGGCGCCGAGCTGCCCGACGGCGGACGGTCGCTGTTCGACCGCACCCTCATCCCCGCCGACCCCGACGGCCTTCTCTCCGGGCTGCTTCCCGGATGCACGGCGGTCATCTGCCTCGACACCTGCCGTGTGACAGCGGAACAGGAGCCGGGTTCGGAGCAGCAGCGCAGAACTCTGCTCTCCCGCGCCGAGGACGTGTACTGGCTGCACAGCTGCGCCCGTGGAGAGCTCTCCTACGCGGACCCCAGGGAAGGCAGCTGGTTCGGCCGGGTGCTGGCCGAGGCACTGGAACCCACCAGCCCGCCGACCACCTTCCCCGAGGTCGTCGACCATGTCCGCGTCGGAGTGCGCCGGCTGGCGAGCACCGCCGGTGTGGCCCCGCCGACCATCGAGCCGTACGCGCCACACGGACGGTCGGCGGACGCACAGGACGGGCCCGAGCTCTGCGACGGCTCCCAGGAGGCGCTCCGCTGGACGACGATGATCGAGAACTCCGCGTTGTGGAACCGGACCTCCGGCACCGCTGCGGTCCATCGGCGCGTCAAGGACCAGCTCGGCCTGCTCGTCGAGCACGTGGTCGGGACGCTGTCCGGGGCCGGGGCACACCGCGACGACCCCTGGACCGATCCCACGTGGCCGGTCCGCATGGTCGACCGGCTGGGCAACCTGGTGGAACGGGCCTCCCTGAGCCGGCGCGAACTGCTCTCACCGGCTGAGACCGCAGCCCTGCTGGCTGCCCCGGTGGTCCACGAGGGCGTGGTCGCGCTCGCGTTGGACGAGCTGCGCCGCGTCCTTCCCGAGCGGATGGACACCGACACCGAGGAGCCGGACCACGCAGACCCCGACGACCACGTCGGTCAGGTGCGCGGCGCCTCCCAGGACGTCTGCCGCGCCCACTCCCATGCGCGCCGCACTGCCGAAACGCTGCGCCGCCGGGGCCTGGTGGAGCAGGCCTTCGCCGCCGACCACTGGTTGCGGCACCGCTTCATCGCCGACTGGGACCCGTTGTGGGAGGGCACCGGCTCCTACCCCGCGGTGGACCACATGCTCGGCCTTGTCGTCGACGCGGTGCTCGCCGCGACCGAGACCCCGGCCGGCAAGGCGCCCAGCGAGGCCGCCCGGCACACCATCGACCGGCAGCTGCGCCAGGTACTCCCCCACGTCACCGTGCCCCCGAGCGACAGCCCCCGCATCAACGACCCACGGCACGGCGACGACTGGGATCCGTATCCGCCGGTGCCCGGCAACGAGTGGCGTGGGCCCGACCTCGCCCGGCTGCTGTGGATCTCCGGACTGCTCGCCGCCGATCCACGCCGGATGTCCGGGGTCCTCGTCGACCATCTGGGGGCGCACGAACAGCTCGTCCCCCGCGAGGTGGTGGCCGCGCTGTCCGCGGACTTCGAGTACGACGACATGTCGGCGGGCGGTGCGGACGAGACGTACTGCCTGGCGGTGCGCTTCCCCTGTCCGCACCCTGCACTCCACGTCGCCGTCGAGGTGCTGGTCGACCGGGCCGACTCCGGCATCGCCGCCATGCGCGCGGAGTGGCGCAAGCACCGCACCTCGGCACCCGCCCTCCTGAGCGGCCTGCCCGAGCGCGTCACCACCGACCAACTCGTGCCCCTGGACCGACGGTACAAGCAGCCGCTGGAGCGGTTCCGGCTGGCCGAGGACGAGATCCGTCCGCTGCTCATGGGCGCCCAGCTGTACGGCGACCCCATGCTCGCCGTCCGCGAGCTCTACCAGAACGCCCTCGACGCCTGCCGGCACCGGGGCATGCGCCGCCGGTACGGCATGGCCCGTGGCCACCATGACCCCGACTGGCGACCGACCATCACCTTCAAACAGAGCTGGGACGAAGAGGGCCGCCCGTACATCGAGTGCACCGACAACGGCTCCGGCATGACCCGCGCCAAGCTCACCTCGATGTTCGCCAGGGCGGGCCGACGCTACGAGCAGGACCCGGAGTTCGTGCAGGAGCGGCGCAACTGGCGGCGCGCGGGGCTTCCCGAGATGCCCCTCAACTCCCGTTTCGGCATCGGCGTGTTCAGCTACTTCATGCTCGCCGAGGAGGTGGTCGTGTGGACCAGCCCGGTCAACCGCTTCGGCCGCGCCCAGCCACACACACTGCAGGCCGACATCCAGTCGGGCTCCGGCCTGCTCCGCATCGGCGACGCCCCCAAGGTGTCCCTGGACGGCGGCACCCGCGTACGGCTCTATCTCAGCGCGGACGACACGGTGTTGCCGTCCCTGCTGGAGACCCTGGAGTCGCAGATCTGGGTGAGCGACTGCACGGTGGTGGCGACCGAGCACGCGCGGGACGACCCCGGGCATGCCTCTCGACCGGTCATCTGGCAGCCGGGGGAGTTGAAGGCCGCAAGGAAGGACTGGCACGGGGATCCCGTGCGCGCCGGCAAGGATGCCTGGCTGGTCCAAGGGCGTGGCCAGGTGCTGCTGGACGGCGTCGTGGTCAAGGACGCACCCAAGGTGTACGGGTACATCGTCAATCTGCAGGAACGGCACCGGCCGGAGCCCAGCGTCGACCGCAACAAGATGCTGTCGTACGAGCGCGAACTGGTGATGCGCGAACTGCTGAACGCCGTGCCGGAGGCCTGCGCGCGGTGCGACGACGTCTCGCTGAACTGGCTGTGGCAACTCACAGATGACGAACCACGGCTTGCGGTGGCCGTGCTGGACGCGTTACCCGACCACACCACGGCATGGCTTGAGGCGCCCACGCACATGCCTCCGTTCCCGCCCCGCCGACTGACGCTCTCCACGGTGGGATGTCTACCGATCGACAAATCCACACTTGACTGGGGCAGTTCTTCACTGCAGCTGGACGTTGAGAAGGACACCCATCAGAACGACGCACTGGCCCAGTGGCAGGAGACCAGGCTCGCCGCCCGCTCCGTTGCCGCCCCCTTCACGCCACGGAGTTATCCGGCTCCCACGAGCCTTGACGCTCTCCTGTTCCGCAACGATGTGCCCAGCGGCTGGGCAGCGGCCTTGGGCGCGGCTCACCTGGGACGCACGTCGGTGGGCCAGGTGGTCCGGGCATGGCGCCGTTACGCGGTGGTCGGACTCCCGGTTCCGGCCACAGACGACATCCGATCGCTGCGAGACCTCCAGCCGGACAAAGCCATGATCGACCTCTGTTCCGGTTATGCGTCCATATCGAGCGTGCAGGGGCCGAATCCCCCTGCCGCCCACGCTCCCCTGCTCGACCTCTCCGCAACGCACCAAATCACGCTGGGAGAAGCTGCCGCGCTGCTGGAAAGGCTCCGCGCGCTGGATCCGGATCTCCCACCGCCGCCCGAACTGGGCCCGCACCTGGCATCCGAGCGTGCCACGAGGGCCGACCAGTTCACCTTGATCGGGACTGATGACTTTCCGCGCTACGGAACGAGGCTGCCTGGCGTCGTCCATCCCGTTGACCTGTTGTCCCGCGTGGACCACCACTCGCTGGACGAAGCGGTCGACCGCATCAGGCACTTCTCCCCTCTTGGCTGGTCACTGGCGGCCGAGCCGACTCCCGCGGCCCGGGAAATGGGGGAGCTCAGTCGTCCGGAGCGCTTGCTCCTGTCCAATGGCCTCGGTGACTTCGCCCCCTGGGTGGAGGGGCACATCCCCCTGCTCCACGTCGTCAGACTCGCCAACGAGTCGGACACCCCGCTGAAGACACTGATCGAGCAGATCAAGGACACGGCCCCTGCGACCCAAGTCGTGGCCCCCGAGTTCCCGCCGGAAGCCGCACAGTGGATTCCCTCCGCCTCCTACAAGCTGATCAACGCGCTGTCGGACGAAGAGGTCGATCGGCCCGGCCCCTGGGCATGCGTGTTTCTCCTGACGGACCCCGGCGACTACCGGCTTCGCTCCGCCACGGCCGAGCAGACCCGCAAGGACCTGAACATGCTGGCCGTCTGCGGACTGCTCGCCCCCGGGGCCGCGGAACGCATCGACGATGTGGTCAGGCAGATGGCGATGACGAACTCCCTGCTCTTCCACAGCAACAAGATCGACGGGAGCCTGCTGGACATGGACGGCCTGCACACCGTCCATGTCCTGGCGACCAGTGCGAGCACAAGGCTCCCGCTTGGCGAGGTGTACGACCGTATGGAGCGCGAGGAGCACCACCTTCCGCTGAAGTTGCCGGAGCAGATCCCCGAGGAGGCTCGCTCCCTGCAGCCCACTTACTCGGATCTCTACGCCCTGACAGTGGACGGCTCCACGTTCAGCGCGAGCGTCAGCATCCTCGACGTCCTCGAACACGCCGACGCCGAGGGCAGAACCGTGGGCGGATCCCACCGGCGCCTGAAGCGCTTCACCGTCCTGGGAGCCTCCGCTCCCCCGGGTGAACTCAGCGGGCCGGACGGCGAGTTCCTGGACACCTTCGAACCGGAGGTCTTCGACCTGGCGGCCTTCGAAGCAGAGGTCCTGCTGGGCCGGGGCATCCTGGGCCCTCTGGAACTCGTCCTCACCGCAGGCCGCTTCGGCTGGACGCTCGGCCGCACCTACGACCGCTATGCGCCGTTCCGCTGCCTCGGCCTGGACGTGAGGGTGGACGCACCGAACGCGACGGAAGCCCCACTCGCCCCGGACTGGCGCGACGTCATCATCCTGACCCGACAGCTGACAGGCCGCGCCCCCGCGCTGTCCGGCCGGGTCGACCCCGATCACCTGGTCCTGTGCGCCGAGGAGACGGACCTCACCGAGGGACAGGTGCGGGAGCGAGTGGCAGGCTACGCACGCCTCTTCTCCCTCGTCCTCCCGCCGGATGAGGAACCGGACGAGGAAGACGAGGCGACCGCATGACGCCGGCCATCCCTTACGACTCCCATGCCGCCCACCCCACGCCGCTCACCTTCTCGTGGACCATCACCTCAAGAGGCGACGAAGTCGTCCACGAAGCCAAAGGGAACTGCCCCGTCTGCGGGTGCGCCATGACCCGGAGGTGGACGTTCGGCCAGCACCCGCTGACCAAGGGCGGGTTCCTCGGACGACGCGAGAAACCCGGCGCGGAGCCGTACCACACACTCTGCCGGTGCCGGACAGTGCATCTGGGACGCCCCGCGCAGGAGGAGTTCGGCTGCGGAGCGCTGCTGCCCATCGCGCCGCCACCCAGCCCCGACGACGGCAGGTCCGCCTCATGACATTCACCCCGCAACAGCTGCGGGATGCCGACCGCCGCACGCTCGAGATGGGCTCCCCGGACCGGCAGTTGCAGGCCGCCCTGCACCAGGCCGAGGGCTACCGCAACTTCCTCGCCTCACTCACCGGGCTGCTCACCGCCGTCTTCGTGCTGAAGGGCCAGGAGGACCTGAGCAAGCTGGCGGACGCCCCGCGCTGGAGTGTGATCGCGCTGCTGATCGTCGGTTTCCTCGCCCTGATCGTCGCCTCCTGGCTGGGTGTCGTCGCCGTACATGGGCGACCGGGCGAGGAGATCCTGCTGGAGGCGGGCAGGCTGCTGCGGTACGAGAAGGAACGTACGAAGAAGATCTGGCGCCTGGTCGAGTGGGCCCGCTGGCTCGCCCTGTCCGGCGTGGTGTGCGTGGCCGCCGCCGTCATCGTCACGTGGGTGGCTCCGGTCAAGTAGGAGCGCATGCGACGGCGCCTGCCCTGTAGTCCGGTCGGGGACTGTGGGCAGGCGCCGTCTGTGTTCCGTACGCCGTTGTACGGGACGTTTATTGAGTGACCGTCAGGTCGGTTGTCGAGCCGTCAGACCATCAGCGAGCGGTCCGTCGGCCGGATCGGCGCCGGCAGCTCGCTGACGCCGGTCAGGAAGCGGTCGGTGCCGCGGGCGGCCGAGCGGCCCTCCGCGATCGCCCACACGATGAGCGACTGGCCACGGCCCGCGTCACCGGCGACGAAGACGCCGGGCACGTTGGTCTGGAAGTCGGCGTCGCGGGCGATGTTGCCGCGCTCGTCGAGCTCCAGGCCGAACTGCTCGACCAGGCCGTTCTCCCGGTCGGTGCCTGTGAAGCCCATGGCGAGGGTGACCAGCTGGGCGGGGATCTTGCGCTCGGTGCCCGGCTTCGGGGTCAGCTTGCCGTCGATGAACTCCACCTCGGTGAGGTGCAGCCACTGGACGTTGCCGTCCTCGTCGCCCTCGAAGTGGGTGGTGGAGACGGAGTAGACCCGCTCGCCGCCCTCCTCGTGCGCCGACGTGACCTTGTAGAGCATCGGGAAGGTCGGCCACGGCTGGTGCGCGGCACGGTCCTCGCTCGGCCTGGGCATGATCTCCAGCTGCGTCACCGAGGCCGCGCCCTGACGGTGGGCGGTGCCCACACAGTCGGCACCGGTGTCGCCACCGCCGATGACCACGACGTGCTTGCCCTCGGCCGAGATCGGGGGCGTCACGAAGTCGCCCTCCTGGACCTTGTTGGCCAGCGGCAGGTACTCCATGGCCTGGTGGATGCCCTTGAGCTCGCGGCCGGGGACCGGAAGGTCACGCGCGGTCGTCGCACCGGCGGCGATGACGATCGCGTCGTACCGCTTCTTCAGGTCGGTCGCCTTGAGGTCGCGGCCGATCTCGATGCCGGTACGGAAGCGGGTGCCCTCCGCGCGCATCTGCTCGATACGGCGGTTGATGTGCCGCTTCTCCATCTTGAACTCGGGGATGCCGTACCGGAGGAGGCCTCCGATGCGGTCCGCGCGCTCGTAGACGGCGACGGTGTGGCCGGCCCGCGTGAGCTGCTGTGCGGCGGCGAGACCGGCGGGGCCGGACCCGATGACCGCGACGGTCTTGCCGGACAGGCGCTCCGGGATCTGCGGCGCGACGTCACCGCTGTCCCACGCCTTGTCGATGATCGAGACCTCGACGTTCTTGATGGTGACGGCCGGCTGGTTGATGCCGAGCACGCACGCCGACTCACAGGGGGCCGGGCAGAGGCGACCGGTGAACTCCGGGAAGTTGTTGGTCGCGTGCAGGCGCTCCGACGCCGCCGCCCAGTCCTCGCGGTAGGCGTAGTCGTTCCACTCGGGGATGAGGTTCCCGAGCGGGCAGCCGTTGTGGCAGAAGGGGATGCCGCAGTCCATGCAGCGGCTGGCCTGCTTGCTGATGATCGGCAGCAGGGAGCCGGGGACGTAGACCTCGTTCCAGTCCTTCAGACGCACGTCGACGGGACGGGACTTGGCGACCTCGCGGCCGTGGTTCAAAAAGCCCTTGGGATCAGCCATTGGTCGCCGCCTCCATCATCTTCTCGGTGATCTCGGTCTCGGAGAGACCGGCTCGCTCGGCGGCGTCCTTGGCGGCGAGCACTGCCTTGTACGTGCTGGGGATGATCTTGCTGAAGCGCGCCACGGCGGTGTCCCACTCGGCCAGCAGCTTCTCGGCGACCGTCGAGCCGGTCTCCTCCTGGTGGCGGCGCACGACGTCGTGCAGCCACTGCTTGTCCGCCTCGTCGAGGGCCTCCACGGCGCTGACGTTGCCGACGTTGACGTTGTCGCGGTCGAGGTCGATGACGTACGCGACACCGCCGGACATACCGGCCGCGAAGTTACGACCCGTCTCGCCGAGGACCACCGCGTGACCGCCGGTCATGTACTCGCAGCCGTGGTCGCCCACGCCCTCCGAGACCACCAGCGCACCGGAGTTGCGGACGCAGAACCGCTCGCCCGTACGACCGCGCAGGAACAGCTCGCCGCCGGTCGCGCCGTACGCGATGGTGTTGCCCGCGATCGTCGAGTACTCGGCGAGGTGGTCGGCGCCCCGGTCGGGACGGACGATCACCCGGCCGCCGGAGAGGCCCTTGCCGACGTAGTCGTTGGCGTCGCCCTCCAGGCGCAGCGTGACACCGCGCGGGAGGAAGGCGCCGAAGGACTGGCCCGCCGAGCCGGTGAAGGTGATGTCGATCGTGTCGTCGGGCAGGCCCGCGCCGCCGAACTTCTTCGTCACCTCGTGGCCGAGCATGGTGCCGACCGTGCGGTTGATGTTGCGGATGGCGACCTGGGCGCGCACCGGCTGGGCGTCGGTCGCGGAGTCCGCGGCCAGGGCGTCGGCGGCGAGCTTGATCAGCTCGTTGTCGAGCGCCTTCTCCAGGCCGTGGTCCTGCTCGATCACCTGGTGGCGCACCGCGCCCTCGGGCAGCGCCGGGACGTGGAACAGCGGCTCCAGGTCCAGGCCCTGCGCCTTCCAGTGGTCGACCGCGCGGGTCACGTCGAGCGTCTCGGCGTGGCCGACGGCCTCCTCGATGGAGCGGAAGCCCAGCTCGGCGAGGATCTCGCGGACTTCTTCGGCGATGAACTTGAAGAAGTTCACGACGTACTCGGCCTTGCCGGAGAACCGGTCGCGCAGCACCGGGTTCTGAGTGGCGATGCCGACCGGGCAGGTGTCCAGGTGGCAGACGCGCATCATGACGCAGCCGGAGACGACGAGCGGCGCGGTCGCGAAACCGAACTCCTCGGCGCCGAGCAGCGCGGCGATGACGACGTCACGGCCGGTCTTGAGCTGACCGTCGGTCTGCACGACGATGCGGTCGCGCAGGCCGTTGAGCAGCAGGGTCTGCTGGGTCTCGGCGAGGCCGAGCTCCCAGGGGCCGCCCGCGTGCTTCAGCGAGGTCAGCGGGGAGGCACCCGTACCGCCGTCGTGGCCGGAGATCAGGACCACGTCCGCGTGCGCCTTCGACACACCCGCCGCGACCGTGCCGACGCCGACCTCGGAGACCAGCTTGACGTGAATCCGCGCCTGCGGGTTCGCGTTCTTCAGGTCGTGGATCAGCTGGGCCAGGTCCTCGATGGAGTAGATGTCGTGGTGCGGCGGCGGGGAGATCAGGCCCACGCCCGGCGTCGAGTGACGCGTCTTGGCGACCCACGGGTAGACCTTGTGGCCGGGCAGCTGGCCGCCCTCACCGGGCTTGGCGCCCTGGGCCATCTTGATCTGGATGTCGTCCGCGTTGACCAGGTACTCGGACGTCACACCGAAGCGGCCGGAAGCGACCTGCTTGATGGACGAACGCCGCGCCGGGTCGTACAGACGCTCCGGGTCCTCGCCGCCCTCACCGGTGTTGGACTTGCCGCCCAGCTGGTTCATGGCGATGGCGAGGGTCTCGTGCGCCTCCTTGGAGATGGAGCCGTACGACATGGCGCCGGTGGAGAAGCGCTTGACGATCTCGGAGACCGGCTCGACCTCGTCGATGGAGATCGGCTGACGGCCCTCGGCACCGGTCTTGAAGCCGAACAGGCCGCGCAGCGTCATCAGGCGCTCGGACTGCTCGTTCACCCGGTCCGTGTACTTCTTGAAGATGTCGTAGCGCGCGGTGCGGGTCGAGTGCTGGAGGCGGAAGACCGTCTCCGGGTCGAACAGGTGCGGCTCGCCCTCACGGCGCCACTGGTACTCGCCGCCTATGTCGAGGGCGCGGTGCGCCGGGGCGATGCCGGAGGCGGGGTACGCCTTGGCGTGGCGGGCGGCGACCTCCTTGGCGATGACGTCGATGCCGACGCCGCCGATCTTGGTGGCCGTGCCGTTGAAGTACTTCTCGACGAAGGAGTCGTCGAGACCGACGGCCTCGAAGACCTGGGCGCCGCGGTAGGAGGCGACCGTCGAGATGCCCATCTTGGACATGACCTTCAGGACGCCCTTGCCGAGGGCGTAGATCAGGTTGCGGATGGCCTGCTCGGCCTCGATGTCCGACAGGAAGGTGCCGGCGCGGACCAGGTCCTCGACGGACTCCATCGCCAGGTACGGGTTGACCGCGGCGGCGCCGTAGCCGATGAGCAGGGCGACGTGGTGGACCTCGCGGACGTCACCGGCCTCGACCAGCAGGCCCACGTGGGTGCGCTGCTTGGTGCGGATGAGGTGGTGGTGGACAGCCGCGGTGAGCAGCAGCGACGGGATCGGCGCGTGCTCGGCGTCGGAGTGGCGGTCCGACAGGACGATCAGGCGGGCGCCGTTGTCGATGGCTGCGTCGGCCTCGGCGCAGATCTCCTCGATGCGCGCGGCGAGGGCGTCGCCGCCGCCGGAGACCCGGTACAGGCCGGAGAGGGTCGCGGCCTTCATGCCGGGCATGTCGCCGTCGGCGTTGATGTGGATGAGCTTGGCCAGCTCGTCGTTGTCGATCACCGGGAACGGCAGCGTGACGCTACGGCAGGACGCGGCCGTCGGCTCCAGCAGGTTGCCCTGGGGACCGAGGGAGCTCCTGAGCGAGGTGACGAGCTCCTCGCGGATGGCGTCCAGCGGCGGGTTGGTGACCTGCGCGAACAGCTGGGTGAAGTAGTCGAAGAGCAGGCGCGGACGGTCGCTCAGCGCGGCGATCGGCGAGTCGGTGCCCATCGAACCGATCGGCTCGGCACCGGCCTTGGCCATCGGCGCGAGGATGACGCGCAGCTCCTCCTCGGTGTAGCCGAAGGTCTGCTGGCGACGGGTGACCGAGGCGTGGGTGTGCACGATGTGCTCACGCTCGGGCAGGTCGGACAGCTCGATCTCGCCGGCCTCCAGCCACTCCGCGTAGGGGGCCTCGGCGGCGAGCTGCGCCTTGATCTCGTCGTCCTCGATGATGCGGTGCTCGGCGGTGTCGACGAGGAACATCTTGCCGGGCTGCAGGCGGCCCTTGCGGACGACCTTGGACGGCTCGATGTCGAGGACGCCGACCTCGGAGCCGAGGACGACGAGGCCGTCGTCGGTGACCCAGTAGCGGCCGGGGCGCAGACCGTTGCGGTCGAGCACGGCGCCGACCTGGGTGCCGTCGGTGAAGGTGACACAGGCCGGGCCGTCCCAGGGCTCCATCATCGTGGAGTGGTACTGGTAGAAGGCGCGCCGGGCCGGGTCCATGGAGTCGTGGTTCTCCCACGCCTCCGGGATCATCATCAGCACGGAGTGCGGCAGGGAGCGGCCACCGAGGTGGAGCAGCTCCAGCACCTCGTCGAAGGACGCCGAGTCGGAGGCGTCCGGCGTACACACCGGGAAGACGCGCTCGAGCGCCTTGTCGTCGGAGCCGAACAGGTCGGAGACCAGCTGCGACTCGCGGGCGACCATCCAGTTGCGGTTGCCCTTGACGGTGTTGATCTCGCCGTTGTGCGCGACGAAGCGGTACGGGTGCGCCAGCGGCCACGACGGGAAGGTGTTCGTCGAGAAGCGCGAGTGGACGAGGGCGACGGCCGAGCCGAAGCGGCGGTCGGACAGGTCCGGGAAGAAGGGCTCCAGCTGACCCGTGGTCAGCATGCCCTTGTAGACGATCGTGCGGGCCGACAGCGACGGGAAGTAGACACCGGCCTCGCGCTCGGCACGCTTGCGCAGCACGAAGGCCTTGCGGTCGAGGGCGATGTCCTTCGAGGAACCGTCCGCCACGAAGATCTGGCGGAAGGCGGGCATCGTCGACCGGGCGGTGGCACCGAGCAGCTCGGGCGCGACCGGAACCTCACGCCAGCCGAGGACGGTGAGCCCCTCTTCGGACGCGATCGTCTCGATCTGCGAGACGGCGTCCTGGGTCCCGTCCTCCGGCAGGAAGGCGATACCGACGGCGTACGCACCGGCCTCGGGCAGTTCGAATCCGGCAACCTCGCGGAAGAAGGTGTCCGGCACCTGGGAGAGGATGCCGGCGCCGTCACCCGAGTCGGGCTCGGAGCCGGTGGCACCGCGGTGTTCGAGATTGCGCAGAACGGTGAGCGCCTGCTCGACCAGCGTGTGGCTCGCCTCGCCGGTGAGGGTGGCCACGAAGCCGACGCCACAGGCGTCGCGCTCGTTGCGGGGGTCGTACATACCCTGCGCAGCAGGGCGAGCATCCATGAACGACCAGTTCTGGCCATTCGTGGAGTGCTGGGACGGCTGGCGCGGCGTACGCATCGGCTCTCCCGTCGTCGTCATCTGGCATATGCAAATTGCCGAGGGACGACGTTGGCCCTCTGCGTGAGTGCAAAATTTCGTGCAGGTTACATGATGGGGCGGTTCTCGGGAAGCGGGATAATCCGTTCCATCATGCGGACACCACGGGCTGCGACAAGGGTTCCGCGCCCATGGCTTGAAGTATGTGGGGACCGAACGAGACAGGTCTGTGTCCGTCGGTCCGAGGGCGAAGGAGGCGCCGTCGCCCACCCCGCGAGTGCGCCGCAGGCGTCATTGCCCACAGCGCTTACGGCTCATGCCCGGTGGTCATGCATCCGAAACCAGCGAGTAACGGCTACTTATGCGGCCCAACGCATAAGTTCCAGCCGAACTATCCTACGGCCGTTCCGAACAAGCTGCCCAGGGCGTACGTCACACCGGCCGCGGCACCACCGAGCGCGAGCTGCCGCAGCCCGCTGAACCACCAGGTCCGCGCAGTCACCTTGGCCACGACCGCACCACACAGGAACAGCCCGACGAGCGCGAGCAGCACGGCCGGCCACAGCGCGGCCGCACCGAGCAGATAGGGCAGTACGGGCAGCAGGGCCCCCAACGCGAACGCCCCGAACGACGACACGGCGGCGACCAGCGGCGACGGCAGATCCCCGGGGTCGATGCCGAGCTCCTCGCGGGCGTGTATCTCCAGGGCCAGCTCGGGATCACGCGAGAGCTGCTCGGCCACGGCCCGCGCGAGCTCCGACTCGACACCCCGGGACTCGTAGAGGGCCGCGAGCTCGGCCTCCTCGTCCTTCGGGTGCTTTCTCAGCTCCCGCCGCTCGACCTCCAGCTCGGCCTCGACGAGCTCGCGCTGCGAGGCGACGGAGGTGTACTCGCCGGCGGCCATGGAGAAGGCGCCGGCGGCGAGCCCGGCGAGTCCGGTCAGCACGATGGTCTGGTGGCTGACGGCCCCGCCCGCGACACCGGTCATCAGGGCGAGGTTGGAGACCAGGCCGTCCATCGCACCGAAGACGGCGGGGCGCAGCCAGCCGCCGTTCACATCACGGTGCGTGTGGTTGTCACGGTGCGCCTCGTGCAGCGCGGCCTCGGTCTCGATGATCGCCATGAGGATCCCCCAAAAACTCAGGTAAGGCTGTCTTTAGACAAGTTCTACTCTTGGACAACTCAAAATCTACGCCCCGAATTTCCGTCCCGCCAGCAAGGAAAGGCTGGGCTAACCTGCGGTTTTGCCTAGAACGCTCATTCGTAGCGAGGGCTGCACAAATGTCGACCGGGTGACACTGACGCTTCCGAGGCTCAGGTCAACCGCCGACGGTGGGACACATCCGCAAAGGGCTCCGCGCCCTGGCGGAGCCCCCGGAGGAGAGGCCGCGCATGCCATCGTTCGCCTGCATTTCCTCGGTCCCGGCGCCCGCGGACGCCGAGCTCCGCGACCGGGCACGCGGCGCACTGCTGGGCCTTGCGGTCGGCGACGCGCTGGGCGCCCCGGCGGAGAACATGAAGCCCTCCGAGATCCGCGCCCGCTGGGGCCGCATCACGGGATTCGTCGCCGACAACCCGGCCGGCACGGACGACACCGAGTACGCGATCTTCTCGGGCCTCCTCCTCGCCCGCCACGGCTCGGCCCTCACCCCGGCCCACGTGGAGACGGCCTGGCACGAGTGGATCGCGGACCGTTCGGAAGGCCCCTTCCGGGGCGCCGGCTTCAGCGAACGCGGCACGCTGGAGAACCTCCGCCGAGGCCTCGCCGCCCCCATCTCCGCCCAGCACCGCCACGCCTGGAGCGACGGCCTCGCCATGCGGGCGGCCCCGTTCGGCGTCTTCGCGGCGGGCCGCCCGGCCGAAGCGGCCCGGCTGGTGGCCATCGACGGCTCGGTGAGCCACGACGGCGAGGGCATCTACGGCGGCCAGGCGGTCGCGGCGGGCGTGGCGGCGGCGATGGCGGGGGCGCCGACGATCGCGGTGGTCGCCTCGGCCCTCGCGGTGGTCCCGGACGACTCCTGGACGGCCCGTTCCCTGCGCCGCGCCGTGGCAGTGGCCCACCGAGGCGAGCGCGCGGTCCGCTCCGCGGTCGTGATCGGCGGCTACCCCTGGACCGACCTGGCCCCCGAGGCGGTCGCGCTGGCCTTCGGGGCTTACGCGGCGGCGGACGGCGACTTCGTCCAGGCGGTGCTCACGGCCGTGAACATGGGCCGGGACGCGGACACGACGGCCGCGGTGGCGGGGGCGCTGGCGGGTGCGACGCAAGGGGTGGCGGCGATCCCGACGGAGTGGGCGGCGGCGATCGGGCCGGCGCGGGGGAGTTGCCTGCCGTCGATGGCCGGGCATCACGTGCTGGATGTGGCGGAGTTGCTGGTGTCGGGGGAGGACAGGAAGTGGAGGGCGGGGGGATGCGTAGCGGGTGAGGTTCCGACACCGGGCGAAGGGGGCCGACGATGACGCCGCCCACTCCCTGGGACGAGGGAGCGCCAACAGCAGCACCTGCCGAAGCGGGCCCCACGGCCCTCACGCAGCCGAACGAACTCGCGGCCGCCGACGGCGAGGAGCCCCCACCGGGACCACCCGCACCCGACGACGAGAGTTGTACGGGTGGTGCGAGTGGGATCAACCCGGCCGAAGGCGAAGCCGAGGCCGGTCAACGCATCCTCGGCCTCCTCCTCGGCCTGGCCGCAGGCGACGCCGCAGGCTGGCCCGCCGCCCGTCACAGAGCCGCCCGCATGCCCGACTGGACCCGCCGCCTCACCCGCGAACTCGACACCTTCGCCGAACACAACGCGACGACCACCCTCCCCGTCCCCATCGCCCTGAACCAACCCCCGGAACCCCTCCGCCTCGGCCCCTCCGACGACGCGGAATGGGCGGCCTTCGCAGCAGAGGCCCTCCTACGCGCCGGCGACGACACCGCCCTCGGCGACCTGAGCCGCGAACGCCGCACCCGAGCCGCGATCGACCTCACCTGGAACGCCGTGGCCGGCGAAGTCGCCGCGGCAGCGGACCGCGCCCCCGAGGTCGAGTCGGCCATCCTCCCCCTGCGCGCCCGCATCTCCGTCCGCGCCGGCCTCGGCAACCTCGCCACCGGCCTGCGCCCACCCGCCACCGGCCACGACAACCCGCACTACTTCGACGACGCGGCCTGCGTACGGGCCTGCGTCCTGGCCGTAGCCCACCCCGGCGACCCCCACCGCGCCGCCGACCTCGCCGAGTTCGACGCCCACTACACCCAGGACGGCGACGGCGTACACGGTGCGAGGGCGATGGCAGCGGCCCTGGCCCTGGCCCTGACCGGCTCGGACATCGAGACCTGCGTGGCAGCGGCACTCAGCGAACTCCCCGAGGAGACGGAGATCGGCCGCAACGCCCGCCACGCGCTGAAGCTCGCGCAGGACACCGACAGCGCCTTCGCCCTGATCCCCCTCCTCGAACACCAAATCGTCGACCACGTCTACAGCTACGGCATCGCCGCGGCCGAAACGGTCCCGGTCGCCCTGGCCCTCGCGGTCGCGGCGGAAGGCCGTATCGCCGAGGCGGTCCCGGCCGCCGCGTGCCTGTCCCGGGTCGCCGACTCGGCACCGGCCCTGGCAGGTGCGCTGACGGGTGCGTTGGGCGGCGGCGCGTCGATCCCGGCGACCTGGCGCGACACCTGCCGCACCCTCTCCGGCTGCGTACTCCCCCGCCTCACCGGCACCGACCTGGTGGAACTCGCCGAACTCCTGGAAGCCACGCAACCGGCCCGACCAGGAGGATGATTCGGGGCATGACGCCCAAATCGGAAGAAAGCAGTGGCCCGCGTCTCGACGAGCGGATCACCGGCGCCCTGGTCGGCGCGGCGGTCGGCGACGCCCTCGGCGGGCCGGTGGAGGGCTACTCCCCCGACCAGATCCTTCAGCGCCACGGCGGCCGCGTCCACGGCATCGTCGGCCCCTGGAGCGGTGACGCCTGGCGCACGGCCCGCCCCCTCGCGCCGTACCACAAGGGCGACGGGCACGTCACCGACGACACGTTGATGACGCACGCGCTGATCCGGGTCTACGCGCGGGTCCGCGACCACCTGGACGCTTACGCGATCGCCGACCACCTGGTCCCGGACCTGATGACGAACCCGCGCTGGATCCCGGAGCTGGAGGCCGAGGCACTCCCGCTGCACCGGATCTTCCTGGCGGAGAAGTGGCTGGTGACCCGCCTCCACTACGGCCACGTGGACCCGCGAGAGGCCGGCGTCGGCAACATCGTCAACTGCGGCGCGGCGATGTACATGGCCCCGGTCGGCCTGGTCAACGCGGCCGACCCCAGGGCCGCGTACGCCGAGGCCCTGGACCTCGCGGGTGCCCACCAGTCGTCGTACGGCCGCGAGGCGGCGGGCGTCTTCGCGGCGGCGGTGGCGGCGGCGTGCAGCCCCGGGGCGACACCGGACTCGATCGTCACGGCCTGCCTGACGCTGGCGAAGGACGGCACGAGGGCGGCGATCGAGAAGGTCTGCGAAGCGGCGAGCCACTACACGGACTTCGAGTCGGCCCTGACCCCGCTCCGGGAGGCGGTCACCGCGTACGACACGGTGGGCCCCGACTACCGGCAGCCTTCCCTCGGCGCCCGCCGCCCCTCCCGCCTCCACGCGATCGAGGAACTCCCCATCGCCCTGGCCATGTTGCTGGTCGCGAACGGCGACTACCGCCAAGCGGTCCTGGGCGCGGTGAACTACGGCCGAGACTGCGACTCGATCGCGACGATGGCCGGCGCCCTGACCGGCGCCCTGGGCTCACCGCCCCCGCAGGACTGGTCGAAGACGGTCGCGGAAGCCAGCCGCCTCGACCTCTGGGAACCGCCCCGCACCCTGACCGAGGTCACGAGGGAGATCCACGCCCGGGACGTACAGCGCCGCCGAGCCCACGAAGCGGCCTTCACCGCACTGGAGGGCCGAGGATGCTCCGACTGACCTGGGTCCAGCCGGAGGACCTGCTGGGCCACGAGCTGCGCCAGGCGGCCCTGGACGGCCGGGAACCGTCGAGGATCGCGGAGAGGTGGAGGGCGGCGGGCGGCATGGAAGCTCCGCTGCGGGCCGGGGCGTCGACGGAACCGGCGTCGAGGTATCTGAGGACTCTCGCGGAGGACTTGCTGGACGAACTGGCCGACCTGCCCAGCAGGTTGAAGGACGACGAGCCGACGGACCTGGAGAAGATCAAGTCCCTGTGCCCGAACTGGCCGAGCGATTCCTGCACCTCCACAGCGCCCCCTGCGCCCCTCGCACCTCCTGCACCCCCCGCACCCGCCCGCTACGAAGCCGCCTGGCTGGGCCGAGCCGTCGGCTGCGTCCTCGGCAAACCCGTGGAAAAGCTCCCCCTGGAAGCCATCCGCCAGCTGGCCAAATCCACCGGTAACTGGCCCCTGACCACCTACTTCACCGCACGCGGCGTCCCCCAGGACCTGCTCACCACCCACCCCTGGAACCGCCGCTCAGCCCTCACCTCCCTCGCCGAGAACATCGACGGCATGCCCGAGGACGACGACCTCAACTACCCCCTCCTCAACCTCCTCCTGCTCAGGCGCCACGGCACAACCTTCACCACCACGGACGTAGCCCGCCTCTGGCTCGACGAACTCCCACCCGGCCGCACCTTCACCGCCGAACGCATCGCCCACCGCAACCTCCTCCTCGGCATCGAACCCCCGCACACGGCCCGGCACCGCAACCCCTTCCGCGAATGGATCGGCGCCCTGATCCGCGCGGACGTCCACGGCTGGACCAACCCCGGCAACCCCGCCGCCGCGGCCGAACAGGCCCACCGCGACGCCACCCTCACCCACACTGCCAACGGCGTCTACGCGGCGATGTTCACGGCGGCGGTCATCGCACAGGCGGCGACGGCGACCGGCACCCACGACATCCACACCTGCCTGCGCACCGGCCTCACGGTGATCCCCCCGAACTCCCGCCTGGCCAGAGCCATCCACCACGCCATCCGACTGGCCGAGACCCACGACGACTTCGACACGGTCGTCGACGAACTCCACGCCGCCCACGCGCACACCCACCACTGGGTCCACGCCCTGCCCAACACCGCCCTGATCACCGCCGCCCTCACCCACGCGGACGGCGATTTCACCGGCTCCATCTGCCGTGCCGTGTCGGGGGGTTGGGACACCGACTCCAACGGCGCGACGGCGGGCAGCATCGCCGCCCTCCTCACCGGCACCCCCGCCGCCCTCCCCGACCGCTGGACGGCCCCCCTCAAGAACCGTCTCGCCACCTCCGTCGCCGACTTCGACGGCACCGGCTTCGACGCGCTGGCCCGGCTCACGCACGAACTCGCCCACCGGCTCACCCCCTTGGAGGCCACTCGCCCATGACCGACATCGTCGTGCTCGGCAGCACGAACATGGACCTCGTCACCTACGTCGAAAAGGCCCCGCAGCGCGGCGAGACCGTGACGGGCCGGGAGTTCCGTACGATCCCCGGCGGCAAGGGCGCCAACCAGGCGATCGCGGCGGCCCGCGCGGGCGGCGCCGTCACGATGATCGGCGCCGTCGGCAACGACGCCTTCGGCACCCGCCTGCGCTCCACCCTCGAACACTCCGGCGTCGACACCGACGACCTCCGCACGGCCGAGGGCCCGTCCGGCACCGCGCACATCGTCGTGGACGACGAGGGCGGCAACTCGATCGTCGTGATCCCCGGCGCGAACGGCACGCTGGACCATCTGAGCCCCGGCGACGAGGGCGTCATCGCCTCCGCCGGCACCCTGCTGCTCCAGCTGGAGATCCCCCTGGCCGCGGTCCTCGCCGGCGCCCAGGCGGCCCACCGCCACGACGTCCGTACGATCCTCACCCCCGCGCCCGCCCAGCCGCTCCCCCGCGAACTCCTCGCCACCATCGACCTGTTGGTCCCCAACGAACAGGAGGCCACCACCCTCACCGGCCGCACCGACCCCCGAGAGGCGGCCATCGCGCTGCTCGACCAGGTGCCCGAGGTCGTCGTCACCCTGGGCGCGGCCGGCAGCCTGTACGCCACCCGCGGCGCCGACCCCGTGACCGTCCCGGCGCCGAAGGTGACCGCCGTCGACTCCACCGGCGCCGGCGACACCTTCGTCGGCGCCCTCGCGGTGGCGCTCGGCGAGGGACGACCGATGCGGGAGGCGCTGGCGTGGGCGGCGGAGGCCGCGGCCCTGTCGGTGCAGCGGGAGGGCGCCTCGGTGTCGATGCCGTACCGCCCCGAGATCGACGCACGGTACGCCTCATGACCGCGCCCGGCCCCCAGCCCCGTACCGCCCCCGCCCCTCTCCGTACCGCCCCCGCCCCTCCCCTGACCGGCCTGCGCGTCCTCGACCTCGCCACCCTCTTCGCCGGCCCCCTCGCCGCCACGATGCTCGGCGACTTCGGCGCGGAGGTCATCAAGGTCGAGCACCCCGCGAAGCCGGACCCCTCCCGCGGCCACGGCCCCTCGAAGGACGGCGTGGGCCTGTGGTGGAAGGTCCTCGGCCGCAACAAGCGCACGATCACCCTGAACCTCTCCAAGCCCGGCGGCCGCGCCACCCTCCTGCGCCTGGCCGCGACCGCGGACGTCGTCATCGAGAACTTCCGCCCGGGCACCCTGGAGAAATGGGACCTCGGCTGGCCGGAACTCTCCGCCGCCAACCCCCGCCTGGTCCTCACCCGCGTCACCGGCTTCGGCCAGTTCGGCCCCTACGCCCACCGCCCCGGCTTCGGCACCCTCGCCGAGGCGATGAGCGGCTTCGCCGCGCTCACCGGCGAACCGGACGCGCCGCCGACGCTCCCGCCGTTCGGCCTGGCCGACTCGATCGCCGCCCTCGCGACCGCGTACGCGGTGCTGACGGCACTGGCCGCGCGCGAGCGCACCGGCGAGGGCCAGGTCGTCGACATGGCCCTCATCGAGCCGATGCTGATGGCCCTCGGCCCCCAGCCGACCTGGTACGACCAGCTGGGCTACGTCCAGGAGCGCACCGGCAACCGCTCCGCCAACAACGCCCCGCGCAACACGTACCGCACCGCGGACGGAGGCTGGGTCGCCGTCTCCACCTCCGCCCAGTCGATCGCCGAGCGGGTGATGCACCTGGTGGGGCGCCCCGAGCTGATCGACGAACCGTGGTTCGCGACCGGCGCCGACCGGGCCCGCCACGCCGACGTCCTCGACCGGGCGGTCGGCGACTGGATCGCCCGCCACACCCGCGCCGACGTCCTCGCCGCCTTCGAGAAGGCGGAGGCGGCGGTGGCCCCGATCCAGGACGTACGGGACGTGATGACGGACCCCCAGTACGCGGCCCTCGACACGATCACCACCGTCGACGACCCCGAACTCGGTCCCCTCCGCATGCAGAACGTCCTCTTCCGCCTCTCCGCCACCCCCGGCACGATCCGCTGGCCGGGCCGCCCGCACGGCGCGGACACGGACGAGATCCTCACCGACCTGGGCCTGACCCCCGCCGAACTGGCGGCCCTGCGCGAGGAGGGCGCCCTGTGACGATCCCGGCAACGCCCGTCCCCTTCCCCCTGACCTGGCTGTACGCCCCCGGAGACCGCCCCCGGGTGGTGGCCAAGGCCCTGACGTCCGGCGCCGACATCGTCATCGTCGACCTGGAGGACGCGGTGGCCCCGGACCGCAAGGACTACGCCCGCGCGGCCACGGCCGACCTGCTCGCCGAGCCGGAGCACCCCGTTCCCGTCCACGTCCGCGTGAACGCCCTGGGCACCCCGCCCGCGGCGAAGGACCTCGAGGCGCTGGCCGCCCTTCCCGGCCTGTCCGGTCTGCGCCTGCCGAAGGTGACCTCCGCCGAGCAGGTCATCCACCTCGCCGAGACCACACCGCCCACCGACCCGGGCGCGCCCCCGCTGCACGCCCTCCTGGAATCGGCCCTGGGCATCGAGCGCGCCCATGCCATCGCCTCCGCCCACCCCTGCCTCCACGGCATCTCGCTGGGCGAGGCGGACCTACGGACCGACCTGGGCGTACGGGGCGACGCGGGCCTCGACTGGTCACGCTCCCGCGTCGTCGTCGCCGCGCGGGCCGCGGGGCTGCCCCCACCGTCGCAGTCGATCCACCCGGACATCCGCGACCTGGAGGGCCTGGCGGCATCCTGCGCCCACGGCCGCACCCTGGGCTTCCTGGGCCGCGCGGCCATCCACCCCCGCCAACTCCCGGTGATCGAACGGGCCTACCTCCCCACGGAGGCGGAACTGGAACAGGCGGAGACGATCCTCAAGGCAGCGGCGACAGAACACGGCGCCCAGGCCCTGCAGGACGGAACCTTCATCGACGCGGCGGTGGTTGCGGCGGCCCAGCGGACCCTGTCGCTGGCGCGCCGGCGCTGACCACGCCCACACACAACGAGGGCGCCCGGGAAGTCCCGAGCGCCCTCATCACCGTAGAACCGAGCCTTACGCCTTCTTCGTCGCCGACTCGGCCTCGTCGCTCGGTTCCTTCTCGTCCTCAGCGTCCGACGCGTCCGCCTCGGCCTTGTCGCCCTCAGCCTTGTCGCCGTCGGTCTTCTTGGCGTCGGCCGTCCCGGCGTCGGTCTCGGTACCGCCCTCGGCCGCACCGTCGGTCTCACCGCCGGAGGCACCCGGCTCGACCACGGCCTCCCGGCCCGGGCGCTTCTTCGCCGACACCACGAGGTACGTCACGGCCAGCAGGAACACGACCAGCGCGGTCCAGACGTTCAGCCGCACACCCAGGATGTGGTGGGCGTCGTCGACGCGCATGTACTCGATCCACGCGCGGCCCGCGCAGTACGCGGCGACGTACAGCGCGAACGCCCGCCCGTGTCCCAGCTTGAAGCGGCGGTCGGCCCAGATCACCAGCAGCGCGACGCCGATGCACCACAGGGACTCGTACAGGAACGTCGGGTGGTAGGTGCCCGGCACCCGCCCGTCCGTCGAGGACGTGATCTTCAGCGCCCACGGGAGGTCGGTCGGCCGGCCGTACAGCTCCTGGTTGAACCAGTTGCCCCAGCGCCCGATCGCCTGGGCGAAGGCGATGCCGGGGGCGACGGCGTCGGCGTACGCGGGCAGCGGGATGCCCCGGCGGCGGCAGCCGATCCACGCGCCCAGCGCGCCGAGCGCGATCGCACCCCAGATGCCGAGGCCGCCCTCCCAGATCTTGAAGGCGTCCACCCAGTCACGGCCCTCGCTGAAGTACAGCTCGTAGTCCGTGATCACGTGGTAGAGGCGTCCGCCGACGAGGCCGAAGGGCACGGCCCAGACCGCGATGTCGGCCACCGTGCCGACCCGCCCGCCTCGGGCGACCCAGCGTTTGTTGCCGAGCCAGACGGCTACGAAGACACCGATGATGATGCAGAAGGCGTAGCCGCGCAGCGGAATGGGGCCGAGGTGGATCACCCCGCGCGACGGGCTGGGAATGTAGGCAAGTTCCATGGCAAGGTCGACGCTACCCTGCCGGGCGGCAGCGATGGCAGGCAGCCCGGCTACGGGTCCATAACGGGCAGCACCTTGAACAGGCCCCGTCCCGCGGGAGCGTCACCCCTTGGCGGCCTCCTCCACCATCTGCTTCAGCTTCGCCGGCGTCATCGTCTGGTCCTGGTAGATGTTCTTGCCGTTCAGCAGCACCGTCGGCGTGCCGCTGAAGCCGCCCTTCTGGAACGCCTCGTTGGACTTGCCGACCCAGCTGTTGTGCGTGCCGTCCTCCACGCACTTGCGGAAGGCGGGCGTGTCCAGACCCTTGACCTTGGCCGCGAGCTCCAGGAGCTTGCTGTTCTTGGCGAAGGCGTCGTCGATCTCGGGGGGCTGGTTCTGGTACAGCACGTCGTGGTAAGGCGTGAACTTCCCGGCGTCCTGGGCGCAGGCCGCGGCATTGGCGGCGTTCCGGGAGCCGGTGCCGCCCATGTTGCCGTCGATGATCGTCGCCAGGTGGTAGTCGACCTTGAGCTTGCCGGACTCCGTCAGCTCGTGGATCGTCGATCTGTACCCGTCCTCGAAGGACTTGCAGGCCGGGCAGCGGAAGTCCTCCCAGACGGTGAGCGTCGACTTGGCGCTCGCCTCGCCCACCGGGATCGCGAGTCCGTCCTTGCCCTGCGCCCCCGAGGGCCCGACCACCGGCCCCGCCGCGTCACTGCCGTCGTCCTTGCCCGCGTTCGCCGCGACGACTCCGATCACCGCCGCGAGTCCCAGGACGCAGACGACGCTCGCGCCGACGATCAGCGCACGGCGCCGCTTGTCGGCGGCCTTCTGCTTGTCACGCTCGACCGCCAGCCGCTCCCGGGCAGTCCGCTTTCCCTCACGATTCTTTTCGCTCACACCCGCAGAAACGAACCGGGGAGGCGCAGCGCGCCTCCCCGGCCTCAGGTCCACCCGTTCGAGCGACTCGTACGGAATGACCTTCTTCTGAAGATGTCTCCTACGTCCGAGGACGCCGCCTACGCCTGTCCGCGCACGCCCTTCGCCAGCTCGCCCGCGAGCGCGCGAACGGCCTCGACGCCGGCCGCGTCGTCCGGCGCGTCCAGCATCCGCTTGACGAAGGCCGAGCCGACGATCACGCCGTCGGCGAAGCCGGCGACCTCGGCGGCCTGCTCGGCGTTGGAGACGCCGAGCCCGACGCAGACGGGCAGGTCGGTGCCGGTGGCCCGGGTGCGCTCGACCAGGTCCTGGGCCTGCGCGCCGACCGACTCACGGGTGCCGGTGACACCCATCAGCGAGGCGGCGTAGACGAACCCGCTGCCCGCCGCGGTGATCTGCCCGAGCCGCTCGTCCTTGCTGCTGGGCGCCACGACGAAGACCGTCGCGAGCCCGTGCTTCTCGGCGTGCTCCCTCCACAGGGCCGACTCCTGGACGGGCAGGTCGGGCAGGATGCAGCCCGCGCCGCCCGCCTCCGCCAGCTCGGCGGTGAAGCGCTCGACGCCGTAGCGGTCGATGGGGTTCCAGTACGTCATGACGAGGATCGGCTTCCCGGTGGCCTCGTAGGCCTCCCGGACCGTACGCATGACATCCGCGATCTTGACGCCGCCGCGCAGGGCGATGTCGTCGGCGGTCTGGATGACGGGGCCGTCGAGGACGGGGTCGCTGTGCGGCAGACCGACCTCCACGACGTCCGCGCCGCCGTCGAGTGCGGCCTTGATCGCCTCGATGCCGCCGTCCACGGTCGGGAACCCGGCCGGGAGGTAGGCGATGAGAGCGGAGCGGCCCTCGGCCTTGGCGGCGGCGAGGGTGCCCGTCAACAGCTCGATGTTGCCGCTCACTTGGCGTCCCCCTCGATCTCGGCGATGTCGCTGTCGGCGTCCGCCGCGACGGTCGCGTCGGCCTCGGTGTCGTACAGGCCGAAGTAACGGGCGGCCGTGTCCATGTCCTTGTCGCCGCGCCCGGACAGGTTGACCACGATCAGCCCGTCCTTGCCCAGCTCCTTGCCGACCTCCAGGGCACCGGCGAGCGCGTGGGCGCTCTCGATGGCCGGGATGATGCCCTCGGTCTGCGACAGCAGGCGCAGCGCCTGCATGGCCGCGTCGTCGGTGACCGCACGGTACTCGGCGCGACCGCTGTCCTTGAGGTAGGAGTGCTCGGGGCCGATGCCGGGGTAGTCCAGACCGGCCGAGATCGAGTACGGCTCGGTGATCTGGCCCTCCTCGTCCTGCAGGACGTAGGAGCGGGAGCCGTGCAGGATGCCGGGCTCGCCGACGGTCAGGGTGGCCGCGTGCTCGCCCGTCTCGACGCCGTGCCCGGCGGGCTCGCAGCCGATGAGGCGTACGTCCGTGTCCGGGATGAAGGCGTGGAAGAGACCGATGGCGTTGGAGCCGCCGCCGACGCAGGCGACGGCGGCATCGGGCAGGCGGCCGGCGCGCTCCAGGAGCTGGCGGCGCGCCTCGACGCCGATCACGCGGTGGAAGTCGCGGACCATGGCGGGGAAGGGGTGCGGGCCGGCGACCGTACCGAAGAGGTAGTGGGTGTGGTCGACGTTGGCCACCCAGTCGCGGAACGCCTCGTTGATGGCGTCCTTGAGGGTGCGCGAGCCCGACTTCACGGCGATGACCTCGGCGCCGAGCATGCGCATCCGGGCCACGTTGAGGGCCTGGCGCTGGGTGTCGATCTCGCCCATGTAGATGGTGCACTCGAGGCCGAACAGCGCGCAGGCGGTGGCCGTCGCGACGCCGTGCTGACCGGCGCCGGTCTCGGCGATGACCCGGGTCTTGCCCATGCGCTTGGTGAGCAGGGCCTGGCCGAGCACGTTGTTGATCTTGTGGGAGCCGGTGTGGTTGAGGTCCTCGCGCTTGAGGAACACGCGGCAGCCGCCGGCGTGCTCGGCGAACCGAGGCACCTCGGTGAGGGAGCTGGGACGGCCGGTGTAGTTGACCAGCAGGTCGTCGAGCTCTCGGGCGAACTCGGGGTCGTGCTTGGCCTTGTCGTACTCGACGGCCACCTCGTCCACGGCGGCGACGAGGGCCTCCGGGATGAACTTGCCGCCGAACGTGCCGAAGTAGCCTTCGGCGCTGGGGACCTGACCCTCGGGGTCAGGAATGAAAAACTCGCTGGGCATGCGGAAACCTCACGGTGAGTGTGTGTGAATGCACTAATCGCCGTGGGGGCGGGGCTTTGTCAGTCGGCTACCGGCTGGCTGTGGCTTGTCGCGCTCGCGCGGCGGTAGCCCCAAATCAAACAGCGTCCCGCGCCCCTAGGGGGCGCGCTGCCATCGACGGCCGTTTACCTGTCCCGGTTCGTCACCGATGACGTAGCGGACCCTCCGCCCATGCACCCTGCGCGCAGGCGCGCGGCAGCCCCGGGGTCGGCAGCCGCGCGCGAGGCGGGCGTACGGGTCCCGGGTCGTCAGGGTGGTCGGGAGAGTCATCGGGGGTAAGCCTAGCGGGTGATCAGCCGCGCCCGTGCCGCAGTGCGGGGTGCTCGCCCGCCGCCACCAGGTCGGCGACCGCCGTCTTCGGGTCCTTGCCCGTGACCAGGGACTCGCCGACCAGGACCGCGTCGGCGCCGGCGTTGGCGTACGCGATGAGGTCGTGCGGGCCCCGGACGCCGGACTCGGCGACCTTGACGAGGCCGGCGGGGATCTCGGGCGCGATGCGCTCGAACGTCCCGCGGTCGACCTCCAGGGTCTTCAGGTTCCGCGCGTTGACACCGATGATCTTCGCGCCCGCGTCCACGGCACGCTCGACCTCGTCCTCGTCGTGCACCTCGACCAGCGGGGTCAGGCCGATGGAGACCGCACGCTCGATCAGCGACTCCAGCGCCGACTGGTCGAGGGCCGCGACGATCAGCAGCGCGAGGTCGGCGCCGTACGCCCGGGCCTCCCACAGCTGGTACGACGTGACGATGAAGTCCTTGCGCAGGACCGGGATGTCCACGCGCGCGCGGACCGCCTCCAGGTCGGCCAGCGAGCCGCCGAAGCGCCGCTGCTCCGTCAGGACGGAGATGACGGCCGCGCCGCCCGCCTCGTAGTCCGCGGCGAGTCCCGCCGGGTCGGCGATCGCGGCCAGCGCGCCCTTGGAGGGGCTGGAGCGCTTGACCTCGCAGATGACCTTGACGCCGTCGCCGCGGAGGGCGGCCACGCCGTCCTTGGCCGCGGGAGCCTTCGCCGCGCGCTCCTTGAGCTCGTCGAGGCTGACGCGCGCCTGCCGCTCCGCGAGGTCGGCACGGACTCCGTCGATGATCTCGTCGAGCACACTCACGCGAGCGGCCCCCTTCCAGACGGTCGGTTGTGAAAGCAGTACGAAAACTATGGTCACTGCGATGGTATCCGGAGGAGGGCGTAGGCCTCGCATCCGGTTGACGCCGGTCCCACTACCTGGACGTTCTCCAGTTGATCAAGGGTGTAGCCAGCCACCGAAGGGCAGGTTCCGGACAACCGTGAAGACCAGCAGCAACGCGCCCGCGGTCCACAGCTGCACCGGCCCGGGATCGATCCTGAGCGGCCGCCCCCGCACCGCACGGACCACCCATACGGTCCACACCACGGCGAAGAGCACATAGCCGGTGACCGCCATCGCGTTGTCCTGGAGCGCCGCCAGGAAGTCCCCGTGGACGACCGCGTGCGCACTGCGGAGTCCGCCGCAGCCGGGGCAGTAGATGCCGGTGTACTGCAGCAGCGGGCAGGCGGGGTAGTGACCGGGCTCGTTCGGGTCCACGGCGCCGACGTACGCGAAGGCCCCGACGACGACGGCGAGCACCCCCGCCGGAACGGCCAGTCGCCCCAGCGCGGCACCGGGCCGGGTCGGCCTCCGGTTGTCGGCGTTCACGTGTTGCATTGTGCCCCCCCGAACGCGCGTGAGGGGCGCTCCCTGGCACCGCGCCGGTGCCGGGTCGCCCCTCAGCGAAGTCGTACGACCACTCAGCTCTCGACGGCCGCCGCCTCGCGCTCCTGCGTCATGAGCAGCGCCTTGTGAGCGTCCTTCGGCTGGCCCATGCCCATCGCGCTCATGATCCAGCCGACGACGCCGCCGAGGACCACGACGCCCATGCCGGCCCAGAAACCCGCGGGCTGGGCCATCACCATGAAGGCGCCCGAGACGCAGAAACCGATGAAGGCGATCGTGACACCGGTCCAGGCGGCCGGGGTGTGACCGTGGCTGCTGCCCGCCATTGCTTGCTCCTCGTTGCTGAAGTACATGTCCGAGCCGGAAGCTCGCTGCCATTGTCGCGCACGCGTGAGCCTGAGGTGATCGGGGGTAGCCCTCTTGAGTCGACGCCGGGAAGGGCAGCCAACCCAGGGGGCGCGAGGAACTGCGCGACCAACCTCCACCGGCCGCAGGTGGATTACCGGCCTCCCCGCGGAGTGCTACGCGCCGGTCGGGTCCTCGCCCCGGTCGAGGGCCTTCCAGAGCTCCTCGGGCCGGTCGGGGTCGGTGGCCTCGGCCTTGCGGCGCGGCCGGGGGGTGCCGCCGCGCTCGTAGCGGCCGGACATCCCGGGCCACAGCCGGCCGTAGCGCAGGGCCAGTAGCCCGGCGAGCAGGATCAGGGCGCCACCGGCGGCCGCGACGTACGGCCAGGCGGTGTGTGTGAGGGCCTGGACGGTGGCCGAGGTGTCGCCGGAGGCCTGCGCGGCCTTCTCGTCGAGCGCGGAGCTGTCGGAAGCGCCGAGCAGGGCCGCTGCGACGGTGCCGGCGCCGGAGAGCGCGAGCAGGCCGGCGACCATGAAGCGGCCGGCCCGGCGGACGGCGAAGACGGCGACGAGCGCGGCCAGCCCCACTATGGCCAGGGCCGCGGGGACGCCGGTGACGTCGCTGCCCTTGGCAATCAGCGGGAACGGGCCGTCGGCCACCGTCACGGTGCCCTCCGACCAGCGCTGCCGGGTGGCGAGCAGCGCCACGACCGCGCCGAGCGCCCCGCACAGCAGGGCGACGGCGAGACTCATACGGCCGGCCCGGGCGGAACCGGGGGCTTCGGAACGGGGGTGCGGTACAGCAGTCACGTACTCCACTATCACCCGAACCCCGAACGATCAGTCACCCGGGGTTCGGATGAGAGGGCCACCCGGGTTCACGTGAGTCGGTTCGCGGTGTGTACCGCCCGCAGTACCGCCGCCGCCTTGTTCCGGCATTCGGTGTCCTCGGCGACCGGGTCCGAGTCGGCGACGATGCCCGCGCCCGCCTGGACGTACGCCGTGCCGTCGCGCAGCAGGGCCGTACGGATCGCGATGGCGGTGTCGGAGTCGCCCGCGAAGTCGAGGTAGCCGACGCAGCCGCCGTACAACCCCCGCCTGGACGGCTCCAGTTCGTCGATGATCTGCATCGCGCGGGGCTTGGGGGCGCCGGAGAGGGTGCCGGCCGGGAAGCAGGCCGTCAGGACGTCGAAGGCCGTGCGGCCGGGTGCCACGCGTCCCGTCACGGTCGAGACGATGTGCATCACGTGGGAGTACCGCTCGATGGACATGAAGTCGACGACCTCGACGGAGCCGGGTTCGCAGACCCGGCCCAGGTCGTTGCGGCCCAGGTCGACCAGCATGAGGTGCTCGGCGCGCTCCTTGGGGTCGGCGAGCAGCTCGTCGGCGAGGGCCTGGTCCTCCTGCGGGGTGGCGCCGCGCCACCGCGTCCCGGCGATGGGGTGGACCATCGCCTGCCCGTCCTCGACCTTCACGAGCGCTTCCGGCGAGGAGCCGACGACGTCGAAGCCGTCGAAGCGGAACAGGTACATGTACGGCGAGGGATTGGTCGCCCGCAGCACCCGGTAGACGTCCAACGCGCTTGCCGTGCACGGCGTTTCGAAGCGCTGGGAGGGGACCACCTGGAAGGCCTCGCCGGCCCGGATGCGCTCCTTGATGTCCTCGACGGCCTCCTGGAAGTCCTCGCCGCCCCACAGGGCGGTGTAGTCGGGGAGCTCGGAGGGCGGGAGCACGGCCGGGGGCTGGGCGACCGCGCGCGAGAGGTCGGCCTGCATGGCGTCGAGGCGGGCGATCGCGTCCGCGTAGGCCTCGTCGACACCGGTGTCGAGGTCGTTGTGGTTGATCGCGTTGGCGATCAGCAGGACCGAGCCCTCCCAGTGGTCCATGACGGCGAGGTCACTGGTGAGCAGCATGGTCAGCTCGGGCAGCCCCAGGTCGTCCCGCTCGCCGGGGCCGATCTTCTCCAGGCGGCGCACGATGTCGTAGCCGAGGTAGCCGACCATGCCGCCGGTGAAGGGCGGCAGGTTCAGGTCGTGGGCGAGGTCGCGCGGGGTGTGCAGGGCCTCGATGGTGGCGCGCAGGGCGGCGAGCGGGTCGCCCCCGGCGGGGACGCCGACGGGCGGGGTACCGAGCCAGTGGGCCTGCCCGTCGCGCTCGGTGAGCGTCGCCGCGGACCGTACGCCCACGAACGAATAGCGGGACCAGGAGCGGCCGTTCTCCGCGGACTCCAGCAGGAAGGTGCCGGGGCGCTCGGCAGCGAGCTTGCGGTAGAGGGCGACCGGGGTGTCGCCGTCGGCGAGGAGCTTGCGGGTGACCGGAATGACACGGCGGTCGGTGGCCAGCTTGCGGAAGGTCTCGAGGTCCATGGCGGCTGACCTTACTGATCCGTGGCCGGTACGCCGGAATCGGCGTCCTTGAGCAGCACATCCACGTCGAAGCAGGTGCGCGCGCCGGTGTGGCAGGCGGCGCCGACCTGGTCGACCTTGACGAGCACGGTGTCGGCGTCGCAGTCGAGGGCGACGGACTTGACCCACTGGAAGTGGCCGGAGGTGTCGCCCTTGACCCAGTACTCCTGACGGCTGCGCGACCAGTAGGTGCAGCGGCCGGTGGTGAGCGTGCGATGCAACGCCTCGTCGTCCATCCAGCCGAGCATCAGCACCTCTCCGGTGTCGTACTGCTGGGCGATGGCGGGCAGGAGCCCGTCCGCGCTGCGCTTGAGGCGCGCGGCGATCTCGGGGTCCAGCCGACTGGGCTGGCTGGGCGTGCTCGTGGTCATGCCTGCCATTGTGCCGCGCGCCACTGACAACCCTGGGTGACCGTCCATTGGGCGGACCTCGTACGTGGTCGTAGGCTGACTGCATGTCGACCTTCGCCAAGCGTGAACGACTTCTCCTGGCCGACCTCTTGGAGGCCGAGGGCCCGGACGCCCCCACCCTCTGCGAGGGCTGGACGACCCGTGATCTCGCCGCGCACGTAGTGGTGCGCGAGCGCCGCCCCGACGCTGCCGCCGGCATTCTGATCAAGCCGCTCGCGCCACGCCTGGACAGGGCGATGGAGGAGTTCGCGGCGAAGCCGTACGAGGAGCTGATCCAACTCATCCGCACCGGCCCGCCGCGCTTCTCGCCCTTCCAGCTCAAGCAGATCGACGAGGCGTCGAACACGATCGAGTTCTACGTCCACACGGAGGACGTCCGCCGGGCCCAGCCGGACTGGACGGCGCGCGAACTCGATCCGGTGTTCCAGGACGCCCTCTGGTCGCGCCTGGAGCGCTCCGCCCGCCTGATGGGCCGCAGCGCACCCACAGGCCTGGTGCTGCGCCGCCCCGACGGCCAGACGGCGGTCGCCCACCGGGGCACGCCGGTCGTCACGGTGACCGGCGAGCCGTCGGAGCTGCTGATGTTCTCCTACGGCCGCCAGAGCGCCGCCAAGGTCGAGCTGGACGGCGACAAGGACGCGATCGCCAAGCTGCACGAGGGCAAGCAGCTGGGGATCTGAGAGGTCACTTCGGGAGTTCGGCGCGGCGCAGACCGGGCACGCACAGGGCGATCACTCCGCCCAGCCCGCACACCGCCGCGCTGACCACGAAGACCGGGCCGGTGCCCCAGGCGCCGATGGCGGTGGCAGACAGGGGCATGCTGAGCGGCGCGAATCCGAGGCTGACCAGCCCGGAGACGGCGGTGACGCGGCCCAGGTAGGCGGCGTCGGCCTGGGTCTGCAGCAGGGCGCCGCACATGGCGCCGCTGAGCCCGGCGAGCAGTCCGATGAGCAGGGCGACCCCGACGGCGGCGACCACGCCGGGCACGAAGGCCAGGGCGCCGATCGCGAACGACCCGGCGAGGATCGTGTACCCCGCCACCTGCCCGGCGTGCGGCAGGCGTCCGCGCACGGTCAGCAGCAGGGACGCGGCACCCGCGCCGACGCCGAAACCGGCGAGCACCCAGCCCATTCCGGAGGCACCCCAGCCGCGCTCGTCGGCCAGCAGGGTCAGGCCGACGTTGAGCGGGCCGACGAAGCCGAGGTCGCCGAGGGCGATGGCCAGCATCAGCGGAGCGAGCACCTGGTGGCGGCGGATGTAGCCGAGGCCGGCCACCAGATCGCGCCAGGCGGTGCCGGCCTGCGCGGCCGCCTTGTCGTCGGCGGGCAGCTCACGTACGCGCACGGAGATCAGCAGTGGCACCGACACCGCGATGAGCAGTCCGGCGAGGCCGAACGCGGCCGCCGCGCCCCCGACCGCGACCCCGAGACCGCCGAGCGGAGCGCCGATGACGCTCGCGAAGCGGATCCCGAGACCTCGCATGCCCTGCACGCGCGCGAGCTGGTCGCGTGTCGTCACGCGCGCGGGGAGCGCGCCCACGGCCGGCATGAACACGGCGTCGACGGTGCCGAAGACCAGGGCGAGCGCGGCCAGCGGCCACAGGCCCGGGGTGGTGAGGAACAGCAGCCCGGCCACCGCGAGGACGGCCGCGCACCGCACCGCGTCGCTGCCGATGACGACCTTGCGCGGCCCGAGCCGGTCGGCGATCACTCCCCCACCCAGCATCAGCAGCGCCCGCGGCACGGCGCTCACCGCCATGACCACTCCGGCCTGGGACGGCGAACCGGCCTGTACGGCCGCCCAGGACAGGGCGATGTAGTAGACGCTGTCGCCGATCATCGAGGAGGTGTAGGCGGCGAGCCAGCGCAGGACGTTGGGGTCGCGGTGGGCGGGGCGCTCCGCGACCGGTGTGGCCTCTGGGGCGGTGAGCGTCGAAGGCACGTCGGTCCTCTCAGGTCCGGAACGGGAAGGCGTACGTGTGCAGCGCGACGTTCTCGCGCCCCTCGGTCTCTCCTGCGGCGTCGGCGGCGCGGCCCTGCTCGTCGTACCGGCGGAGCAGGGCGAGCAACTCCTTGTTCAGCTCGACCAGTTCGTCCGCCGTGAGACGCAGGTTGGACTCGGAGGACTCGGCCGCCCGGTTCCACTCGGGGCCCCAGTGGGCCCGCTCGTCGAGCCAGCGTCGGTACATGTCCGTGCGCTGCTCGGCGAAGAGCCTGCTCGCGGCCGTGTGCGCGGCCGCCTTCTCCGGGGCGTCGCGGAAGTCCTCGTCGCGGATGCTCACGCCGTCCGAGGCGGGCCGCCACCACCGCTCGCGACCGTCCGCGCTCTGCGGCTCGGCCTCCTCGATGAGCCCGTGCTCGGCGAGCTTGCGCAGGTGGTAACTGACCAGTGAGACCGCCTCGTCGACCTGCTCGGCGAGCTGTGAGGCGGTGGCGACCTGGGCGATCGTCAGCCCTCGCAGAAGGTTCATCCGCAACGGGTGGGCGAGCGCCTTGAGGGTGCCCAGGTCCGTGATCCGGCGGTCTCTTTCGCTGCCTGTCATGCCCCCACCGTAGATACGAAAGGAAAGTTGCACAATAGATTTTGCGCAATTTCCCTTTCGTATCTGCCCACGAGAAAGCCCCGGCCGCGTCGAGCGCGACCGGGGCTCAGCCCGGTGTCAGCGGACGGGGTGCCCCGCCTCCCGCAACGCCTGCTTCACCTCGCCGATCCGCAGATCCCCGAAGTGGAACACGGACGCCGCGAGCACCGCGTCCGCGCCCGCCTCGACGGCCGGTGCGAAGTCGGCGAGCTTGCCGGCGCCGCCGGAGGCGATGACCGGGACCGTCACGTGCTTGCGTACCGCCTCGATCATCTCGAGGTCGTAGCCGTCCTTCGTGCCGTCCGCGTCCATCGAGTTGAGCAGGATCTCGCCCGCCCCCAGCTCGGCGGCGCGGTGCGCCCACTCGACGGCGTCGATGCCGGTGCCCTTGCGGCCGCCGTGGGTGGTGACCTCGAAGGTGCCCTCGGGGGTGCGCCGCGCGTCCACCGACAGCACCAGCACCTGCCGCCCGAAGCGCTCGGCGATCTCACGGATCAGCTCGGGCCGGGCGATGGCGGCGGTGTTGACGCCCACCTTGTCGGCGCCCGCGCGCAGCAGCTTGTCCACGTCCTCGGCCGTGCGGACGCCGCCGCCGACCGTCAGCGGGATGAACACCTGCTCGGCCGTACGGCGCACCACGTCGTACGTGGTCTCGCGGTTGCCCGACGAGGCGGTGATGTCCAGGAACGTCAGCTCGTCGGCGCCCTCGGCGTCGTACACCTTGGCCATCTCGACGGGGTCGCCCGCGTCGCGCAGGTTCTGGAAGTTGACGCCCTTGACGACCCGGCCGTTGTCCACGTCCAGGCAGGGGATGACTCGTACGGCCAGGGTCATGACTGGGGTGCCTCTCGGTACGCCTCCACCTCGACCTCGACGACCAGGCTGGGGTCCACGAAGCCGGAGACGATGATCATGGATGTGGCGGGCCGGACCGAGTCGAACAGCTCCTTGTGAGCGCGTCCGACCTCGTCCACGTCCCGGGCGTGGGTGATGTACATGCGCGTACGTACGACGTCGTCGCGGCCGAGCCCCAACTGCTTCAACGCCGCGAACGCGACGTTGAAGGCGTTGACCGTCTGCTCGTACGGACCGCCTCCGGCGATCTGGCCGTCCACTATGGACGTGCAGCCGGAGACCAGCACCAGGCCGTTCGGCAGTTCGACCGCCCGGGCGTAGCCGAAGGCGTCCTCCCAGGGCGCGCCCGTCGTGACGCGTCGTACGTCGCTCACTCGGCTACCGCCTCCAGGGCCTCTTCCAAGGTGAACGCCTTCGCGTACAGGGCCTTCCCGACGATGGAGCCCTCGACACCGAGGGGCACCAGCTCGGCGATGGCCCGCAGGTCGTCCAGGGACGAGACACCGCCGGAGGCGACCACCGGGCGGTCCGTCGCCGCGCAGACGTTCTTCAGCAGCTCCAGGTTCGGGCCCTGCAGCGTGCCGTCCTTGGCGATGTCCGTGACGACGTAGCGCGCGCAGCCCTCGCTGTTGAGGCGCTCCAGCGTCTCGTAGAGGTCGCCGCCGTCGCGGGTCCAGCCGCGGCCGCGCAGGGTCGTGCCGCGTACGTCGAGGCCGACGGCGATCTTGTCGCCGTGCTCGGCGATGACCTTGGCGACCCACTCGGGGGTCTCCAGAGCGGCCGTGCCGAGGTTCACACGCGTGCAGCCCGTGGCGAGCGCGGCGGCCAGGGAGGCGTCGTCGCGGATGCCGCCGGACAGCTCCACCTTGATGTCCATCGCCTTCGCGACCTCGGCGATCAGCTCACGGTTGTCGCCCGTGCCGAAGGCGGCGTCCAGGTCGACCAGGTGCAGCCACTCGGCGCCCGACCGCTGCCAGGCGAGGGCGGCCTCCAGCGGAGAGCCGTAGGAGGTCTCGGTGCCGGACTCGCCGTGCACGAGGCGGACGGCCTGGCCGTCGCGGACGTCGACGGCGGGGAGGAGTTCGAGCTTGGCCATGTCTCTACAGGGTTCCGATCCAGTTGGTGAGCAGCTGCGCTCCGGCGTCGCCGGACTTCTCGGGGTGGAACTGCGTGGCCCACAGGGCGCCGTTCTCCACGGCGGCCACGAAGGGCTTGCCGTGCGTCGACCAGGTGACCTTGGGAGCCTGCATCAGCGGGTTGTGCACCTCCAGGGCCCAGTCGTGGACCGCGTAGGAGTGCACGAAGTAGAAGCGCGCGTCCGCGTCCAGGCCGGCGAACAGCTCGGTGCCGGCCGCCACGTCCACGGTGTTCCAGCCCATGTGGGGCACGATGTCGGCCTGCAGCGGCTCGACCGAGCCGGGCCACTCGCCGAGGCCCTCGGTCTCGACGCCGTGCTCGATGCCCCGCGCGAACAGGATCTGCATGCCGACGCAGATGCCCATCACCGGGCGCCCCCCGGCCAGCCGTCGCTCGACGACCCAGTCGCCGCGCGCCTCCTTCAGGCCCTGCATGCAGGCCGCGAAGGCGCCGACGCCCGGCACCAGCAGGCCGTCGGCGTTCATGGCCTTGTCGAAGTCACGGGTGATCTCGACGTCGGCTCCCGCGCGCGCGAGGGCGCGTTCGGCGGAGCGGACGTTGCCGAAGCCGTAGTCGAAGACGACGACCTTCTTCGAGACAGTGCTCATCAGTTCCACACCTCCAGCCTCAGGATGCCCGCGACGAGACACATCGCGGCGCCGATCGACAGCAGCACGATGAGGCTCCTCGGCATCTGCTGCTTGGCGAAGGAGATGATCCCGCCGACGAGGAAGAGGCCGACGACGATCAGGACCGTGGAAAGGCCGTTCACAGCGCGCCCTTCGTGGAGGGCAGGATGCCGGCCGCGCGCGGGTCGCGCTCGGAGGCGTACCGCAGGGCCCGGGCCAGCGCCTTGAACTGGCACTCCACGATGTGGTGGGCGTTGCGCCCGTACGGCACGTGCACGTGCAGCGCGATCTGGGCCTGGGCGACGAAGGACTCCAGGATGTGCCGGGTCATCGTGGTGTCGTACTCGCCGATCATCGGCGCCATGTTCTCGGGCTCGGTGTGCACGAGGTACGGGCGGCCGGACAGGTCGACGGTGACCTGGGCGAGGGACTCGTCCAGCGGGACCGTGCAGTTGCCGAATCGATAGATCCCCACCTTGTCGCCGAGCGCCTGCTTGAAGGCGGCGCCCAGCGCGAGGGCGGTGTCCTCGATGGTGTGGTGCGAGTCGATGTGCAGGTCGCCCTCGGTCTTCACGGTCAGGTCGAACAGACCGTGCCGGCCGAGCTGGTCGAGCATGTGGTCGTAGAAACCGACGCCGGTCGACACATCGACCTTGCCGCTGCCGTCGAGACCGATCTCGACGAGCACCGACGTCTCCTTGGTGACCCGCTCGATTCTTCCGACGCGGCCTTCGCGAGTCATGCGCTCTGCTCCTTCATCAGTTCACGTACCGCGTCGAGGAACGCGTCGTTCTCCTCCGGGGTTCCGGCGCTGACCCGCAGCCACCCCGGAATGCCGTTGTCCCGGACCAGCACACCCCGGTCGAGGATCTTCTGCCAGGCGGCGTGGGAGCCGCCCTCGTCGTCGAACCGCCCGAACTGCACGAAGTTCGCGTCGGACTCCACGACCTCGTATCCGGCCGCTCGCAACTCGCTCACCAGCCGGTCCCGCTCCGACTTCAGCTGCTCGACGTACTTCAGCAGCGTGTCCGTGTGCTCCAGGGCGGCCAGAGCGGTCGCCTGGGTGACGGCCGACAGGTGGTAGGGCAGCCGTACGAGCTGGACGGCGTCCACCACGGCCGGGTGCGCGGCGAGATAGCCGAGGCGCAGGCCGGCGGCGCCGAAGGCCTTGGACATCGTGCGGGAGACGACGAGATTCGGCCGACCTTCGAGCAGTGGCAGCAGCGAGTCGCCGTGGCTGAACTCGATGTACGCCTCGTCGACCACGACCATCGACGGCTTGGCCGCCTGCGCGGCCTCGTACAGGGCGAGGACCGTCTCGGGCGGGACCGCGTTGCCCGTGGGGTTGTTGGGGGTGGTGATGAAGACGACGTCCGGCCGGTGCTCGGCGATGGCCTTCTCGGCGGCGGCGAGGTCGATCGTGAAGTCCTCGTTGCGCGGACCCGAGATCCAACCGGTGCCGGTGCCACGCGCGATGAGGCCGTGCATCGAGTACGACGGCTCGAAGCCGATGGCCGTACGGCCGGGCCCGCCGAAGGTCTGCAGCAGCTGCTGGATGACCTCGTTGGAGCCGTTGGCCGCCCAGACGTTCGCCAGGCCGACCTGGTAGCCGGACGTGTCCGTCAGGTACTTGGCGAGCTGGGTGCGCAGCTCGACCGCGTCCCGGTCCGGGTACCGGTTGAGGTTCCGGGCCGCCTCGCGGACGCGCTCGGCGATCCGTTCGACCAGCGGCTCGGGCAGCGGGTAGGGGTTCTCATTGATGTTCAGCCGTACGGGCACGTCCAACTGGGGCGCGCCGTAAGGGGACTTGCCGCGCAGTTCGTCCCGTACGGGGAGATCGTCGATGCCAGTCACTTGCTTCCGGGTACCTTCCAACCGAACCGAGCCTTGATCGCCGCACCGTGTGCCGGCAGGTCCTCCGCCTCCGCCAGCGTGACCACGTGATGCGCGACCTCGGCCAGCGCGTCCTTGGTGTAATCGACGATGTGGATGCCGCGCAGGAAGGACTGGACGGACAGCCCGGAGGAGTGGCAGGCGCAACCGCCGGTCGGCAGGACGTGGTTGGAGCCGGCCGCGTAGTCGCCCAGCGACACCGGTGCCCAGGGGCCGATGAAGATGGCGCCCGCGTTCCGCACGCGGTCGGCCACCGCGGCAGCGTCCGCCGTCTGGATCTCCAGGTGCTCGGCGCCGTAGGCGTCCACGACCCGCAGGCCCTCGTCGACCCCGTCGACCAGCACGATCGCGGACTGCCTGCCCTTGAGGGCCGGGACGATCCGGTCGTCGATGTGCTTGCTGGCCGCGACCTGCGGCTCCAGCTCCTTCTCCACCGCGTCCGCGAGCTCGACGGAGTCGGTGACGAGGACGGCGGCGGCGAGCGGGTCGTGCTCGGCCTGGCTGATCAGGTCGGAGGCGACGTGCACCGGGTCGGCGGTGGAGTCGGCCAGGATCGCGATCTCGGTCGGGCCCGCCTCGGCGTCGATGCCGATCTTGCCGGTGAAGTAGCGCTTGGCGGCGGCGACCCAGATGTTGCCGGGGCCGGTGACCATGTTGGCCGGCGGGCAGGACTCGGTGCCGTACGCGAACATCGCGACGGCGGTCGCGCCACCGGCGGCGTAGACCTCGTCGACACCGAGCAGCGCGCAGGCGGCGAGGATCGTCGGGTGCGGGAGGCCCCCGAACTCGGCCTGGGCCGGGGAGGCGAGGGCGATCGACTCGACCCCCGCTTCCTGCGCGGGCACCACGTTCATGATCACGGAGGACGGGTAGACCGACCGGCCGCCGGGCGCGTACAGCCCGACACGGTCGACCGGCACCCACTTCCCGGTCACGCTGCCGCCGGGCACGACCTGGGTCGTGTGGGCCGTACGGCGCTGTTCGCGGTGGACGAGACGGGCACGGCGGATGGACTCCTCCAGGGCCGCGCGCACGGCCGGGTCGAGCTCCTCCAACGCGCGCGTGAGCGCCGCTGCGGGCACCCGCACCTGGTCGAGCTTGACCCCGTCGAACTTCTCGGCGAAGTCGATCAGCGCCGCGTCGCCCCGATGATGCACGGCCTCGCAGATCGGACGCACCTTCTCCAGGGCGGCCGAGACGTCGAAGTCGGCTCGGGGCAGCAGGTCGCGCAGGGCGGGGCCCTCGGGAAGGGCGTCGCCGCGCAGATCGATTCGGGAGATCACGGGCTCAATTCTCTCAGACCCATGTCCGGCGTCGTTCGCGCGTATCAATGGCTGATACAGATCCCTCCGGGAACCCGGAAGATCACCTTCACGTCTAGCGTTCGGGGCGTCACTCAGCGGGCATGAACAGTTGTACGAACCCATGAGTAGATGAGGGGGATGGGCGAAACGTGACCGAAGGTGCCGGCCTCCGCGACGGAGACCTGCCGGACGACCTGCCGAACGACCTGACCGCCGCCGAACTCGGCATGTGGCAGGCCTTCCGCAACGGCAGCGTGTACGACCTGAGCAGCGGCGACACGGTCGTCGACGATCCGCACGGCGGGCATCCCTGGGGAGACGAGCGGACCGTACGCGCGCGGATCATCTGCTGGCTGCTGCTGGACGGCCCGCCCGCCCTGGCCGGCCGGGTGTCCTCGCTGAAGCTCGTCGGCGTACGGATCAGCGACGCGATGGACCTCGCGGGCGGCACGGTGGTGCCGTACGTCGAGATGCGCGGCTGCCGCTTCGACCAGGAGATCCGGCTGCCGGAGGCCCACTTCACGACCGTGCGGCTGGTGGACTGCGCGGTGCCGCGGCTGGAGGCGGCCCGGGTGCACACCGAGGGTGACCTGCATCTGCCGCGCTGCCGCTTCCAGGGCGGCATCCGCCTCACCGACGCGCAGATCGGCACGGATCTGCTGCTCAACCAGGCGATCGTGTACCGCGACCGCAGCGGCCGCTCGATCGCCGCGGACGGCATCAGCGTCGGCCAGGACCTGCAGGCCGAGATGCTGGAGTCGCACGGCGAGCTGAGCCTGCGCGGCGCCAACATCGGCGTGTCGCTGAGCCTGCGGGGCGCGCGGCTGGTCAACCCGTACACCCGGCTCGCGCTGAACGCCCCCCAGCTGACCGTCGGACGCACGCTGTATCTGACCCCGGCGGGCGTCGGCAGTCCGCTGCTGAGCGGCCGCACCCCCGCGCACGGGACGCGCATCCAGCGCTTCGCGTGCCAGGGCGGGGTACGCCTGGACGACGGGCGGTTCGGGGACGCGGTCGACCTGGAGCGGGCCCGGTTCACCTTCACCGACGAGCAGGAGCTGTCCCTGCGCCGCATCCAGACGCCCGAGCTGCGCTTCCTCGGGGAGCGGCCGGAGCGCGGCCGGGTGGCGCTCTCGGGGGCGCGGGTGGTCAACCTGATGGACCGGGCGGACGCCTGGCCCGGCCCGGGTCTGCTGCACATGGGCGGCTTCAGCTACGAGAACCTCGTGCCGCGCGGCCCGTTCCCGCTGGAACGGCGGCTGGAGTGGGTGGCCGCCGCGACCGCCGAGTACAACCCGGAGCCGTACGAGCTACTGGCCTCCGTCCTGCGCAACGGCGGTGAGGACGAGGACGCGCGCGAGGTGCTGCTCGCCAAGCAGCGCCGACGCCGCGAGACGCTGCCGCCCGCGGCCAAGCTGTGGGGATACGCGCAGGACTGGATGGTCGCCTACGGCTATCGGCCGGGTCGCGCCGCCGTGTGGATGGCGGTGCTGTGGGCGGCCAGTTCGGTGGCCTTCGCACACGCCGACCATCCACCGCTGAAGGGCGGCGAGCATCCGACCTGGAACCCGGCCCTGTTCGCCCTCGACCTGCTGCTGCCGGTCATCGACCTGGGCCAGGTCGGGTTCTGGCAGCTGAGCGGCGCCTGGCAGTGGCTGGCCGCGGCGATGATCCTGCTGGGCTGGATCCTGGCGACGACGGTGGCGGCGGGGGCGACCCGTATGCTGCGGCGGAGCTGAGACGGCTGAGGTCCTTGAGGTCAGTGGGGCTGCTGAGCCGAGGTCACCGATGTCCGACTGTTGTTGAACAGTTGACCTTTACCGGTTCTTGACCGATCCGTGTACAACTTTCCGCGGGTTGCCCGTTCCCTATGGCGCGGGCGCGACCAGCGGACTTTCAATGGTCGACACCATGGCTCTACCGCTCCCGTTCGGCCGCGCGTCCCGGCCGGCAAGGACCGTAGAACACCCCGCCGTCGGGCTCCCCGCCGACGCCGAGGTGCTCCTCGACGCGCCCGACGACCGCCTCGGACCCGCGCTGGTCGCGGCCGGGCGGGGCGCCTACGAGACCGCCGCCGAGCTGCTCGCCACCACCCGGCACAGAGCGCAGTGGGAGTGCCGAGACGGGTACGCGCTGCGCCTGGCCTCCTTCGCGCGCTCGCGGCCGGAGTGGCTGGAGGCCTGGTGCGCGGCCGCCCCGCACGACCCGGACGCGCTGCTGATCCGGGCCCAGCTGGCGGTGGACCGCGCCTGGCAGTCCCCTGCCCGGGCCGAGCTGCTGCGCGGGGTGAGCCCGCTGATCACCGCCGCCGCCCGCGCCGACGACCGCGACCCGGTGCCGTGGCGGATCGCGCTGGACCACGCGCGCGGCTCACGCGCCGGGCACACGTACTTCGGGGAACTGTGGGAAGCGGCGCTGCGCCGCGCTCCGCTCCACTACGGCTGCCATGTGGCGGCCCTGCGCTACCTCGCCACGTCCTGGCACGGCTCCCACCGGGAGTGCCTCGACTTCGCCGACCGGGCCGCGCAGGACGCCCCGGCCGACTCCCTGGTACAGGCGCTGCCTACCCGGGCCGTCCTCGCCTACCTGAACGACGGCTGCGGTCCGGGCGTGCCGCCCGAGCGGCTGGACACGGCGGCCGACCGCGCGATCACGCTCTCCGCCCGCTTCCCGGCCGCCGACCTCTGGCCGGCCGCGATCCGCAACAAGCTGACGTACGTCCTGGTACGGCTGGGCCGCTGGGAGGACGCCCTGGAGCAACTGCGCCTGATCGGCCCGTATGCCACCTCCTTCCCGTGGATCCGGTTCTCGGACGATCCACTGGGCCGGTTCCTGGAGGTACGCGACGAAGTGCGGCAGCGGACGGCCTCCGCTCCGCCCCGGAGTGCGAGTGCCGGTCATCCACGGAGTGGGCGCGCCGGACGCGTGCACTCCGGCGACCACTAGGCTTTGGCGCCGTGACCGTCCGTCTTCCGCTCTTCCCCCTGAACTCGGTGCTGTTCCCGGGGCTCGTGCTGCCGCTGAACGTCTTCGAAGAGCGCTATCGCGCCATGATGCGCGATCTTCTGAAGACCCCCGAGGAGGAACCGCGCCGTTTCGCCGTCGTGGCGATCCGCGACGGCCATGAGGTGGCCCAGAGCGCCCCCGGCATGCCGGACCCCACATCCATCCCCGAGCGCGGCCCCGCGGCGGGCTTCGGGCCGGACCCGGTCAAGGCGTTCCACGGGGTGGGCTGTGTGGCCGACGCGGCGACGATCCGGGAGCGGGCCGACGGCACGTTCGAGGTGCTGGCGACGGGAACGACTCGCGTACGCCTGCTGTCGGTGGACGCGTCGGGCCCGTTCCTGACGGCGGAGCTGGAGGAACTGCCGGATGAGCAGGGTGACGAGGCGGGGGCGCTGGCGGAAGGGGTGCTGCGCGCGTTCCGCCAGTACCAGAAGCGCCTGGCGGGCGCACGCGAACGCAGTCTGTCCACCACGGCCGACCTCCCGGACCAGCCCTCGGTCGTCTCCTACCTGGTGGCGGCCGCGATGATGCTGGACACCCCGACGAAGCAGCGCCTGCTCCAGGCTCCGGACATCGCCTCCCGCCTGCGCGACGAGCTGAAACTCCTTCGCACCGAGACCTCGATCATCCGTACGCTGCCCTCGCTGCCGGCGTCGGATCTGACGCGCGGTCCGACGAGTCTCAACTGAGCGGAACGACATGGCGAAGAAGGCGAAGAAGGCCCAGCAACAATCGGGCGGCGGCACTCCCGCGACGGTGGCGCTGTCGGCCGCGGGCGTCGAGTACACGATCCACGCCTACGACCACGACCCCTCCCACCCGTCCTACGGCGAGGAGGCGGCGCAGGCGATGGGCGTCTCCCCCGACCGGGTCTTCAAGACCCTCGTGGCGGACGTGGACGGCACCCTGACCGTGGCGGTGGTCCCGGTGGCCGGCCAGCTGGACCTCAAGGCCCTGGCGTCGGCGGTCCGCGGCAAGCGCGCCGCGATGGCCGACCCGGCGCTGGCCGAACGCACCACGGGCTACGTCCGGGGCGGCATCTCCCCGCTGGGCCAGCGCAAGAAGCTCCCCACGGTCCTGGACGCCTCGGCCTCCGCCCACCCCACGATCTGCATCTCGGCGGGCCGCCGCGGCCTGGAGGTCGAACTCTCCCCCGACGACCTGGCCAAGCTCACGAACGCGACCCTGGCCCCCATCGGGCGTGCGTGACCCCTCGACGAACCCGGTCTCCTCGGTTAAGTACGAGGGACATGTCGAAGAAAACGCGGAAACGCAAGTGGCGCATCAAGAAGGGCCGCTCGAACCACGGACACCGCCCGGCGTAGGGACCGACGACTCTCCAGTGCCGGTCCGCGTCATTCAGCCCGTCTGGGGGTGCCCCCCTGGGGGAGTTTGAGGACGAGGCCCGTTCAGGGCCGAAAGCGGGGGTCTGGGGGCCGCAGGCCCCCAGGAGGCGGGGTCGAAGGGGCGCCAGCCCCTGGGGATGGGACGGGTAGGGGCGGCGGGGGCGAGAACCCTCGGCGCAACCACCCCCCACCGAAGCCCTACGCCGACGGCGGCCCGTACGGCCCCAGCCCCTGCTGCTGCGCCTCCGGAAGCTGCTGATACGGATCCGCGTCCCGAGGCCCGAACAACGCCGTCAACCCGAGGTGCACCACCAACGCCGCCAGCGGCCAGGCCAGCCACGCCCCCTTGGCCCCGAGCTTCAGCGGCGCCGAGAACGCAACCCCCTTGCCCACGTCCTTCGCGTGCCCGATCACATCCTCCGCGGGCCCCAGCCACACCCCGACCCGCCAGGCCAGCAACGACCCGAGAAACCCGCCGACGGCCAGCGCCACCACCAGCGGCACACCCCCACGCCGCCGCCAGAGAAAGACCGCAACCGCGCTCACCAGCCCGAACACCAGCGCGAGCAGAGTGAACGTTCCGTCCACCCCGACCGCCTGCTCCCCCTCGGTGTCCTTGAAGTAGACGACCCAGCTCTTGTCGACGACGTCCCCGACCAGCGGCACGCTCGGCGCCAGCCACCACCACAGCGCCCCGAGCAGCGCTCCGAAGAGCGCCACCACGACCGCGACGACGGCGGCTTCTCGCACTTCGGTCTTCATTCCGGGACCGTCCTGTTCGTACGAGCCATATATGCCGTACGTGCCGTGAGAGCCGTGTGGGTCTTGTGCCCCGGGAGGAGCGCCGTGCACGGCGTCATGCGGCCCGGAACCCGCGTGCCCGGCAGCGGGCTGCTGCCACGCGTGGCGGGAGGACTGGTCACGGGGCGGCGGCGGAGGAGTCAGCGGAGCGGTCACCCTGCCATCGTGCCAGGCTGGCCTGTGCGGCGCGTCACCGGACGGCGGCCCGGCGGTACGCCCAGGTGGCGACGGCCAGCGAGACGACGCCGACCACGCCGCACACGGCGAGGTCACCCAGCACGAAGGCCCAGTCGGGGTGCGGTCCGAAGGTCCGCGCGAAGGCCTCCACGCCGTACGTCGACGGCAGCAGGTCCCGCGCGAACCGCACCACCTCCGGCATCCGGTCGGCCGGCAGCACCCCCAGCAGCAGCGCCGCGGACATCCCCAACTGCCCGAGCAGCGTGGCCAGTTCCGGCCGCGGCGCGAGCAGCCCGAGCGCCGCCCCCAGCCCGGCGAGCGCGGCCCCGGCCAGCGGGATCACCGCGACGAGCACCCACAGATGCGCCACCGGCAACCCGAACAGCGCGCACCCGAAGAGCGCCGTCACCACGGTCCCCGGCACGGTGAAGGAGGCGTACGCCCCCGCCGCCCCGAGCACCACGGCGGCCGGCGGCACCGGCAGCGTGGCGTAGTGGTCGAGTCCGCCGCTGGCCCGCAGCTGCCCGAAGTACTGCGCGAGCAGGTTCAGCGCGACGAAGGCGACCACGAGCACGGCCGACCCGGCCACCACGGCCTGCGCCTCGGCCCCGCCGTCCACGACACCGCGCATCAGGATCATGATCCCGATCGACTGGAAGGTCGCCACGAACAGCAGCGGGATGCGCGCGACCCGGGCCCGGGACAGCTGCGCCCGGTACACCGCGCACAGCGACGGCCACAGCCGCGCCCGCGGCCCGAGCTCGGCCACGGCCGGACGGGCCGTCTCGTCCACGGCCAGGGCGCTGCCCGGCAGAACCTCGGCGGGTACGACACTCACGTGGCGCTGCTCCCTTTCACACGGGGGATCACTGGGGAGGTGGCCCTGTTCCGTCCGGTGGCCCTGTTCCGTACGGATACGGATGCGGCGGTCTGCGTACTCAAGCCTTCACCAGCCCCTGCTGTGCGGCTCCGCCCAGCGCCAGATAGACGTCCTCCAGGCTGGGCGTGGCGAGCGTGAAGTCGTCCAGCGCGGCGAAGGCGGCCCCGCCGGTGACGGTGGCGACGACCGCGCGGGCCTCCTCGGGGGCGAGCCGCAGCGTCCAGCGCCGCCCGGACTCCACGACCCGGTCCTGCAGCGCGGCGACCTCGGGCACCTCCAGGGGCGCCCGGTCCCGCCACAGCAGCTCGACCCGTACCTCGCCCGCGACCCGCTCCTTGAGCCCGGAGGGTGTGTCACAGGCGATCACGCGGCCCCGGTCGAGCACCGCGACCCGGTCGAGCACGGTCTCGGCCTCGATGACGTTGTGGGTGACGAGCAGCACGGTCGTCCCGCGCTCGGCCCGCCGCCGGTCCACGGCCGACCACACGGCCCGCCGCGCCACCGGGTCCATCGCGGTGGTCGGCTCGTCGAGCACGAGCAGCGGCCGCTCCCCGACCAGCGCGGCGGCGAAGCAGGCCAGCCGACGCTGCCCGCCGGACAGCTTCTTGATCGGCCGCCCGGCAAGCGGCCCGAGGCCCAGCTCGTCGAGTACGGCGTCCCGCTCGGCGCGCGCCTGCCGCACGTCCAGGCCGCGCAGCCGCCCGGTCGTCTCGGCGGCGAGGGACACGGTCAGCTCGTCGAGGGCCGTCGACTCCTGCCCGAGGTAGGCGAGGATGCGGGCGGCCCGCTCCGGGTGCCGCACGATGTCGTGCCCGAGGATCTCCACGCTGCCGCAGTCGGGCCGCATCAGCCCGGTGAGCTGTCGTACGAGGGTGGTCTTGCCGGCGCCGTTCGGGCCGAGCAGCCCGAAGATCTCGCCGCGCCGGATGTCCAGCCGTACGTCGTCGGTGGCCCGCACCTCGGGCGTCCCGGGCGCCCCGCGCCGCCCTCGTACGGCCGGATAGGTCTTGGTCAGCCCGCGCACGGCACACACGACATCCCCACTGTGCCGAAGTGCCTGTCCCGCGCGCGTACTCACAAGGGACGAGACTACGGGGTCCGCAACCCCGATCCGCCCTCGGGTCGGCCACTCGGCACAAACCACCAGCTCGCCGTAGGAAATCCGCCGGTGGCCCCAAATCCGCCGTAACGGCGTTCAACCCCGACGACGCGTCCCGGGGGTGCCGAGCTCACCTCGGCCCGCGTCATTCACCCGCGGGCGCATGCTCCGCGGCCGTCCGCACATCGATCTCCCGCCAGAACCCGGCCCGGATCGCGTACCGATCATGCTCGTCGATCTGGTCGTCCTTGTGCGCGAGCAACCCGAACCGAGCCGCGTACCGCAGCAGCTCCCCGTCGATCCGATGCGGAATCCGCGGATACATCCCGGACAGCTTCTGCAGATGGCCCTGCTCCCCCAGCCGCTCCATCCACCGTCGCGCGAAGACCTGCCCCACCTCGTACGGATCGCCGCCGACCGTGGTGATGTCCTCCTCCCGGTCGGCCCACCGCTGCTCCGCCGTGGTCAGCTGCGCGAGCGTCGGCATCGAGGCGGCGTCGGGCGGCTCGGCCGCGACGCCGGGCCGGTCCACCCACCCCTTGTCGGAGGACCAGCGCAGCGTTGCGCTGGCGGGGGGCTGGGCCGACTGGACGCCGGGCGCGCGCAGGGCGGCGAGGTCCTTCGGCGTGGGCACGCCCTTGGGCGCCGGCACCCGCTCCTGCGTGCCGTTCTCCGAGGCGGCGGCCGCCGGGGCGTGCTCGCCCTCGTCGGCGGGCCGCTCGGTCCTCGCGCCGAGCGCGGAGTCGGGCAGCGGCGCGGACAGGATCGCGGCGATCTCGGGCCGGGGCACCGGCGGCGGCGCGCAGACTCCGGTGAGCTCCTTGGCGCGTACGGCCTTGGTGATCCACGTACGGTCGAGCACGCGCCGTTCGTCGGCCTCGGCGACCAGGTCCTCGGACTGGTTGTAGTCCCCGTCGGCGGCCTGCACCGCCCACAGGTGTACGGCGACGCCGTGCTCCTTGGCGGCCATCATGCCCGGCAGCAGATCACCGTCGCCGGTCACCAGCACCACGTCCGAGCAGGCGCGGTTGCGGGCCAACTCGGTGAGCTCGGCGTGCATCGCGGCGTCCACGCCCTTCTGGGCCCAGCGGCCGTCGCTGCGGGTCAGGGCGCCCAGCCGGACGGTGACCCGCGGCATCACCCGCAGCCTGCGGTGCTCGGGCTGCGGGACGCGGTCGGGGGCGCCGTCGAACCAGTAGATGCGCAGCAGGGGCTGCTGCGTGTCCGACTCGGCGCGTTCGCGCAGGCCCTGGATGAGGGCGGCGTGGTCGACGGTGATCCGGGACCGGGAGGGCTCCCCGGCGAGGAGGCTCGCGGCGGCCCCCAGCAGATACCCGGCGTCCACCAGGACGATGCAGCGGTCCACGCGACTCACCCTCTTCCTGGGAGGTTTGCTTGGGGCTTCCTTCGAGTCTGCCCGACCACGCGGGGGTTAACGGGGCGAACTCGATCTTCGGCGTGGCGTTTCGAGGCATCGCCGCCCCGGCGCGCCATGCCTCGCGCCCCGACAACCCCCGTTACACACGGTAATTATCCGAAATGCACTCTTCGTCAGCCTATGTGAATCTGGTCCCGGCCCTGGCCCCTAGATCCCCCACAGGAGGCATCACCATGGCCAAGAACAAGAAGCAGGACCGCAAGCAGCCGCAGTCCGAGCGTGGTCAGCAGGAGGCCCAGCAGTCGTCGATGGAGACGCAGGCCGAGCAGCGCATCACGCAGGCGACCCCGGGCGACATGGCCCGCAAGGGCCGGCAAAAGCGCTTCGGTCACAACTGACATCTGCATAACGGGTCGTTGAGACCCAGGCACACGAAGGCACATGAAGAGGGGCGCACCCCACACGGGGTGCGCCCCTCTCGCGCTGCCGACGCCATGGCGCGCGCCAACCGCTCAGCCGCTCAGCCCGCCAGGCAGGACGGGCCGAGCAGCACCTTCAGGTCACCGAACAGCGCCGGGTCGGGCTTCACCCGGTGCCGGTCCAGCCGGAGCACCGTCGTCTTGGTCGGGCCCTGGAGCTTGATGCGGACCTCGCTGTCGCCCTTGTGGTGGGTGAGGATCTCGCCGAGGCGGTTGATCATCGGCGGGGTCACCCTGGTGGCCGGGATGGTGAGGATCACGGGCGCGTTGGTGCCCGCGTTGGACAGGTCGGGGACCTGGAGCTCCATCGCGACCAGCCGCGGCACGTCCTCGCGCTTGTCGAGGCGGCCCTTGACGAACACGACGGCGTCCTCGACGAGTTGGGTCGAGACGAGCTGGTACGTCGCCGGGAAGAACATGCACTCGATGGAACCGGCGAGGTCCTCGACCGTGGCGATCGCCCAGGCGTTGCCCTGCTTGGTCATCTTGCGCTGGAGGCCGGAGATGATGCCGCCGATGGTGACGACCGCGCCGTCGGCGTGCTCGCCGCCCGTCAGCTGGGCGATGCCGGCGTCCGCCTTGTCGGACAGGACGTGTTCCAGGCCGAAGAGCGGGTGGTCGGAGACGTACAGACCGAGCATCTCCCGCTCCTGGGCCAGCAGATAGGTCTTGTCCCACTCCTCGTCGGTGAACTGCACGTCGAGTCCGAAGCCGGGCTCGTCGCTCTCCTCCTCGCCCATGCCGCCGAAGAGGTCGAACTGGCCCTCGGCCTCCTTGCGCTTGACCGCGACCACGTTGTCGATCATCGGCTCGAAGTGCGCGGTGAGGCCCTTGCGGGTGTGCCCCAGGGTGTCGAACGCGCCCGCCTTGATCAGCGACTCCGTGGTGCGCTTGTTGCAGGCGACCGCCTCGACCTTGTCGAGGTAGTCGGGGAAGGAGGCGTACTTGCCCTTGGCCTTGCGGCTCTTGATGATCGACTCGACCACGTTCGTGCCGACGTTGCGCACGGCTTCGAGGCCGAAGAGGATCACGTCGTCGCCCTGGGCGGCGAAGTTGTGCACCGACTCGTTGACGTTCGGCGGGAGCACCTTGATGCCCATGCGGCGGCACTCGTTGAGGTAGACGGCCGACTTGTCCTTGTCGTCCTTGACGGAGGTCAGCAGGGCGGCCATGTACTCGGCGGGGTGGTTCGCCTTGAGGTAGGCGGTCCAGTACGAGACCAGGCCGTACGCGGCCGAGTGCGCCTTGTTGAACGCGTAGCCGGCGAACGGGACCAGCACGTCCCACAGGGCCTGGATGGCCTCGTCGCTGTAGCCCTTGTCGCGGGCGCCCTTCTGGAAGAGGACGAAGTTCTTCGCCAGTTCGTCGGGCTTCTTCTTGCCCATCACGCGGCGGAGGATGTCGGCCTCGCCGAGCGAGTAGCCGGCGATGATCTGGGCGGCCTTCTGCACCTGCTCCTGGTAGACGATCAGGCCGTAGGTGACGGCCAGGACCTCTTCGAGGGGCTCCTCCAGCTCCTTGTGGATCGGGGTGATCTCCTGGAGCTTGTTCTTGCGCAGCGCGTAGTTGGTGTGCGAGTCCATGCCCATCGGGCCCGGACGGTACAGGGCGGAGACGGCGGAGATGTCTTCGAAGTTGTCGGGCTTCATCAGGCGCAGCAGCGAGCGCATGGGGCCGCCGTCGAACTGGAAGACGCCGAGGGTGTCGCCGCGCTGGAGCAGTTCGAAGGTCGTCGGATCGTCGAGCGGGAGGCTCAGCAGATCGATGTCGATGCCCTTGTTGGACTTCACCATCTTGACGGCGTCGTCCATGATCGTCAGGTTGCGCAGGCCGAGGAAGTCCATCTTCAGCAGGCCGAGCGACTCACAGCTCGGGTAGTCCCACTGCGTGATGGTCACGCCGTCGGTGTGCCGCACCCAGACGGGCACGTGCTCGGTGATGGTCTCGCTGGACATGATCACGCCGGCGGCGTGCACACCCATTTGCCGGACCAGGCCCTCGACGCCCTTGGCGGTGTCGATGACCTTCTTCACGTCCGGTTCGTTCTCGTACATCGCCCGGATCTCGCCCGCCTCGCTGTAGCGGGGGTGCGAGGGGTCGGTGATGCCGTTGAGGTCGATGCCCTTGCCGAGGACGTCGGCGGGCATGGCCTTGGTGAGGCGGTCGCCCATGGCGTACGGGTAGCCCAGCACGCGCGCGGAGTCCTTGATCGCGTTCTTCGCCTTGATCTTGCCGTAGGTGCCGATCATGGCGACCTTGTCGGCGCCGTACTTCTCCGTCACGTACCTGATCACCTCGACGCGCCTGCGCTCGTCGAAGTCGATGTCGACATCGGGCATCGAGATGCGCTCGGGGTTGAGGAACCGCTCGAAGATCAGGCCGTGCGGGATGGGATCGAGGTCGGTGATGCCCATGGCGTAGGCGACGATCGAACCGGCCGCGGAGCCTCGGCCGGGGCCGACCGCGATGCCGTTGTTCTTGGCCCACATGATGAAGTCGGCGACGACGAGGAAGTAGCCGGGGAAGCCCATCGAGATGATGACGTCCATCTCGTACTCGGCCTGCTTCTGCCGGTCCTCGGGGATGCCGCCGGGGAAGCGGCGCTCCATGCCCCGGCGGACCTCCTCCTTGAACCAGGTGACCTCGGTGTAGCCCTCGGGGATGTCGAACTTCGGCATCAGGTTCCGGGACTCGAACATGCCGGTGGTGTCGACCATCTCGGCGACGAGGAGCGTGTTGGCGCAGCCCTGCTGCCAGGCGTCCGAGGAGTCGATGGCGTACATCTCGTCCGTGGACTTCAGGTAGTAGCCGGTGCCGTCGAACTTGAAGCGGTCCGGGTCGGAGAGGTTCTTGCCGGTCTGGATGCACAGCAGGGCGTCGTGGGCGGTCGCCTCGTGTGCGTACGTGTAGTGCGAGTCGTTGGTGACCAGCGGCGGAATGCCGAGCTTCCTGCCGATCTCCAGGAGGCCGTCGCGGACCCGGTGCTCGATGTCGATGCCGTGGTCCATCAGCTCCAGGAAGTACTTGTCCTTGCCGAAGATGTCCTGGTAGTCGGCGGCCGCCTTGAGGGCCTCCTCCTCCTGACCGAGCCGCAGCCGGGTCTGGACCTCGCCGGAGGGGCAGCCGGTGGAGGCGACGATCCCCTCGGACCACTGGGCGATGGTCTCCTTGTCCATCCGGGGCCACTTCTGCAGCCAGCCCTCGGCGTACGCGTCCGACGACAGCCGGAAGATGTTGTGCAGACCCGTCTTGTTCACGGCCCACATCGTCTTGTGGGTGTAACCACCGGAACCGGAGACGTCGTCCCGCTTCTGGTGCGGCTGGCCCCACTGGATCTTGCGCTTGTTGCGCCGGGACTCGGGCGCGACATAGGCCTCGATCCCGATGATCGGGGTGACTCCGGCCTTCTTCGCGGAGTGGAAGAAGTCGTACGCCCCGTGGAGGTTGCCGTGGTCGGACATGGCGATGTGCGTCATGCCCATCTCATTGCAGGCGTTGAACATGTCCTTGAGCCGCGCGGCACCGTCCAGCAGCGAGTACTGGGTGTGGACGTGCAGGTGCGTGAACGGCGGCTTTGACACGGTGTGGCCTCCAAAGGAAACGCTCGGCAACGGGCTGGCGGACAGTCCTGGGGTCAGCGTCGAAGTCTATGCCTCGGGACTGACACTCAATGGGCTCCCCCGCGTACCTTCACAGCGAGGGTCGCGGGCACTTCCGGGTGCCCTCACCCGTTGGAGACGACAGAAACGCTGTCGTACACGTTCATGCACCAGGAGGCACCCAGCGATGTCGGTCCCCCAGCTCAACGGCGAGCAGCGCGGCGACGAGATCCTCGCCGTCTTCGACACCGCCTTCGGCGAGCTCCTGGCCGCCGACCCGGCCGCGTTCCGCGTGAAGTTCCGGAAGATGGCGGCCTCGGCGTTCGCGTTCTACCGCGGCACGGCGTGTCTCTTCTACCACGACCTGGACCCGGAGAAGCGGGGCGGACCGTACCTCGACGAGCGCACCTCGCGCGTGTGGATCCACGGCGACCTGCACGCCGAGAACTTCGGCACGTACATGGACGCCAACGGCCGGCTGATCTTCAACGTCAACGACTTCGACGAGGCGTACGTCGGCCCCTTCACCTGGGACCTCAAGCGCTTCGCCGCATCGGTCGCCCTCATCGGGTACGCCAAGGCGCTCAGCGACGAGCAGATCACCGAGCTGGTGCAGATCTACGCGGGCGCGTACCGCGAGCGCGTGCACGCCCTGGCCACCGGCGCCAAGCGCGACGAGGTCCCGCCGTTCACGCTGGACACCGCCCAGGGCCCGCTGCTGGACGCGCTGCGGGACGCCCGGGCGCTGACCCGCTTCGGGCTGCTGGAGTCGATGACCGAGATCCGTGACTTCGAGCGGCGCTTCGCCGGGGGCGGCGGCTCCATCGAGCTGGACGCGGCCACGCGCTACAAGGTGCTCGCGGCCTTCGACGGCTATCTGGAGACGTTGCCGGACGCCTCGCTGGCCCGCCCGGACTCGTACCGGGTGAAGGACGTGGTCGGCCGCCGCGGCATCGGCATCGGGTCGGCCGGGCTGCCGTCGTACAACATCCTTCTGGAGGGCCACAGCGACGCCCTGGAGAACGACGTCGTGATCTACATCAAGCAGGCCCAGACCCCGGCCGTCTCCCGCCACATCACCGACCCGGCGATCCGCGAGTACTTCCAGCACGAGGGCCACCGCACGGTGATCTCCCAGCGCGCCCTGCAGGCGCACGCCGACCCGTGGCTGGGCTGGACCGAGCTGGACGGGGCGGGCCAGCTGGTCGCCGAGGTCTCGCCGTACGCCGTGGACCTGGACTGGGGCGACATCGACGACCCGGAGGAGATCGCGGCGGTCGTCGCCGACCTCGGCCGGGCGACGGCCACGATGCACGCGGCGGCGGACGACACCTCCGGCGAGTCCCTGGTGCCGTTCTCCACCGAGCGGGCCATCGACGCGGCGATCGCGGCGGACTCCGACGGGGGCGCCGGCTTCGCGGAGCTCCTGGTCGACTTCGCGCACGACTACGGCGCACGCGCGCGTGCCGACCACCAGATCTTCGTCGACCTGTTCCGCAACGGCCGGATTCCGGGTCTGTGACGGAAGGGCCGCGCACCGGCGCTCCCCGTCCGCTCACAGGCACTCTTTAAGGGTCTCTTACAGGCCTACGTGACACACTCTCCTGCGCTATGGACATATCCGGGACCCAGCTACGAGCCGTACGCGCGGCGCTGTTCACGTCACTCGTCGTGACGCTCAGCACCGCGTCGCACGTGCTGCTCTCCCGGGCTCCGTTGCCGCTGAACACGGTGGCCCTGCTCGCGGCCGCCATGTTCGTCCTGGCGTACGCCCTGGCCGGCCGCGAGCGGAGCTTCGGGCGGATCGCCGCCCTGCTGATTCCGCTGGAGCTGGCCGCCGACACGATCCTCACCACCGGCCAGCACGTCTGTTACGGCAAGGCGGGCGGGCCGGTCGCCGGCCCGCTGGCCTCGGTCGGCTGGGACGTGCTGTGCGGCGACGGCACCCAGGTCGGCACGCCACTGGCGCAGGTCACCGGTGCCGACCCCGACAGGCTCGGCGGTCTCCTCGCCCACGCCGACCCGGCCACCGCCTGGCTGCTGCTCGGCGCGCACGTCTCGGTCGGCCTCCTCGCCGCCGCCTGGCTGCGCCGCGGCGAGCGGGCCCTGGCCCAGCTGCTGAGCGCGGTGACGGCGACCACGTTCCGCCCGCTGCTGCTGGCCGCCGCCGCCGCGGTGACGGTACGCCGGATCGCACCGGCCCGCCGCCTGCCGCGCCCCGCCGACCGTACGACCACCGCCCGCAGCCTCCTCCTCGTGCACTCCCTGGGACGGCGTGGACCGCCGTGCTCGCCCGCCTTCACCTCTGCGTGAACGGCAACTGAGCACCACAACCCACCCATACGTATCCCGCACACACGTGTGCGTGTCCCCATGGAGATCACCAACATGAGCAAGCGGAACAGCCAGGCAGCGAAGACGGCGGCCCGGGAGCGGCTGCGCGCCGAGCGTGAGCGCGAGGCAAAGCGGGCCAAGGTCAGGCGGCAGATCATCGTCGCCGCCTCGGTCGTCGGCGTCCTGGCGGCAGCCGGCGGCATAGGTTATGCCGTCGTCCAGGCCAACAAGCCCACCTACTGGGAGGCCGTGAAGGACGACAAGGTCGTCGCCCCGGCCCACACCACGGGTACGAACGGCACGACCGTCGTCATCGGCAAGGACAGCGCCAAGAAGACCCTCAAGATCTACGAGGACCCGCGCTGTCCCGTCTGCGCCTCCTTCGAGCAGGCCGTCGGCCCGACCGTGAAGAAGGACATCGACAGCGGCAAGTACAAGTTCCAGTACATCGGCGCCACGTTCATCGACAACAAGGACAACGGCGAGGGTTCCAAGAACGCGCTGAGCGCCCTGGGTGCCGCGCTGAACGTCAGCGACGAGGCGTTCCTCGAGTACAAGGCCGCGCTGTACTCGGCGAAGTGGCACCCGGACGAGACGACCGACAAGTTCAAGGACGACAGCTACCTCATCGAGGTCGCCGACACCGTGCCCGCGCTGAAGGACAACAAGAAGTTCCAGGACGCGGTCAAGAAGGGCACCTACGACGCCTGGGCGATGGCCATGTCGAAGACCTTCGACGACAACAAGGAGGGTGTGACCGGCACCCCGGGCTTCACCATGGACGGCAAGCAGCTCAACGGGGGCACCCCGCTCCTGACCGTGGCCGACTACAACAAGGTGGTGGACGCGGCCCTCAAGGGCTGACGCCAACTGGGAACCCAGCTTCCGCATGAAGAGGGGGCGAACTCTTACGGGTTCGCCCCCTCTTGTTCATACCGATCAGTAACCTGATCGACTGTGACCAGTCGATACAGATCACCAGAGCAGCTCAATTCCCTTGCCCCTCGCCGCCGTACGGTCGTCAAGGCCGCGGCGGCGACGGCTGTCCTGGCCGGCCCGCTCGCGGCCGCGCTGCCCGCCCGGGCCGCTGAGCAGGCCCCCGTCTTCCTGCACGGCGTCGCCTCCGGTGACCCGCTGCCCGACGGCGTCCTGCTGTGGACCCGGGTGACGCCCACCGCCGAGGCGATACCGGGCTCCGGGCTCGGCCCGGACACCGAGGTCAGCTGGATCGTCGCCCGGGACAAGGCCCTGACGAACATCGTCGCCAAAGGCTCGGCCACCGCGACCGCCGCCTCCGACCACACCGTCAAGGCCGACATACGGGGCCTGGAGCCGGCCACCGACTACTGGTTCCGCTTCTCGGCGGGCGGCACGGACTCCCCGGTGGCGCGTACCCGCACCGCGCCGGCGGCGAACGCGTCCGTCTCGGGCCTGCGCTTCGGCGTGGTCTCCTGCGCCAACTGGGAGGGCGGATACTTCTCGTCGTACCGCCATCTCGCGGCCCGCGGCGACCTGGACGCCTGGCTGCACCTGGGCGACTACATCTACGAGTACGGCACCGGCGAGTACGGCACGCGCGGCACCGTCGTACGCCAGACCGCGCCCACCCACGAGATCCTCACGCTCGCCGACTACCGCACCCGGCACGGCAAGTACAAGACGGACCCCGATCTGCAGGCCCTGCACACGAAGGCTCCGGTCATCGCGATCTGGGACGACCACGAGATCGCCAACGACGCCTGGTCGGGCGGCGCCGAGAACCACACCGAGGGTGCCGAGGGTGCCTGGGCCGCACGCCAGGCCGCTGCCAAGCAGGCCTACTTCGAGTGGATGCCGGTGCGCCCGGCGATCGCCGGCACCACCTACCGCCGCCTGCGCTTCGGCAAGCTCGCCGATCTCTCCCTGCTCGACCTGCGCTCCTTCCGCTCGCAGCAGGTCAAGGTGGGCAACGGTGAAGTCGACGACCCGGACCGCACCCTCACCGGGCGGGCCCAACTGGACTGGCTGAAGGCGGGGCTGAAGTCCTCCGACACCACCTGGCGGCTGGTCGGAAACTCGGTGATGATCTCGCCGTTCGCGATCGGCTCCCTGACCGCGGACCTGCTCAAGCCGCTGGCCAAGCTGATGGGCCTGCCGCAGGAGGGGCTCGCCCTCAACCCCGACCAGTGGGACGGCTACACGGACGACCGCCGCGAACTCCTCGCCCACCTGCGCTCGAACGCGATCCGCAACACCGTGTTCCTGACCGGCGACATCCACATGGCGTGGGCCAACGACGTGCCGGTGGACGCCGGTACGTACCCGCTGTCCGCCTCGGCCGCCACGGAGTTCGTCGTCACCTCGGTGACATCGGACAACCTGGACGACATCGTCAAGGTGCCCGAGGGCACGGTCTCCGCGATCGCCGCGCCGATCATCAAGGCCGCCAACCGGCACGTCCACTGGGTCGACACCGACCGCCACGGCTACGGCGTCCTGGACATCACGGCCGAGCGGGCGCAGATGGACTACTACGTCCTGTCCGACAAGACGAAGCGGGACGCGACCTCGTCCTGGGCCCGTTCGTACCGCACGCGCAGCGGGACGCAGAAGGTCGAGCGGACGTACGACCCCGTGTAAGACCTGTGCCAGAGGGTCGATTTTCAGCCACTCCCGGTCCGAATAGGGACCGTTAACCGGAGATCACATCGCTACGGCGGGTGGTGCGAGTCCCGTTCCGAATCCGGACACACCACCCGCCCGGGCAGCGGAATCCGTTACACCGCGATCTCACACTCCGGACTGTTGATCATTCACTTACCCCAATTACCCCTTTCTGTCGGGTAATTGATTGGGCCTGATCGATTCTCTTCGGACATGGGCATGTCCACGTAATCTCCGGGCGGCGGCCAGGAAGACCCCTGCGCCCCCTCCCCAACGCATCAGCTAGGAGTCAGCATGCGTGCGCTTGCCCGGATATCCCCCTTTACGCGCAGACGTGTTCTCGCCACGACCGCCGTGGCCGGAACCTTGATGCTCGCTCCCCTCTCGGCGCCCACCACAGTCGCGGCGGCCCAGGCTCCGGCCGCCGACTGCGCCGAGGAGGCCGGCCACTCCGCGGCCCGCGAGGCCCACCCCGGACACGGCGGCGAGGCCGTCGCCGAGCCCAACGAGATCAGCGCCGCCAAGGCCCAGGCGATGGACGCCGCTCTGCGGAAGAAGCTCGACAAGCTCCCCGCCACCGGCAACCGCAGCCTCGCCGCGGCCGCCTCCACCACGATCCCGGTCTACTTCCACGTCATCCACGACGGAGCCACCGGCCAGCTCGACTCCGCCGACATCAACGCCCAGCTGAACGTCCTGAACGCGGCCTACGCCGGCCAGGGCACCGGAAACGTCGACTCCGGCTACCAGTTCACGCTGGCCGGCACCGACTACACCGACAACGCCGCCTGGTACAACGTCGGCTACGGCTCGGCGGAGGAGAAGGCGATGAAGTCCGCCCTGCGCAAGGGCGGCGCGAACGCGCTCAACGTCTACACCGCCAACCTCGGCGACGGCCTCCTCGGCTGGGCGACCTTCCCCAGCTCCTACAAGTCGAGCCCGTCCATGGACGGCGTGGTCCTCCTCGACGCCTCACTGCCGGGCGGCTCGGCCGCCAACTACAACGAGGGCGACACCGCGACACACGAGGTCGGCCACTGGATGGGGCTCTACCACACCTTCCAGGGCGGCTGTAACGGCAACGGCGACTACGTCGACGACACACCGGCCGAGAAGAGCGCCGCCTACGAGTGCCCGGAGGGCCGCGACACCTGCACCCGCAAGGCGGGGGCGGACCCGATCCACAACTTCATGGACTACACATACGACTCCTGCATGTACCAGTTCACCTCGGGCCAGGTGACGCGCATGCAGCAGAACTGGGCGGCGTACCGAGCGGCCGGCTGAGCCGTCCGCTACAGCGAGTCGAGGAAGCCGAGCGCCACCCGCCAGGTGGCCTCGGCGGCCTCCTCGTCGTAGTCCGGCAGGTCGGGGTCGGTGTAGAGGTGGCCGGCCCCGGCGTATCTGTACACCTCGACGTCGGCGCCCGCTCTGCCCATCTGGAGATACCAGGCGCTCAGCCAGTCGTCCGTCTCGAACGGGTCCGGCTCGGCGACATGCAGCTGCACCGGCAGCTCGTCCACCGAGGCGTTCGCCGCGATGTCCGACGTGCCGTGCAGGAGCAGCACCCCGCGCGCCTTCTCGTCGCCGAGCGCGAGGGTCTGCGCGATGGAGGCGCCGAGCGAGAACCCGGCGTACACCAGGCCCCGCTCCGAGTAGGGCGCGGCGGCGAGCACGGCCCGCTTCAGCAGCTCGTCCTTGCCGACCCGGTCGTTGAACTCCATGCCTTCCTCGACCGTCTCGAACGTGCGCCCCTCGAAGAGGTCCGGCGTCCACACCTCGTGTCCGGCGGCGCGCAGCCGGTCCGCGGCCTGGCGCACCGCGGGCCTGAGGCCATAGGTCGAGTGAAAAAGCATGATGTTCATGAGGCCATGGTGCCAGCCGGGTACGACAACGCCGTGACCACCGCCTCACCGGCGCACATGTTCATGACCCCCCTCGAGTGGTTACGTTCGGGGGCATGGAGAACATACTCCGACCGCTGATCGTGATCGGTGGCTCGGTCCTGCTCACCCTGATCATCGGGTGGGCCACCGACCGCCTGATGCGCAAGGCCGACGAACGGCACAGTGAGACCCCGCTGTGGGATCTGCTGCGCCGCGCCCGCGTCCCCTACCAGCTCGTCCTGTGCGCTGCCCTGCTCAGAGGGTCGTACGACGAGTCGCAGCTGCTGGAGGAGCACAAGGTCGCCGTCGGCCGGGTGCTGACGCTGGTGCTGATCGGGGCAGCGGCCTGGCTGGCGATCCGTATCGCGGCGGCGGTCGTGGAGACGACGTACAGCCGCTACGCCCGCGTGCACCGCGATCCGGCCCGGGTCCGGCGGGTGCGCACCCAGGTGACACTGATCATGCGCGTGGTGTCGGCGGTGGTCGGCGTGGTGGCGGTGGCGGCCATGCTGCTGACCTTCCCGGCGATGCGCGCGGCCGGCGCCTCACTGCTCGCCTCGGCCGGCATCCTCGGCATCGTCGCCGGTGTCGCGGCCCAGTCCACGCTGAGCAATATGTTCGCCGGGTTCCAGATCGCCTTCGGCGACATGGTGCGCCTGGGGGACACGGTGGTCGTGGACGGCGAGTGGGGGACCGTCGAGGAGATCACGCTGACGTTCCTGACCGTGCGGACCTGGGACGAGCGCCGGATCACGATGCCCGTGTCGTACTTCACCTCGAAGGCCTTCGAGAACTGGTCACGCGGCGGTGCCCAGATGACCGGCACCGTCTTCCTCCACCTCGACCACTCGGCACCGATGGAGAAGATGCGCGAGCGGCTCCGCGACATCCTGCGCGCCTGCCCGGCGTGGGACGGCCGCGACTACGGCCTGGTCGTCACGGACTCGACACCGAGCACCATGGAGGTGCGGGCCCTGGTCACGGCGAAGGACGCGGACGACCTGTGGACGGTACGGGTCACCGTGCGCGAGCAGCTCATCGGCTGGCTGGCCGAGGAGCACCCGTACGCGCTGCCGCGCGTCAACGCGACGGACGCGGCCCTGCCGCCCGGCTTCCCCGTCCCCGGCGCCGTGCCCGGCCGCATCCCGGCCCGCCGCACGCACCAGCACGACCACCAGCCGACGGCGCGACCTGACCGCCCCTGACCGGCTCAGTGCCCGCGCTCGGCCCCGCCGTTGACCTGGATGATCTGCGAGGTGACGTGCCCGGCGCCGTGGGACGCCAGCCAGTGCAGGGTCGCGGCGACGTCCCCCGGCGTACCGGCCCGCCCGGTCGAGGTCTCCGCGACGAGCCGCTCGCGCCGCTCCTCGTCCATCGCGTCGCCGAAGAACTCGGTGTCCTCGACATACCCGGGCGCGACCACGTTGACGGTGATCCCGCGCGGCCCCAACTGCCGGGCCAGATCATGGGCGTACGGATGCAGCGCGGCCTTCGACGCCGCGTACGCCCCGCTGCCGGACCCCCGGAAGGCGGCGATGGAGCTCAGGAACAGCACCCGCCCGCCGGGGTCGGCGAGCCGGTCCTTCAGGGCCTCGGTGAGGAGAGCCGCGGTCAGGGTGTTGAGGCCGAAGTTGAGGGTCCAGTTGTGCAGCACGACGTCGAGGGGCTCGTCGCTGTCCACCTGGGGCTCCAGATGGCCGGCGCCTCCGGCACTGTGGATCAGTACGTCCACGGTGCCGAGTTCCGATGCCACGAACCGCTCCACACCGCGCACGCCACGCGGCTTGCTCAGATCCGCCGCGTAGGTGAGCGCCCCGGGCACACCGGCCTGCTCCAGCACCTCGGCGCGCCGCCCGAGCAGGAGCACCTGATCCCCGTCCGCCGCGAACAGCTGCGCCGCCGCGAGCCCGATTCCTGTACCGCCACCACTGATGACAACGTTGCGAGCCATGATCCGACCCTACAAAGGGACGCGCGACATGCCTCGTCCGTTCACACGACTGCCGTGAAGATCACCGCAGACTGCGCACGTCCAAATGCCGCAGCACCCGGTCCACCACCTCGGGATCGGCCCCCGGCTCACTGCGCGCCGCCAGCACCTCGTGCCGCGCCGCACTCAGCAGCTCGCCCTGGATCCGCCGCACCCGCTTGAGCCGCCGCACCCGCTGCTGATGGGCCTCCCTGCGCTCCTCCTCCCCCATGTCCGGGCTGATCCGCACCCCGATCTCGAACGCCCGCCGCAGCATCTGCTCGGACAGCTCCTCCGGCAGGTCCTCGACGGCCTCGATCTCCCTCAGCCTCCGCTTCGCCGCCTTGGCGGCCCGCACCGCCAGCTGCTTCTCGAACTCCTTCTCCCGCTCGCTGTCGGCACGCACCCCGAGCCGCTTCACCAGCCACGGCAGGGTCAGTCCCTGCAGCACCAACGTCGCCATGATCACCCCGAACGCGATGAACACGATCTCGTCCCGGTCGGGAAAGGCGGCGCCCGCATCCGTCTCCAGCGGAACGGCCAGCGCCAGGGCGACCGAGGCGACGCCCCGCATCCCCGACCACCACATCACGATGGTCTCGCGCCAGCTGACCGGGATCTCCTCGTCGTAGTCCCGTTTCGCGTGCATCCGCTTGGTGAGCCAGGTGGCCGGCAGCAACCACAGCAGACGCACGATGACGACGACGCCGACCACCGCGGCCGCCCAGCCGAGCATCTCGGCCCAGCGCCCGGACGCGGTCCGCACCGCGATGTGCAGTTCGAGCCCGATCAGCCCGAACGCGACGCCGGTGACCAGCGTGTCGACGATGTCCCAGAAGGTGTGCCCGGCGAGCCGCGTCATCACGTCGTCGGCGTCGGTGGCGTACTCGGCGAGGAACAGGGCGGTGACGAGCACGGCGAGCACGCCGGAGCCGTGGAGTTCCTCGGCCAGCACGTACGAGGCGTACGGCACGAGCAGCGTGAGCCCGATCTGCAGGGTCGGGTCCCCCAGCAGATCCATCAGCTTGTTGGCGCCCCAGCCCAGGGCGAGTCCGATGGCCAGCGCCACCACGGCGGAGAGCACCAGATCCAGTCCGGCTTCCCACGGCGAGAAGCTGCCGCTCACGGCCGCCGCGATCGCCACGTGGTACAGCACGATGGCCGTCACGTCGTTGAAGAGCCCCTCGCCCTCCAGGATGGACACCAGCCGCCGTGGCAGCCCGAGTTGCCCGGCGACGGCGGTCGCCGCGACCGGATCGGGCGGCGCGACGAGCGCGCCCAGCGCCACGGCGGCGGCGAGCGGCAGCCCCGGCACGATCGCGTGGGCCACCGCGGCCACGCACACCGTGGTGACGAACACCAGCGCCACGGCCAGCAGAAGGATGGGCCGTACGTTCGCCGCGAACTGCCGCCACGAGGTCCGCCGTACGGCGGCGTACAGCAAAGGCGGCAACAGCAGCGGCAGGATCAGGTCGGGTGGAATGTCGACATTGGGCACGAAGTCGAGCAGCGCGAGCACGATCCCGAGCAGCGTCATCAGCACCGGCGCCGGCAACCCGACCCGGTCCCCCACCGGGACACTCACCACGGCCCCGAGCAACAGCACGAACAACAGGGCCAACTGATCCACGGCTAGCGCTCCGGTGACATCGACGTCCGCAAGGCAGACCTCAAGCCTGCCAGGCCGCCGTTCTCACCAGCGCATACGGGCCCCGCGGCTACAGAACGCGCCGCATCGCCCGGTGCGGTATCCCCGCGTCGGGGAACTCCGGCCCGTACGCCACGTACCCCAGCCGCTCGTAGAACCCCAGCGCATGCGTCTGCGCGTGCAGATCCACGGCCGCGAGCCCACGCGCGCGTGCCGCCTCCTCGAGGGCCCGCACCAGCGCGGCGCCGACGCCGAGCCCACGCGCCGCCTTGGTCACCGCGAGCCGCCCCAGCGACCCGACCGACGGGTCACCGTCGACCTTCGCCGCGGCCGCCTCCCCGTGCAGCAGGCGCCCGGTGCCGAGCGGCACCCCGTCCGCCCGCACGGCCAGCACATGCACGGCGACGGTGTCGTACGCGTCGTACTCCAGGTCCTCGGGAACGCCCTGCTCCCCGACGAAGACCTCCTTGCGCACCGCGAAGCACATCTCACGGTCGGCAGGGTCCTCGGCGACCCGCACCGCATACGACGTGGCCGGCGCCGACGACGGCGAACTCACGCGTACGTCTCCTCGCGGACCTGGTCCAGAGCCTTCTGCAGGTCGGCCGGGTAGTCGCACGCGAACTCCACCCACTGCCCGTCCCCGGGGTGCTCGAAGCCGAGGCGTACGGCGTGCAGCCACTGGCGGGTCAGGTGGAGCCGCTTGGCGAGCGTCGGGTCGGCGCCGTACGTCAGGTCGCCGACGCAGGGGTGCCGGTGGGCGGCCATGTGGACGCGGATCTGGTGGGTGCGGCCCGTCTCCAGCTTCACATCGAGCAGGGAGGCCGCGCGGAACGCCTCGATGAGGTCGTAGTGCGTGACGGACGGCTTGCCGTCGGCCGTGACCGCCCACTTGTAGTCGTGGTTGGGGTGGCGGCCGATGGGCGCGTCGATGGTGCCGCTGGTCGGGTCGGGGTGGCCCTGGACGAGCGTGTGGTACCGCTTGTCGACCGTGCGCTCCTTGAACTGGCGCTTGAGCGACGTGTACGCGTACTCGGACTTGGCGACGGCCATCAGCCCGGACGTGCCCACGTCGAGCCGGTGCACGATGCCCTGGCGCTCGGCGGCACCGGACGTGGAGATGCGATAGCCGGCCGCGGCCAGCCCGCCGATGACCGTCGGACCGCTCCAGCCCGGCGACGGGTGCGCGGCCACACCGACCGGCTTCACGATCACGACCACGTCATCGTCGTCGTGCACGATCTCCATGCCCTCGACCGGCTCGGCGACGACCTGCACCGGCGCGGGCGCCTGCGGCATCTCCACTTCGAGCCAGGCGCCACCGTGCACGCGCTCCGACTTACCGACCACCGATCCGTCGACCGTGACCTTCCCCGCGGCGGCGAGCTCGGCCGCCTTGGTCCGGGAGAAGCCGAACATGCGGGAGATGGCGGCGTCGACGCGCTCGCCCTCCAGGCCGTCGGGCACGGGCAGGGTACGGATCTCGGGAATCGTGCTCACCCGACGAGTATGCCGGACGGGTGAGACAGTCCCGAACGCGCGATCAGTCCTTGTGGACGGTCCCGTCCGGGTCCAGTCCCTTGAACGACAGCAGCACGATGAGGATGCCGCCGCACACGATCGCCGAGTCGGCCAGGTTGAACACGGCGAAGTGCTTGGGCGCGATGAAGTCCACGACCGCGCCCTCGAAGACGCCCGGCGAGCGGAAGATCCGGTCGGTGAGGTTGCCGAGCGCACCGCCGAGCAGCATGCCGAGCGCGATCGCCCAGGGCAGGCTGTACAGCTTGCGGGCGAGCCGGGCGATCACCACGATGACGGCCGCCGCGATCACCGTGAAGATCACGGTGAAGGCCTCGCCGAAACCGAAGGCCGCGCCCGCGTTGCGGATCGCCTCGAACTTCAGCCAGTCCCCGATGATCTCGATCGGCGGGTGGTGCTCCAGCTTGGCGACCACGATCATCTTGCTGACCAGGTCGAGGGCGTAGGCGAAGGCGGCAACCCCGAACAGCACGGCGATACGGCGCCCGCCCCGGGGCCGCTCGGCCGCGGCTTCCTTCGCGTTCTCGTCGGACTGCTCCGGCTCGGCTCCCGCCGCCTCTGGGGTATCCGGCGTACCGATGATGCGCTCCGCCTCTGCCACGTGAGTCCTTCAACCTAGGTACCTGACTGAGGACGAGAGTACGACACGTCCGGCGGCACCCGGATACCGGTCAGTACCGGCGTTCTTGCTTCTGTTTGCACTCCACGCACAGGGTCGCGCGCGGGAAGGCCTGCATGCGCGCCTTGCCGATCGGGTTGCCGCAGTTCTCGCACAGGCCGTAGGTGCCCGCGTCGAGCCGCTCCAGGGCCCGCTCGGTCTGCGTGAGCATCTCGCGCGCGTTGGCGGCGAGCGCCAGTTCGTGCTCGCGCGTGATGTTCTTGGCGCCGGTGTCCGCCTGGTCGTCGCCGGCCCCGTCCCCGGAGTCCCGCATCAGGCCGACCAGGGACTGCTCGGACGACGTGAGCTCGTCGCGCAGCCGCATCACCTCGCCCATCAGCTCGGCTCGGGCCTCCTCCACCTCCTCCGGGGTCCAGGGGTCCTCACCGGGGCGCACCGCGAGCTCGCCGGGCTCCACCGCCGCGGAGATGCGTGCCTTGGGAAGGGCGGTCTTGGCCGCCGTGGCCGTGCCAGGAGTCTTCTTCGCAACCACCGTCGTGGCTCCCGTCTGCTCCGCGGCCTGCGCCGCGCCCACCTTCTTGGCCCTGCTCTCGGCGACCACACTCTTCCCAGCCGCCCGCTCCGCAACCGCCTTCTTCCCGGCCGCGGCCCTCTTGGACGTGGTGCTCGTCCCGGACGTGCTGCCCGTCCTGGGCGCGCTCCTCTTGGCAGCGCCCGTCTCGGAGACGCCCTTCGCCACAGCACCGCCCTCCCCCACACCGACGCCCTTCTCCCCGGCCGCCTTCTCTCCGGCCGTTTCCTTCCCCGCTGATTCCTTCCCGACGGCCACCTTCACGGCCACCTTCTTGGCCGCACCTTCCTTGGCCACGGCCCTCTTGGCCGCGCTTTCCTTCGGCGCCGTCTTCTTGGCCGCGCTTTCCTTGGGCGCCGCCTTCTTCGCGCCCGCCTTTTCCACCGCCGCCTCTTGGGCCGCCGTAGCCTTGGCGCCCTTGGCTCCCTTGCCCCCGGACAGGGCCTTCTTGGACACCGCCTTCTTGGCCGTGCCCTTCTCGGCCGTGGCTTTCTCAGCCGTGGCCTTCTCAGCCGTGGCTTTCGCGGTCGCGCCTTTCTTTCTGGCAGCCTTCCTGGCGGCCGCTTTAGAACCCGCCTTCTTCTCGGCCGTCTCCTCCGCCTCGCCCCCGACAGGCCCCCGCACCCTCTTCACCGGCTTCCCGCCCGGCACCCCCGCGGCAGAACCTCCCTGTGCCCCCGTGGCACTTCCCCGCGCGCTCTTCTTCCCGCCCACATCCTTGGCCGTACCGCCGGAGGCATTGGCCGCACCGGAGACACCGGCACCGCCAGAGGCGCCCGTGCCGCCGGAGGCACTCGCATGTGTGGATCTGCCCGACGCCGACTGCTGTACGGCGGTCTTCTTCGCCACCATGCCGCGGCCCCTTCACATATTGTGATCTTGCTCGCGAATCGTGCTGGGACGATAAATCGACTTGAGTCCCGCGGCAACGGGGCACACCGCCCGATTCGCCCGCCTCGCGCATGCCGCGCGGCAGACCTGCATGCGTTGTGCCCAGCTCCCCGCCGGGTATGCAATCGAGCCGACCGTCCCAGAATCCGAACACGCGTACCGATCCATTCGAGTCATCCCGGCCGGTACGGCACCCCCGCCCCCGCGCCCCGAAAATCCGGTCGGCCGCTGTCGGCGCGGCGCCGTACACTGGGCGGAGCGAAAAGCGTGGATGGGGACGAGTAGCGACGTACGCAGCCCAGAGCGACCCGGGGACGGTGGAAGCCCGGGGGCGAGCGCGACGCGAAGATCACCCCGGAGCCGCCGGAAGAAAGCCGCAGCCGAACAGCAGCGGCCGGTAGAACCGGCATCGCGACCCCAATGAGGGGGCTCACCGAGGCACACCATGCGTCGGAGGGCCAAGGAGGGTGGTACCGCGGGAGCGCGCCGAAACCGGCGTACGGAAAGACACAGCTCTCGTCCCTCCGGACGGAAGGCAGCAAGTCCGCCGGAGGAAGCTCGCTGATGACAACGCCGACGTACCGCCAGGTACCCGCCCAGGTAGACCTGCCCGCGCTAGAGCACGCCGTGCTCGACTTCTGGCGCGAGCAGAAGATCTTCGCCAAGAGCCTGGAGCAGTCCGAGGGCCGCCCCGAGTGGGTGTTCTACGAGGGCCCGCCCACCGCCAACGGCATGCCCGGCGCCCACCACATCGAGGCCCGCGTCTTCAAGGACGTCTTCCCCCGCTTCCGCACCATGCGCGGCTACCACGTCGCCCGCAAGGCCGGCTGGGACTGCCACGGCCTCCCGGTGGAGCTGGCGGTCGAGAAGGAGCTCGGCTTCAGCGGCAAGAAGGACATCGAGGCGTACGGCATCGCCGAGTTCAACGCCAAGTGCCGTGAGTCCGTGCTGCGCCACACCGACGCCTTCTCCCAGCTGACGACCCGCATGGGCTACTGGGTCGACCTCGACGAGGCGTACGTCACGATGGACCCCGAGTACATCGAGTCCGTCTGGTGGTCGCTCAAGGAGATCTTCGACAAGGACCTGCTGGTCCAGGACCACCGCGTCGCCCCCTGGTGCCCGCGCTGCGGCACCGGCCTGTCCGACCACGAGCTGGCGCAGGGCTACGAGACGGTCGTCGACCCCTCGGTGTACGTCCGCTTCCCGCTCACCTCCGGTCCGCTCGCCGGCGAGGCCGCACTCCTGGTGTGGACGACGACGCCCTGGACCCTCGTCTCCAACACGGCCGTGGCCGCGCACCCCGAGGTCACCTACGTCGTCGCGACGAAGGGCCCAGAAGGCACAGAGAAACTCGTCGTCGCCGAGCCGCTCCTCGCCAAGGCCCTCGGCGAGGGCTGGGAGACCACCGGCCAGACCTTCACCGGCGCCGAGATGGAGCGCTGGACGTATCAGCGCCCGTTCGAGCTGGTCGAGTTCCCGGCGCCCGCCCACTACGTGGTGAACGCCGAGTACGTCACGACCGAGGACGGTACGGGTCTGGTCCACCAGTCCCCCGCCTTCGGTGAGGACGACCTCAAGGTCTGTCGCGCGTACGGCCTGCCCGTCGTGAACCCCGTCCGCCCGGACGGCACCTTCGCCGAGGACGTCCCCCTGGTCGGCGGCGTCTTCTTCAAGAAGGCGGACGAAAAGCTCACCGAGAACCTCCAGCAGCGCGGTCTGCTCTTCAGGCACATCCCGTACGAGCACAGCTACCCGCACTGCTGGCGCTGCCACACCGCGCTCCTCTACTACGCGCAGCCGTCCTGGTACATCCGCACCACCGCCGTCAAGGACCGCCTCCTCCAGGAGAACGAGAAGACCAACTGGTTCCCGGAGACGGTGAAGCACGGCCGCTTCGGCGACTGGCTGCAGAACAACATCGACTGGGCGCTGTCCCGCAACCGCTACTGGGGCACCCCGCTGCCGATCTGGCGCTGCGAGGACGACCACCTCACCTGCGTCGGCTCCCGCGCGCAGCTCACCGAGCTGACCGGCACCGACCAGTCGAACCTGGACCCGCACCGCCCGTACATCGACGACATCACCTTCGCGTGCCCCCAGTGCGAGAAGACGGCCACGCGCGTGCCCGAGGTCATCGACGCCTGGTACGACTCGGGCTCGATGCCGTTCGCGCAGTGGGGCTACCCGCACAAGAACAAGGAGCTCTTCGAGAGCCGCTACCCGGCGCAGTTCATCAGCGAGGCCATCGACCAGACCCGCGGCTGGTTCTACACACTGATGGCGGTCGGCACGCTGGTCTTCGACAAGTCGTCGTACGAGAACGTCGTGTGCCTCGGCCACATCCTCGCCGAGGACGGCCGCAAGATGTCCAAGCACCTGGGCAACACCCTGGAGCCGATCCCGTTGATGGACCGGCACGGCGCGGACGCGGTGCGCTGGTTCATGGCGGCCGGCGGCTCCCCGTGGGCGGCACGCCGCGTGGGCCACGGCACGATCCAGGAGGTGGTGCGCAAGACCCTCCTCACCTACTGGAACACGGTCGCCTTCCAGGCCCTGTACGCCCGTACGTCGAACTGGGCGCCGTCCGAGGCCGACCCGGCCCCGGCCGACCGCCCGGTCCTGGACCGCTGGCTGCTGTCCGAACTGCACGCGCTGACCGACCAGGTGACCCAGTCCCTGGAGGCGTACGACACCCAGCGCGCCGGCAAGCTGCTCTCGGCGTTCGTCGACGACCTGTCGAACTGGTACGTCCGCCGCTCCCGTCGCCGCTTCTGGCAGGGCGACAAGGCCGCGCTGCGCACGCTGCACGAGGTCGTCGAGACGGTCACGAAGCTGATGGCCCCGCTGACCCCGTTCATCACCGAGCGGGTCTGGCAGGACCTGGTCGCGCCGGTCACCCCGGGCGCCCCGGAGTCGGTCCACCTGTCGTCCTGGCCTGAGGCGGACCTGTCGGCGATCGACCCGGAGCTGTCGAAGCAGATGGTCCTGGTCCGCAGGCTGGTCGAGCTGGGCCGCGCCACGCGCGCGGAGTCGGGCGTGAAGACCCGTCAGCCACTGCGGCGCGCGCTGGTGGCCGCGACCGGCTTCGAGGCGCTCAACCCCGAGCTGCACGCGCAGATCACGGAGGAGCTGAACGTCGAGTCCCTGGCGTCGCTGTCCGAGGTGGGCGGCAGCCTGGTCGACACCACCGCCAAGGCCAACTTCCGCGCCCTGGGCAAGCGGTTCGGCAAGCGTGTCCAGGATGTGGCGAAGGCCGTCGCGAACGCGGACGCGGCCGCGCTGTCCCTGGCCCTGCGCGAGGGCACGGCGTCGGTCGAGGTCGACGGCGAGACGGTCACTCTCGCTCCGGACGAGGTGATCATCACGGAGACCCCGCGCGAGGGCTGGTCGGTGGCGTCCGACTCGGGTGCGACGGTCGCGCTGGACCTGGAGATCACGGAGGAGCTGCGCCGCGCGGGCCTGGCCCGTGACGCGATCCGCCTGATCCAGGAGGCCCGCAAGAACAGCGGCCTGGACGTGGCCGACCGCATCGCCCTGCGCTGGACGGCGACGGACACGGCGACGGTCGCGGCGCTGGGCGAGCATGCCGAACTCATCGCCGACGAGGTCCTGGCGACGGACTTCGCCCAGGGCGACGCGGACGACACCTACGGCTCCCCGTTCACGGACGAGGGCCTGACCCTGACGTTCCGCCTGCGCAAGGCGTAGCGAGGCTCGGCCGAACATCCGAAGGCCCGGGACCGCCAAAGAATCTTGGTGGTCCCGGGCCTTCGGCGTTGTGTACGTCGGACACCGCACCCGACCCCCGAACAAACGCCGCAAACTCCGTGAACACGCGTAGCAAAAGGGCGGGGCCCCGGATCGAAATCCGGGGCCCCGCCCTGAACGCTGCCGACGCCTACGGCGTACTACCAACCGTCAGTTGTCGTCCTCGTCGATGAGGAACCCGCGCATAGGCGACGGAGCCTGGCCCATCGGACCGGGACCCTGCGGCCGGACCGGAGCCATGGGCTGGGTCATCGCCGGGGACATCTGCTGCTGACCGCCGTAGGACGGAGCAGCCGGAGACGGGGCGCCGCCCATCGTCTGGTTGCCGCCGTAGGACGGGGCACTCGCGCCGGCCGGTGCCATGGAAGGCGCCGGGGACGGCGGGAGGGACGCCGCGGCCGGGGTGCGCGGAGGGGCGAGCGAGTCGTCCGACTGGGTCTCCAGCTGGCGCAGCTGGGACTCGAGGTAGGACTTCAGCCGCGTGCGGTACTCGCGCTCGAAGCCGCGCAGGTCCTCGACCTTGCGCTCCAGCGTGGCGCGGGCGGACTCCAGGGAGCCCATCGCGACGCGGTGCTTCTCCTGCGCGTCCCGCTCCAGGGCGTCAGCCTTGGCACGGGCGTCACGCTCGAGACCCTCGGCACGCGAACGCGCCTCGCCGACGATCTTGTTGGCCTCGGAACGAGCTTCGGCGATCGCCTGGTCGGCGGTCTGCTGGGCCAGCGAGAGGACACGGGCGGCGCTGTCGCCACCGGGGCCACCCTGACCCGGGCCGCCCATGGGGCCGGGGCCACCCATAGGACCGCCCATCGGGCCACCCATCTGCTGCTGCATCGGGGGCTGGCCCATCGGCCCCGGACCCTGGCCCATCGGACCGGGACCCTGCGGGCCACCCTGACCGCCGGGACCGGCGGGCAGCTGCGGAGCACCGCTGGGCAGCTGGGGCGGGCCTCCCATGGGGCCACCCATCTGCTGCTGCGGCGGGCCCGATATGCCGGCGGGTACAGGAGCGCCGGGACCGCGCATGCCCTGCTGAGGCATGCCGCCCTGCTGCTGGTCCTGCGGGCCGCCGGGACCCTCCGGGGGCTTGCGCATGTTCTGCTGGTTCTGAGCAGCAGCGCGCGTGGCCGCGGCCAGCTTGGCGCGCAGGTCCTCGTTCTCGCGGAGCAGGCGCGTCAGTTCGGCTTCGACCTCATCGAGGAAGGCATCGACCTCGTCCTCGTCATAGCCTTCTCGGAGGCGGACGGTCGTGAACTGCTTGTTCCGCACGTCCTCGGGGGTCAACGGCATCTCTTCACCTCAACGTAGTGGTCGGCAGTCGGCAAGACCGTATCTGTCACATCGCTCACATCGCGCTCCGCACGAGCGTGATCAGGATGTAGACGATGATCATCAGAACGAAGAAGGACAGGTCGAGCGCCACGCCCCCGAGACGCAGCGGCGGGATGACCCGCCGCAGAAGCTTGAGCGGTGGATCAGTGACAGTGTAGGTGGCCTCCAGAACGACCACCATCGCCTTGCCGGGTTGCCACGAGCGGGCGAACTGGAAGACGTAGTCCATGACCAACCGGAAGATGAGCACGATGAGGAAGACCATCAGCGCGATGTAAAGAACCTGCAAGACCACGCTCATGACTGGTGCTTCCCTCTCCCCTGTTCCCTGTTCCGTGCGGTTGTTCCCGGTGGTGCGTCTCAGCTCTGGTTGAAGAACCCGCCCTCTGCGATACGGGCCTTGTCCTCCGCCGTGACATCGACGTTAGCAGGCGACAACAGGAACACCTTCTGCGTCACCCGCTCGATGCTGCCGTGAAGACCAAACACCAAACCGGCCGCAAAGTCGACAAGTCGCTTGGCGTCTGTGTCATCCATCTCAGTCAGATTCATGATCACCGGGGTGCCTTCACGGAAGTGTTCCCCGATGGTACGGGCCTCGTTGTAGGTCCGCGGGTGAAGCGTGGTGATCCGGTAAGGCTCTCGTTCCGATACGACCTTGGGCATGATCACCGGTGCGTTCTTCTCCAGGCTTGCGCGTTCTTGTGTGATGGACGCCACGGGCGCGATACGCGCCGGACGGCCGGATTCCGCGGGTAGCGAAGTTGATCGGGCCACGGGTTCACGCGGCGCGGGCGGCTGTACGATTCGCACCTCTTCGTCCCTTTGGGACTGATGTGCACTGTGCGACTGGTGCGACGGCTCGTGCCGTCGGTGGTCCCGCTCGGGCTCCGGGTCCAGTTCGGGCTCGAAGTCGTCGTCGGGGTCGAACCCCCGGCCGTCGTACCCATCGTCCTCCACGAGGCCGAGGTAGACCGCCATCTTGCGCATCGCGCCGGCCATGCTCTGAGTCCTCCGCTCTGTGGTGGATCGACTGCCAAGTGCCCGCGATCCACGCGGTCGTTACGCCCGCCTTCCGGCGACATTGACCATATTTTCTGCTGTGGTCCGACTTCCTGGCGACGTTACCCGAGCCTGGGGCGGACTCCGAGTACCGCAGTGCCGACGCGTACATGTGTCGCACCGGCCGCCACGGCCTCTTCGAGATCCGCACTCATCCCTGCCGACACCATGTTCGCAGCCGGATGGGCCCGGCGCAGGTCGGTCGACAAATCCATCAACCGCTCGAACGCCGCCTGTTGGAGCCCCGCGTACTCCCCGGTGAGCGGGGCGACGGTCATGAGTCCGTCGAGCCGCAGCCCCGGAGCCTTCGCGACGAGGTCGGCCAATTCTTCGATACCGCCGGGCGCCACACCACCCCTCTCGCCCCGCTCGCGCTCCCCCGCGTCCAGCGCGACCTGGATGAGGCAGCCCACTTCGCGCTCCTGCCGTACGGCCTCCTTCGACAGGCCCGTCACCAGCTTGGAACGATCGACGGACTGCACGAGATCCGCGTAACCGACCACAGACCGCACTTTGTTGGTCTGCAACTGGCCGACAAAATGCCACGCAAGGGGCAGATCCGAGCATTCGGCGGCCTTCGGTGCCGCGTCCTGATCACGGTTCTCGGCGACGTGGCGCACACCGAGTTCCGACAGGATCCGCACATCGCTCGCCGGGTAGGTCTTGGTGACCACGATCAGGGTCACTTCCTCGCGGCCGCGCCCGGCGGCCGCGCAGGCGGCGGCGATGCGGTCCTCCACCTTCGCCAGGTTTGCGGCGAGTTCGTCCTTACGGTCCGTCATGTCCATTCAGTCCAGCCACACATAGCCCGCGAGCCGACCGGTGGTGCGGTCGCGGCGGTACGAGAAGTGGTCGTCCGACTCCCGCGTGCACACCGGTGAGTGCTCCCGGTCCTGCACGCCGCGCCGTGCGAGCTGCGCGTGCACCCCGGCGGCCACATCGACCGCCGGCGTGCCCCAACTCGTCTCGGCGTGCGCCGCCGGCTCCACGGCGGCCACCTCGGCGCGCATCGCTTCCGGCACTTCGTAGCACCGGCCGCAGACGGCGGGGCCGGTGCGGGCGACGATCCGGGCGGGGTCGGCGCCCAGTTCCGTCATCGCGCGTAGCGCTGCCGGGACGACCCCGGCGACCATGCCGGGCCGCCCCGCGTGGGCCGCGGCGACGACCCCGGCGACCGGGTCGGCCAACAGGACCGGCACGCAGTCGGCCGTGAGGACGGCGAGGGCAAGACCCCGCCGCGCCGTGACGATCGCGTCGACGCCGGGCACCGGACGATCACGCCATGGCCCGTCGACCACCGCGACGTCCGTCCCGTGCACCTGGTTCATCCAGACGACCTCACCCGGGTCGAGCCCGAGCGACTTGGCGGCGAGCTCGCGATTGGTCAGTACGGCGTCGCCGTCGTCTCCGACCGCCCCGCCGAGATTGAGCTCCTCATACGGAGCGGCGCTCACCCCGCCCCACCGGTCGGTGAAGGCGAAGTGCGCGCCGCTCACGATGTCGCGCTGTGCTATCACGTCAGAAGGATCACTTAAGGAAGTCCGGGACGTCCAGCTCTTCCGCCGCGCTGTCGGCGTAGGTCCGCGACGGCGGGACCGGCGGGGAGACCGGGATGTCGGCCACCGGGTCCGGTGCGGCGGGCTCGGGCTCCTCCTTCGGCGTGACGCTGCCGAGCGAGCCGAAGGACGGGCGGCTCTCGGTCTGCCGTACCGGAGTGGGCTCCTCGCGGCGGGGCGAGGACGAGGTCGAGGAGGAGGACGACGTCGAGCCGAGGACGTTGTCCCGCCGGGCCGGCGGCTGACCCCCGTCGAAGCCTGCCGCGATCACGGTGACCCGGACCTCGTCGCCGAGGGCGTCGTCGATGACCGCGCCGAAGATGATGTTGGCCTCGGGGTGGGCGGCCTCGCTGACCAGCTGGGCCGCTTCATTGATCTCGAACAGGCCGAGGTCCGAGCCGCCGGAGATGGAGAGCAGCACGCCCCGGGCGCCGTCGATGGACGCCTCGAGGAGCGGCGAGGAGATCGCCATCTCGGCCGCGGCCACCGCGCGGTCGTCGCCGCGGGCCGAGCCGATGCCCATGAGGGCCGAACCGGCCTCGGACATGACCGACTTGACGTCGGCGAAGTCGAGGTTGATCAGACCCGGCGTGGTGATGAGGTCGGTGATGCCCTGGACACCGGAGAGCAGGACCTGGTCGGCCGACTTGAAGGCGTCGAGCACCGAGACCTGGCGGTCCGAGATGGACAGCAGCCGGTCGTTCGGGATGACGATGAGGGTGTCGACCTCTTCGCGGAGTTCGGCGATGCCGTCCTCGGCCTGGTTGGCGCGGCGCCGTCCCTCGAAGGTGAACGGGCGCGTGACCACGCCGATGGTGAGGGCGCCCAGATTGCGGGCGATGTTGGCCACGACGGGCGCGCCGCCGGTGCCGGTGCCGCCGCCTTCACCGGCCGTCACGAAGACCATGTCGGCCCCCTTGAGGACCTCTTCGATCTCCTCGCGGTGGTCCTCGGCGGCCTTGCGGCCGACGGCCGGGTTGGCTCCGGCGCCGAGTCCGCGGGTGAGTTCACGGCCTACGTCGAGCTTGACGTCGGCGTCGCTCATCAACAGAGCTTGCGCGTCGGTGTTGATGGCGATGAACTCGACGCCCTTGAGACCGACCTCGATCATCCGGTTGATGGCATTGACACCACCGCCGCCGACACCGATGACTTTGATGACTGCGAGGTAGTTCTGCGGTGCTGCCACGTCGAAGGCCTCTCGCCTCGAGTTACGGGTCGTCGGATCACGGGGAAGCGCTGTGCTCCGCGAAACCCGGCGACTGATGCCGAATGGGACGGTCCGTAGCGCCGACCCGAACCCTAACCCTGAAGTTTAGGGTTACCAGTGTGTCTGTTCCTTGAAGTCTTCTGAACAGGACACTAAGTCGACAAGTGGCGCACGTTCAACGAACACGCCGAACCTCCCGTTTTTCTTTTCACCCTATGTGATCAGCCATGTCGCTGCCCAACCAGGGTGCTGGCCTGCGCAGATGTGCGTCAACTCGCTGATGACGCAGGGGCGGTGGGAACACTGACGTCGAAGTACCGCGCATCCGGCGAGGCTTTCATGAGAGCGGTGAGTGTGCGAGCCTTCGCGGCACCGTTCTCGCCACTCCCCCACGCGACGGTCCGGCCGTCGCCCAACTCCAGTGAGATGTCGTCGTAGGAACGGACCTTGACGACCGGGGTGACACGCGCGACGGCGGCCGGAATGGCGTCGGCGACCCGCACCGCCTCCCGCACCAGACGGTCCTCTCCGAAGCGGCGCAGGCTCGCGGCGGCGGAGCTCGACCGGGACACCGTCAATTCCAGTGCGGGAACGCCTTTCGGGGCCTCAGAAACCGTGGCGAATCGGACACCTTCATCGTCCACTTCGACGAACTTTCCGCCCCTTTGGACAATCAGAACCGGAGTACGCTCCACCACTTTCAGGCCGATTCCATGCGGCCAGGAGCGGACTACGTCAACCGCGTCAATTCGGGGCAATTTCCGACGCAGCCGTGCCTCAATCGCATCGGTGTCGACGGAAATCAGCGGCGCCCCGACGGGAACGTCGGCCGCCTCGAGGACCTGTGCGGGCGTCAGGACCCGGGTCCCGGAGACGGATACGCGCTCGACGCGCAGCCACTTGGAGCCGTACAGCAGCCACACCGAGCCCGCGCCGAGAAGCGTGAGCACGATGGCAAGAATGATGATCGTACGAAGGCGGGGGCGCCGCGGCCTCAACCGCCGGACGAGGGGCGGGTCGGACGACTCCTGCTGGCGTTCACCGCGCTCGGCGGTCGTCTGTCCGGCCACGCTCCCTGCCCTCCGTCATACGGTTACTGGCGGCGGTGCGAGGCGATCGCCTCGTACACCATGCCGACGAGCAGGTCGTCGGCGTCCCGGCGGCCGAACTCGCTTGCGGCGCGGGACATCTCGTACAGCCGGTGCGGGTCGGCGAGCACGGGCAGGACGTTCTGCTGCACCCACTCGGGCGTCAGTTCCGCGTCGTCGACCAGCAGTCCGCCGCCTGCCTTGACCACCGGCTGGGCGTTCAGCCGCTGTTCGCCGTTGCCGATGGGCAGCGGGACGTAGGCGGCCGGGAGCCCGACGGCGGAGAGTTCGGCGACGGTCATCGCGCCCGCGCGGCAGAGCATCATGTCGGCCGCGGCGTACGCGAGGTCCATCCGGTCCAGGTAACTTACCGGGATGTAGGGGGGCATCCCCGGCATCTGCTGCACCTGCGGCAGTTCGTTCTTCGGGCCGACCGCGTGCAGGATCTGGATGCCGGCCTGCTGGAGCCAGGGCGCGACCTGCTGGACGACCTCGTTGAGGCGGCGGGCGCCCTGCGAGCCGCCGGAGACCAGCAGCGTGGGCAGGTTCGGGTCGAGCCCGAACGCGGCGCGGGCCTCGGGGCGTACCGCGGCCCGGTCGAGGGTGGCGACGGACCGGCGCAGCGGGATGCCGATGTAGCGCGAGTTGCGCAGCTTGCTGTCCGGGGTGGAGACGGCGACCTGGGCGGCGTACCGCGAACCGATCTTGTTGGCGAGGCCCGGGCGGGCGTTGGCCTCGTGGATGACGATCGGCACGCCGAGGCGCTTGGCTGCGAGGTAGCCGGGCAGGGCGACATAGCCGCCGAATCCGACGACGCAGTCCGCCTTCGTGCGCTCCAGGATCTGCTCGGTCGCCTTGATCGTGCCGCGCAGCCGGCCCGGGACGGTGATCAGCTCGGGCGTCGGCTTGCGCGGCAGCGGCACGGCGGGGATCAGCGCGAGCTCATAGCCCCGCTGCGGAACGAGCGTGGTCTCCAGGCCCCGCTCCGTGCCCAGGGCCGTGATCCCCACGGTCGGGTCCTGCCTGCGCAGGGCGTCCGCGAGGGCGAGCGCGGGCTCGATGTGGCCGGCGGTCCCCCCGCCGGCGAGTACGACATGCACCGAAATTCACCGCTCTCCGGACGAGCGCGCCGCCGAGGCACGCCGTCGCATCGTGTTCCATCTCCGAGGCTCCCGGCCGCGGCCGGCACCTCCCGCACGCTTTCTACCAAAGCGGGGTTGCCGCGCAGAAAGCGCTGCCCGCGCAGCGGGCTCGTCGCGTGCGAAGGCGATCAGCAGCCCGATGGCGAACATGGTCGGCAGCAAGGCGGATCCCCCGTAGGAGAACAGCGGGAGGGGGACGCCGGCGATCGGCAGCAGGCCAAGCACCGCACCGATGTTGATCACGGCTTGCGCGGTGATCCAGGTGGTCACACCTCCCGCGGCATACCTCACGAAGGGGTCCTCCGTGCGTCCGGCCACGCGGATACCCGCATAGCCTAGAGCCGCGAAGAGGGCGAGCACCGACACCGTCCCCGCCAAGCCCAGTTCCTCACCGGTGACGGCGAAGATGAAGTCCGTGTGGGCTTCGGGGAGTTGCCCCCATTTCTCCATACTCGCACCCAGTCCGGAGCCGAAGATTCCGCCGGAAGCGAGCGCATAGATGCCGTGCACCGCCTGCCAGCAGTCGACGAGGCCGCTGCGCGGCTCGGTGGCGCCGAGGCACTGCAGGCGGGCCATGCGGTTCTCGCTGCTCTTGATGAGGATCACGCCGATCGCGGCGGCGACCGACAGCACCCCCACGAACAGCCGGGTCGGCGCCCCCGCCAGCCACAGCAGGCCGAACAGGATCGCCGACAGGATGATCGCCGTCCCCATGTCGCCGCCGAGCATGATCAGCCCGAGCAGCATGAAGGCGACCGGCACGAGCGGCACGAGCATGTGCTTCCACTGCGTCAGCAGCTTCTTGTCCTGCTTGCGCGCGATCAGGTCGGCGCCCCACAGCACCAGCGCGAGCTTGCCGAACTCGCTGGGCTGGATCTGGAAGGAGCCGCCGAGGGCGATCCAGTTCTGGTTGCCGTTGACCGCGACTCCTATCCCGGGCACCTGCACCAGAGCCATCAGGAAGACGGCACCGGCGAGGATCGGATAGGCGAGCGCCCGGTGCAGCTTCACGGGCATCCGGGAGGCGGCGAACAGCAGCCCGGCGCCGATCACGGCGGCCAGCAGCTGCTTGCGGAAGAAGTACGACCCGGGCAGCGACATCTGCAGCGCGGTGATCTGGGAGGCCGAGTAGACCATCACCAGACCGAGCACGGTGATCAGCAGGCTGCCGCCGAGGATCAGGTAGTACGCGGTCAGCGGCCGGTCCCAGGCCCGGTGCAGGCGCGTGTAGAGCCGCCGTACGGCGTTGTCGCGCGGCGGCCCGGGAGCGACGGGGCGCCGAACCGCCCGCTGGACGGGGGGTCGTCCCGTACGGCTACCGGGCATCGGCGCTCACCGCCCCGCCATGGGCGTACGTACTGGCCGGCCACATCCGAGTCACGCGTCCCTCCAAGGGTCCCGAAGCACCCGCAGTGGCCGAGACCCGGCGTCAGGCGCCCGCGCCGAGTTCGCGAACCGCCTCCGCGAACGCGTCACCGCGCTGGTTGTAGTTGGCGAACATGTCCATCGAGGCACAGGCCGGGGCAAGGAGCACCGTGTCGCCGGGCTGTGCGAGGCCCTTCGCCTCCTGGACTGCCGCGAGCATCGCCCCAGTGTCGGTCCGGTCGAGGTCGACGACGGGTACTTCCGGCGCGTGTCGCGCGAGGGCTTCGCGGATCAGGCCTCGATCGGCGCCGATGAGGACGGCTCCGCGAAGCCGCTTTGCCGACTTGGCGACCAGTTCCTCGAAGACGGCGCCCTTCGCGAGCCCGCCCGCGATCCACACGATGGACTCGTAGGCCGCCAACGAGGCCTCCGCCGCGTGCGTGTTGGTGGCCTTGGAGTCGTCGACGTATGCGACCTGGGCCACGTCCGCCACGTGCGCGATGCGGTGGGCGTCCGGAGTGAAGGCCCGCAGGCCGTCCTGTACGGCCTTGGGGGGCACCCCGTAGGCCCGGGCGAGGGCTGCTGCCGCGAGGGCGTTGGCGATGTTGTGCGGGGCCGGCGGGTTGACGTCGGCGACCTCGGCGAGCTCCTGGGCGTTCTTCTGCCGGTCCTCGACGAAGGCGCGGTCGACGAGGATGCCCTCCACGACGCCGAGTTGGGACGGGGCCGGGGCGCCGAGGGTGAAGCCGATGGCCCGGCAGCCCTCCTCGACGTCCGCCTCGCGCACCAGGTCCTCGGTGGCCTTGTCGGCGACGTTGTAGACGCAGGCGATGCGATTGCCCTCGTAGATACGGCCCTTGTCGCGCGCGTACGCGTCCATGGAGCCGTGCCAGTCCAGGTGGTCCGGTGCCAGGTTCAGGACGGCGGCGGAGTGGGCGCGCAGGGAAGGCGCCCAGTGGAGCTGGTAGCTCGACAACTCCACTGCGAGGACGTCGTACTGCTCCTCGCCGAGCACCGCGTCGAGGACCGAGACGCCGATGTTGCCGACGGCGGCGGTGCGCAGACCGGCGGCCTTCAGGATGGAGGCCAGCATCTGGGTGGTCGTGGTCTTGCCGTTGGTGCCCGTGATCGCGAGCCAGGGGGCGGCGTCGGGGCCGCGCAGCCGCCAGGCGAGCTCCACGTCGCCCCAGACGTCGACGCCGGCCTCGCGGGCCGCCGCGAACAGCGGCTTGTCCGGCTTCCAGCCGGGTGCGGTGACGATGAGCTCGGTGCCTTCGGGCAGGGTCGCGCCGTCGCCGAGGCGGACGGTGATGCCGAGCGCCTCCAGTTCGGCGGCCTGCTCACGCGCGCGTGCGTCGTCGCCGTCGTTGACGACCGTGACGAGCGCCCCGCGCGCGTGCAGCACCTTGGCCGCCGGGATGCCGGAGACGCCGAGTCCGGCGACGGTGACGTGCTTGCCCTGCCAGTCGAAAGGCTCCGAGGAGGTCACTTTTCTGCTGCCCATCCCGCGTAGAAGAGACCCAGGCCAACAATCACACAGATGCCCTGGATGATCCAGAAGCGGACCACCACAAGCACTTCCGACCAGCCCTTGTGTTCGAAGTGGTGCTGGAGCGGTGCAATCCGGAAGACGCGCTTGCCGGTGAGCTTGAAGGAGCCGACCTGGATGACGACCGACATGGTGATGAGGACGAACAGACCGCCCATGATGGCCACCAGGAGCTCCGTGCGGGAGCAGATGGCCAGGCCCGTGAGGACACCGCCGAGCGCGAGCGAACCGGTGTCGCCCATGAAGATCTTCGCGGGCGAGGTGTTCCACCACAGGAAGCCCAGGCAGGCACCCATCAGCGCCGAGGCGATGACCGCCAGGTCGAGGGGATCTCTCACCTCGTAGCAGGCGCCCGGGTTGGTCAGGGTGCCCGCGTTGGCACAGGACTCCTGGAACTGCCAGACGCCGATGAAGGTGTAGGCGCCGAAGACGAGCACGGAGGCGCCGGTGGCCAGACCGTCCAGACCGTCGGTGAGGTTCACGCCGTTCGACATCGCGAGGATCATGAACAGCGCCCAGACCACGAACAGGATCGGGCCGATCTTCCAGCCGAAGTCCGTGATGAACGACAGCCGCGTCGAGGCGGGGGTGTTGTCGCGGGCGTCCGGGAACATCAGCGCGAGCACCGCGAAGGCGACGCCGACGATCAGCTGGCCGGCCATCTTCGCCTTGGCCCGCAGGCCCAGCGAACGCCGCTTGACGATCTTGATGTAGTCGTCGAGGAAGCCGACCAGACCCATGCCGACCATCAGGCCGAGCACCAGCAGACCCGAGTAGGTCGGGGCGTAGCCGGTGATGATCTTGGACAGGAAGTAGGCGATGACCGTCGCCAGGATGAAGGCGATACCGCCCATCGTCGGCGTACCGCGCTTGCTGGCGTGCCCGCGCGGGCCGTCTTCGCGGATGTACTGGCCGTAGCCCTTGCGGGCCAGCAGCTTGATCAGCAGCGGGGTGCCGACCAGGCTCAGGAACAGGCCAATGACTCCTGCGAACAGGATCTGCTTCATCATCGGGCGGAAACCTCACCCTCGGCACCGGTCTCGACGAGCGCCTGCGCCACGCTCTCGAGCCCGACCGACCGGGACGCCTTCACGAGCACGACGTCCCCTGGGCGCAACTCGCTGCGCAACAGGTCGACCGCCGCCTGTGCGTCGGACACGTGCACCGACTCCTCACCCCACGAACCCTCGTTATATGCACCCAGTTGCAGCCAGGAGGCTTCTCTTCCCCCGACCGCGACGAGCTTGCCGACATTGAGCCGGACGGCAAGCCGTCCGACCGCGTCGTGCTCGGCGAGCGCCTCGTCCCCGAGCTCGGCCATCTTGCCGAGCACCGCCCAGGTCCGCCGCCCCTTGCCCATGGCCGCGAGCGCGCGCAAGGCGGCTCGCATGGACTCGGGGTTCGCGTTGTAGGCGTCGTTGACGATGGTCACGCCGTCCGGGCGCTCGGTGACCTCCATACGCCAGCGGGAGAGGGAGCCCGCCTCGGAGAGCGCGGTGGCGATCTCACTTGCGGACATGCCCAGCTCATGGGCGACGGCGGCCGCGGCGAGCGCGTTCGACACGTGGTGCTCACCGTACAGGCGCATGGTCACTTCGCTTGCACCGGAGGGTGTGCGAAGGCTGAAGGCAGGCTGTCCGGTGTCCGTGAGTCGCACGTTCTCGGCGCGTACGTCCGCTTCGCCGGACTCTCCGAAAAGGATCACCTTCGCCTTCGTACGGGATGCCATGGCCCGTACGAGAGGATCGTCGGCGTTGAGAATCGCGGCGCCGTCCTCGGGAAGAGCTTCCACGAGTTCGCCCTTGGCCTGCGCGATCTGCTCGCGGCCGCCGAACTCGCCGATGTGGGCGGTGCCGACGTTGAGGACGAGGCCGATCTTCGGGGGCGTCAGATCCGTGAGGTAGCTGATGTGGCCGATGCCGCGGGCGCCCATCTCCAGCACGAGGAACTGCGTCTCCTCGGTGGCGGTGAGCGCGGTGAGCGGCAACCCGATCTCGTTGTTGAGCGAGCCCGGTGTGAACACCGTCGGCGCCTTGCTGCGCAGCACCTGGGCGATCAGGTCCTTGGTGCTGGTCTTGCCGGCCGAGCCGGTGAGGGCGACGAGGGTCGCGCCGAGGCGTCGTACGACATGACGCGCGAGGGCGCCGAGGGCCGTCTGGACGTCGTCGACGACGATCACGGGCACGCCGACGGGGCGCTGGGCCAGCACGGCCACCGCGCCCGCCCGGACGGCCTGGTCCGCGTAGTCGTGGCCGTCGACGCGCTCCCCCACGAAGGCGGCGAACAGACTGCCGTCCTTCACCTGCCGGGAGTCGATGACGACGGGCCCGTGCACCTGCGCCGACGGATCCGGTATGTCGTGCGTCTGCCCGCCGACGACTGAGGCGATCTCGGCGAGAGAGAGGGCGATCACAAGTTCATCCCTGGGTCTTCTGGATGGCTTCTCGAAGCACCTGGCGGTCGTCGAAGGGACGGACCACCCCGGCGATGTCCTGGCCCTGCTCGTGGCCCTTGCCCGCGACGAGCACGGTGTCCCCGGGCCGCGCGCGGGCGACGGCTGCGGCGATCGCGGCGGCCCGGTCCTCGAAGACCTGGACCTCGCCGCGCTCGTGTACTGGCACGGACGCCGCGCCCTGGAGCATGGTTGCGAGGATCGCGAGGGGGTCCTCGGAGCGGGGGTTGTCGGAGGTCAGTACGGCGGTGTCGGCGAGGCGGGCCGCGGCGGCGCCCATCGGCGCGCGCTTGGTCGTGTCACGGTCCCCGCCGCAGCCGAGCACGACGTGCAGGCTGCCCTCGGTGACCTTGCGGAGCGCCTTGAGCACCGATTCGACGGCGTCGGTCTTGTGGGCATAGTCCACGACCGCGAGGTACGCCTGCCCGGCGTCCACCCGCTCCAGGCGGCCCGGCACGCCCGGCACGGCGCCGATGCCGTCGGCGGCGGCCTGGGCGTCGAGGCCGGCGGCGGCCAGGGCGGTGATGGCGGCGAGGGTGTTCGCCACGTTGAAGGGGCCCGCGATCGGCGACCTGGCGGCGATCCGCTCACCCTTGGGGCCGACCGCGGTGAACGTCGAGTCCATGGGGCCGACTTCGACGTCCTCGGCGCGCCAGTCGGCGTCCGGGTGCCCCTCGGCGGAGAAGGTGACGACCGGGACGGTCGCTTCCTTGGCGAGCCTGCGGCCGTACTCGTCGTCGAGGTTGACGACGCCGAGTTTGCTGCGTTTCGGGGTGAACAGCTGCGCCTTGGCCCGGAAGTAGTCCTCCATGTCGGAGTGGAACTCCATGTGTTCCGGGCTGAGGTTGGTGAACACGGCGATGTCGAAGACGCAGGCGTCGACCCGGCCGAGGACCAGCGCGTGGCTGGAGACCTCCATGGCGACCGCCTCCACGCCGCGTTCGCGCATGACGGCGAACAGGGCCTGCAGGTCGGTGGCTTCGGGGGTGGTGCGCTCGGACTTGATGCGCTCGTCGCCGATGCGCATCTCGACCGTGCCGATCAGTCCCACCCGTCGCCCATCACCGCCCTCGACGGACTTGAGGGCACCCTCGACGAGATACGCCGTGGTGGTCTTGCCGGAGGTGCCGGTGATGCCGATCTGCAGCAGGTCGCGGCCGGGGTGGCCGTAGATCGTGGCCGCCAGCTCGCCCATCTGCCCGCGCGGGTCGTCGACGACCAGGACCGGCAGGCCGGTCGCGGCGGCGCGCTCGGCGCCGGTCGGGTCGGTCAGCACGGCGACCGCGCCGAGGCCCGCGGCCTGCGTGACGAAGTCGGCGCCGTGCAGGCGGGCGCCCGGGAGGGCGGCGTACAGATCGCCGGGGCGGACGGCGCGCGAGTCATGGGTGATGCCCGTGACCTCGACGGCGTCCGCGCGGTCCGGCGCGGCGGCACCCAGCTGATCGGCGAGTTCCGCGAGGGGTGTGGCGGAGACCTGCGCCGGCCTGGGCGGCCCCGGGTATGTCACGGATGCGCCCTTCTGGGTGGTTTGGGACTGATCAGCGTGTGGCACGGCGGTGAGCGTACCGGGCGCACCCGCCTGGGAGCGAAGTGAGGGGCGGGGCGCGCCCTGGTTCCCGGAGTCGGGGGTGATCGTTGTCACGAGGTGGTTCCTGGCTGCTCGGTGCTGATCAGGGTGGTCAGGGTTTGTAGGAGACCGGGAGCTTCGCGGGCTTGGCCCCGGTCGGCGGGATCTGGAGGGTCTTCAGGGCGAACTCCATCACCTTCTTGTAGATGGGGCCGCAGATCTGGCCGCCGAAGTAGTTGCCCGCGGTGGCGTTCTGGATGGCGCAGTAGACCGTGATGCGGGGCTTGTCCGCGGGCGCGAAGCCGGCGAACGACGACGTGTAGCCGCGGTACTTGCCGGTGGCCGGATCCACGCGGTTCGCCGTACCCGTCTTGCCCGCGACCCGGTAGCCGGGGATACGCGCCTTGGTGCCGGTGCCCTCCCTGTCGCCCACGACCGACTCCAGCATCTGGGCGAGGGTCTTCGCCGTCTTGGCGCTGATGACCCTGGTCTTCTTGGGTGCCGGGGCGTCGGTGAACTGCCCGTCGGGTCCCTGGGTGCCGCGCACGAGCGTGGGTTCGACGCGTACGCCGCCGTTGGCGATCGTCGAGTAGATCGAGGCCGCCTGCATCGCGTTGAGGGACAAACCCTGGCCGAAAGGAATCGTGTACTGCTGCGAGGTCGACCACTTGTCCGGCGCGGCGAGGATGCCCCGGGTCTCGCCGGGGAAGCCGAGGCCGCTGTAGCTGCCGAGGCCGAACCTGCGCAGGTAGTCGTAGAGGACCTTGTTGACCTGCGGCTGGGTCCTGCCCAGCTGGCCGGTGGCCAGGATGGTGCCGATGTTGCTGGACTTGGCGAGGACACCGTTGAGCGTCAGGAACCAGGTCGCGTGGTCGATGTCGTCCTTGAAGAGCCGGTCGCCGCGGTGCAGCCGGTTGGGTACGACGACATACGTGCCGGGCGTGGCCACGCCCTCCTCCAGCACGGCGGCCATCGACATGACCTTCGCGGTGGAGCCGGGCTCGTAGGCGTCCTGGACGGCCGCGTTGCCCATGTTCTCGCCGCTGGCCGCGGAGAGGTCGTTCGGGTCGAAGCCGGGCGAGTTGGCCATGGCGAGGATCTCGCCGGTGCGGGTGTCCTGGACGATCACATAGCCGCGGTCCGCCCTGGACTTCGCCACCTGCTCGCTGATCGCGTTCTGCGCGGCCCACTGGATGTCGCGGTCGATGGTGAGCTCGACGTCGCTGCCGGGCACGGCGGGCGTCTCGGTGGAGCCCGCGGTGGGGACCTGGCGGCCGCCGGACTGGGCGTAGCGGATCTCGCCGTCCTTGCCGGACAGCTGCTTGTTCAACTGCTGCTCGATACCGCCGCCGCCCTTGCCGTCGGCGTTGACCCAGCCCAGTATCCCGGCGGCGAGATCGCCGTTCGGGTACACGCGCTTGCTGCTGGCGACCGAGAGCACGCCCGCGAGGACGTTGACCGTGCTCTTGTCCCGCTCGGCCTTGGTGGCCAGCGCGGACTTCAGGTCCTTGATCTGCTTCCAGACCTGGGGGGTCTGGCGGCTCGCCAGCAGGGTGTAGCGCAGGTTCTTGTTCGCGGGCCGGAGCTTCTTGACGATCGCCTCCGGCTCCTGGCCGAGAATCGGCGCGAGGAGGGCGGCCGCCTGCTCTGGGCCGTCGTCGATCTTCAGCTGTTCGCGGCTGAAGAGCGTGGGGTCGGCCGTGATGTCGTAGGCGTCCACGCTGGTCGCCAGTGCCACGCCGTTGCGGTCGGTGATGCCGCCGCGCACGGCGGCCAGGGTGTAGCCGACGTACCGGTTCTTCTCCGCCTTGGCGGCATATGTGCTCGCGTCGACGGCTTGCACCTGGAGCAGCCGTACGACGAAGGCGATCAGGACGAGGGTCAGGGCCAGGCTGACCATGCGCAGCCGGGGGCGGGGGCTGCCGAGCCGGATCTTGGCGGGGGGCATGGGGCGCGACCGTGCCGGACGGCCGGCCGGGCGGGCCGCGGGGGCCGGGCGCCGCTGGGCACCACCGGAGCGGGCGGGCTTGGCGGGTCCGGGCACGCGGCGGCGCGGCGGTTCCCTGTCGGACACTTCCGTCACCTGCCGGGGGTCGGGTACGTGGAGGACTGGGCGGACGGGATGGGCTGCTGGGCGGGGGCTGCGTTCTGGGGCACGCCGGGGGCGACTTCAGGGGCCTCGTGCCCAGGCACGGCGGGGGCGCCCGCGGGGTCCGACATGGTGGGTGCCGGGCTGGGCGTCGGGGGCACCGGGGGCTCGTCTGCGAGGGCCTCGGGGGCGAGGACGAGCGGGACGTAGTCGGAGGTCTGGTCGGCGGGCGCGGGGCTGGCGAAGCCCTTGACCGTGCCGTCGGGGCCGAGGAAGGCGGGGTCGCCGCCGGGGACCATGCCGAGTTCCCGGGCGCGGCGCTGGAGGGCGTCGGGGGCGGAGTAGGCGTCGATGTCCCGCTGGAGGGACTGCTCCTCGTCGGTGAGGGCCTTCGAGTCCCTCTTCAGGTCGTCGAGTTTGAACGCGCCCTCACTGAGGGCGGAGTTCAGCACGAGGAGCCCGATGAGGCCGCCGCCGAGAAGGACGACGACGAGGAGGACGAAGGGGGCACGGGCGGCCTGCCCGGCCCCGGTGGGGAAGAGCCGCGCGAGCCTGGCGGCACGCCCCCTCAGTTCGGGTTTCCTACTCACTCACGCTCCCCCGGGTCCGGTTCTCCAACTGACGGGTTCGATTCCTGGATCCGGACGCCCACCCCTGCTTCACTCCACGTCCTCCCTGATGCGCTCGGCCCCACGCAGGCGTGCCGGTGCCGCGCGCCGGTTGTCGGCGACCTCTTCCTCGGTGGGAAGTTCGGCACCGCGGGTCAGCAGCTTGAGCCGGGGCTGGTACTGCTCGGGGACGACGGGCAGCCCGGGCGGGGCGGTGTTGGCGGCGCCGGCCGCGAACACCTGCTTGACCAGCCGGTCCTCCAGCGAGTGGTACGACAGGACGGCGATGCGTCCGCCGACGTCGAGTGCCTTCACGGCGGCCGGGATCGCCCGCTCCAGGACGGAGAGCTCGCCGTTGACCTCGATGCGCAGCGCCTGGAAGGTGCGCTTGGCCGGGTTGCCGCCGGTGCGCTTGGCGGCCTGCGGCAGCGCGTCCCGGATCAGCTCCACGAGCCGCGCGCTGTTGCTGAACGGCTCCTTCTCGCGCTCGCGCACGATGGCGCCCACGATCCGCTTGGCCTGCTTCTCCTCGCCGTACGCGCGCAGGATCCGCACCAGCTCACCGGGCGGGTAGGTGTTGAGGACCTCGGCGGCGCTGACGCCGGTCGTCTGGTCCATGCGCATGTCGAGGGGGGCGTCCTGGGCGTAGGCGAAGCCGCGGTCGGCCTCGTCGAGCTGCATGGAGGAGACGCCGAGGTCGAACAGGACGCCCTGCACGCGCGCGATGCCCAGCCTTTCCAGGACGTCCGGGAGCTCGTCGTAGACGGCGTGCACGAGGCTCGCGCGCTCGCCGTACGGCGCGAGCCGCTCGCCGGACAGGCGCAGGGCCTCCTTGTCGCGGTCGAGGGCGACGAGGCGGGCCTCGGGGAACTGCTGCAGGAGAGCCTCGCTGTGGCCGCCGAGTCCGAGCGTGCAGTCGACGACCACCGCTCCCGGCCGCTGCAGGGCGGGAGCCAACAGGTCCAGGCACCGCTGGAGCATCACCGGGACATGTCGACTCTGGCTCAAGGGGCCCTCTCAGATCCGGCGAGGCGGTACGCACCGCCGGGTCCCCGCCCGCTCGTGAAGGGGAGGCCTGCCGGCGCCGGAAGCGTCAGCCGGCCGGGAGCGGGAGGAGGCCGAGCCGTACGTACGCGCCGCGCACGTGGGGAGATCTCCGGAAAATCGCCGGGGTCTCCGGGGAAATCAGTCCAGCAGGGAGTCTCGCCTCCCGCTTCGCGTCACTTTAGTCCACCGTGTCGCGCGGTCAATCAACCGGCCTGCGCGTCGCGCTCCGGCGTGATCCTGACGCAACAAGCCGGGAAAAATCACTCACACGGACACACCCGCCTCACTCCTGTGGGTTACCTCACAGTGAGCACGTGATAACGCTCTTTTTCCCTTCTCACGACAGGACCGGAAACGCCGTGACCAGTACCGTCATGGGTATGACGACTTCTGCATCGGTTCCCGCAGGTCCCGAGGGCGCCATAGCCCCCCGAGGCACGGTCACCGACCGTCTCGTGGAAGCCAACGAGCGGTACGCGGCCGCGTTCACCGACCCCGGGATGGACGCCCGCCCCGTGCTACACGTCGCCATCGTGGCCTGCATGGACGCCCGTCTCGACCTGCACGCCGCGCTCGGTCTGGAGCTCGGCGACTGTCACACCATCCGCAACGCGGGCGGCGTCGTCACAGATGACGTGATCCGCTCCCTGACCATCAGCCAGCGGGCGCTCGGCACCCGCAGCATCGTCCTGATCCACCACACAGGCTGCGGCCTGGAGAACCTCACCGAGGACTTCCGGCACGAGCTGGAGGACGAGGTCGGCCAGCGACCCGCCTGGGCGGTGGAGGCCTTCCGGGACGTCGACCAGGACGTACGGCAGTCGATGCAGCGCGTGCGCACCTCGCCGTTCCTGCTGCACACCGACGACGTGCGGGGCTTCGTCTTCGACGTGAAGACGGGTCTGGTGCGCGAGATCGACCCCGCGTAGCGGTCGCACGGCCCCCGCGTAACCATCCGCCGCACCTGTCGTTCCGCTGTCAATTCCGGCTCCGGCGTGCCCAAAAGGCCGTAAGGCCCGACATATCGCAGGCAGTTGTCCACAGGCGAGTGACACGAATCGGTAACGGCAGCAAGAATGCGGGGGTGGCAACACGCGGAACGTTTCATGCGTGGTGTCCGTGTTCCAGGGGAGGACCGGTCCGCGTCGTAGAGCGTCGGCCCGGAAAGAACGGGCCGAGGAGGGCCGGGTGACGACCTATGACGATCGAGCGAGCCTCACTGATCTGACCGCCACTGTGGAGCGTGTCCGCAGTTCGGTGGAAGGAGTGATCGAGGGCAAGCCCGAGGTCGTACGGCTTTCGCTGACCGTACTGCTCGCCGAGGGACATCTTCTGATCGAGGATGTTCCCGGCGTGGGCAAGACCATGCTCGCGAAGGCGTTGGCGCGGTCCATCGACTGTTCGGTGCGGCGTATCCAGTTCACGCCCGACCTGCTGCCGTCGGACATCACGGGCGTGTCCATCTGGGACCAGCAGCGCAAGGACTTCGAGTTCAAGCCGGGCGCGATCTTCGCCCAGATCGTGATCGGGGACGAGATCAACCGCGCGTCGCCGAAGACGCAGTCCGCGCTCCTGGAGTCCATGGAGGAGCGCCAGGTCACGATCGACGGCCAGACCTACGAGCTGCCGAGCCCCTTCATGGTGGTGGCCACGCAGAACCCGGTCGAGATGGAGGGCACCTACCCGCTGCCCGAGGCCCAGCGCGACCGCTTCATGGCCCGCGTCTCCGTCGGCTACCCCAGCGTGGAGGCCGAGCTGCAGATGCTGGACGTGCACGGCGGCGCCTCGCCGCTGGAGGACCTGCAGCCGGTGGCGCACGCGCACGACATCGTGAAGCTGATCGACGCCGTGCGCGGCGTCCACGTCGCCGAGCCGGTCCGCCGGTACGCGGTCGACCTGGTCACCGCCACGCGTACCCACCCGGACCTCAGACTCGGCGCCTCCCCTCGCGCGACGCTGCATCTGCTGCGCGCGGCGAAGGCGTCCGCGGCCCTGAGCGGCCGGGAGTACGCGCTGCCGGACGACGTGCAGGCCCTCGCCGTGGCGGTCCTGGCCCACCGTCTGCTGCCCACCGCACAGGCCCAGCTGAACCGTCGTACGTCCGAGCAGGTCGTCCAGGAGATCCTGCAGCGCACCCCGGTGCCCGCCGCGCCCCAGCAACAGAGCGGCTTCGGGGGCCTGGGCCGCGGCACTCAGGGTTACGGCCAGCAGCCGCCGCGGAGGCTGTGATGACCTCCGGCAGTACCGGCCAGGCTGAGCCGGACCGCGGTGAGCAGAGCGGGCTGCGCACCGCACTGGCCGGTCTGACCACGCGCGGCCGCTCCTTCCTGGCCGCCGGCGTCGCGGCCGCCGTCTGCGCCTACGTCCTCGGCCAGAGCGACCTGCTGCGCGTCGGGCTGCTGCTCGCCGTGCTGCCGCTGGTCTGCGCGACCGTGCTGTACCGCACCCGCTACCGGGTCGCGGGCAGCCGCCAGCTCTCTCCCGCGCGCGTGCCCGCGGGCAGCGAGGCCCGCGTCCATCTGCGGATGGACAACGTCTCCCGGCTGCCCACGGGGCTGCTGATGCTCCAGGACCAGGTGCCGTACGTCCTCGGCCCGCGCCCCCGCTTCGTGCTGGACCGGGTGGAGGCGGGCGGCCGCCGCGAGGTGTCCTACCGGGTGCGCTCCGACCTGCGCGGCCGCTATCCGCTGGGCCCGTTGCAACTGCGCCTGAGCGACCCGTTCGGCATGTGCGAGCTGACCCGGTCCTTCTCGACGTACGACACCCTGACCGTGATCCCGCGCGTGGAGCCGCTGCCGCCGGTGCGCTTCAGCGGGGAGGCGAAGGGCTACGGCGACGGGCGGCAGCGCTCGCTCGCGCTGGCCGGCGAGGACGACGTGATCCCGCGCGGGTACCGCTACGGCGACGACCTGCGCCGGGTGCACTGGCGGTCCACCGCGCGCTACGGCGAGCTGATGGTGCGCCGCGAGGAGCAGCCGCAGCGCTCCCGCTGCACCGTCCTGCTGGACACCCGGGGCCTGGCCTTCCAGGGCGCGGGCCCGGACTCGGCCTTCGAGTGGGCCGTGTCCGGCACCGCGTCCGTGCTGGTCCACATGCTCGAGCGGGGCTTTTCGGTACGGCTGCTGACCGACACCGGCAACTCGGTCCCCGGCGAGGGCGCCGACGGGTTCGCGGGCGCGAGCCAGGAGTCGGCGGACGCGGCCGGGCTGATGATGGACACCCTCGCGGTGATCGACCACTCCGACGGTACGGGTCTGTCGCGGGCGTACGACGTGCTGCGCGGCGGCAACGAAGGGCTGCTGGTCGGGTTCTTCGGCGACCTCGACGAGGAGCAGGCGACGGTCGCCGCCAAGATGCGGCAGCGCAGCGGTGGCGCGGTGGCCTTCGTGCTGGACAGCGGGGCCTGGGTGCGGGAACCCACCGATGTGCCCGGCGCGTTGGACAGGAGCGAGGAGCGGCTGCGGTTGCTGCGGGAGGCGGGCTGGACGGCCCTGAGCGTGCCGCGGGGCGCTTCGCTGAACGAGCTGTGGCGCCAGGCGGACCGAGCGCGTACGGACGCCACCGTGACCACTGGGGCGCGGGGCGAGGGGGGACCGGCATGAGCGGGCGGACACGGATGACGCTGTGCGCCGCGGCGGCCACACTGTTGGCGTCCTGTGCCCTGCTGCCGCTGGTCTCCCCGGTCACCTGGCTGATTCAGGCGATCTTCCTGCTGGCGATCCAGACCGGCGTGGGCATGGCGACCCGGCGGGTGCCGCTGGCGCGGCCCCTGACGGTGGCCGTGCAGGCCCTCGCCGCGCTGATGCTGCTCACCCTGACCTTCGCCAACAAGCAGGCGATCATCGGAGTGATCCCCGGCCCTGAGGTCTTCCGTCACTTCGCCGACCTGCTGCAGGCCGGCGCGGACGACGTCAGCCGGTACTCGATCCCGGCGCCACTGTCCGACGGCATCCGGCTGATGCTCATCGGCGGCGTCCTGATCATCGGTTTGGCCGTGGACACCCTCGCGGTGACGTTCCGCAGCGCGGCCCCCGCCGGGCTGCCCCTGCTGGCGCTGTACTCCGTGGCCGCGGGGCTGTCCGACGGCGGCGCGGACTGGCTGTGGTTCCTGGTCGCCGCCGCGGGTTATCTGATGCTGCTCCTGGCCGAGGGCCGCGACCGGCTCTCGCAGTGGGGCCGGGTCTTCGGCGGGGCTCCAAGGACGCCGGGCGGAGAACCCAGCGGCGTGGTGGCGCCGGTCCGCACCGGGCGGCGCATCGGCGTGGTCGCCCTGGGCATCGCCCTGTTCGTACCGCTGGCCCTGCCCGCGATGAACGGCGGCCTGCTGGGCGCCGCGGGCACGGGCGTGGGCTCCGGCAGCGGAAGCGGGGGCACGATCTCCGCGGTGAACCCGCTGGTGTCACTGCGCGACAGCCTGAACGTGGACGAGGACCGCGAGGTCCTGTCCCTGAAGACCAACACGGCCGACATCTCGGACCTGTATCTGCGGATCGTGTCCCTGGACGACTTCGACGGCACCACCTGGCAGCCGGCCAAGCGCGACATCCAGGCCGTACCGGACCGGTTCCCCACACCCATCGGCCTCGGCGCCGACGTCCGGCGCGCGGAGGTCGAGACGACCATCTCGGCCGCGGACTGGTACGCCCAGAACTGGCTGCCGATGCCCTACCCGCCGAGCGGCGTGAGCATCTCGGGCAGGTGGCGGTACGAACCGCTGGGGATGACGGTCGTCGGCGACCGCCGCCAGACCACACGCGGGGCGACGTACACCGTGCGCAGCCTCGATGTACAGCCGACGGCGAAGCAGCTCGCCGAGGCTCCGGAGCCGCCCGCGGCCCTGAAGCGCGAGTTCACCGAGCTGCCCGACTCGCTGCCCGCGGTGGTCGCCCAGACCGCGCGCGAGGTCACCGAGGGCGCGACCAGCCACTACGAGCAGGCGGTCAAGCTCCAGGAGTACTTCGCCGTGACGGGCGGGTTCCAGTACGACACCAACGTCAAGGTCGGCAGCGGTAGGCAGGCGATCGCCCGCTTCCTGCGGGACAAACAGGGCTTCTGCGTCCACTTCTCCTTCGCGATGGCGGCGATGGCTCGCTCGCTCGACATACCGGCCCGGGTCGCGGTGGGCTTCGCGCCCGGCACCCCGCAGGGCGACAGCTCGGTCTCGGTGGGGCTGAAGGACGCACACGCCTGGCCCGAGCTGTACTTCGAGGGCGTGGGCTGGACCCGCTTCGAGCCGACCCCGACCCGGGGTTCGGTTCCGTCGTACACCCAGTCGGACACGCCCGGCTCCACGCTCCCGGACGTGGCACGGCCCTCGCAGTCGACGAGCACGGGGCCGTCCGCCTCGCCCTCGACGAGCGAGAGCTGCGCGGGGCAGAAGCCGGAGCTGTGCGCGAGCGAGTCCCCTCAGGCCGCGCTGGCCACGGATGACGACGGCCCGAAGTGGTACGTCGTTCTGGCGTGGGTGCTCGGCGGGCTGGCGGCGCTGCTGATCCCGTTGGCGCCCATGCTGTGGCGGTTGCGGACACGGGCGGTACGGCTGGGAGCGCATGGCCGCACGGCGGCGGACGCATCGCTCCACACCATGGCGGTCTGGCAGGAACTCACCGACACCGCCTGGGACTTCGGCATCCCGCCGGACGACTCCCAGACCCCCCGCAAGACCGCCGCCCGCATCGTCCGCCTGGGCCACCTCGACCCACCGGCCGCGGCCTCGGTTCACCGGGTGGCCGACGCGGTGGAACAGGTCCTCTACGCCCCTGCTCCCCGCCCGACGGCCGGCCTCGCGGAGGATGTCCGCCTCGTCCTGTCCGACCTCGAGTCCAAGGCCAGGTGGACGACAAACCTGCGCGCCCGCCTGGCCCCGCGCTCCAGCGTGCGGGTGATCTGGGCCGCGTCGGACTGGTGGACCGACATCAAACGACGCGCTGCCACCGCCCGACCGACACTGCGCAGGCCGTCGACGCCTGGGCAGCGGGGGTGATCGGGCGCTGGGGGTGAGGTTGCGGTGCGAGGCCGGGGTGGGGGTGCGCGCTTCAGGCCGAGCGGAGGCACAGGCTGCGGGCTGGGTCGGAGGCGCGTGCCTTGAGCCGCCTCCCTCGTGCCCAGGCCTCGGTCGCGCCCGGGCCTCGCTCGTGCCCAGGCCTCACTCCGGCCCCCGCCTCCACTCCGGCCCCCGCCTCACTCGGGCCTAGGCGCCGTTCCAGCCCGCCCGTCACTCGCGCCCGGGCCCCACTCCAGTCCGCACCCCACCCCGGCCCGGATCTCAAGCTGACGGTGGCCGTGGTGCCCGGCCCTGGAGAGCTGGGACGGTTCGCTCAGCAGAGCTGAGGACGGCACGGGCCGGAGGGACCAGAGCTACAGGTGCGGGTCGGGCCGGGCGGCCCCGACCGGGCGGAACGCGGAGCTGGTGCGGACCCTGCGTCGGGGGCACAAGCCGGAGCGGGCAGAGGTCCGGACGGAGCCCCGCACGGGCCGAGGGCGAGGGGGCGGCTGAGGTCTGGGCGGCCACCTGAGGTCAGCTCGGCCGAGGTGGCCAGCTCAGGCCTGCGGCGAGAGGTCGTGGGGGCGCTGCTTGTGGCCGACGGCGACACGTCCTGGGACACTGCTCCGAGCCCGAGGCGACACCTCGTGGGACGCTGCTTCGGGCCGGAGGCAAGGAGTTGGCCTCATGCCGCACGCCCCGGAGTCGCTGAGCCGGACCTTGTCCGAGCTGAGGAATTGGCCGAGTCCGTTCGCTCGGGAGGGGCGTCACCCGGTCAGTTCAGGACGTGCTCCGCCACGTCGCCCGGCCCGCCTGCGGCCCTGTCGGCCTTCGGCTCCCCGCCCTCTGGGATCCTGTGCCGCCCCAGCTCTCCCGCCCCCAAGCCGTACCGGGACATACATCAGGGGGTGGCCACCGAGTCGGTGGTCACCCCCTGCGTGTCCAGGAGCTGCTCGTAGAGCTAATGGCCGCCCTGTTCGTCACGGCGGCGCTGCCAGCGCTGCTCGATCCGGTCCATCATGGAACGCTTCTGACGGGGCTGTCGGCGGGCCTGCGGGCCGCCGGCAGGCTGTTCGCCCGGCTTGGGGGCCTTGCGCCAGCCGGTCACGGCGAGTACCGCACAGCCCAGCATGACCAGGAAGCCCACCACGCTGAGCCAGACCTGCTTGGCGACCATTCCTGCCATGAGGAGCGCGATACCTACGAGGAAGCCGGCGACCGCCTGGTAGACCCGTCGCCGGGTGTACGTGCGCAGCCCGCTTCCCTCAAGCGCTGTCGCGAACTTGGGATCTTCGGCGTACAGCGCTCGCTCCATTTGCTCGAGCATTCGCTGCTCGTGCTCCGAGAGCGGCACGGAGTCCTCCTCATCGTGCAGTCGCCGGGGCGACCCGGGGGGTCCCTTCAGGATAGGCAGGGAATCGCCCCCGTGAAACCCGCCCCTCTACGCCAATTGGCCAACCGGGCTCCGCCATGGACATCCCGACTCGCTGAGATCTGCATTCCCCAGCAGCCGACCCGTCATGCCGGAACGGTCTCCCTCGATCATACGGCGCTGGGCGCCCGATCGGGGGGCCTGTGGCGTACTCCATGTGCAGCCAAGCCCCTGATCAACGGCGCGCCCGTGCGGTCCGCTCACGGAGGACGGCTCAGGCCTCGGCGGTCTCCCGCGTCTCGCCGAGCACGTGGAGCTGCGTGGCCACCGAGTGGAAGGCGGTCAGCTCGGCCGCCGCCTCCTCCAGCTTCAGCAACGCCTCCAGCGCCCCGGGCTCGGTGTCCACCAGCACACCGGGGACCAGGTCGGCGAAGACCCGCACCCCGTGCACGGCACCGACCCTCAGGCCCGCACCCTCGACCAGCCCGGTGAGCTGATCGGCGGTGAAGCGGCGCGGCACCGGGTCACCCTGGCCCCAGCGGCCGTCCGGGTCCTCCAGGGCCTGCTTGGCCTCCTTGAAGTGACCGGCGAGCGCCCGCGCCAGCACCGCACCGCCCAGGCCTGCGGCGAGCAGGCTGAGGACGCCCTCGGCGCGCAGGGCGGCCACCGCGTTGCGGACGCCCTCGGCGGGGTCGTCGACGTACTCCAGGACGCCATGGCACAGCACGACGTCGTACCCGCCGCGCTCGACCACGTCGAAGAGGCCGTGGGCGTCACCCTGGACGCCCCGCACCCGGTCGGCCACGTCGGCCTCGGCGGCGCGCCGCTCCAGGGCGAAGAGGGCGTTCGGGCTGGGGTCGACGACGGTGACGCGGTGGCCGAGCCGGGCGAGGGGCACCGCGAAGTTGCCGCTGCCGCCCCCGGTGTCGAGGACGTCGAGCGCCTGGCGCCCCGTGGCCTTCACGCGGCGGTCCAGGGCATCCCGGAGGACTTCCCAGACCACGGCTGTTCGGAGGGCGGCGCGGGGGCGCATCGGGTCCGACACGGCAGTTGACTCCTCGGCGCGGCACCGCCACTTGCACGGCGGAGCGATCGGGCTGCCTGCCCGTCCCGGGGCACGGGAGCGGGAAGGCTTCAGGCGCCCTCCACCCTATTGCCTACGGCAGCCCACCCGGCCCTCGCGGTGCCGCGCGACACCGCCCGTCCCGCCCGACGTACAGCAAGCGCGGACAGCAAGCGCGGACAGCAGGGGCGGACACCGTGACGGGGACGCGGACACGGCGACGGCGACGTGGACACGGCGACGGGAACGGGCGGCCGACCGAGGCTTCGCGCCCCGACACGGCCGTTTCGCCGTCAGCCCGCGTCCGGCATGTCCTCGCGCGCGTGACGCGAGCCGTCGGTCCCGTCCGCGTCGGTGTCCGGTCGCGGCTGTGGCAGAACCGGCTGGAGTACCAGCATCCGCTCGACGAGGCGCAGGAACATCGCCACGTCGCGTATCAGGTCGTCGGCGTCCCGGCGGCTGGCCGCGCCCTGGATGCCCGCCTCGGCCCGGGCGCGGCGCCGGGCGCCCGAGGCGAACAGCGCGCTCCACTCGGTGAGTTCGGGCGCGATCTCGGGGAGCACTTCCCAGGCGCTCCTGATGCGGGCCCGGCGCCTGGAGGCGGGCTCGGGGCGCCCGCGCGCGGCGAGGACGGCGGCGGCGGTGCGCAGGGCGGCGAGGTGGGCCGTGGCATAGCGCTCGTTCGGCGTTTCCAGAACGGCGGCCTCGTCCAGTCCGGCACGGGCCTGGGCGAGCAGGTCGAGGGCGGCGGGCGGGGCCGTGGTCCGGCGGAGCACGGGGTGCACGTCGCTCGCCGGGCCGGTCAGTGAGGGGGCAGGGCCGGTGGCGCGGCGCCGGTGGGCGGCTGCTGCGTGATAGCTGGCCATGACGAACCTCCTGTCGTCTGTGTGACGGCACGCCCTGATACGGGATGCCGTATGTGCCCATCGTGGGGTATGGCACTGACAATCCGTTCTGACCTGGGCTTTTGCTTCGATCGCGAGTTCGCACTAACTTTTGCACTGACCAGTCAGTTCAAATTGAGGGGGCAGGGATGGGGGGAACCGTGGCCGGAGTCGGCGTCACGGCCCTGGGCCTCGGCCTCGAAGGGCCCCGCGGATGGGCATTCCGCGGGGTCTCCTTCGAGGCGGAGCCCGGCTCACTGATCACGATCGAAGGGCCGTCCGGCACCGGACGTACGTGCCTGTTGCTGGCGCTCACGGGACGGATGAAGCCCACCGAGGGAACCGCCACCGTGGGCGCGGCCGGGCTGCCCAAGCGCATGGCGGCGGTGCGGCGCATCAGCGCCCTGGCCCACGTTCCGGGTGTGACCGACCTGGACCCGGCCCTGACCGTCGCCGAGCACCTCCGCGAACGGGCGCTGCTGCAGCGGCGGTTCGGCGACTCGTGGCGCGGGCTGCTGCGCCCGCGTGCCGAGCGGAGGACCGACGCGCAGGCGCGGATCGACTCCGCGCTCACGGCAGCGGGCCTCGACCGGGACTCGCTGCCCAAGGGCTCCCGTACCGCCGTACGCGATCTGGAGCGTCTGGAGGCGTTGCGGCTGTCCGTGGCGCTGGCCCTGATCGCGCGCCCGCGCGTGCTCGGTGTCGACGACACCGATCTCAAGCTCTCGGACGCCGAACGGGCCGAGGCCTGGGCGCTGTTGAAGTCCGTCGCAGAGGCCGGGACCACGGTCGTGGCGGTGTGCAGCGAAGCCCCCGACGACAGCGTCAAGGTGTCCACGGCCTCGGAGGCCGAGGCCCGGAAGGGCGACGCCCAGGAGGCCGATACGGCGTCCGCCACCCAGGAATCCACGGACACCGACGCACCCGAAACCGACGGAAAGGAGGCCACCGATGCGCTCGCCCAGGCTGGCCGCGCTTGAGCTGAGGCGCTTCGGCCGGGGGAAGCTGCCGCGTGCCGCGCTGGTCGCGCTGCTGGTGCTGCCCCTGCTCTACGGCGCCCTGTACCTGTGGTCGTTCTGGGACCCGTACGGCCGTCTCGACCGCATCCCCGTGGCGCTCGTGAACGACGACAAGGGGGCGACCGCCGACGGGAAGAAACTCTCGGCGGGCGACGACATCACCAAGGGGCTGCGCGAGAGCGACGTCTTCGACTGGCAGGAGGTGAGTGCCGCCGAGGCCGAGAAGGGTGTCGAGAACGGCACCTACTACCTGTCGCTGACCATGCCGGCCGACTTCAGTGCGCGGATCGCCTCCAGCGCGGGCGACTCGCCGGAGACGGGCGCCCTTCAGGTGCGTACGAACGACGCGAACAACTACATCGTCGGGCAGATCTCCCGGACGGTCTTCAGCGAGGTGCGCGAGGCCGCCTCCACCAAGGCGTCGCGGTCCTTCCTGGACAGGATCTTCGTCTCGTTCTCCGACATCCACGGCGCGACGGTCAAGGCCGCGAACGGCGCCGACAAGCTCGAAGGCGGCATCGGGAAGGCGGAGAAGGGCTCCAAGGACCTCGCCGACGGGCTGAAGGACGCCAAGAAGGGCAGCGGCAAGCTGTCCACGGGCCTGAAGAAGCTCAACACGGGCGCCGGTGACCTGGAGAGCGGCTCCAAGCAGGTCGCCGAGGGTACGCAGACGCTCGCCGACAGGGTCAACGGAGTCGACAAGAAGATCGGCCCCTTCCTCCAGGACAACGAGAAGACCATCGGGGACACCGCCCGGCTGGTCGCCGACACCTCGGGGGCGATCCGCAACAACCTCGACGACCTGGTGGAGCACGCTCCGGGCGCTGCCAAGGGCGCCCACGCGGCTTCCGACGTGCTGAACGCCGTCTACAAGGCGCGCTGCGAGGACGCCGTACTGCCCGACCCGGCCTGCTCCGACCTGAAGAAGGCCAAGAACTCGGCCGCGGACGTGGCGACGATCGCCGACGACCTCAACACACTGATCACCGACCACGACGGCGATCTGAAGAAGCTCGACAAGAACCTCGCCACCCTCCAGAAGCAGTCCCGGGCGCTCGCCGACCGCGCGCCCCGCCTCTCCGAGGACCTCGACGACGCCGTCACCAGAATCAACAAGCTGAACCAGGGTGCCGCGAAGGTCGCCGCCGGCGCCAAGAAGCTGCACTCCGGCCTCGGCACGGCCGGGACCGGCGCGGCGGACCTGGACACCGGCGTGGGTCAGCTGAAGTCCGGCGCGTACGACCTCAACGGCGGCATGTACAAGCTCGTCGACGGTTCCGGGAAGCTGTCCGACGGGCTGCACGACGGTGCCGAGCAGATCCCCGACTACGACAAGCAGGCCCGCGACCAGCGCACCGAGGTCATGGCCGACCCGGTCCAGCTCGTCTCCCGGGACATGCACAAGGCGCCCAACTACGGCACCGGTTTCGCCCCGTACTTCATCCCGCTGTCCCTGTGGGTGGGCGCGATGGTGGCGTACATGTTGATCGCGCCGATGAACCGGCGCGCGCTCGCCGCGGGCGCCACGGCGTGGCGGGTCGCGCTGGCCGGCTGGCTGCCCGTGGTGGCGATCGGGGTGCTGCAGACGGTGGCCCTGATGTCGGTGCTGCACTGGGCGGTCGGCCTTCAGATGGCACGGGCGGCCGGGACGGTGGGCTTCCTGTTCCTGGTCACGGCGTGCTTCGCGGCGATCGTGCAGTGGCTGAACGCGCGCTTCGGGGCGGCGGGGCGGATCCTCGTCCTGGCCCTGCTGATGCTGCAGTTGACGTCCGCGGGCGGCACGTACCCCGTACAGACCAGCCCGGGCTTCTTCAACGCGCTCCACCCCTTCCTGCCGATGAGTTACGTCGTGGAGGCGCTCAGGAGGCTCATCACGGGCGGCGGTCTGGAACCGGTGTGGCACGCGTGCGTGGTGCTCGTCGCCTTCACCGCGGCCGCCCTCGCGCTGACCGCGCTGTCGGCCCGTCGCCGGCAGGTGTGGACGCTCGACCGGCTGCACCCGGAGCTGACCCTGTGAGCGCGCGCGGCACAATCGGGGCCATGGAAAGCAGCAACGCCGCGTCGGGCGGCAGCACGCGCCGTGAGGCCACCCGGCAGAAGCTCTACGAGGCGGCCGTCACACTCATCGCCGAACAGGGCTTCTCCGCCACCACCGTTGACGAGATCGCCGAGCGGGCCGGGGTGGCGAAGGGCACCGTCTACTACAACTTCGCGAGCAAGTCGGTCCTCTTCGAGGAGCTGCTGCGGCACGGCGTCGAACTCCTCACCGCCTCCCTTCGGGAGGCGGCCGAGAAGACCGAACGCGACGGCGGCAGCAAGGTGGACGCCCTGGACGCGATGATCCGGGCGGGCCTCGTCTTCATCGACCGCTACCCGTCCTTCACCCAGCTCTACGTCGCCGAGCTGTGGCGTACGAACCGGGCCTGGCAGTCCACGCTGATGGTGGTGCGGCAGCAGGCCGTGGCGGTCGTCGAGGGTGTGCTGCGCGAGGGTGTGAAGAACGGCGAGTTCAGCGAGGAGATCGACGTCGCGCTGACCGCCTCCGCACTGGTCGGCATGGTCCTGGTGGCCGCGCTGGACTGGAAGTCGTTCCAGCCGGAACGCTCCCTGGACGACGTGCACGCGGCGCTGTCCCGGCTGTTGCAGGGCCGGGTGAGCGGTCGCCGCTGAAGCGGCGGCGTCGCGCACACCGCAGCGTCGGGCGCATACGAAAGCGCCGGTCCGAAAGTGGCCGCGTCCCCCGCGGGCCACTCTCGAACCGGCGCCTTCTCGTGCTCCCCCGTGTCCCCCGTTTTTCCTTTCCCCGTACTCCCCCGTACTCCCCCGTGTCCCCCGTCGGACCCCCGTTCGGTCGTTCCCCCGGGTCCCCCGGTCTCGCTCCCGCCGACGCCGGGTCGGCGGAAGGAGCGGATCCGGGGTCGCTCCGTTCCGGCGCCCCGTGTCGCCGGTGCCGGAGCCGATCCCCTTCTCCGTGCCTCCACTCTCTCGTTCACGCAGGTCGGGGCCCATCCGCGCGCGTACTCATCTCACCGGCTAGGTACGCGTACTCAGAGCTGCGCACTCACCCTCAGGACCCTCCGTTGCCGACTGGTTACGATCGCCTCCGTGTCGATACTCCCTTTGGTGTTCACCAGCGGCTGGGCCAGCGGCGTCAACGCCTACGCCGTGGTGCTGTTGCTCGGCGTCTTCGGCGCCACCGGCCTGAGCGACGAGGTGCCCGAGGCACTGCAACGGCCCGATGTCCTGATAGCCGCCGGCGTCCTGTTCCTCTGCGAGGCCGTCGCCGACAAGATCCCGTACGTGGACTCGGCCTGGGACTCGGTGCACACCGTGATCCGGCCGGTCGCGGGCGCGGTCGTCGCGGCGCTGCTCGCCGGGCAGAGCGGGTCGCTGCCCGAGCTGGCGGCGGGCGCGGTCGGCGGCTCCACGGCGCTCATGAGCCACCTGGTCAAGGCCGGGACGCGGATGGCCGTCAACACCTCGCCCGAGCCGTTCAGCAACATCGTGGTGAGCCTCGCCGAGGATCTCGGCGTCGGGGCCCTCATCACCCTCGCGATCTTCTACCCCGTCGCCGCGGCGGTCGTCGCGGGCGCCCTGCTGCTGGCCGGACTGCTGCTGCTCTTCTTCCTGGTCTCGCGGATCCGCCGCTTCCGGCGCCGCAGAGCCGAGCGCCGCGAGGAGAAGCGCCTCGCACAGGCGGTGGGGCAACGCCCCGGCTGAGCCGGCGAGCGGCTTCCACGCCGAGCTTCCACCCGAGGTCAGCGAGCCGCTGTCAGTGGCGGCCTATAAAGTCCCACGCATGGCACGGATTGCGGTGATCGGCGCCGGGATGGGCGCGATGGCGGCCGCTGCCCGGCTGGCCGTCGCGGGCCACCGGGTGGCGGTGTACGAGCGTACGGAGACGTACGGCGGAGCGGTGCGCCGCTTCGAGCGCGACGGCTTCGGCTTCGACACGGGCCCCGGGCTGCTCCCGCTTCCCGCCGTGTACCGCGATCTGTTCATCAAGACCGGCAAGGAGCCGCTGGAGGCGTGCGTCGAGCTGGTCCAGGTCGACCCGTCCGCGCGGCACGTCTTCGCGGACGGCACCGAGGTCCGTCTGCCGAACGCCTCGCGCGCGGGCGTGGTGGCCGCCCTGGACGAGGCGCTGGGCGCCGGGACCGGCGACCGCTGGGGCGACTTCCTGGTCCGGGCCCGTGAAGCCTGGGACCGGACGCGCAGGCCGCTGCTGGAGGAGCCGCTGTGGCCTAACTGGCAGGTGCTGGCCGAGCGCGAGCCCTATCCGGCGGTCCCCCACAAGCGACTCCTGCGCACCCGCCGGGCCGGCACGCTCGCCGAGGTCGGCGCGTGGGAGCTGCGCGATCCCCGGCTCATCGCCCTGCTGGAGAGCCACGCGCTCGCGTACGGCCTGGATCCGCGCGAGACCCCGGCGAGCGCGGCGGTGCTGCCGTACCTGGAGCACGCCTTCGGGACCTGGTATGTGCGGGGCGGCATACGGGAGTTGGCGCGGGCGGTGTACGAGCGGTGCGTGGCCCGGAAGGTCGAGTTCAGCTTCGGTGCCGAGGTGGTCGGGGTCCTGGAGAAGGACGGCCGGGCGGCGGGATTGGAGCTGGCCGACGGGTCGACGGCGGAGGCCGACATGGTCGTCGGGACCGGACCGTGGCGCCTGAGCGACCTGGTGCGCGGCCGCGAGCTGTACGAGGCGGAGGAGGTCGAATCCCACCCCGAGGGCAGGTCCCCGGGCCGGGTCGTGGTCTGTCTGGCGCTGCGCGGCGCGCGCGAGGCGGGCACCGCTCACCGCACGGTGGTGCACGCATCGGACCGGCAGGCCGAGTGGGACGCCTTCGGGCTCGGTGAGCCGCCCGCGCACCCGACGGTCCGGATCGACCGCCCGGACGACCCGGCGCTGCGCCCCGACGACGGGCATGAGTCCGTGGTCCTCACGGCCACGGTGCCGTCGCAGACGCTGTACGACTGGACCGCGGCCGGTGCCGCCGACGCCTTCGCGGACCGCATGGTGACGGCCGCCGAGCGGGCGATACCGGGACTGCGCGGGCGGACGCTGTGGCGCGAGGTCCGTACGCCGGTGGACACCCGGAGGGAGACGGGGGCCGAGGGCGGCGGGGTACCGGCGCCGGCGCTGGCGGCAGCGGAGGGGACCTTCCTGCGTCCGTCCAACAGCACCCGCATACCCGGCCTGTTCACGGTCGGCGGCTGGTCCCATCCCGGCGGCGGACTCCCCCACGCCGGTATGTCGGGCACGCTGGTGGCCGGGCTGATCGTGGAAGGGCCGGAGTTCCGGGGCTCACAGTGAAGCCCGCGACGCCCGCACAGGGCGTCTCGCGATAGGCGCTGGGCGAGCTGTCAGAAGCGGTACTGCTCGTCGTACCCGTTCCCTTGGCTCTGGCCCTGCTGCTGGCCATTGTCCTGGTACGGGTACTGCTGCTCGGGCGGAAGCTCGCCGCCGTACGCCTCGTCGGTGCGCTGCTGCGGGACCCAGACGCCGCCGGGAGGGGTCTCGCCGTAGGTGCCGGTGGCGTACTGGTCCTGGCTGTAGCCCTGCTGGCCGTACTGCGCCTGACCGTAGGCGTCGTAGGAGGTGTTGCCGTAGGTCTGGGTGCCGATGTACGGGTCGGAGTAGGCGGCGTACTGCTGCTGGCCGGTGGCGTCGTAGCCGTACTGCTGCTGGTCGTAGCCGGAGTAGCCGTCGTAGGCATAGCTCTGGTCGGCCGTGGCGTACTGGTCCTGGGGCTGGCCGGCGGCCGCGTAGTTCTGGTCGGCGGCGGCGTAGGCGGGGTCGCTGTATATGCCGTACGAGCCGGTGTCCTCGGGCAGGGGCTGCGGCTCGTAGACGGCGTTCGTCTCAGCGGTCGCGGGCCGATCCTGGCGCGAGGGGGTGAAGACGTCGTCGCGGTCGTAGTCGTCCTGGCCGTAACCGGCGCCGCCCTGGCCGTAGTTGGCCTCGTCGTGGCCGTACGTGCCGTCGTGGCCGGTGAAAGCGCCCTCGGTCGCCTCGAGGTCGGAGACCTCCAGGGTCGGCTCCTGGCGGTCGGGCTCGCCGCGGCGGCGCTTGACGGCGCCCAGGGGGCCCAGGGCCGGCGCGGAGACCGCCCAGCCGGCCGAGAAGCCGCGGCGGAACGACAGTGTGACGTAGGTCTGGCCGACCGCGAACGCGGCCGCGCCCAGACCGATGACGATGACGGACGGGATCAGTACCCCGACCACGACACCGAGGAAGCCGACGAAGGCGAGCAGTCGCCAGCGCAGGCGTGCCTTGTACTGCAGCAGCACCTCGCCCAGCAGCCACAGCGCGACGATGCCGAACGCGATGTAGAGGACCGTCCAGCCCATGTACGCCCCTCTCCCAGTGGCCGCCTACGCAGTGTGACGTACGCCAGTACGGCCGGTCTAGGCCTGCGGTGGGTGGTGCAGGCCCAGGTTTTCGTAGATTTCCAGTGTCGCCGTGGAGTTGTTGAGCGTGATGAAGTGCAGTCCGGGCACTCCCTCGGCCAGCAGCCGTGCGCAGAACTCCGTGGCGAACTCGATCCCGATCGAGCGTACAGCGGTCGGATCGTCCTTTGCTGTGAGGATCCGCTCTTTCAGGGCGTTCGGGAAGGCGGCGTTGGTGAGGGAGGGGATCCGCTCCAGCGTCTTCACGCTGGCGATCGGCATGATCTCCGGGATGATCGGGGTGTCGCAGCCGGCGGCCGACACGCGGTCACGCAAGCGCAGGTAGTCCTCCGGTTCGAAGAACATCTGCGTGATCGCGTAGTCCGCGCCCGCACGGCACTTGTCGACGAAGTGACGGACGTCGGCCTCCCAGTCGGCGGAGCGCGGGTGCATCGCGGGGAAGGCCGCGACGCCGACGCAGAAGTCGCCGGACGCCTTGATCAGTTCGACGAGTTCGGCGGCGTAGGCGAGGCCCTGGGGGTGCCGCACCCAGTCGCCCAGCGGGTCGCCGGGCGGGTCGCCGCGCAGCGCCAGCATGTTGCGGATGCCCGCGTCGGCGTACTGCCCGATGATGTTGCGCAGGTCGGCCACCGAGTGGTCGACCGCGGTGAGGTGGGCGATCGGCGTGAGCGTGGTGTCCGAGGCGATCGCCTCGGTCGCCTTGACCGTGCCCGCGCGGGTGGAACCGCCCGCGCCGTAGGTCACGGAGACGAAGTCGGGTCCGACGGCCTCGACCCGGCGCAGCGCGTTCCACAGGTTCCGCTCGCCCTTCGGGGTCTTGGGGGCGTAGAACTCGAACGAATACGTCGTCTTGCCGGTCGCGAGCATGTCGCGCACGGTACGAGCGTGGTCCGACCTGATGGATGCGGTGCCGAGGGCCATACTCGCAGGTTAGCCAGGGGTTCCCGGTCCCCCAACCGAATGCCGGACATTTGCCCGATTTGTCGGGTTGTTGTCCACGCCTTGGACAGTGTGGGCCATAGCGGGGGCCCACAGCGGCCAGGCAGAGCCCCTGAGGCCTTGGATCGAGGCCGACTGCCCACTGGCTGAGACGCGGGGGGCCAGAAGTGAGACGCGGTGCTCCAGGGGCCGGGCCGGCGGAACAGTCTTGGCGGGCCGAACGGGCGGAGGGGACGGCGGGCCAGCGGGAAGGCCTGCCCCCTCCCCTGCACCTGCCCGCAGCCGCTACCTACACCTGCCGCAGCCGCTTCGCGAACTCCGCCGCTGCCGCGCCCGGGTCGTCCGCCTCCGTGATCGCCCGCACGACGACGACACGGCGGGCGCCGGCTTCCAGCACCTCGTCGAGGTTGCCGAGGTCGATGCCGCCGATGGCGAACCAGGGGCGGTCGGTGCCGAGGGCGGCGGTGTGGCGGACCAGGTCGAGGCCGGGAGCGTGGCGGCCGGGCTTGGTGGGGGTGGGCCAGCAGGGACCGGTGCAGAAGTAGTCCACGCCTTCCTGGACGGCGGCCGCGCCGGCCTCGGACTCGGAGTGCGTGGAGCGGCCGACGAAGACGTCGTCGCCGAGGATCGCGCGGGCGGCGGGGACCGGCAGGTCGCCCTGACCGAGGTGCAGGACGTCGGCGCCGACGGCGTGGGCCACGTCGGCGCGGTCGTTGACCGCGAGGAGCTTGCCGTGCCGGGCGCAGGCCTCGGCGAAGACCTTCAGGTGCTCCAGTTCCTCGGCCGCCTCCATGCCCTTGTCGCGCAGCTGCACGATGTCGACACCGGCGGCCAGTACGGCGTCCAGGAACACCGCGAGGTCGCCCTGCTGCTTACGGGCACCCGTGCAGAGGTAGAGCCGCGCGTCGGCGAACTGGGTGCGGGCGGTGCCTGCGGTGGCGGTGTCGGACATGCGGTGCCCCCTGTGGTCGGGTTGCCGGGCGGGTGACGTCGGGCTGGTGCCGGACGGTGGCACGGTAGCCGGAGCCTGGCGCTACGGCGCGGCCGGTGCCGATCGGTGAGCCGTGGTCCGGGAGGCGGCGACCCGTGGTCCGGGCCGGGCGGTGCCCCGTGGTCCGGGCCGAAGTGGCCGGGGCCGAGCAGCACTTGGCGCCAGAGCCGGAGCCTTGCGCTGCATCGCGGGCCGGTGCCGATCGGTGACCCGTGGTCAGGGCCGATCGGTGACCGTGGTCCGGGCCGGGCGATGACCCGCGGTCCGGGCCGAAGTGGTCCGGGGCAGGACAGCGCTTGGCGCTGTGGCCGCCGCCCGGGGGTGACGTATGCCACAACGCCGATACGGCCGCCGCCGAAGTCTGTGGCGACGCCAGGCCCGGCACCCTCCGCCGCTTGCGGCGACACCATGCCCGCCGTCCGGCGTGGCACCCCACCCGGCCCCGCGGGCGAACCCGTGCGGCAGGCGCTCGCGCACGCCAATCACCCCACGCTCCGGCCCCGGCCCCGCCTCCTGCGGGCCGCAGTCAACCGCGACCGCGGCCCGCAGGAGAGGAGCCCGGTCCATCGGCCGGACAGTGTTCGGATCAGGGCGTTCGGTTCAGACGGCGAGCGCCTGGGCGCGGCGCTTCACCTCCGTGCCGCGATTCTCGCTGAGGGCCTGCGCGGGGGTGCCGGGCAGGCTTTCGTCGGGGGTGAAGAGCCACTCCAGCATCTCTTCGTCCGTAAAGCCGTCGTCCCGCAGGAGCGTCAGGGTCCCGGACAGGCCCTTGACGACCTTCTGCTCGGCCCCGTCGATGAAGGCGGCGGGGACGTGCAGTGCACGGTTCTCACCACGGCGTACGGCGATGAGCTGGCCCTCCTTGACCAGCTGCCGGACGCGGGTCACCTCGACATCGAGCATCTCTGCGATGTCGGGGAGGGTGAGCCAGGCGGGGACGAGAGCATCGATCTTTGCGTCAATCTCGGTCACGGAAACAAGCCTGCCATCTGCCACTGACAGTCGGAAGTCAGGCCCGTCCGACCAGGGCCAACTCCCCGCTCTCGGCCCTACGCCGTCGCCGCCTTCATCGGCCGCGCCGGGTCCGCCAACAGCTCCGCGTTCATCGGTGTACCCGCCTCGATCAGCCGCCGCCCCTGCGCCAGGTCCCTCGGCCGGCCCACCGCCAACAGAGCGACCAGGCGGTCGTCCTTCAGCCAGCAGACCGTCCAGGCCGGGCCCGACGGGTCGCCGCGCCACAGCGTCGTGTCGGCGGCGGCGTGGTGGCCGGCGTACTGGACGAACCGGCCGAACTGCTCGGACCAGAAGTACGGCACCGGGTCGTAGAACGCGGGTGTCTCACCGAGGATGTTCGCGGCGACCGTACGCGGGCCCTGGAGGGCGTTGTCCCAGTGGTGGACCAGCAGGCGCTCGCCGTACCTTCCCGAAGGGAAGGAGGCGCAGTCGCCGACCGCGTAGACGTCCGGCACGGAGGTGCGCAGGCCGTCGTCGGCCACCACCTCGCCGTGCGCCCCGAGCTCGATGCCCGAGCCGGCCAGCCAGGCCGTGGCGGGCCGCGCCCCGATACCGACCACGACGGCGCCCGCGGGCAGCCGCGAGCCGTCGTCGAGGAGCACCGCGCCGGGCTCGACGCGCTCCACACGCGCGTGCGTACGCAGCACCGCCCCGCTGTCCTCGTACCAGGCGGTCATCGGCGCCGCCACCTCCGCGGGCAGCGCACCCGCGAGCGGCCGGTCGGCGGCCTCCACGACCGTCACCGCGCAGCCCGCCTCGCGCGCGGCCGTGGCGAACTCCGCGCCGATCCAGCCCGCGCCGACGACCACGATGTCGTGCTGCCGGGCGAGCACCGGCCGCAGCCGCTCGGCGTCGTCCAGGGTGCGCAGCAGATGCACGCCGGGCACACCTTCCACGCCCGGCAGCCGGATCGGTTCGGCGCCGGTGGCGAGCACGAGGACGTCGTACGGGACGGGCCCGGCCTCGGTGTCCAGCTCGTGGTCGGCGGGGCGCACGCCCAGTACCTCGCGCCCCAGGTGAAGTTCGATGCCGAGCGCCTCGAAGTCGACGTCGAAGGCGGAGCCCTCGGACTTGCCCAGCAGCACGGCCTTGGACAGGGGCGGCCGGTCGTAGGGCTGATGGGGCTCGGCGCCGATCAGGGTGACAGTGCCGGTGAAGCCCTGTTCCCGTAGGGCGACCGCCGTCTGCACACCGGCCATGCCGGCGCCGGCGACGACCACTCTCCGCTGCGACTGCGTCGTCTGCTCGCTCACCTGATCACCATAGACAACTGACAAATTGTCAGTCAGGAGTCGTGCTCAGTGACCTGCTCCACAACGCTGGTCCCGCTGCCCGCCTGCGACTCCCACTCCCAGCTCTCCTCCAGGCGCACCCGCCCGTCGGGAAGCTCGACCACCGTGGACACGCAGTGGCCCGACGACGTCGTCCCGTCACGCTTGAGCTGCACGTACCGGAAGTCCAACCGGTCGCCTTCCCGGCCACCCACCAGATGCCCGCGTACGACGTCTCCGCCCGCGTACTCGGCCCAGATCTCGCCGTCCTTCTCGTGGTAGGTGAACCGGGTCCGCGTACCCACCTGACCTGGGGCTTGGTCCGCGACGGGGGCGAGGACGAGACCGTCGAGCGAGCGGGCCATGGGCACGGGCTCCCTTACTGAGAGAGGTGGCGGCGGGCTAGGGTGGCCAACGTAGAGCACTCGCGGGAGCCCGGACGCACCGGGCTGAGAGGGAGGCTGGCGGCCTCCGACCGTACGAACCTGATCCGGGTCATGCCGGCGAAGGGAGGGGCTGGACGCCCATGTCGCGTACGCGAACGTCAGACGTCCTTGTCATCGGGGGCGGCATCATCGGCCTGGTCACGGCGTGGCGGGCCGCACAACGCGGGTTCACGACAGCTGTCGTGGACCCCGAGCCGGGCGGCGGCGCCGCCCAGGTGGCGGCCGGGATGCTGGCCGCCGTCACGGAACTGCACTACGGCGAGCAGACCCTGCTCGGCCTGAACCTCGCCTCGGCCCGTCGCTACCCGGACTTCGCGGCCGAGCTCACCGACCTCACCGGCCACGACCTGGGCTACCGCCAGTGCGGCACGCTCGCGGTCGCGCTGGACTCCGACGACCGCGCCCATCTGCGGGAACTGCACGCCCTGCAGCGCCAGTCCGGGCTGGAGTCCGAGTGGCTGTCGGGGCGGGAGTGCCGGCGCCTGGAGCCGATGCTCGCGCCGGGCGTGCGCGGGGGGCTGCGCGTGGACGGCGACCACCAGATCGATCCGCGGCGGCTGGCCGGGGCGCTGGTGGCCGCGTGCGAGCGGGCCGGTGTGATCTTCCACCGGACGTGGGCCGAGCGCTTCGACGTCGTACGGGATCGGGCCGCCGGTGTCACCACGCCGGACAGCACCGAGCTGGGCGCGGGCCAGGTCGTCCTCGCGGCCGGCAGCCTCAGCGGGCGACTGCCCGGAGTCCCCGACGACGTACTGCCGCCGGTGCGCCCCGTGAAGGGGCAGGTGCTGCGGCTGACCGTGCCGAAGCGGTACGCGCCGTTCCTGAACCGGACCGTGCGGGCCGTGGTGCGCGGCAGCCAGGTGTACCTGGTGCCGCGCGAGAGCGGGGAGCTGGTCGTCGGGGCGACGAGCGAGGAGCTGGGCTGGGACACCACGGTGACCGCGGGCGGCGTGTACGAGCTGCTGCGCGACGCCCACGAGTTGGTACCCGGCATCACGGAACTGCCGCTCACGGAGACGCGAGCCGGTCTACGCCCGGGCTCCCCCGACAACGCGCCGCTGCTCGGCCCGACCGAGCTGGAGGGGCTGTCGCTGGCCACCGGGCACTACCGCAACGGCGTGCTGCTCACGCCGGTCACCGGCGACGCCATGGCGCACGTCCTGACCACCGGTGAACTCCCGGACGAGGCCCGGCCGTTCACGCCCAGGCGCTTCAGCGCCGCCGCACTCACGGAGCAGCCCGCATGAACCACCCGGTCACCATCTCGGTCAACGGCGAGCGTCGGCAGATCGAGCCGGGCACGGCTCTCGACACGCTCGTGCGGTCCCTCACCGCGGCGCCCTCCGGAGTGGCCGCCGCCCTCAACGAAACCGTCGTACCGCGCGCGCAGTGGTCGTCGACGTCCCTCTCCGATGGGGACCGCGTCGAGGTCCTCACCGCCGTCCAAGGAGGCTGAACCATGGCCGACGATCCCTTTGTCATCGGCGACACGTCCTTCACGTCCCGTCTGATCATGGGCACGGGCGGGGCGCCCAGCCTGGAGGTCCTGGAGCGGGCGCTGGTGGCGTCCGGGACGGAGCTGACGACGGTCGCCATGCGGCGCGTGAACCCCTCGGTCCACGGCTCCGTGCTGTCGGTGCTCGAGAAGCTCGGGATCCGGGTGCTGCCCAACACGGCGGGGTGCTTCACGGCCGGTGAGGCCGTGCTGACGGCCCGCCTCGCGCGCGAGGCGCTCGGTACGGATCTGATCAAGCTGGAGGTCATCGCCGACGAGCGGACGCTGCTGCCGGATCCGATCGAGCTGCTGGACGCCGCGGAGACGCTGGTGGACGACGGGTTCACCGTGCTGCCGTACACGAACGACGATCCTGTGCTGGCGCGGAAGCTGGAGGACGTGGGCTGCGCGGCGGTCATGCCGCTCGGTTCCCCGATCGGGTCGGGGCTCGGCATCCGCAACCCGCACAACTTCCAGCTGATCGTGGAGCACGCACGCGTGCCGGTGATCCTGGACGCCGGTGCAGGTACGGCGTCGGACGCGGCGCTCGCGATGGAGCTGGGGTGCGCGGGTGTGATGCTCGCCTCGGCGGTGACGCGGGCGCAGGAGCCGGTGCTGATGGCCGACGCGATGCGGCATGCGGTGGAAGCGGGGCGGCTGGCGTACCGGGCGGGGCGGATTCCGCGGCGGCACTTCGCGCAGGCGTCGTCTCCGGTGGAGGGCGTCGCACGGCTGGACCCGGAGCGCCCCGCATTCTGAACACATGTTCGACGGAGGCCTTCGGCCAATGAGTCCTCCGTCACAGCTCGGCTGCAGTCACGCCCCGATCCCGGCCGAACCGGCAGGCGTGTCAGTGTCGGCTCGTACACTCACCTGCGTGGATACGACCCTTCAGGACCCTCTGGTCGGGCAGGTGCTCGACGGCCGGTATCGCGTCGACGCGCGGATCGCCGTCGGCGGGATGGCCACGGTCTACCGGGCCCTGGACACCCGCCTCGACCGCGTGCTCGCGCTCAAGGTGATGCATCCCGCGCTGGCGGTGGACGGGGTGTTCGTCGAGCGGTTCATCCGTGAGGCGAAGTCCGTCGCCAGGCTCGCGCACCCCAATGTGGTGCAGGTCTTCGACCAGGGCACCGACGGGTCGTACGTCTATCTCGCCATGGAGTACGTCGCGGGCTGCACCCTGCGCGACGTCCTGCGCGAGCGCGGGGCGCTCCAGCCCCGGGCCGCCCTGGACATCCTGGAGCCGGTACTCGCCGCGCTCGGCGCCGCGCACCGCGCCGGGTTCGTGCACCGGGACATGAAGCCGGAGAACGTCCTGATAGGGGACGACGGTCGGGTCAAGGTCGCCGACTTCGGGCTCGTGCGGTCCGTGGACACCGTGACCAGCACCACCGGCGCCGTGCTCGGCACCGTCTCCTATCTCGCGCCCGAGCAGATCGAGCAGCCCGGTGCCGCCGACGCCCGCGTCGACGTGTACGCGTGCGGTGTCGTCCTCTACGAGATGCTCACCGGCGACAAGCCGCACGACGGGGACTCCCCCGCGGTGGTGCTCTACAAGCACCTGCACGAGGACGTCCCGCCGCCCTCGGCGATCGTGCCGGGGCTGGCGTACGAGCTCGACGAGCTGGTCGCGTCGGCCACCGCGCGCACTCCGGACCTCCGGCCGTACGACGCCGTGGCGCTGCTCGCGCAGGCGCGGGAGACGCGCGCCACGCTGAGCGCGGACCAGTTGGACGCGGTGCCGCCGCAGGCACTCGCGGCTGAGCGCACCAACGCCGACGACCGGACGAGCGTGATCCCGCGTGCGCTGACGATCCAGCGGCCACTGCCCGTGAACGAGGACGAGCCCGCCGTCTTCAACCGGACCAGCCGGCTGGAGACCCCGCCGCCCCCGCCGCCCCCGCCGCCCCGGCGCCGGTCGCGGACCCCGCGTGCGCCGCGCGGCCCGCTCGTCATCGTCGCCGCCGTCCTGCTGGCCCTCGGCCTCGGCGCCGGCATCTGGTACATCAACTCCGGCCAGTTCACCAAGGTCCCGTCGCTGCTGTCCAAGACCGAGGCGCAGGCCACCGACCGGCTGGAGGAGGCCGGGCTGGAGCTGGGCAAGGTGGAGCGCGCGTACAGCGACACCGTCGAGCGCGGCACCGTCATCAGCACGTACCCGGAGACGGGCGCCCGCATCCGGCACAACGACTCCGTGAACCTGGTCATCTCGGCCGGACCGGAGACGGTGAAGGTGCCCGACCTCCAGGGATACCCGCTGGCCAAGGCGAAGACCGAGCTGAAGGAGAGCGGACTCGAACCGGGCATGGTGACCCGGGAGTTCAACGACGACGTCACCAGGGGCTCCGTGATCTCAGTGGACCCCGGGACCGGCACCAAGGTCCGCTCCGGCTCCGCGGTCGCGCTCACCGTCAGCAAGGGCAGCCCGGTGGACGTCCCGGATGTCACCGGCGAGAGCCTGGCCGACGCGAAGGCCGAGCTGGCGGAGGCCGGCCTGAAGGTGAAGGTCGCCTCCGCGCGAGTCAACTCCGACTTCGACGCGGGCCAGGTCGCCCTGCAGTCGCCGACCGACGGCAGGCAGGCCGCCGAGGGCGACACGGTGACGCTGACGCTGTCCAAGGGCCCCGAGATGATCGAGGTCCCGGACGTGGTCGGTGACAGCGTCGACGACGCCAGGGCCGAACTGGAGGCCGCCGGCTTCGAGGTCGACGAGGACCGTGGCCTGCTCGGGCTGTTCGGCGACACGGTCAAGAAGCAGTCCGTGAAGGGCGGGGAGACGGCACCGAAGGGGTCGACGATCACGATCACCATCCGGTGACGGGGTGGGCCGGGCCGCATGACACCCTGAACGGGTGAGAAGTCAGCAGTCCGGCACCGCCCCCTCGGGCCCCTCCCGCAACCCCATCGGCGGTCACGTCCCCGTGGCCGGCGGTCTCCACTCCGTCGGGCTCACCTACGCCCACGATCTCAAGGCCGAGACGGTCCAGGTCTTCGTCGCCAACCCGCGCGGCTGGGCCACGCCCGCCGGGAATCCGCGGCAGGACGAGGAGTTCCGCGCGGTGTGCGAGGCCGAGTCGATCCCGGCGTATGTGCATGCGCCGTACCTGATCAACTTCGGCTCGCACACCGAGGCGACCGTCGAGAAGTCGGTGGAGTCGCTACGGCACTCGCTGCGGCGGGGGCGGGAGATCGGGGCCCTCGGCGTGGTCGTGCACACGGGCAGCGCGACCGGCGGCCGGGAGCGCTCGGTGGCCCTGAAGCAGGTACGGGAGCACCTGCTGCCGCTGCTCGACGAGCTGACCCACGACGACGACCCGTTCCTGCTGCTGGAGTCGACGGCGGGCCAGGGCTTCTCGCTCTGCTCCCGCACCTGGGACTTCGGACCGTACTTCGAGGCGCTGGACGCCCATCCGAAGCTGGGCGTGTGCCTGGACACCTGCCACATCTTCGCCGCCGGCCACGACCTGACCGGCCCCTCCGGCATGCACCAGACCCTCGACCTGCTGGTGGACACCGTCGGCGAAGGCCGGCTGAAGCTGATCCACGCCAATGACTCCAAGGATGTCGTCGGCGCGCACAAGGACCGGCACGAGAACATCGGCGCAGGTCACATCGGCGAGGACCCGTTCCGGGCACTGATGACCCACCCCGCCACCGCGGGCGTACCACTGATCATCGAGACGCCGGGCGGGAAGGAAGGCCACGCGGCGGACGTGGAGCGGCTGAAAAAACTTCGGGACGCATAGCGCGAGAGGGAATACCCCTGGGGGGTATACGGTTCTTGCTCGATGCAGGAACCGTGACCTGGCATTGGGGGCTCTCATGCAGCACGAAGCACACGCGTCACACGCGGCGCACGCTCACCACCACGGCGAGGTGGCCGCCGCCAGCACCTGGACCATGGCCGCCCAGGCCACCCTGCACTGCCTCACCGGCTGCGCCATCGGCGAGGTGCTGGGCATGGTGATCGGTACCGCGCTCGGCTGGGGCAACGCGGCGACGCTGATCCTGGCGATCACCCTCGCGTTCTTCTTCGGCTACGCGCTCACCCTGCGGGGCGTACGGAAAGCGGGCGTCGACCTGCGCGCCGCGCTCAAGGTGGCGCTGGCCGCGGACACCCTGTCCATCGCCGTGATGGAGCTCGTCGACAACGGCGTGATCGTGCTCTGGCCGGGCGCCATGGACGCCGGACTCACCGACCCGCTGTTCTGGTGGGTGCTGGCGATCGCACTCGCCGTCGCCTTCGTCCTGACCACGCCCGTGAACAAGTGGATGATCGGCCGCGGCAAGGGGCACGCAGTGGTGCACCAGTACCACTGAGGCCGGCGAAGGGACCGGGAGTCAGAGCTCGGGGCCGTCCCCGGGCTCCTCCTGGTACGAGTACCGCTGTTCCTTCCAGGGGTCGCCGATGTTGTGGTAGCCGCGCTCCTCCCAGAAACCGCGGCGGTCGGCGGTCATGTACTCCACGCCGCGGACCCACTTGGGCCCCTTCCAGGCGTACAGATGAGGGACGACCAGACGGAGGGGGAAACCGTGCTCCGCCGTGAGCAGTTCGCCGTCCTTGTGGGTGGCGAAGATCGCTCCCTCGGAGGCGAAGTCGGAGAGGCGGAGGTTGGAGCTGAAGCCGTACTCCGCCCAGACCATCACGTGGGTGACCGCCGACGCGGGCGGGGCGATCTCCAGGATCGTCCGGGCCGGGATGCCGCCCCACTCCGCACCGAGCATGCTGAACTTCGTGACGCAGTGCAGATCGGCGACGACGCTCGTGTACGGCAGGGCCGTGAACTCCTCGTGGGTCCAGCAGTGCTTCTCGCCGTCGGCGGTGGCGCCGAACACCCTGAACTCCCAGCGTTCGGGGCGAAACTTGGGAACCGGGCCGTAGTGCGTGACCGGCCAGCCGCGCTGCACCCGCTGTCCCGGCGGAAGCTCGGAGTGTGCTGCTGCTCCACCTTCGCGCTCCACCGGCTGACCCATGACTCCATCCTGACAGACCTGGGGCAGTGCACCTGACCACACCCCTCCACAATTCACCTCATAACCGACTAAGCATGCCCTTACTTACTAAGTGAAGACTTACTGGACGATCTTCGCTGCCGGTGCAATCATGCGGCGCAACCTGCCAGTTCCCCATGCGTGGAAGGAGCCTCTGCGATGCAGGGCGACCCCGAGGTCCTCGAATTCCTGAACGAGCAGCTGACCGGCGAGCTGACGGCGATCAACCAGTACTGGCTGCACTACCGGATCCAGGACAACAAAGGCTGGACGAAGCTCGCCAAGTACACGCGTGAAGAGTCCATCGATGAGATGAAGCACGCGGACAAGATCACCGAGCGCATCCTCATGCTGGACGGCCTGCCCAATTACCAGCGCCTGTTCCACGTACGGGTCGGCCAGACGGTCACCGAGATGTTCCAGGCCGACCGCCAGGTCGAGGTCGAGGCGATCGACCGCCTCAAGCGCGGTATCGAGGTGATGCGCACCAAGGGCGACATCACGTCCGCGAACCTCTTCGAGTCGATCCTCGAGGACGAGGAGCACCACATCGACTACCTGGACACGCAGCTGGAACTCATCGACAAGCTCGGTGAGGCGCTCTACCTCGCGCAGCAGATCGAGCAGCCCAGCTAGCCGAGAGGCTAGGCCGCGTCCGCCAGGTCGGTCAGCACCGGCTGACCCTGGTCGGCCAGCTCACGACGGGGGCACGCGCCCCGGCCCAGGATCGCCTGGATACGGCGTACGCACGACCCGCAGTCCGTGCCCGCCTTGCAGGCGGACGCTATCTGGCGGGGCGTACAGGCACCTTTCTCCGCGTGCTGCTTGACCTGCTGCTCGGTGACACCGAAGCAACTGCAGACGTACACGCGGACCACCTCCCGCCGGGATCGAAGTCGTGCCATCCCCTTGATCGGTGAGGCTAACCTAACCTTACCCGCCACACAGGAACCGTAAAAGTGGGGTGGGGCGCGGATCGTATGTGATCCGCGCCCCACCCCACACGCCGGTAACAACCGAACCGGCTACTGGTCCCTGTACATCTCCGCGACGAGGAAGGCCAGGTCAAGCGACTGGCTGCGGTTGAGCCGCGGGTCGCAGGCCGTCTCGTAGCGCTGGTGCAGGTCGTCGACGAAGATCTCGTCGCCGCCGCCCACGCACTCGGTGACATCGTCACCGGTCAGCTCCACGTGGATGCCGCCCGGGTGGGTGCCGAGGCCCTTGTGGACCTCGAAGAAGCCCTTGACCTCGTCGAGCACGTCGTCGAAACGGCGGGTCTTGTGGCCCGAGGCCGCCTCGAAGGTGTTGCCGTGCATCGGGTCGGTCACCCAGGCCACGGTGGCACCCGAGGCGGTGACCTTCTCGACCAGCTCGGGAAGCTTGTCGCGGACCTTGTCGGCGCCCATGCGGACGATGAAGGTCAGCCGGCCCGGCTCGCGGTCGGGGTCCAGGCGCTCGATGTACTGCAGCGCCTCCTCGGCCGTGGTGGTCGGGCCGAGCTTGATGCCGATCGGGTTGCGGATCTTCGAGGCGAACTCGATGTGCGCGTGGTCCAGCTGCCGGGTGCGCTCACCGATCCACACCATGTGCGCCGAGACGTCGTACAGCTGCCCGGTGCGCGAGTCGACACGGGTCAGCGCCGACTCGTAGTCGAGCAGCAGCGCCTCGTGCGAGGAGTAGAACTCGACGGTCTTGAACTCCTCCGGGTCGGCCCCGCAGGCGTGCATGAAGTTCAGCGCCTGGTCGATCTCGCGCGCGAGCTGCTCGTAGCGCTGGCCGGACGGGGACGACTTCACGAAGTCCTGGTTCCAGGCGTGCACCTGGCGCAGGTCGGCGTAACCACCGGTGGTGAAGGCGCGCACCAGGTTCAGCGTCGAGGCGGACGCGTTGTACATCCGCTTCAGGCGCTCGGGGTCCGGGATGCGGGCGGCCTCGTTGAAGTCGAAGCCGTTGACCGAGTCGCCGCGGTACGTCGGCAGGGTCACGCCGTCGCGGGTCTCGGTGCCCTTGGAGCGCGGCTTGGAGTACTGGCCGGCGATGCGGCCGACCTTCACGACCGGCACCGAGGCGGCGTACGTCAGCACGGCGCCCATCTGTAGCAGGGTCTTAAGCTTGTTACGGATGTGGTCGGCGGACACCGCGTCGAAGGCCTCGGCGCAGTCGCCGCCCTGGAGAAGGAACGCCTCTCCCTTGGCGACGGACGCCATCCGGGCGCGCAGCTGGTCGCACTCGCCCGCGAAGACGAGCGGCGGATACGACTCGAGGTCCGCGATCACTGCGCGCAGAGCCTCGGTGTCGGGGTACTCGGGCTGCTGCGCCGCGGGCAGGTCTCGCCAGGTGTTGCCAGCACTCGCGCTGGTCTTAGCGTTCACGGTCACGCCCTCAACATTACGGGGTCGTGTCGGGCGTCCAGCCCCATGCCCAGCAATTGAGACACGAGGTACACGACGCGGACGTGGGGTAGGGTGCCTCGCATGTTCGCGCACTCGACCCAGAACTGGTGGTGGACCGCTCATCCGGCGGCCCACTGACTGCGCGTACGCAAGACTTCGCGAAGGCCGCCCGAGGGGCGGCCTTCGGTGTTTTCCGGGGTCCGTTCCTCTCCCACTGAGTACCACTGAGTCTCTCTGAGAAGGAGCACGGATCCATGAACCTGCTCGGCTTGCTGGACGACCCCCGCCCGTTCGCCCTGCTGCGCCGCCGCACCCCGGGCCACGATCACGACACCGTGGAGGTCCTGATCGGCCCGGTCAGTACCTACGACCGCCTGGCCGACCTCCCCGACGAGGGCCTGGCGCTCGTCCCCTTCCGCCAGATCCGCGAGCGCGGCTTCGACGTCCGCGACGACGGCACGCCACTGTCAGCACTCACGCCGCAGGAGTCGTACGACATCCCGCTCGCCGATGCCCTCGACCAGCTCCCCTCGCACGACGTGCGCGTCGAGGGCGGTGGGTTCGACGTCGGTGACGAGGAGTACGCGCAGATCGTGGGGCGCGTCCTGCGGGACGAGATCGGGCGGGGCGAGGGCGCGAACTTCGTGATCCGGCGGACGTACGAGGGCCAGATCCCGGAGTTCGGCCGCGCCGACGCGCTCGCGCTGTTCCGGCGGCTGCTGGAGGGGGAGCGGGGGGCGTACTGGACGTTCGTCGTGCACACCGGAAATCAAAAAGGGCCCGAAGGGCCTTCCTTGGAAGGGCGGGGGCGCGAGACGGGTGGGCGGACGCTGGTCGGGGCGAGCCCCGAGGTGCACGTCCGGATGTCCGGCGGGACCGTCGTCATGAACCCGATCAGCGGGACGTACCGCTACCCGGCCGAAGGGCCCACCCCCGAGCACCTGCTCGACTTCCTCGCCGACGGCAAGGAGATCGAGGAGCTGTCGATGGTCGTCGACGAGGAGCTCAAGATGATGTGCACCGTCGGTGACATGGGCGGGGTCGTCGTCGGGCCCCGGCTGAAGGAGATGGCACACCTCGCGCACACCGAGTACGAGCTGCGCGGCAAGTCCTCGCTGGACGTGCGGGAGGTCCTGAAGGAGACCATGTTCGCGGCCACGGTCACCGGCTCGCCGGTGCAGAACGCCTGCAGGGTGATCGAGCGGTACGAGCCCCTCGGGCGGGATGGTGTCGGGCGCGGCTACTACGCGGGGGCGCTCGCGCTCATCGGCCGGGACTCGGGCGGGGCCCAGACCCTCGACTCCCCCATCCTCATCCGCACCGCCGACATCGACGCGCACGGCGGGCTGCGGGTACCGGTCGGCGCCACGCTGGTGCGCGGCTCGGACCCGGCGAACGAGGTCGCGGAGACGCACGCCAAGGCGGCGGGGGTGCTGGCGGCTTTGGGCGTACGTCCGGCACGGCCGCGTGGGGAGCACGCGCGCGTACGTCTCGCCGACGACCCACGCGTGCGTGCCGCGCTCGACGGGCGCCGGGCGTCGCTCGCGCCCTTCTGGCTGCGGATGCAGGAGCGGTCCGAGGAGCTGGCCGGACACGCCCTGGTCGTCGACGGCGAGGACACCTTCACGGCGATGCTCGCGCACGTGCTGCGGTCGAGCGGCCTCGAGGTGACCGTCCGGCGGTACGACGAGCCGGGGCTGCGGGAGGCGGTGCTCGCGCACGAGGGCCCGGTGGTGCTGGGTCCCGGTCCCGGCGACCCGTCCGATCTGCAGGACCCCAAGATGCGGTTCCTGAGGGACCTCACCGCCGAGGTCGTCCGCAGTCACCGGCACGGTGTGCTCGGCGTCTGCCTCGGGCACGAGCTGATCGCGGCCGAGCTGGGGCTGGAGATCGTGCGGAAGGAAGTGCCGTACCAGGGGGCGCAGACGACGATCGATCTGTTCGGGCGGCCGGAGACGGTCGGTTTCTACAACAGCTTCGTGGCCCGCTGCGACAACGAGGCCCTGCAGGAGCTCACAGCGCACGGCATCGAGGTCAGCCGGGCCGGCAACGGGGAGGTGCACGCGATGCGCGGGCCGGGCTTCGCCGGCGTGCAGTTCCACCCCGAGTCGATCCTGACCCTGAACGGCGCCGCCGTCGTACGGGAGCTGGTGGGTCAGCTGCGGGGGACCAGCACGTTCTCGGAGCGGCGGCCCGCCTTGTAGTCGAGGACGTTCTTCAGCGTGGTCTCGACGATCTGGCCGACCGCGTCCCGGGTGTAGTACGCCTGGTGCGAGGTGACCAGGACGTTCGGGAAGGTGACGAGACGGGCCAGGGTGTCGTCCTCGATGGCCTGGAGGGACTTGTCGAGGAAGAAGAGCCCGGCCTCCGCCTCGTACACGTCGAGGCCGACACCCGTGAAGCGGCCCTCGCGCAGTTCGGCGACGAGGGCCGCGGTGTCGATGAGGCCGCCCCGGCTGGAGTTGACCAGGATCGCGTCGTCCTTCATGGCCTTCAGGGCGTCCGCGTCGATGAGGTGCCGGGTCTCCGGCAGCAGCGGGACATGCAGGCTGACCAGGTCGGACTCGGCGAGGAGCTGTTCCTTGGGGACGTAGCGCATGCCGAGTCGCAGGCAGGCGGGGTTCTCGGCGACGTCCCAGCCGAGCAGGTTCATGCCGAAGCCGTGGGCGATGCGGGTGAAGGCCTCGCCGATCTTGCCGGTGCCGAGGACGCCGACGGTGCGGCCGTGCAGGTCGCGGCCCATCAGGCCGTCGAGGCGGAAGTCGAAGTCACGCGTGCGCGTGGAGGCCCGCACGATGCGGCGGTTGACCGCCATGGCGAGGGTCCAGGCGAACTCGGCCACGGAGTGGGGCGAGTAGTACGAGACCCGGGCGACCGTCATGGCGAGGCGCTCGGCGACGTCGAGGTCGATGTTGTTGAAGCCGGTGGAGCGCTGGGCGACCATCCGGGTCCCGCCGGCCGCGAGGGTCTGCAGGACGCGGTGGCCGAGGTCGCAGTTGACGCTGGTGCAGACGACCTCGTAGCCGGTGGCGATGGGGGCGGTGTCCTCGTTGAGGAAAACGTCCAGGCAGCGGACGTCGTGGTGGCCCTGGAAGGCCTGCTCGATCAGGGGCTTCTCGTCCGCCTGCACGCCGAAGGCCAGGATCTCCAAGACTGCTCCCTGCATACGGCTTTCATGGGGCCATGGGCCGAATATACGGCCCACGACCCCGTGCCGCCGGGCGGAAAGCGGTCGGCGGAAATGCGTCAGCCGAAGAAGACCCCGACCTCCTCGTACAGCTTCGGATCCACCGTCTTCAGCTTGGCCGTGGCGTCCGCGATCGGGACGCGGACGATGTCCGTGCCGCGCAGGGCGACCATCTTGCCGAAGTCGCCGTCGCGGACGGCCTCGATGGCGTGCAGCCCGAAGCGGGTGGCGAGCCAGCGGTCGAAGGCGCTGGGCGTGCCGCCGCGCTGGATGTGCCCGAGGACCGTCGTACGGGCTTCCTTGCCCGTGCGCTTCTCGATCTCCTTGGCCAGCCACTCGCCGACCCCGGACAGCCGGACGTGCCCGAAGGAGTCCAGCGACTCGTCCTTCAGCACCATGTCGCCGTCCTTCGGCATGGCGCCCTCGGCGACGACCACGATCGGGGCGTACGACGCCTTGAAGCGGGAGGTGATCCAGGCGCAGACCTTGTCGACGTCGAAGCGCTGCTCGGGGATGAGGATGACGTTGGCACCGCCGGCCAGCCCGGAGTGGATGGCGATCCAGCCGGCGTGACGGCCCATCACCTCACAGACCAGGACGCGCATGTGGGACTCGGCGGTGGTGTGCAGCCGGTCGATCGCTTCCGTCGCGATGCCGACGGCGGTGTCGAAGCCGAAGGTGTAGTCGGTGGCGGACAGGTCGTTGTCGATCGTCTTGGGCACGCCGACGCAGGGCACGCCGTACTCGTCGGACAGGCGGGCGGCGACGCCGAGGGTGTCCTCGCCGCCGATGGCGATGAGCGCCTCGACCTCCTGCTTGGCGAGGTTCTCCTTGATACGGCGGATGCCGTCCTCCTGCTTGAGGGGGTTGGTGCGCGAGGAGCCGAGGATGGTGCCGCCGCGGGGCAGGATGCCGCGCACGGCGGGGATGTCGAGAGGGACGGTGTCGTTCTCGAGCGGACCTCGCCAGCCGTCCCGGAAGCCGACGAAGTCATAGCCGTACTCCTGCACGCCCTTGCGGACGACGGCCCGGATGACGGCGTTGAGACCGGGGCAGTCGCCGCCTCCGGTCAGTACTCCGACCCGCATGGAAATGTCCCTTCGCCGCGGTTGCCTGGTGAGGCCACGCTAATGGTGATCCAGGTCACAGCGGGATGGGTAGGAACGGCAATTCCGGTGAACTGCCGGGTATTTGGTTTACGCGTCGTCAAGCCGGCGGCCGATGGATCACTCGTCGTCGAGGCCGCGCTCTATCGCGTACCTCACCAGCTCCACCCGGTTGTGCAGTTGGAGCTTGCCGAGGGTGTTCTGGACGTGGTTCTGGACCGTGCGGTGCGAGATGACCAGGCGTTCGGCGATCTGCTTGTAGCTCAGGCCCTTGGCGACGAGCCGCAGCACCTCCGTCTCGCGCTCGGTGAGCTGCGGGGCCCCCGGCTGGTCGGCGTCCTGCGCGGCGGGCAGCGGTTCGGAGGCGAGGCGGCGGTACTCGCCGAGGACCAGTCCTGCCAGGCCCGGCGTGAACACCGGGTCGCCGACGGCCGTACGGCGCACCGCGTCGAGGAGTTCCTCCGTCGAGGCCGACTTCAGCAGATAGCCGGTGGCACCCGACTTCACGGCCTCCAGGACGTCGGCGTGCTCGCCGCTCGCGGACAGGACGAGGACGCGCAGGGCGGGGTTGTGGCCGACGAGTTCCTTGCAGACCTGGACGCCGGGCTTGGCCGGCAGATTCAGGTCGAGCACCAGGACGTCGGGGGCGGCGGCCTTGGCCCGGCGCACGGCCTGGTCGCCGTCGCCCGCGGTGGCGACCACGTCGAAGCCGGACTCGGCCAGGTCGCGGGCGACCGCGTCGCGCCACATGGGGTGGTCGTCGACCACCATGACCTTGATCGGGCCCTGCTGTCCGCTCGCGGTGTCCGTCATCGCTGCTCCGCCTTCCCCCGTGAAGCGCTGCTGTCCTTCGGTACCTTCAGTTCCACTTCGGTGCCCTGCCCCGGCACCGAGATCAGCTCGGCGCTGCCGCCGAGGTCCCGCAGCCGCCCCCGGATCGACTGGGCGACCCCGAGCCGGCCCTCGCCCTCGGCCTGCGCGAGCCGGCCCTCGGGGATGCCGGGTCCGTCGTCCCGTACGGTGACGATCACCGCGTCGGGCTCGTCCTCGACGAGGATCCACGCACGCGCGTGCTCCCCCGCGTGCTTACGGACGTTGTCCAGGGCCGCTCCCACGGCCGCGGCCAGTTCCCGCGCGGCGGCCGGGGCCAGCGGCACGGGCGCGCCGGGCTCGGCCAGGCTCACCATGGCGCCGGCGTAGCGTGCGAGCAGCACGCGCAGATCGACGGGACCGTCGGCGTCGTCCGGCACGTCCACGGCCCGTACGACGGCTCCCTCGGCGGCGTCCTCCGACACCCGCGACACGGGTACGAGGCCGCCCGAGACCAGCGTGCGCAGCGCCACCTCCTGCTCGCCGGCCATCCGGCCCAGCTCGGCCGCCTCCCCGCCGATGACGGCACCGCGCCGCTGCACCATCGCGAGCACCTGGAGCACGCCGTCGTGGATGTCCCGGGCGAGCCGCTCCCGCTCACGGGTGGCCGCCTCGATCTCCAGGGCTCGGGCGAGGGTGCGCTCGGAGGCGCGGGCGACCTCGACGACGTAGCCGATGGCGATGGAGGCGATCCAGACGAGCAGCACCATGTGGATGGTGTCGCGGGTGGGTACGCCGGAGCGTTCGACCAGGTTGGCGGCGGCGACCAGGGTGGAGGCGAAGGCCGCCCAGCGCCAGCCGCCCTTGATGGCGAACGCCAGCACGGCGCCCGCGGTCCATATCGAGGGCAGGGTCGGGGCTCCGGCGTCGATCCGCTCGGGTGCCTCGGCGAGCCGGGTGAGCAGGATGCCGACCAGGGCGATGGTGAGGTCCACGGCGAGGAAGCGCTTGGTGCAGCTCGCGGCGTTCGCGACCCGGGGCAGGGTGGCCAGGGTCCAGACGGCCAGTACGGCGAAGTAGGCGATGGCCACCCAGGGGCGGGCGACCTCGTCGTGGGCGCTGATGAAGAGCCCGATGGCGTACACCATGGTCAGCACCCGGTACCCGGCGAGCGCCCGCCACAGCGGCTGCTCGACGGACATTCTCATGACCCGCTCTCGCTTGGCCATTTCCCCCCTTTTTGGGTCCCCCCGGCCCGGATACGGTCGACTCCATGCGGACCGTTCCTTGTGCGGGCCGTTCCCTATTCGGGCTGTTCCCTATTCGGGCTGTTCCTTCTTCTTCTGCGCCTGGTCCTTCTCGGCCTGCGCGAGTGCGGCCTTGGCCGCCTTCTCCGCTTCCTTCTCGGCCTTCGCCGCATCCGCGATCTGCCGCTTGGCGGCGGTCGCGTACATGTCGACGTACTCCTGGCCGGAGAGCTTCATGATCTCGTACATGACCTCGTCGGTCAGCGCGCGGAGCACGAAACGGTCGTGCTCCATGCCCTGGTACCGGCTGAAGTCCAGCGGCTTGCCGATCCGGATGCCCGGCCGCATGAGCTTGGGCATGACCTGGCCCGGCGGCTGGATCTTCTCCGTGTCGATCATCGCGACGGGGATGACCGGCGCCCCGGTGGCCAGCGCCACGCGCGCGAGGCCGCCGGGCTTGCCCCGGTAGAGCCGGCCGTCGGGCGAGCGCGTGCCCTCCGGATAGATACCGAACAGCTCACCGCGCTCCAGGACCTCTATGCCGCTCTTGATGGCGGCCTCGCCCGCGCCGCGCGCCCCGGAGCGGTCCACGGGCAGCTGGCCGACGCCCTTGAAGAACGCGGCCGTCATCCGGCCCTTGACGCCGGGGGTCGTGAAGTACTCGGCCTTCGCGATGAAGGTCACCTTGCGGTCGAGGACCGCGGGCAGGAAGAACGAGTCGGAAAACGAGAGGTGGTTGCTCGCGAGGATCGCGGCGCCCGCGGCAGGAACGTTCTCCAGGCCTTCCACCCAGGGCCTGAAGGCGACCTTCAACGGTCCCCCGATGGCCACCTTCATAGCGCCGTACAACAACCGAGTGCCTCCTGTGTCTGTCGATCAGACCTTAACCCGGAGCACTGTCAAAGAGTCCGACGGCCCTGGTCGGTGTCCGTACGGTCGCGTACGGTGAAGCACACCTGGCTGTATCGATACGCGGCTCCGCCGCGTGGATTCACGTCGTTCCTCACGTCCCATGTCCGCCATATCCGCCATGTCCGTCCTTCTCATGAACAGGAGGCCGTAAGGTGCCGGTCCTTCCTGGAGCCGAGCCGTACCGCCACGAGGGCGGGGAGGTCGGGGTTCTGCTCTGTCACGGCTTCACCGGTTCCCCCCAGTCGCTGCGCCCGTGGGCGGAGTATCTCGCCGAGCGCGGGCTCACCGTCTCGCTGCCGCTGCTGCCGGGCCACGGCACCCGCTGGGAGGACATGCAGCTCACCGGCTGGCAGGACTGGTACGCCGAGGTGGACCGCGCGCTGCGCAACCTCCGCGACCGCTGCGAGCGGGTCTTCGTCGCCGGCCTGTCCATGGGCGGCGCCCTGGCGCTGCGGCTCGCCGCGAAGCACGGGGAGGACGTCGCGGGCGTGCTGGTCGTCAACCCCGCGAACAAGGTGCACGGGCTGTCCGCGTACACCCTTCCGGTCTCCCGCCACCTCGTCCGTACGACGCGGGGCATCGCCAGTGACATCGCGAAGGAGGGCAGCGTCGAGCTCGGGTACGACCGGGTTCCGTTGCACGCGGCCCACTCCCTCAGGAAGTTCTTCCGCCTTCTCGACGGCGAACTGCCGCAGGTCACCCAGCCCCTGCTGCTCCTGCGCAGCGCCCAGGACCACACCGTGCCGGCGGCGGATTCGGCCCGGGTCCTGAGTCGGGTGTCGTCGACAGACGTAACGGAGATCGTGCTGGAACAGAGCTATCACGTGGCGACGTTGGACCATGAAGCGGACCGGATCTTCGAGGAGAGCCTCGGCTTCATCGACCGGCTCGCGACCGGCGTCGACAAGGAAGGGACGACCGCACGTGGCTGAGCACGACTCCGACCGCGAGAGGCGCGAGGACAGCGAGGATCGCGAGCCGGAAGAGCAGCACGTCCCGTTCGACGAGGACGCCGCGTGGGCCGCGATCGTCGCCGGGTACGGCGAGGAGCCGACGGACCCGCCGGGCTCGAAGCCGTTCAAGTCGATCGAGGACCTGGCGCTGCTGGAGTCCGACACGAACGACGGAGCGAGCGGCGGGACGGACGGGGAGCCGAAGGGCGACAAGGGCGGCGGGAAGGGCGAGAAGGCCAAGCAGGCCGACGAGCCCGAGGAGGACCGGGGCGACAAGCCGGTCAAGCCCTTGGGCAGCTCCGTCTCCTTCGCCCCCGGCGTCGGCCCGCGCGACTACAGCGTGCCCGAGCCCTCCGAGGACGACTTCGACGTCGACGACGAGGGCCACTTCGTCCCGCCGGAGCCGCCGCCGCTGCCCCCCGCCGACCCGACCGCGAAGTTCGCCTGGCTCGCGGTGATCGGCGGGCCGATCCTGCTGCTGCTCGCCGTGCTGCTCAGCTGGGACATGACGTGGTGGCTGGCCACGCTCGGTATCGGCGGGTTCCTGGGCGGGTTCGCCACGCTGGTGATGCGGATGAAGACGGATGACGAGGACGGCGACGATCCGGGGCGGGGTGCGGTCGTCTAGGACGTCGGGATCTTGAGGGCGGCCAGGACCGGAAGGTGGTCCGTGGCCGCCCTCAGGTCTGTCTCCGTCACACCGGGGTGGCCGAGGGGGACTCCGCAGCCGAGTACCTCGATGCCCTTGGTGGCGAAGACCGCGTCGATACGTTGATGGGGGTCGGCCGGGGTCGAGGTGTACTCGCCGCCCCAGGGGGCGGTGGCCCAGCAGTCCTGGAGGTCGGTGGCCATGCGGCCGAAGGCACGGCCACCGGGCCGCTCGTTCAGGTCGCCGCCCGCCACGGCGTGCTCCACGCCCAGGCCGGCCAGCCGGTCCAGCAGCATGGCGCCCTGCTCGTAGCGCTCGTCCTTCTGGAGGCTGAGGTGACAGCTGAGGACGCCGAGACGGGCTCCGCCGAACCGGACCACTGCTGTGGCGAAGCCGCGGCGGTGCAGACCCGGGGTCAGCGGCAGGAGTACGTCCTCTGTTCTCTCCACGGTGGCCCTGAGGTTGCACAGAATCGCTGGGCCTGCGGCTGTGGCGCCGCCGGTGAGGATGACGAGGTTCGCTGCACGGGCCAGGCGGGCGAGTTTCTTGCGCCAGCGGAAGAAGCGGGGGGCTTCTTGGATCAGGACCAGGTCGGGATTGCAGGCGGTGATGACGCGGGCGAGGGCGGCTGTGTCGTCGCGCATCGAGCGGATGTTGTAGCTCAGGGCCCTGATGACCGCGGAACCGTCGGGCTCCGTGCGGGAATTGGGGAGCAACTCCATGTGGATCAATCTACGCCCAATAGCTCGGGGCGCGAGGTTGGTTGGCGACTGCCGGTTCGTTGTGGCTTGTCGCGCCCACGCGGCGGAGCCGCATGGTGATACAGCCTCGCGCCCCTGACGGCGCTGAAGCCCCCGTAGATCGAAAAGTCGCCGCCCTTACATGATCGGGTCGGGCTCCCGGGCCAGGTCCGCCGCGCCCACCAGACCAGCCTTGTTGCCCAGCTGGGCGGCGATGACATCCGCCACCGGGCGCCAGTTGCCGCCCACCAGCCAGCGCTTGTAGGACTTGCGGATCGGGTCGAGGACCAGCTCGCCCTCGTCGGAGAGACCGCCGCCGACGATGAAGGCGGACGGGTCGAAGAGGGAGGCCAGGTCGGCGAGGCCGGCGCCGGCCCAGCGGGCCAGCTCGCGGTAGGAGTCGACGGCGACCGGGTCGCCCTGGCGGGCGGCCATGGAGATGTGCTTGCCCTCGATGCCCTCGGGGGTGCCGTCGCCCATGCCGAGCAGGATCTCGGCGTTCTCGGGGGTGGCGTTGGCGCGCTGCTTGGCGTATCTGACGAGGGCGCGCCCGGAGGCGTACTGCTCCCAGCAGCCCTGCGAGCCGCAGCCGCACATCAGGCCGTCCGGGACCATCCGGATGTGCCCGAACTCGGCGGCCACGCCGTAGTGCCCGCGGCGCAGCTTGTTGCCGATGATGATGCCGCCGCCGAGGCCGGTGCCGAGGGTGATGCAGATGACGTTGCGGTGGCCCTTGCCCGCGCCGAACTTGTACTCGCCCCACGCGGCCGCGTTGGCGTCGTTCTCGACGACGACCGGGAGGCCGACGCGGGCCTCGACCTTCGTCTTCAGCGGCTCGTTGCGCCAGTCGATGTTGGGAGCGAAGTAGACCTCGGAACGCTGACGGTTGACGTATCCGGCGGCACCGATGCCCACGCCGACGATCTCGTGCCCGGCGCGCGCGCCCTCCACCGCGGAGGCGATGGCGTCCACGATGCCCTCGGGCGTGCCCGGGGTCGGCACCTTGTGGGTCGAGAGGATGTTGCCTTCCTCGTCGACCACGCCGGCCGCGATCTTCGTGCCGCCGATGTCGACGCCGATGGTGAGTCCCATGAATCCCTCAGTTTCGGTCGAGCCCCGCTACGGCCAACGGTACCCGAGGCCCTGCCGTCAGGGTCCCGTCGTCCGACCGGTGGGCAGCCCGGCTGAGGGGCCGGTCGCGGGCCTCAGTCCAGGTCGATGCGTTCGCCGGGGCCGGTGCCGTCGCCCCGGTCTCGGCGCTCGTCGAGATCCTGGTCCCCGGTCGTCCAGCGTCGTTCCTGGGCCTGGACCGCGGAGCGGTAGGCGGCGAGGAGTTCGGTGCCTGCCGCGGCCAGGTGGTCGAAGACGTCCGGGTTGCGCTCGATGACGGGCTCGACGGCGGCTTTGGCCTGCTCCACGACCTGCTTGACCACCTGCTGGGCGGCGGGTCCGGCGACCGCGCCGAGCAGCGGGGACTGGATGGTCGACAGCTTGTCCGCGACCGCGTCGACGAGCTTGCGCAGTTCCTCGGCGGCCGAGCCCGGCGGCGGGCCGTACTCGGCGCGGCGGCGGGCCTTCTCCGCGGCGAGGTCCTCGGCGCACGCCGTCGACCAGGCGTCGGCGTCGGTCGCCCGTACCTCGTCGACAGCCTCATCCTCACCGGCGTCGGACGGGGGGAGCTCTTCGCTCATGACGGACTCCTGACTACGGTTCGTCTCTACGACGTTACCCGAACGGGCGTACCTGCTTCACGGGGTCCGCGGCCAGAGATCCGGATCCGGCGCGAACCGGATCCGCAGCTCGCCATCGCGCAGCGCGGCCCCGTCCACACCGCACCGGCGCAGGGCCGACGGCAGGGGCACGATACGCCGGAACTGTCCCGCAGTGACGACGAGTTCGTCGCCGCGCCGGACGAGGTCGAGCTCGTCGCGTACGGCGCCGGGCAGCGGGAGGGCCCAGACGAGGACGCCGTCCTCGGCAAGCCGGTCGGTGACAGGCCACTCGACGGTGGAGGACGAGTCGTTGACGGCGGGCACGGCGAGCGCGTCGAGATCGTCGGCGCCACGCGGGTCCCGCCCGAGGTGCGCGACGCGACGAACCTCGTGGTCCTCCCCCCACTCCTCCAGAACCTTGCGCTGCTGGGCGACGGGCCCGGCGAGCCAGCTGTCCGCCGGCGCCTCCGCCTCCGGCAGGACCCGGTTGGCGACCAGCAGGTCGGGGCGCAGGCCGCGCAGGGCGAGGGCGAGGGTGGCATGGCGCACGGCGTCGGCGCCGCCCGGACCGGGCTCGGCGACCAGCCGTACGACGGTGTCGCGGTCGGCGACGACGGCCTCGACGGCGGCGAGCTCGACGTCCCAGCGGGCCGCGGTCTCGTACAGCCACTGCGCGGGCATCGGAACACCGGCCAGCCGCCCCAGGACGGGCCGCAGCGCACGGGCCGCCTGCCGTTCGGACGGGAGCAGCCGGCGCAGGTAGCGGCGCAGCTCCTCGGGGAGCGCGAGCAGGGCGAGGGCGTGCGGGGTGGCGGGCAGGTCCACGACGAGAAGGTCGTGCGCCTCGGCGAGCGCGGCGTCCCGCAGCGCACGGAGCAGCGCGAGCTCCTCGGCACCGGGGAGGGGGGTGACCTCTTCCGGGTCGAGCCGGGAGGCGCCGAGGAGGTCGAGGGCTGCGGTGGCACGCTCCTGGAAGGCGGCGAGGTCGTCGCGGAAGCCGGTGGCGGCGTCGGGGCGCCAGGCGGTGAGCTGGGGGGCGACCTCGGTCGGGGCCGGTCCGGTGGCCACGCCGAGTGCCGCGCCCAGGGTGTCGGTGCGGTCGGCGCTGAGGACCAGGGTTCTGGTGCCGCCCGCCGCCGCCGTCAGCGCGGTGGCGGCGGCGACGGTTGTACGGCCGCTGCCGCCCGGGCCTGTGATCAGGATGGTGCGCATGGGGGTGAACCGTAACGGACGCCGGGGTTCAGCCCTGTTGCGAGGTGCACCCGGCAACGCACCGGCACCCTTACGGCGCGACCCCTACTTGTCCGACTCCACGCGCTTCTTCAGCCCCGCCAGCGCCCGGTCGATGATGACCTTCTCGGCCTTGCGCTTGATCATGCCGAGCATCGGGATCTTGACGTCGACGGTCAGCTGGTAAGTGACCTCGGTCGAGCCCGCCCCCGCCGGCTTCAAGATGTACGAGCCGTCGAGCGACCGCAGCATCTGGGACTTCACCAGAGTCCAGGACACCTCGTACTCGCCGGTCCAGGTGTACCCCAGCACCTGGTCGTCCTTGATCGCGCCGGCGTCCATGACGAGGCGGACCTGCTCGGCGCGGCCCTGGTCGTCGGTCTTGAGGACCTCCGCCTCCTTCACCTCGCCGGTCCAGTCCGGGTAGCGGGCGAAGTCGGCGATCACCCCCATGACGTCGGCCGGTGCCGCCTCGATCGTGATGCTCGAGCTGGTGTGTTCCGCCATCGCTGTGGCTCCTCCAGATGCGGGCCGGTATGAAGTCGTGGTGCGCACGCGTGTGCAGCGTGAAGGCTACCGCGCCCCCGACCAGCCGACTTCACCCCCACCTGCGCCGGCGCTCACCACTGCCGCTCACCATTCCAGCGCCCACGGCTTCCCCGACCCGGCGAAGTGCCCCACGTTCACGCACTCCGTCGCCCCGATCCGCATCCGCCGGACCAGCGGCTGGTGGACATGCCCGAACAGCGAGTAACGGGGACGCGTGCGGCGAATCGCCTCCAGCAGCGCCCTGCTGCCCCGCTCGAAGCGCCGCGCCACCGTGTCGTACACCAACTCCGGGACATCCGGCGGAATGTGCGTGCACAGCACGTCCACCTCCCCCACGGCCTCGATCTTCGCCGCGTACTCCTCGTCGCTGATCTCGTACGGCGTGCGCATCGGCGTCCGCAGGCCCCCGCCCACGAAGCCGAAGACCCACCCCCCGATCTCCACCCGCTCCCCGTCCAGCACCGTCGTGCCCGGCCCGGCGTACTCCGGCCACAGGGGCGGCATGTCGACATTGCCGTAGGTGGCGTACGTCGGCGTCGGGAACGCCGCGAACATCTCGGCGTACTGCTTGCGTACCGCCTTCTCGATCACCGCACCCCGGTCCGAGCCGATCCCGGCCCACAGCCGCGTCCCGAACTCCCGCGCCTCCTCGAAGCGCCGGGCGGTGCGCAGTTCCACGATGCGGTCGGCGGCCGCCACGCCGAACAGGTCGGGGAAGATGCCGCGCGAGTGGTCGGCGTAGTCCAGGAACAGCACCAGGTCGCCGAGGCAGATCAAGGCGTCGGCACCCTCGCCGGCCCTGGCCAGGTCACGGGCATTGCCGTGCACATCGCTGACCACATGTACGCGTGTCCTGCGGTTTCCCGTCGGTGTGGGTGCCATGACGATCAAGGGTAGGCCTGTGCGGCATACGTGAACAGTGGCGGCCGGTCCCGCGGTTACTGGCCAGTCGTCAGACCGCTCGACTACTGTGCGCGCAGAAACACCAATCCGTGTGACGCAGCGAACATCTCGCCGGGACCCCCTGTCGAAGAAGCCATACCGGCGGGTAACGTCCGGTCGGTCCAGTCGTGCTCTGGATTTCAACATGTGAATTCCAGAGCACTTGCCCGAGCCTTGGACCGCACCGTCGCATCACACAACGTCGTGGCGCCGGCGCCCTATGAGGAGCAGCAGTCTTGCGCGAGTTCAGCCTTCCGGCTTTGTACGAGGTCCCTGCGGACGGCAATCTGACCGACATCGTCCGCAGAAACGCCGCGCAGCACCCGGACGTCGCCGTCATCGCCCGCAAGGTGGGCGGTGCCTGGCAGGACGTGACGGCCACCGCCTTCCTCGCCGAGGTGCGCGCGGCCGCGAAGGGGCTCATCGCCGCCGGGGTCCAGCCGGGCGACCGGGTCGGCCTGATGTCCCGCACCCGCTACGAGTGGACCCTGCTCGACTTCGCGATCTGGTCGGCGGGCGCGGTCACGGTGCCGGTGTACGAGACCAGCTCGCCGGAGCAGATCCAGTGGATCCTCTCCGACTCGGGCGCCACCGCCTGCGTCGTCGAGCTGGACAGCCACACGGCCGCCGTCGAGTCGGTGCGCGACCGGCTGCCCGCCCTCAAGCACGTCTGGCAGATCGAGGCCGGCGGGGTCGAGGAGCTGGGGCGGCTCGGGCAGGACATCAGCGACGCGACGGTCGAGGAGCGCAGCTCGCTGGCGAAGGCGGACGACCCGGCGACCATCGTGTACACGTCCGGGACGACCGGCCGGCCCAAGGGCTGTGTCCTCACCCACCGCAGCTTCTTCGCCGAGTGCGGGAACATCGTGGAGCGCCTGCGGCCGCTGTTCCGCACCGGTGAGTGCTCCGTGCTGCTCTTCCTGCCGCTGGCGCACGTGTTCGGGCGGCTCGTGCAGGTCGCGCCCATGATGGCGCCGATCAAGCTGGGCACCGTCCCGGACATCAAGAACCTCACCGACGAGCTGGCCTCGTTCCGTCCGACGCTGATCCTGGGCGTCCCGCGCGTCTTCGAGAAGGTCTACAACTCGGCGCGCGCCAAGGCGCAGGCGGACGGCAAGGGCAAGATCTTCGACAAGGCCGCGGACACGGCCATCGCCTACAGCAAGGCGCTGGACACCCCGTCCGGCCCGCCCGTCGGCCTGAAGATCAAGCACAAGGTCTTCGACAAGCTCGTCTACAGCAAGCTGCGCGCGGTCCTCGGCGGCCGCGGCGAGTACGCCATCTCCGGCGGCGCCCCGCTGGGCGAGCGGCTCGGGCACTTCTTCCGCGGCATCGGCTTCACGGTCCTGGAGGGCTACGGCCTGACCGAGTCCTGCGCCGCCACCGCCTTCAACCCGTGGGACCGGCAGAAGATCGGCACGGTCGGCCAGCCGCTGCCGGGCTCGGTCGTGCGGATCGCGGACGACGGGGAGGTGCTGCTGCACGGCGAGCACCTGTTCAAGGAGTACTGGAACAACCCGGGCGCGACCGAGGAGGCGCTGGCCGACGGCTGGTTCCACACCGGTGACATCGGCACCCTCGACGAGGACGGCTACCTGAGGATCACCGGCCGCAAGAAGGAGATCATCGTCACCGCGGGCGGCAAGAACGTCGCCCCGGCCGTGATCGAGGACCGTATCCGGGCGCACGCGCTGGTCGCGGAGTGCATGGTGGTCGGCGACGGGCGGCCGTTCGTGGGCGCGCTGGTCACCATCGACGACGAGTTCCTGGGCCGCTGGGCCACCGAGCACGGCAAACCGGCGGGCTCCACCGCGGCGTCGCTGCACGAGGACCCCGACCTGCTGGCCGCGATCCAGTCGGCGGTCGACGACGGCAACGCCGCGGTGTCGAAGGCGGAATCGGTGCGGAAGTTCCGCATTCTCTCCTCCCAGTTCACGGAGGACTCGGGCCATCTGACGCCGTCGCTGAAGCTCAAGCGCAACGTCGTGGCGAAGGACTTCGCGGACGAGATCGAGGCGATCTACCAGAAGTAGTACGCCCTCTTAAAAGCGGTACGACGGTTATGGCGCGGTGTCCTCCACGAGGACCCGCGCCATCGTGCGTTCGGCGAGCGCGGTGATCGTCACGAACGGGTTCACCCCGATCGACCCGGGCACGAGCGAGCCGTCGGTGACGTAGAGCTTGGAATACCCCTTGACCCTCCCGTAGTTGTCGGTCGCCTTCCCCAGCACACAGCCGCCCAGCGGGTGGTAGGTGAAGTCGTCGGCGAAGACCTTGTTGGACGAGCCAAACAGGTCGTACCGGTAGATCGTGGCGTTCGCCGAGTTGATCCGGTCGAACAGCTTCTTGGCCATGCCCACCGACACCGCGCTCTGAGCGGCACTCCAGCCGAGTTTCACGGCTCCCGTACCGCTGTCGTACGAGAACGACGCCCGCGACGGATTCTTGGTGATCGCCAGATACAGGCTGACCCAGTGCTCCAGTCCCGTGGGTAAGGGAGCGATCTCGGCGAAGACGGGGTTGGCGGCGTTGGCCCAGTCGTCGATGCCCATGACCGGCATGGTCGACTGGTTCTCCCCGACCGTGTCCCACAGGTGGTTGGCCCGCCCGAGCATCACGTTGCCGTTGGTCCCCCACCCGGTACCGACGCTCGCGTCCAGGGCGGGCAGCGTGCCCGACTCCCTCGCGCGGACGAGGAGTTCGGTGGTCCCGACGCTGCCGCCGCCGAGGAAGAGGTACGTACAGCCGTACTCCTTGGTCTCCACGACCGTGCCGGTGTCGTCGATCCGGTCGACGCTCAGGACGTACGTCCCGTCGGCGGCCCTGCTGATCGACCTCACCCTCTCCAGGGTGTGGATGGTGACGTTCCCGGTGCCGAGCGCGGCGGCCAGGTACGTCTTGTCGAGGGTGCGCTTGCCGTGGTTGTTGCCGTAGATGACCTCGCCCGCCAGCGCCGACTTGGTCGCCGTGCCCGCGGCCTCGCGCTGCATGTGGCCGAAGTCGTAGACGCTCGGCACGAAGGTGGTCTTCAGGCCGGCGTTGGCCGCGTGTTTGCGGGAGATCCGGGTGAAGCGGTACCACTCGGTCGACTCGAACCACGCGGGGTCGACGGTGTTGACGCCCAGCATGGAGCGGGCGCGCGGGAAGTACGTGCGGTACATCTCCGCGGTGTCCACGGTCGGGAACTGCTCGGCGAAGTAGGACTGGAGCGGGGTGACCGCCATGCCGCCGTTGACGAGGGAACCGCCGCCGACGCCTCGGCCGACGTACACGGACATGTGGTCGTAGTGCACGCGGTCCAGGGCTCCCGGGTAGGGGCTGATGTCCTTGTTGACCACGTCCAGCCACAGGAAGGTGGCGAGCGGGGCCTCGGTGCGGGTGCGGAACCACATGGAGCGCTGGTCGGGGGCGCTGGTGGAGCAGAAGACCTTGCCGTCGGGGCCGGGGGTGTTCCAGAGGCGGCCCATCTCGATCACGACGGTGCGGATGCCGGCTTCGCCCAGCCGGAGGGCGGCGACCGCACCGCCGTAGCCGGAGCCGATGACGATGGCGGAGACGGATTCGACCGCGTCGGGCTCGGCGGCCTGGGCCGATGCGAGGGAGACGCGGGTGAAGCCGAGGGCGGCCGCGGTCTGCAGGGCAGCCATGCCGAGGATTTGACGTCTTGTCAGCTGACGCTGCATCAGTTTTACTGTCATGTGCGCAGCATGTGCGGATTTTTACGTTCCGCCTAGAGTCCGGGAACCCCGCTCACAGCAAAGCTTTGAGCTTCTCCGCCAGCAGGTCCCAGCGCCACTTCTCCTCGACCCACTCCCGGCCCCGCTCCCCCATCCGGACGCGCAGTTCAGGGTCGCCGAGGAGCGTGATGATGCGCTCGGCCGCCTCCGCCGGGGAGCCGCCCCGCACCACCCAGCCGGTCTCCCCGTCGAGCACCGCGTCCGGTGCGCCGCCCGAGTCTCCGGCGACCACCGGCAGGCCGGTCGCCGAAGCCTCCAGGTAGACGATGCCGAGCCCCTCCACGTCCAGCCCGCCCCGCCGAGTCCGGCACGGCATCGCGAAGACGTCGCCGGCGCCGTAGTGCGCGGGCAGCTCGGACCAGGGCACCGGCCCGGTGAACCGGACGGAGTCGGCGACCCCCGTCTCGCGCGCCATCCGCCGCAGGTCCGCCTCGTACGGGCCGCCCCCGACGATCAGCAGCACCGCGTCCGGCTCGGCGGCCAGGATGCGCGGCATGGCCTGGATCAGGGTGTCCTGCCCCTTGCGCCGGACCAGACGGGAGACGCAGACGACCACCGGCCGGTCCGTCAGGCCCAGCCGGGCCCGGATCTCGTCGCCGCCCGATGCGGGGTGGAAGGTCTTCTCGTCGACCCCCGGCGGCAGCTGCACCATCCGCGAGGCGGCCTGCGGCGTCAGGGCGACGGCGATCCTCGACCGCGTGTACTCGCCGAGGTAGGTGATCGCGTCCGTCGACTCCCCGATCCGGCGCAGCAGCTGCCGGGCCGCGGGCAGCTGGGCCCAGCCCGCCTCGTGGCCGTGGGTCGTGGCCACCAGCCGTTCGGCACCGGCCTTGCGCAGGGCCGGCGCCATCAGGCCGAGCGGTGCCGCCGCCCCGAACCACACCGACGTGCACCCGTGCTCGCGCAGCAGCCCGACCGCCCGCCGGGTCGCCGCGGGCGTCGGCAGCAGCATCGTCGTACGGTCCCGTACGACCGTGAAGGGCTGCTCGGCGTCGAAGGCGGCGGTGGCCTCGGCGCCCTCGCGGCCGCGCTTCCAGGTGGAGGCGTAGACGACCAGCCGCTCCGGGTCGAGCCGCAGCGCCATGTTGTGCAGGAATGCCTGGATGCCGCCGGGGCGGGGCGGGAAGTCATTGGTCACGATGAGCGTCTTGTGCATCGCCGCAGACCTTACCGAAGCCGCTGTTCACAGCCGGGCCACGGCCACGTGTGTGGCCCGCACACAGCTGGAGGGGACATCATGTTCCCGCACGGCGGGAGCGAACGGCAGGGGATCTGGTGGAGACGACGGGCACGCGGCGGTCCCTGGCGTGGCTTGTGGGGGTCTGGGGCCTGACCAGGCTGCTCCTGCTGCTCTTCGTGTTCAAGGTGTACGTCTTTCCCGGCCCGGACGTCACCAGCGACGTGTCGGTGATCTACCAGGGCTGGTACGAGGTGCTGCGCACCGGAACGTTCCCGCTCGACGACGTCACCTGGCAGTACCCGCCCGCCGCCGCGCTCGCGATCCTCTCCCCCGCGCTGGTGTTCTGGCTGGACTACCCGTCGGCGTTCTTCGTCCTCGCCTTCTGCGCCGACCTGGCCGTGCTGCTGCTCCTGCTGTACGCGGGCCTGCGCCCGGGGCGGACGCTGCGCGGGGCCTGGGTGTGGGTGGCGGGCGTTCCGCTGCTCGGACCGACCGTGTACGCGCGCTACGACGTGATGGTCACCGCCGTCGCCGTGGCCGCGCTGCTCGCGGGCGCCCGGCATCCGAAGGTGATGGGCGCGCTGACGGCCTTCGGGGCGATGCTGAAGGTGTGGCCGGTGCTGCTGCTGGTCGCGGCCCGCGGACGCGCCGCCTGGGGCTGGGCCGCGCTGACCGCGGGCGCCCTGTCCGCGCTGTTCGCCCTCGCCATGCCCGGCGCCTTCGCCTTCCTGACCTTCCAGCGGGACCGCGGCACCGAGGTGGAGTCGCTGGGCGCGCTGGTCTTCCATGTGGCCCGGCACTTCGGCTGGAACGGCCAGGTGCTGCTCAACTACGGCTCGGTGGAGTTCCTCGGCCCGCACGTCGACGTCGTCAGCACGGCCGCCCTCGCCCTGAGCGGGCTCGCCTTCGGCTGGCTGCTGCTGTGGCGGCTGAGGGCGAAACGGTTCCTGTCGCACACCCTCGCGGACGCGGCCTTCGTGGCGGTGCTGATGTTCACGACGACCAGCCGGGTGATCAGCCCGCAGTACCTGGTGTGGCTGGTCGGCCTCGCGGCCGTGTGCCTGTGCTTCCGCGGCAGCCGTATGGCGCTCCCCGTCGGCCTGGTCCTCGCGGCGTCGTTCGTGACGGTCCTCGAGTTCCCGGTCTGGTTCTCGCACGTCGTCGCCAGCGACGCCCTCGGCGTCACCCTCCTGTTCCTCCGCAACGGCCTGCTGGTCCTCGCCACGCTCCTCGCCGCCCGCGAGCTCTGGCGCTCGACGGTGGCCCGCCCCGCCCCGCTCCCCGTACCGGCTCAGGCGACCCGCACCAAGGAAACGTCACTGCCCTCCTGACGCCGGGCCCTGCGCAGCACCACCAGCACCACCGCGCACTGCACCCCCATGGCGACAGCCAGGGCCAGGCACACACCCGGCAGCCCGAGGCCGGACAGCCCGTACGCGAGCGGCAGCTGGACGGCCGTACCGAGCACGGTCACCCGCAGCAGCACCGGCGCTGCCCCGCTCCCCTCGAAGACCCCGCCGAGCGCGATGAAGCAGGCCATCAGGAGCAGGTACGGCCCGATGCAGCGCAGGAAGAGCACGCCGGCGTGGGCGACGTCGGGACCGGCACCGAAGGCGGCCATGATCCAGGGCGCGGTCACGCCCAGCAGGACGGCCGCCACGAGCGCGAAAGCCCCCGCGACCAGCACCGCCTGCCGCCCGATCGCGCGCCGCGCGTCCTGCCCGGCGCCGAGCAGGTGCGCGGTGTGGATGGAGGCGGCCTGGCGCACCGCGTAGAAGCCCATGGTGGCGACGTACATGACCTTGTACGCGATCGAGTACGCGGCCACCGCCGTCACCCCCAGCCGCGCCACGATCGCCACCAGCACCAGCGCGCCCGCCTGCCGCACGGTGAAGTCGGCCGACATCGGCAGCCCGGTCCGCAGCGTCCGCCGCGCCGCACCGGCGAGCGACTGCGCGGGCCGCGCCCCGGCGGCCGCCCGCAGCAGCCGATTCCGGCGCAGGGCGACCAGCCCCACCCCGAGGGCGACGCTCCTGCACAACACGGTCGAGGCGGCGGCGCCCTGAACGCCGTGGACGCGGATGAGGAACGGATCGCAGACCAGGATCAGGCCGCCCGCGAGCAGCGCGAGCCGCATCGGAGTCCTGGTGTCACCGGCGCCTTTGAGGATGCCGTCGACCAGCTGCTGCGCGAAGAACACCGCCATGCCCGGCAGCGAGATCGCGAAGTAGCCCACCGCGAGCGGCTGGGCGGAACCCTCGCCGAGCACCAGCCGCGCCAGAGGTTCCCGCAGCAGGAACCCGCCCACGACGACCACCGGCGTGAGCAGCGCCCACACCGCCCATCCCCCGCGGACGGCGGCCCGCACGGCCCCCGCATCCCCCGCGCCCCTGGCATGCGCGACCAGCACGGTCGTACCGGAGCCGAAGACGAGCGCCACGCCGAGCAGGACGTTCTCGGTGTTGGTCGCGACCGCCACGGCGGCCACGGCCGGGCCGCCGAGCCGGGACACCCAGACGGTGTTGATGATCCCGGCGGCGACGGAGGCGAGGAGCGAGAGGTAGACGGGGTGGGCGAGCGAGATGACCTGCTTGCGATGCGCGTTCACGATCCGGCCCCCTCATCGACTGGTACCTCGATTAGATGTAGCTCGATAAGAGGTACCATGGCCTCATCACGTCCGCAAGGAGGACCATGCTGGAGCTGTCGATCCTCGGCTTCCTGGCCGAAGAGCCCCTGCACGGCTACGAGTTGAAGGCGCGCATCAAGGCGCTGAGCGGCCATGTCCGCCCCGTCAGCGACGGCGCGCTCTATCCGGCGATCACGCGCCTGACCAAGGCGGGCAAGCTCGACGAGCACGCGGAACCGGGCGCGAGCGCCGCCCCGCGCCGGATCCTCTCCCTCACCGACAAGGGCCGCGAGGACCTGCTGGAACGCCTGCGCCACCCCAAGCCCGTCGAGATCACGGACCAGGTGCGCTTCAACACGGTCCTGTCCTTCCTACGGCACCTGCCGGACCGCCGCGAACAGGCCGAAGTGCTGCGCCGCCGACTGGAGTTCCTGACCGCGCCCACAAGCTTCTTCTACGAAGGCGGGAAGCCCGTACGTGCGGAGGAGGCGGGCGACCTGTTCCGGCAGGGCATGCTGCGGGTGGCCCGGGCGACGGGCGAGGCGGAACGCGCATGGCTGACGGAGGCCATCGCCACACTGGATCAGCCGAGCTGAGCCCGCAGATACTCCCGCCACTGCCCGGTGAACCCCTCCAGCGACGTCCCCAGCACGTCCTTCAACGCGCCCTCGACCGCCCCCTCCCGCCGCTCGTGCGCGCCCACGGCCCGGTAGAACTCGCCGAGCCTGACCTCGCCCCAGCGGTCCGCGATCATCCGGCAGGCCATCCACCCGCTCTCATAGGCCCGCGCCAGCTTGTTCGCGTCGCCGGTGAAGCCGAAGTCCGCGTCGGCCGGGAGCTCCCGCGGCCCGGACCCCTCGGACACGGCACGCCACAGCTCGGGCGCGGCCTGGGACGGGGAGCGGCCGCTGCCGAGGTAGCCGACCCAGTCGGCGTAGCCCTCGGAGAGCCACAGCGGGGTGGCGGCAGTGGTGTCGGCACGGGTGGCGACATGCGTGGTCTCGTGGGTGAGGACGACCTTCTTGCCCACCGTCCCCAGGACGCCGTACGCGTCGGGGTTGACGATGATCCGGTCGGCGGGCGCCTTCTCCGGAGCGCCGGTCTCGCCGGTGGTGACGGCGGCGATCCCGCGGTAGGAGGACGCGGGCGAGCCGAGCAGCCCGGCCATGTCGTCCAGGGACTTCGGTACGAGGACCACGACGTGCCGGGCCCAGTCCGTGCCCCACGCCTGCGACACGGCCGGCACCGCGTCGTCCGCCAGCTCCGCGTACGACCGCAGCGCCGCCTCGGACTGCCCGACTCCGAGGACGAGGCTGTCGTCGCCCCGTACGACGCTCACCTCGCCCTGGTCCCACAGCTGCTCGGCGGATCTTCCGGCGGGCCGCTCGGCTTCGACGTACCACTCGCCCTGCGCGTCCAGGCTGAGGCTCAGCGTGCGGCCGGCGCTGACCGGCGCCCGGTCGTAACCCTCGACGCGATAGCGGAGCTCGGCCTCGGCGGTGGCCGTGTCGCCGGTGCGGTGCAGGCCGGTCAGCCGGTAGGACCACCCGGCGAGGGGCACCGCGCGCAGGTGGTCGAACCCGTCCGGCGCGCCCGTCCTGCGATACGCCGCCTCGTCGCGGTCGAGCATCGCGGCCGCCCGCCGGTCGAGGACGCGCTGCACCTCGGCCTTGGCGCCGTCGGTGTCGGTCCGCCCGCCGCAGCCCACCAGACAGACGAACAGCAGACAGAGCGCGAGGACCACCCGCGCTCCCGAAGCCCGCCTTCGACCAGCCATTTCCCGATCGTACGGCGGCGAGGGCGCGGCGGTCAGACCCGAGTCACACCCGAGTCAGACCCGAGTCACACCCACGTCAGACCCGGGTGACCGTCGCCCCCGGCATCATGCCCACCGGGTCGTAGCGCACGGGTGCGCCGGGGTAGGGGGCGTGGATCACCTGGCCGTTGCCGGCGTACATCCCGACATGGCTGGCGTCGGAGCGGTAGGTGACGACGTCGCCGGGCTGGGCCTCGGAGAGCGGGACCTGCCGGCCGGCGTACCGCTGCCCCTGCGAGGTGCGCGGCAGGGAGACACCGGCCTGGGCGTACGACCACTGGATCAGGCCCGAACAGTCGAAGCCGGAGGGGCCGTTGGCGCCCCAGATGTACGGCTTACCCAGCGCGGAGTGGGCGGCGGCTACGGCGGCTGCCGCGCGGCCCGACGGTGCGACGAGGCTTCCGAAGTCGGGCATGACGTCGCGGCCGGAGCGGGAGGCGCGGTCGTAGGCGGCGCGGTCGGTCTGGGTGAGGGAGTTCAGGAGCCTGCGCGCCTGGGCGAGTTTGCGCTCGACGGTTCGCTTGTGGGCGGCGACGACCTTGCGGCTCTTCTCCAGTTGGACGAGCTTCCCGGCCGCCTCGGCCCGCTCCTGGGCGAGGGCCCGCATCGCGTCCTGGAGGTCCTCCAGCTCGCCGGCCTGGTGGGCGCTGATCCGGGCGATCCGGGCGGCCCTGTCGAGGTAGTCGGCCGGGTCGTCGGAGAGCAGCAGGGCGAGGGAGGGATCGATGCCGCCGGACCGGTACTGGGCACCGGCCAGCGAACCGAGGGCGTCCCGCATGGAGTTGATGCTCTCCTGCTGCCGGGCGATCCGGTCCTGGGCGTCGGTCACCTGCTTGCGGAGCTTGTCGGCGCGCTCGTCGGCCTTGTTGTAGGCCTCGGTGGCCTTCTCGGCCTCTTCGTAGAGGCGGTCCACCTTGGCCCGGGTGTCGTCGTCGTGCGGCGTGGCCGTGGCCGGTACGACCCCGAGGGCCGTGGCGGCGGCTGACATGACGCAGAGCGCTGCACCGGCGCCCCGGTCGAACCCGGACGGTGCAAGGCGGCGATGAGACCCCACGGGAAGCCGCTCTCCTTCCGCTGGCGGACAAGGACCTTCCCCCGGCGGCGGGGGAAACGCGGCAGACAGTAGCTCCGTGCGGGGGCGCCGACCAACGACCGCCGTGGGCACACAAAGTGACGCCCCGCCTCTGACGCAGGTCATGGGCGGGGCGTGGGGTCAGTCGGCGGTGCCGCAATTCGCTCGTTCGGGCGGCACGCGGCGTTGATCTTGCAGGCGTGGAGCCGGGATCAGATCCGGACGCCGAACTGGAACGGCATGTTGTTGATCGACTCGTACCGGACGACCGCGCCGGTGCGCGGGGCGTGCAGGACCTGGCCGTTGCCGGCGTACAGGCCGACGTGGTGCAAGTCGTCGTAGAAGATGACCAGGTCGCCGACCTTGAGTTCGCTCATCGACAGGTGCACGCCGGCGTTGGCCTGGGCCTGCGAGGTGCGCGGGATGGAGACGCCGGCCTGGGCGTAGGCCCAGGAGGTCAGGCCCGAGCAGTCGTAGGAGGCGGTGCCGGTGGCGCCGTAGACGTACGGCTTGCCGATCTGGCTCTGGGCGGCCTGGAAGGCGGCCTGGGCCCGGCCGGAGGCGGAGCCGACGTTGCCGAGGTCCACGCGGTCGGCGGCGGAGCGGCTGGCGCGGGCGTCCGCGGCGGCGAGGGCGGCCTTCTCCGCGGCCGTCAGGGTGTTGAGCAGCTTCTGGGCCTCGGCGAGCTTGGCCTGGACCTGCTTCTTCTTCTTGCCCAGTTCGGTGCGGGTGGAGGCGAGGTCCTTGAGCTTCTCGGCGGCCTCGGCGCGCTCCTGGGCGAGTTCGCGCTGCTTCTCCTGGATCTTCTTCAGCGAGTCGACCTGCTGGGCGCTGAGCTGGTCGGCGGTGGACGCCTTGTCCAGGTAGTCGTCCGGGTTCGACGACAGGAACAGCTGGAGGGAGGAGTCGATGCTGCCCGTGCGGTACTGGGCGGCGGCCGCGAGGCCCATCGAGTCGCGCAGTTCGTTCAGGTCTTCCTGACCGCGCGCCACGTTGTCCTGGATGGTGGAGATCTCCTTCTGGAGCTTCTCCTGCTTCTCCTTGGCGCCGTTGTACTTCTCGGTGGCCTGCTCGGCCTCCTCGTAGAGCTTGTCGACCTTGGCCTTGACCTCGTCCTTGCTCGGCTTCTCGCTGGGTGCCGCGTTGGCGGCCTGCGAACTGATGGCCACGGCGGCAGCGGCCGCGGTGGTCAGCACGGTCACACGTGCTCGGCTCGGCTGCTTGGGTCGACGGTGGGACGCCACTGAGGTGAAACCCTTCTTGTGAGTGATCACCCGCTCGGAGGTTCGACGCCAGACCCTAGTGACCCAGTTGTGATCAGATCAAATCCTCACACAAAAATTCTCGTCACACCTGTCATTCTTTACACACAACTCACATGCTGTGATGCGCGCTTGACCCTACGTTGCGTGACGGTCGCATCAATTCGGGCATTACGCCTGTACGTTGGCGTTTCAGGACAGCCGCTTGAGAAGCACCGCAGAAGCCACCGGACGCGCTCCGGCCCTGGCCACCCCGTCGGCGACCTCCCGGTCGGTGGAGGCGACGATGACCGGACGGCCCGGCGGCTCGGCCCGCACCAGTTGGCGGATCAGCTCGTCGGCGGTCACGCCGGGCTTGGAGAACAGCACCCGCACGCCGCGCGGCGGCGCGAGCAGCACCGGCGCGGCCAGCTCGGCCCCGTCGAAGACACAGGTCACCTCGGCGCCGGTCTGTGCGGCGAGCTGCGAGAGCTGGCCGAGCAGCCGCAGGCGCTGCTTCTCCAGCGGCATCTGGGGATAGCCGGTCTTGGTGACGTTGTAGCCGTCGACCACCAGATGGGCCTGCGGCAGCGCGAGGAGCTGGTCGAGGATCGCGGGGTCGTTCTCGGACAACGCCCGCGCGGCGATGTCCTTCGGGGTCATTCGTCCCGGTTCGACCGCGTCCACGGTCTCGGCGGGCCGCACGGAGACCGGCGGCAACGCCAGCTCCCGGCGCAGCCCTTGGGCGGCGTCCAGCAGGGTGTCCAGGAGCAGCCGTACGCGCATGTCCTCGACGCTGCGCCCCTCGCGGGCCGCTCTGCGCGTCGCCTCCAGGGCGGCCTCGGCCTCCCCGAGCCGCGCCTTGAGCCGCCGGGTCTCGCTCTCGGCCGCGGAGACCTGGGCGTGGCCCTCGGCGCGCACGGTCTCGATCTCGCCCTGGACCTTGCGCAGGGCGGCCTCGCCGCGCTTGACGTCACTGAGGGCCGACCGAAGCTTGCGGTGAAGCGATTCGGCTTCCTTCTTCGCCGCGTCCAGCTCGGTGCGCAGCCGCTCGGTCTCGGCCCGGGTGTGCTCACGGGCGTGGGCGAGCTCCTCGCGCAGCCGCTCCAGCTCGGCGCGGCTCTCCTCGTCGGCGCGCTCGGCGTCGGCCCGCTGGGCCTCCTCGCCGGCCGCGGTGACCAGCTTGACCCAACCGGTGGGCCGCAGAACATAGGCCGCGGCCGCCACGTCGAGCGGGTCCGCGGCCGGGGGCGCCGAGCCTGAGTCGAGGGCGCCGGAGAGCTCCGGCTGGGCCTCTCTGAACTTCTCCCCGATGCGCTGGCGGAACAGCGGATCGGTCTCCAGCGCCGCCGCCATCGCGTTGCCGGCGAACTTGGCCCGCCGGTTCGGCGCGAACCGGGCGTACTGCCGCAGCTGTGCGGGCAGTTCGCCGACGGTCAGCCCGCCGAACCCGTCGGACACGATCTGCACGACCTTGCGCCGCACTCCGTCGGGCAGCGGACGGTCGAGCACCTCAGCGGCGCCGTCGCCCGGCCCCCCGCCTTGTGTCTCCACCATCCGTCACACCCCAATGCTGTGCGGGGCCCGCTCCCCCTCAGGAGCCGGCGCCCGGCCTGTCCACGAGTTCCACCTTGTCCACGGCGTTGCACCAGCGGCAGCGCACCGACTCGATGGTCTCACTGAGCACCTCGCGCTCCTCGACCTTGGGCTCACCGGCCAGATCGAGGTGGACGTACTCCACGACCTTGGAAGAGCGCGTCACGTCGAAGCGCGTGAGGTTGCCGCAGAGGGTGCAGCGCCACCGCGTCGTGCCGGTCGGCAGGGGAACCGTCATCGTGACTGTGCTCTTTCCTTCTAGGCTTTCTATTGTCTGCGATACGCCCCGAGCTCCCCGGTGCGTGTGGCTCGTAACCCTACGGCCTGGCGGGTACTCGCCGCTCGGCCGTCCACGGCGGCGAGGCGGTCTGTGCGCGTGCGTCCCGTTACGCCATGCTCTGTGTCCATGATCAGCGACTGGAGCGTGGCGCGTTTCGGGGCTCGGTTCGGCAGAGTGGGCCGATCGGTCTTCCGGTCGTCGGCGCCGGTGACGTACGGGCTGATCGCCCTGTGCTGTCTGCTCTTCCTGATGGGCCCGGCGGCAGGGCTGAATCCGGCGTACGGCTCCGGCGACGGGCTGCTCGCCACGCAGCGGGCCTACTTCCACCGCTGGGGCGTGGTGCCCGCCGAGCTGTTCGAGGGCTCGCCCCGCGCCGCCCTCACCCCGGCCACGGCCCTCTTCGTGCACGGCAGCTGGGTGCATCTGCTCGGCAACATGCTCTTCCTCTACGTCTTCGGGGTGATGACCGAGGAACGGATGGGACGCGTCCAGTTCACCCTGTTCTACCTCGGCTGCGGCTACCTCGCCCTGCTGGGCTACGCGGCCGCCAACGACGACTCCACCCAGTCCCTGGTCGGCGCGTCCGGGGCGATCTCGGCCGTCCTCGGCGCGTTCCTGTTCGTCTTCCCCGGCGCGCGGGTGACAAGCCTGCTGCCGTTTCTGCTCTTCCTGCCGCTGCGCTTCCCGGCGTGGGTCGTGCTGCCGTTCTGGGTGGCCCTGCAGTGGGTGGCGGCGGGGCGGGCGGACCAGGGGCCGGGCGTGGCCTATCTGGCGCACCTGGTGGGCTTCGGGCTGGGCTTCGGCTACGCGTGGGCGCGGTTCAGGCCTGCGACTGCTGTGTCTTCCCGGGGGCCAACCCCCGGACCCCCGGCAGAACAACCAGGCCAGTTGGACCACGAGTAGGGTGAGAGCCCCAGCAATGGCCTCCGAGGGAGAGAACCAGCCGTGATCACCGCGATCGTCCTCATCAAGACCAGCGTGGACCGGATTCCCGAGATCGCGGAGCGGATCGCTTCGCTGGAGAGCGTCACCGAGGTCTTCTCGGTCACCGGTACGTACGACCTGATCGCCATGGTCCGGGTGAAGCAGCACGAGGATCTCGCCGAGGTCATCCCGGGCCGGATCAGCAAGATCCCCGGCGTGGAGGGGACGGACACGCACGTGGCGTTCCGGACGTACTCGCAGCACGACATCGAGGCCGCGTTCGCCATCGGCCTGGACAGCTGACACCTGCGGCCCAAGATGAAGAGTTCTTCATCCTGGGCTCATCCTCGGCACCCGTTGCCGGGGGCAGGCTCGATGGCATGGTCTTCTCGCACCGGATCGCGGCCCTGGCCGCCGTAGTGGCGATTCCGCTCGGTATCGCCGCGACGAGCTTCGCCCTCACCGACACCCCGGAGTCCCCCAAGGTCCCGGCCAAGGTGGAACTGGACAGCGGCTCCCCCACCCCGACGCCCACCCGGCCCACAGCGACGCCGAGCGACGAGGTCGTCTCCCGGCCTCCGGTGACCGACAGCCCCGCGAGTGACGACGATGACGACGCCCCCGACCGGGAGACCTCGGACGACGACCGCGGCGAGCTCGGGGACGACGGCTGACCCCGTGCGCCGACGGATCTCCGCCAGGGTCCGCATCCTGCTCTGGCTGCTGTTCGTCATGGCCGTCGGGCTCGTGTCGGTGGCGACGACCACGCGCTCGATCCTGCTGCGGGACGTCGACCACCGGGTGAACGGGCTGCTGGCGCAGGAGGCGGGCGAGTTCGCCAACTTCGAGGAGCGGGGCGTCGACCCCGAGACCGGCCGCCCGTTCACCGACCCGTCGCGGCTGCTGGTCGAGTTCCTGGTACGGCAGTACGCCGACCCGGACGAGGAGCTGATCGGCCTGGTGGGCCGGGCGGGCACGTCCCCGGCTCAGTTCCGCCAGCCGCGCGACATCCCCGTCCCCGTTCCCCTGCACGAGGACGCCGACGCCCGCCGCCGCATCTTCGACTCCCCCGACTCCACGGGCACGCTGCACCGGGCGTCCGGCGAGGTCCGCTGGGCCAAGGTCACGGTCGCCCGGGCCGGCGGCGAGGCGGAGGCCGCGTTCGTCGTCGCCTTCCACCCCGGGCGCGAACAGGCGGCGGTGAACGAGGAGTTCCGTATCCTGCTCGCCATCTCCGGAGTCGCCCTGCTGATGACGACCGGCATCGGCTGGGCGGTCGCGGGACGGATCCTCAAGCCCGTACGGCTGGTGCGCACCGCGGCGGCGCAGCTCACCGAGCAGGACCTCACCCGCCGTATCCCGGTGCACGGGCGCGACGACATCGCCGCGCTCGCGGAGACCTTCAACGCCATGCTCGACCGGCTGGAGCGCGCCTTCGCTGCCCAGCGCGAGTTCGTCGACGACGCCGGCCACGAGCTGCGCACGCCGATCACCATCGTGCGCGGGCATCTGGAGCTCATGGGCGACGACCCGGTGGAGCGCGAGGAGACGATACGGCTGGTCACCGACGAGCTGGACCGGATGAGCCGCATCGTCGAGGACCTGCTGCTGCTCGCCAAGGCCGAGCGCCCCGACTTCGTCACCCCGGAGCCGGTCCAGCTCGCCGAACTCACCGCCGACGTCTACGTCAAGGCCCGCACCCTCGGCGAACGGGACTGGCAGCTCGCCGAAGTCGCCGACGTCGAGGCCGAGCTGGACCCGCAGCGGATCACGCAGGCGATGGTCCAGCTCGCCCAGAACGCCGTGCAGCACACCGCGCCCGGCCAGAGCGTCCGGATCGGCTCCCGCGCCGACGGGCCGGGCGTCGAGCTGTACGTCGCCGACTCCGGGTGCGGCGTGCAGCCGCAGGACGGCGAGGTGATCTTCGAACGGTTCCGGCGCGGTACGTCCCGGCGCGGCGGCCGGGGCTCCGGAGCCGGGCTCGGCCTCTCGATCGTCCGGGCGATCGCGGAGGCGCACGGCGGCCGGGTGCGCCTGCGCGACACGGAGGGCGGCGGCGCCACCTTCGTACTGGCACTGGGAGAGGGACAGACGTGAACCGCATTCTGATCGTCGAGGACGAGGACAGGATCGCCTCCTTCGTCGAGAAGGGCCTGCGCTCCAACGGCTTCACCACGACCGTCGTCGGCGACGGCGACGCCGCCTACGAGTACGCGTTGACCGGCGGTTTCGACCTCGTGGTCCTGGACATCGGCCTGCCCGGCCGGGACGGCTTCACGGTGCTGCGGGAACTGCGCGAGGCCCGGGTGACGGTCCCGGTGATCGTGCTGACCGCCCGGGACTCCGTACGCGACACGGTGGCCGGTCTGGAGGGCGGCGCCGACGACTGGATGACCAAGCCGTTCCGCTTCGAGGAACTGCTCGCCCGGGTGCGCCTGCGGCTGCGTACGGCGGCCCGGGCGCCCGAGGTGACGGTGCTGCGGTCGGGCTCACTGACCCTGGACCTGCGCACCCGGCGGGCGCGGGCCGGGGAGCGGACGGTGGACCTGACGGCCCGTGAGTTCGTGCTGCTGGACCTGTTCCTGAGGCATCCGGGGCAGGTACTGTCCCGCGAGCAGATCCTGTCCCACGTGTGGGGCTACGACTTCGACCCGGGCTCCAACATCGTGGACGTGTATGTGCGGGCGCTGCGCAAGAAGCTGGGGGCCGAACGGGTCGAGACAGTGCGCGGGGTGGGGTACCGCCTGTCCGTCTGAAGTCTCCGGTCCGCGTGAAGTCTCCTTCATCTACGGCTCATCGAGGGCTCACGGCCCGGGTGAACCCTCGATGACGTGACCCTGAGCCTCCGTCTGAGCGCCGCCCTGTGCGTGACCCTCTCCCTGTGCGCGCTGCTCGCCGTCCCCGGCAACTTCCCCGGACTGGGCGCCGACGCCCGCCTCACCCTCGCCGTGTTCGCCCTGGCGACCTGCGCCTGGATCGCCACGCCGGTCGACGACACGTACATCGCGCTGGGCGCGGGGCTCGCGCTGACGGTGACCGGGGTGATCAGCAGCGACACGCTCTTCGGCACCCTCGGCGACTCCACGGTGTGGCTGCTGATCTGCGCATTCGTGCTGGCGGCCGCGGTGACCCGGACGGGGCTGGCGGGGCGGGCGGCGGCGTTCCTGGTCGGCGGGGCGCGGACCGTACGGCAGCTGGTGCACCTGACCACGGCCGCCCTGGTCGTCACGGCGTTCGCGGTGCCGGCCACCTCGGGCCGGGCCGCCCTGGCGCTGCCGGTGTTCCTGGCCCTGGCCAAGGCGCTCGCCGACCGCAGGCGCCTGGTCGTGATGCTGGCCCTGCTGTTCCCGACCGTGATCCTGCTGTCGGCGGTGGCGACCCTGATCGGGGCGGGCGCCCATCTGATCACCGTGTCGGTGCTGTGGCAGGCCACCGGCGACCGGATCGGCTTCACCGAGTGGCTGCTGCTCGGTCTGCCGCTGGCCGTGGCGTCGTCCCACCTGGCCGCCGAGGCCGTACTCCTGACGACCACGGGGCGCGCGGACCGCAAAGGCCCCGTGCACATCACCGCCGAGCAGATCCAGGAGCACAGCGACCACCCGGTCACCGGCCCCTGGTCACAGGCCGAGAAGCGGTGCGCGCTGCTGCTCGGCACGGTCGTGCTGCTGTGGTGCAGCGAGCCGCTGCACCGGGTGCCGCCCGCGGTCGTCGCGCTGATCGGCGCGGTGGTGGCGGCCTCGCCGGCCCTCGGCACCGTGCACCTGAAGGACGCGCTGAAGACGGTGCCGTGGTCGCTGCTGCTGTTCATGGCGGCGACGATGGCGATGGGCGTCGCGCTCGCCGACTCGGGAGCGGCGAAGTGGCTGGTGGACGGGCTGCCCGGTGGAGTCAGCCCGGTGGTGTTCCTGATCGTCGTGATCGCGATCAGTACGGCGGCCCACCTGGTACTTCAGTCCCGCTCGGCCCGTTCGTCGGTGCTGGTGCCGCTGGTGGTCGCGGCGGCGGTGGGGGCTGGGGTGAATCCGGTCGCGGCGGCGCTCGCGTCCACTGCGGCGGCCGGTTTCTGCCATACGCTTCCGGCTTCCGCCAAGCCGGTGACGCTCTTCTCCGACATCCCGGGGACGCCCACCTACACCCCGCGTGACCTGCTGCGTCTGTCCGCCGTCCTGGCCCCGCTGACGGCTGCACTCGTCCTGCTGTTCGTCGTCGCGGTGTGGCCGCTGCTCGGCGTGCCCGTGACCCGATGACAGTGCCTCGATACGCCGTCGAACGTCGGCTGCGCCGTTGTGGCTGGTCGCGCCCACGCGGCGGAGCCGCATATGTCACAGCCCCGCGCCCCTTTGAGGGCGTTGCCGAACCCCAGACGTGTATAGGAGACCCCATGCTGACCCGCGTCGTCGTAGCCCCCAGTGGCTTCAAGGAGTCGCTGTCCGCCCAAGCCGCCGCCGAAGCCATTGCCGACGGGGTGCGGCGGGTGCTGCCGGAGGCCCTGATCGACCTGATCCCGCTGGTGGACGGCGGGGAGGGCACGGCCGCCACGCTGGCCGCCGCGACCGGTGGACGGCTCGTCGCGCTGCCCGCGACCGGCCCCGTCGGCGAACCGATCGGCACGCACTTCGCGTTGCTCGGCTCCCAGGACACAGCGGTCGTCGAGATGGCGGCGGTCGCGGGGCTCTCCCTCGTCCCCCGCACCCTGCGCGACCCGGGCGCCACGACGACGTACGGCGTCGGCGAGCTGATCCGCGCCGCGCTCGACACCGGCGTACGGCGCGTCCTGATCGGCTGCGGCGACTCGGGGACGTCCGACGGGGGCGCCGGCGCGCTGCAGGCCCTCGGCGCCCGACTGCTGGACGCCGACGGCTTCGAACTCCCCCGTGGTGGACGTGAGTTGACGCGGCTCGCCCGGATCGACCCGTCCGGCCTGGACCCACGCCTGCGGGATGTCGAGCTGCTCGTCGCCTGCAACCCGTACAACGTGCTGTGCGGCGAGCGCGGCGTGGCCCGCGTCTTCGGCCCGCAGAAGGGGGCGACGCCCGCACAGGTCGAGCATCTGTCGGCGGGCCTGGAGAACTGGGCGTACGTCCTCACCCGCGACCTGGGGGCCGTGGGCACCGACCTGCACCACGGCCCCGGCACCGGCGCGTCCGGCGGCCTGGGCGCGGGCCTCGCCGCGCTGGGCGCCCGCCTGCTCCCCCGCTTCGACGTGCTCCTGGACCACCTCGACCTGGACGCCCGCCTCGCCCGCGCCGACCTGGTCGTGACCGCCGAGGGCGCCCTGGACCACCAGACGCCCCGCGGTAAGGTCCCGGCCGAGGTGGCCCGCCGGGCCAAGGTGTCCGGCCGCCCGGTGCTCGCGCTGGCGGGCACCCTCGGCGAGGGCGCGCCCGACGTGCCCGGCGTGGACGCGTTCAGCGGGATCCTGCCGGCGCCGATGGCCCTGGCGGAGGCCCTCGTCCGGGCCTCCGAACTCCTCACGGACGCCACCGAACGCGCCCTGCGGATGATCCTGCTGGGCGCCCGGCTACCGGCTCACGCGGAGGTGTCCGGCACGCAACGCCCGTCCTGAGTGCGGTAGTTCCACCGGGCGCCGTCCGTCACGAGCTCCTTCACGGCGCTCACGAACCGCTCGACGTGCTCGTCCGGCGTACCGGCCCCGAAGCTCACCCGGATCGCGTTGAGGGACTTCTCACCGGGAGCCGCCTCGGGGGCGCCGCACTCGCCCTGCGTCTGCGGGTCGCTGCCCAGCAGCGTCCGGACCAGCGGGTGGGCGCAGAACAGCCCGTCGCGCACCCCGATGCCGTACTCGGCGGAGAGCGCGGCGGCGAAGTGGGAGCTGTTCCAGCCCTCGACGACGAAGGAGATCACGCCGACGCGGGGGGCGTCGTCGCCGAAGAGGGAGAGGATGCGGACCTCGGGCACCTCGGCGAGACCCGCGCGCACCTTCTCGATCAGGTACTGCTCACGGGCGACCAGCGTGTCGAAGCCCGCCTCCGCCAGGGCCTTGCAGGCGGAGGCGATGGAGTAGGCGCCGATGACGTTCGGGGAGCCGGCCTCGTGCCGGGCGGCGCTCTCGTGCCACTCGACGTCCACTCCCCCGTCCTCGCGCCGGGTGACCTTGCGGCTGGCGCCGCCGCCCGCGAGGTACGGCTCGGCCTCGCGCAGCCAGTCGGTACGGCCGGCCAGGACGCCGGAGCCGAAGGGGGCGTACAGCTTGTGGCCGGAGAAGGCGACCCAGTCGACGTCGAGTTCCTGGAGGCTCACCGGGTGGTGCGGGGCCAGCTGGGCGGCGTCGAGCACGATCCGGGCGCCGTGCGCGTGGGCGGCGGCGGCCAGCTCGCGGACCGGCCACAGCTCGCCGGTGACGTTCGAGGCGCCGGTGACGCAGACCAGGGCCGGGCCGTAGCCCCCTTCAATCGACACAGTGCGGTCGGCGAGGGCGCGCTCCAGGGTCTCGACGGCCTGGCGCGGGGTGCGGGGCGCGTCGAGGTAGGTGACGCGGGCGTCGCGCCAGGGCAGCAGGGAGGCGTGGTGCTCGGTCTCGAAGACGAAGACCTGGCAGTCGGCCGGGAGGGCGGCGGCGAGCAGGTTCAGCGAGTCGGTGGTGGACCGGGTGAACACCACCTGGTCGGTGTCCCGGCAGTCGAGGAACTCGGCGACCGTCCTGCGGGCGTTCTCGAACAGGTCGGTGGAGAGCTGGGAGAGGTAGCCGGCACCGCGGTGGACGCTGCCGTAGTACGGCGCGTAGGCGGCGACGTCGTCCCAGACGCGCTGGAGGGCCGGGGCGCTGGCGGCGTAGTCGAGCGCGGCGTAGGTGACCTCGCCGCCGGTGACCAGCGGGACGGTGACATCACGGCCCAGAACGGGCAGCGGGGCGCAAATGGTCTGGGCGGCGGCAGCGGTGGAGACAGACATGGCGAACTCCCGTGAGGGGCATGCGAGTTGAAGGCATGCGGAGAAGAGAAAAAGGGTGCGCGGAGGCGGGGCTCGGCGGCCCTATCGCATTCGCTTGCTCACGGAAGACTCCCTCGAACGACCAGGACCCCTGGTTTCGAGAGGGGCCCGCGCTTGCCGTAGACCTCGCTGCCTACGGCCTGGTCTTCACCCGGGGCACCCCGCCACGGACGGAGGGTTGCCGGACAGTCGGCCGGGGCCTCATGACTGTCACTCATGACCTGGTCCAACATCCTGCCATACGATCTTCGATGCGCAAGGGCGCAGTCCGGATCCTGGACTGCGCCCTGCGTCACATGCTGCCGGATCAGGCGTTGCTGGCAGCCACCCACCGGTCGAGGGTCCGCTTCGCCGCGCCCGAGTCGATCGACTCCGCCGCCCTCGCCATGCCGAGCCGGATCTGCTCCGTGAGCGGGGCATCCGTGGGCTCCAACGCCACCAGCGCCGCCGCCGAGTTGAGCAGTACGGCGTCCCGCACCGGCCCTGTCTCGCCGTCCAGGAGACGCCGGGCGACCTCCGCGTTGTACGACGCGTCCGCGCCGCGCAGCGCCTCCACGGGCACCAGGTCGAGGCCGACGTCGCGCGGGTCGAAGGCCTCCTCGGTCACCTTGCCGTCGCGGACCACCCACACCCGCGAGGTGGCTGTCGTAGTGAGCTCGTCGAGGCCGTCGTCGCCGCGGAACACGAGCGCCGACGAGCCGCGCTCGGCCAGGACGCCGGCGATGAGCCCCGCCATCCGGGTGTCGAAGCAGCCGACGGCCGAGGCGGTGACGCGGGCGGGGTTGGTCAGCGGGCCGAGGAGGTTGAAGGAGGTCGGGATGCCCAGGTCCCGCCGTACGCCACCGACGAACCGCATCGAGGGGTGGAACTTGGCGGCGAAGCAGAAGGTGATGCCGGCCTCGTCCACCACCCGCGCCACGCCCTGAGGCGACAGGTCCAGGTTGATGCCGAGCTTCTCCAGCACGTCGGACGAGCCGCTCGCCGAGGACGACGCCCGGTTGCCGTGCTTGACGACCTTCGCCCCGGCGCCCGCGATCACGATGGCGGACATCGTCGAGATGTTGACCGTCTTGGCCCGGTCGCCACCCGTGCCGACGATGTCGACGGCCGGGCCGGGGATGTCCAGCGGCTGCGCGTGGGCGTACATCGCCTCGACGAGGCCGTTGATCTCCTCGACCGTCTCGCCCTTGGCCCGCAGGGCCACCATGAAGCCCGCGATCTGGGCGTCCGAGGCCTCGCCGCTCATGAAGCGGTCCATCGCCCATGCCGTGTCGCCGGCGCTCAGGTCCTGTCCGCCGAGCAGGGCGCTCAACACCTCGGGCCAGGAACGGCCCGCCGCGGTGTCGCCTCCAGCGGGGGTCACAGCGCTCATAAGCCGCTCCTGGGTCAGTTGTGGTGTCCCGCTCTACGGGACGCGAGTCTCAACGGGTCCACCCTATCCAGCCCCGGGGCACAGAGAAGCGCCCCGTCCGAACACCGGACGGCTCGTCTCCCCGCACGGCGAAGGGCCCCGTCCGCAATCGGACGGGGCCCTTCAACCGTGGCGTGGCTGGCGCAGCGATCAGTGGTGGCCGTGGCCGCTCGTGATCTCCTTGTACTCCTCGACGGTCGGCTTCGGGATCTGGCCGTCCTCGTCGAAGTACGCCTTGCTGAGCTTGGCGCGCAGCTTCTCGGAGCCCTTCACCTTGCGCTCGACGCCGTTCTCGTCGACCGTCGGGCCGATCTCGAGCGGCTTGTACTGCTCGTGCGCGGTGAGGGTGTACAGCGCGTCCTGACTGAGCGGCTCGTGCACCTCGATGAACTCACCGTGCGGCAGGCGCTTGATGATGCCCGACTCGCGGCCGTGCAGCACCTTGTCCTTGTCCCGGCGCTGCAGGCCGAGGCAGATCCGCTTGGTGATGATGAAGGCGAGGACCGGCACGACGAAGAAGCCGATCCGGACGAACCAGGTGACCGCGTTGATCGACAGGTGGAAGTGCGTGGCCCACAGGTCGTTGCCACCACCGACGAGCAGCAGCAGGTACAGCGACATCCAGGCGACACCGAAGGCCGTGCGGGTCGGGGCGTTGCGCGGGCGGTCCAGGATGTGGTGCTCGCTCTTGTCGCCGGTGATCCAGGCCTCGATGAACGGGTAGACCGCGATCGCCACTAGGACCAGCGGGAAGATCACCAACGGGATGAACACACCCAGGACGAGCGTGTGACCCCAGAAGTCGATCTCCCAACCCGGCATGAAGCGGATCAGACCCTCGGAGAAGCCCATGTACCAGTCGGGCTGGGCGCCAGTGGACACCTGGTCCGGACGGTAGGGGCCCATGGCCCAGATCGGGTTGATCTGGGCGATCGCCGAGAGGGCCGCGATGACACCGAAGACCAGGAAGAAGAAGCCTCCGGCCTTGGCCATGTAGACCGGCATCAGCGGCATGCCGACGACGTTCTTGTTGGTCTTTCCAGGCCCCGCGAACTGCGTGTGCTTGTGGTAGAAGACCAGGATCAGGTGGCCGACCACCAGGCCGAGCATGATGCCCGGCAGCAGCAGGATGTGGATCGAGTAGAAGCGGGCCACGAAGTCGCCGCCCGGGAACTCGCCGCCGAAGAGGAAGAACGACAGGTACGTGCCGACGATCGGCACGGACAGGACCGCGCCTTCCATGAAGCGGACACCGGTGCCGGAGAGCAGGTCGTCCGGGAGCGAGTAGCCGGTGAAACCGGTGAACATGCCCAGGACGAACAGCAGGAAGCCGAACAGCCAGTTGATCTCACGCGGCTTGCGGAACGCGCCGGTGAAGAACACACGCATCATGTGCACGAACATGCCGGCGAGGAAGATCAGCGCGGCCCAGTGGTGGATCTGCCGGATGAGCAGACCACCGCGCACGTCGAAGGAGATGTGCAGCGTCGAGCTGAACGCCTCACTCATCAGCTGTCCCTGCATCGGGACGTAACTGCCGTGGTACTCCACCTCGTTCATCGACGGGTGGAAGAACAGCGTCAGGTACACACCCGTGAGGATGATGATGATGAAGCTGTAGAGGCAGACCTCACCCAACATGAACGACCAGTGGTCGGGGAAGATCTTGCGCATGTTGGCCTTGGCCAGGGAGTAGATCCCGAGCCGACCGTCCGCCCAGTCGGCGACGCGCTCGCCGGCCGGCGCCTTGTCGCGCCGGTCTGCGTTGTTCGCGTTGTTCTCGTTGGTGCTCATCCGCGCTCCCAGAATGCAGGACCGACGGGCTCTTCGAAGTCGCCGAGCGCCTCGAGGTAGCCCTCGTCGTTCACACCGATGCGCAACTGTGGCAGGGCGTGACCGGCCGGGCCGAAGATCACTCGGGCACCGTCGGAGAGGTCGAAGGTGGACTGGTGGCAGGGGCAGAGCACGTGGTGCGTCTGCTGCTCGTACAGGGAGATCGGGCAACCGACGTGCGTGCAGATCTTCGAGTACGCGACGATGCCCTGGTAGGACCAGTCGAGCTCCTGCTTGTCCTTGATGTCGTCGGGCTGGAGCCGGACGATCATCAGGGCGGCCTTGGCGATCTCGGTCTGGAACTCGTGGTCGTGCTCCTCCAGGCCCTCCGGCTTGGCGAAGGTGAGGGAGCCGACCGCGACGTCCGAGGGACGCAGCGGCTCGTTGGTGTTCATGTTGACGAGCAGCTTGCCCTTGGACCACAGGGTGTGACGCAGCTTGGTGCCGGGCAGCGGGCCGAGGTCGCGCAGCAGGACGACGCCGGAGAGCGGGAACAGGGCCAGCGCGCCGAACATCGTGTTGCGGATCAGCTTGCGGCGACCGAGCGCCGACTCCTTGGCGCCCTGCCGGAAGTCGGCCATGACCTTGGCCTTGACCTCGGGCTCCGCCTCGATGGCGTGCCGGTCATCGGCGACCTCCACGTCGGACATCAGGGTACGGGCCCAGTGGACCGCACCCGCGCCGATGCAGAACAGCGCCGCGCCGAGGGTCAGACCCAGCGCGAAGTTCAGCGCGTTGAGGTGACCGATCGGGAAGACGAAGACCGACTTGTCGTGCGGGATCGCGACGTACGAGGCGATGAAGCCGACGGTGGCCAGCATCGACACCGTGAACAGCAGGGCGACCGTGCGCTCGGACCGCTTGGCGGCCCGCTCGTCGATGTCCTGGATCCGGTGCTCGTGGGGCGGCAGGCCGGGGTCGGCGAAGGGGTGCTTCTCGTCCGCTACCGCGACGGTGGCGTCCTGCTCAGCGGGCAGGTTCTCTTCTGGAATGTCTTGGCTACTCATGACTTCTTGGCCTTTGCGGTCCGAGCGGCGACCCAGACGGCGACCGCGATCATGGCTCCGAGACCGAAGATCCAGGAGAAGAGGCCCTCAGTGACCGGCCCGAGGCCGCCCAGCTCCAGACCACCCGGATTCACCGTCTCATCGCTGTTGACCGCGTGCAGGTACGCGATGATGTCCTTCTTGTTCTGCTCCGACAGCGTGGTGTCGGGGAACGAAGGCATGTTCTGCGGGCCGGTCTGCATGGCCTCGTAGATGTGCTTCGGGTCGACACTCTCGAGCGTCGGCGCGAACTTGCCGTGCGTCAGCGCGCCGCCCTTGCCGGTGAAGTTGTGGCACTGGGCGCAGTTGTTGCGGAAGAGCTCGCCGCCCTTGGCGATGTCCGCACCCTCGGGGCCGTACTGCTCCTCGGTCGGGACGTTCGGGCCGGCGCCCAGCGAGGCGATGTACGCCGCGAGCTGGTCGATCTCGGCCTGCGAGTAGATGTTCTTCTTCGCCGGGACCTGGGCGCCCTGGGAGGTGGCGGCCGGCATACGGCCCGTCGAGACCTGGAAGTCGACGGCTGCGGCGCCGACGCCCACCAGGCTCGGACCGTCGGAGGTGCCCTGACCGCCGGTTCCGTGGCAGCTGGCGCAGCCGACGGTGTAGAGCTTCTTGCCCTCCTCGATGGTGAGGGACTGGGCGGATTCCTCGGCCTGCGCCTTGTCCGCGGGAGCGAACACGGCGTACAGCCCCCCCGTGCACGCCAGCGCGAGGAGTAGGACGACGACCGCCGCCAGCGGATGGCGTCGTCGTGCGGAGAGCTTTTTCACGGATTACCCCGGTGTCAGGATCTTCTGCGTCGATGCTTGCGGTGTGTGCGTTTGTGGAACGCGCGCGGGATCGGGCCCGGCTACTTGATCATGTAGATCGTGGCGAAGAGGCCGATCCAGACGACATCGACGAAGTGCCAGTAGTAGGACACGACGATCGCGGCGGTCGCCTGCTCGTGCGTGAACCTCTTCGCCGCGTAGGTGCGGCCGAGGACCAGCAGGAAGGCGATCAGACCGCCCGTCACGTGCAGGCCGTGGAAGCCGGTGGTCAGGTAGAAGACCGAGCCGTACGGGTCGGACGAGAGCGAGAGGCCCTCGTGCTTGACCAGCTCGGTGTACTCGTACACCTGACCGCCGATGAAGATCGCACCCATGATGAAGGTGACGATGAACCAGCCCCGGAGCTTCTTCACGTCACCGCGCTCGGCGGCGAAGACGCCGAGCTGGCAGGTGAGGGAGGAGAGCACCAGGATCGTGGTGTTCGTCGCCGAGAACGGGAAGTTCAGGAAGTCCGCCTTCTCCTTCCAGAACTCGGGACCCGTCACCGATCGCAGGGTGAAGTACATCGCGAAGAGGGCCGCGAAGAACATCAGCTCGGAACTCAACCAGATGATGGTTCCGACGCTGGTGAGGTTCGGTCGGTTGACCGACGGGTGCGCGTGACCCTTGTCTACTGTCGTTGCTGTCGCCACGACCGACATTATGTCGGTCGCTTATCCCGCCCTCACTCCGGGGGGTGCCGTTCGGAGTGTCTTCCCCGTTCATACCGGTGTTGACGTGGTGTTCAAGGGAGTAGCATCCGGCCCAACGGGCCTGTCCTTACGACGCTGACGTCACGGAGGAACAATGCAGCCGACCGCCACGGTGCTGGTCTACAGCGACGACTCCAACACCCGCGAGCAGGTGAGGCTGGCTACCGGGCGCCGGCCGGCTCCTGACGTGCCGGTAGTGGAGTTCGTGGAGTGCGCGACGCCGGCCGCGGTGCTGCGCGAGCTGGACAAGGGCGGCATCGACGTCTGTGTGCTGGACGGTGAGGCCGTGCCCATGGGGGGCATGGGGGTCTGCCGCCAGATCAAGGACGAGGTGTTCAACGCCCCGCCGGTGCTGCTGCTGATCGGGCGGCCGCAGGATGCGTGGCTGGCCACGTGGAGCCGGGCCGAGGCGGCGGTGACGTTGCCTGTGGAGCCGGTGGAGTTCGCGGCGGCGTTGGCATCTCTGTTGCGGACGAAGAGGCTTCAGAGCGCCTAGGAGCTCGGGGGGCGGTCCCTCTCACACGCTCTGGGGCCTCAACCTCGCCCGCTCCGACGGGCTTGGGCCATCAGGGGTACCGCCCACCAGGGCGCTGCCGCCCCGCCACTTCTTCCAGGGCAGGTTCCAGTCACCGAAGCCGTTGCCGAACGGTTCCATCGTGTTGCCGTACGAGTTGATGACCTTGACGATGTCGCCCTCGCGGACGTTGTCGAAGAACCACTCGGCGTTGGCGGTGCTCATGCCGGTGCAGCCGTGGCTGACGTTGGCGTAGCCCTGGGAGCCGACCGACCAGGGGGCGGCGTGTACGTACTCGCCGCTCCAGGTCACGCGGGTGGCGTAGTAGACCGGTAGGTCGTACGAATCGGCGGAGCCCTCGGCTATGCCGATGCTGGTGCCGCGCATACGTACGAAGTACTCCTTGCCCAGGACGACCTTGACGCCGTTGCGGGTCTCGAAGCCGGGCTTGCCGGTCGTGACCGGTATCGACCTGACCTCCTCGCCGTTGCGGTAGAGCGTCAGCTGGTGGGACGCGGCGTCCGTGACGGCGATGACCTGGTCGCCGATGGTGATCGTCAGGGGCTTGACCTTGCCGCCCCAGAGGCGGTCGCTGACCTTGACGCCTTCGAGGTTGCTGCGGGCCCGGACCGTGGCGTGGGTGGGCCAGTACTCCTTGGGGCGGTAGTGGAGTTCCTTGTCGTCCACCCAGTGCCAGGTGCCCTCCACGGCGGGCGTGGAGTCGACCTTGAGGGCCCGCTCGACTATCTGCCGCTGCTTCTTGTCCTTGACGGGCTGGTTCAGTTCGGCCGTGACGGGCTGGCCCACGCCGTAGGTGCCCGCCTTGGGGCCGAACTCCACCGTCAGGTGCTTCTTGGTGGTCGGCTTGCTGGTGTCGAAGGTGAGGAGCTTGCGGCCGGGGGCGCCGTCCTCGTCCTCGGTGCTCACCCGCACCGTGTAGCGGGCGTTGGCGGCCAGCGGGGAGGTGCTGTGCCAGCGGGTGCCGTCGGCGGAGAGTTCGCCCGCCACGTAGCGTCCTGCGGCGTCCCTGGCGGTGACGTCCGTGATGCGGCCGTCGGAGTCCTCCGCGGTGATCTCCAGGGGCTTGTCGGGGTCGGCCTTCTTGCCGTCGCCCGTGGGGCCGTTGAAGGCGATCTGGTCGGCCGCGTCGTAGGGCTCGGCGGCCAGGGGGTTGCCGTCGCTGCTGCAGCCGGCGGCGCTCGCGCCTATCGCGATCAGCAGGAGCGAGCAGCCTATGACGGTGCTCGTGCGCGGTGTTTTGCTCATGGCCTCACGCTAGGAAGCCGCGTCACCCACGGCGCGCCGGGTAATGCGTACGGGTGACGCCGATTGCTGCAAAAGCGGGAGCCCGGACACTCCTGACGGAGTGTCCGGGCTCCTGTGAGCTCAGCTCGTGTTACTGGGTGCGGTTCTCACCGCGGTAGTACTCGAAGACCCAGCCCCAGATGCCGATGAGGATCAGCGGCGCCGAGAAGTACATCAGCCACCAGCCGATCGCGATCGACGTGAAGGCCAGCGCGCCACCGAAGGCGAGCGCCAGCGGCTGCCAGCTGTGCGGGCTGAAGAACCCGACCTCGCCAGCGTCGTCGGCGACGTCCGCTTCCTTGTTGTCCTGCGCGCCCGCGTCGACCCGCCGGGCCGTGAAGCCCAGGTAGAAGCCGATCATGATGCACAGCGCGAAGGCCAGGAAGAGGGCCGTGGTACCGGCCGGCTCCTTCGACCAGACGCCGTAGACGATCGCCATGGCGAGGACGAAGATGCCCAGCCAAGCGAACATCGTGCCTTGAGTCTTCACTTGCCGGCCTCCTTGCCACCAGCCAGAGCCTTCTCACCGTGAGGCGCGTTCTCGAGCTGGTCGAGGGCCGCGATCTCAGGGTGGTGCAGGTCGAACGCCGGGGATTCGGAACGGATCCGCGGCAGAGTGAGGAAGTTGTGCCGCGGCGGCGGGCAGGACGTCGCCCACTCCAGCGAGCGGCCGTAGCCCCACGGGTCGTCGACGCCGACCGGCTTGCCGTACTTGGCCGTCTTCCACACGTTGTAGAAGAAGGGCAGCAGCGACGCGCCGAGCACGAACGAGCTGATCGTCGAGATGGTGTTCAGGGCGGTGAAGCCGTCGGCCGCGAGGTAGTCGGCGTAACGGCGCGGCATGCCCTCGGCACCCAGCCAGTGCTGGACCAGGAACGTGCCGTGGAAGCCGATGAACAGCGTCCAGAAGGTCATCTTGCCGAGGCGCTCGTCGAGCATCTTGCCGGTCATCTTCGGCCACCAGAAGTGGAAGCCGGAGAACATCGCGAAGACGACGGTGCCGAAGACGACGTAGTGGAAGTGCGCCACCACGAAGTACGAGTCGGAGACGTGGAAGTCCATCGGCGGCGAGGCCAGGATGACACCGGTCAGACCACCGAAGGTGAAGGTGATCAGGAAGCCGGTCGCCCAGAGCATCGGTGTCTCGAAGGACAGCGAGCCCTTCCACATCGTTCCGATCCAGTTGAAGAACTTCACGCCTGTGGGGACGGCGATGAGGAACGTCATGAAGGAGAAGAACGGCAGCAGCACACCGCCGGTGACGTACATGTGGTGCGCCCACACCGTCACGGACAGGCCCGCGATCGCGATGGTCGCCGCGATCAGACCCATGTAGCCGAACATCGGCTTGCGGGAGAAGACCGGGATGACCTCGGAAATGATGCCGAAGAACGGCAGGGCGATGATGTACACCTCTGGATGGCCGAAGAACCAGAAGAGGTGTTGCCACAGCAGTGCTCCGCCGTTGGCGGAGTCGAAGACGTGGGCGCCGAACTTGCGGTCCGCCTCCAGCGCGAACAGCGCGGCGGCCAGCACCGGGAAGGCCAGCAGGACCAGCACCGCGGTCAGCAGCACGTTCCACACGAAGATCGGCATGCGGAACATGGTCATGCCGGGGGCGCGCATGCAGATGATCGTGGTGATGAAGTTGACCGAGCCGAGGATGGTGCCGAAGCCGGAGAAGGCCAGACCCATGATCCACATGTCGGCGCCGATGCCCGGGCTGCGGACCGCGTCCGACAGCGGGCTGTAGGCGAACCAGCCGAAGTCGGCCGCACCCTGCGGGGTGAGGAAGCCGCCGACCGCGATGAGCGAGCCGAACAGGTACAGCCAGTAGGCGAACATGTTCAGCCGCGGGAACGCCACGTCCGGCGCGCCGATCTGCAGCGGCATGATCCAGTTCGCGAAGCCGGCGAACAGCGGCGTCGCGAACATCAGCAGCATGATCGTGCCGTGCATCGTGAACGCCTGGTTGAACTGCTCGTTCGACATGATCTGCAGGCCCGGACGGGCCAGCTCGGCGCGCATGAGCAGCGCCATCACGCCGCCGATCACGAAGAACGCGAACGACGTGACGAGGTACAGCGTTCCGATCGTCTTGTGGTCGGTGGTGGTGAGCCACTTGACCACGACGTTGCCGGGCTGCTTGCGCCTGACCGGCAGCTCGTTCTCGTACGAGTCCTCAGCTGCCGCGGCACCCTGGGGTTCGTTGAGGATGCTCACAGGTTTGTCGTCTCCCGGTTCTTCTCGTGGCTCGTCTGCGCGATGCCGGCGGGAACGTAACCGGTCTGCCCCTTCTTGGCGAGGTCCTTGAGGTGCTGCTCGTACTCGTCGGGGGAGACGACCTTCACGTTGAACAGCATCCGGGAGTGGTCGACGCCGCACAGCTCGGCGCACTTGCCCAGGAAGGTGCCCTCCTTGTTGGGGGTCACCTCGAAGGCGTTGGTGTGGCCCGGGATGACGTCCTGCTTCATCAGGAACGGCACCACCCAGAAGGAGTGGATGACGTCACGCGAGGTGAGGACGAAGCGGACCGTCTTGCCCTTGGGAAGCCACAGGGTCGGGCCGGGGTTGCCCGTGTCCGGGTTCCGCGTGCCGGGGGTGCCGGCGTCGTAGACACCGCCCGCGTTCGCCGGGAAGTCCTCCTTGAACCGGTCCGGAATGGCGGCCAGGTTCTTGTCGGTCTTCGCGTCACCGGTGGAACCGTCCACGGGCTGGACGTAGTTGAAGGCCCAGCTCCACTGGTAGCCCACGACGTTGACGGTGAGGTCGGGCTTGTCCTTGAGGCTGAGGAGCTTCGACTCGTCGCGGGCCGTGAAGTAGAACAGGACCGAGACGATGATGAGCGGGACCACCGTGTACAGCGCCTCGATCGGCATGTTGTACCGGGTCTGCGGGGGAACCTCGACCTTGGTGCGGCTGCGCCGGTGGAAGATCGCGCTCCACAGGATCAGGCCCCAGACCAGCACGCCTGTGGCGAGCGCGGCCGCCCACGACCCCTGCCACAGCGAGAGGATCCGCGGAGCCTCTTCCGTGGCCGGGGTGGGCATACCAAGGCGGGGGAAGTCTTCCCAGTTGTACGAGCAACCGGTGGCTGTCGCCAGGACCAGGCCCGCAGTCATTGCCTGCAGCAGCTTCCGCCGCATCGGGCGCCGCGGCGAGCGGTCGGAGCCGTTGGGACTCACGTAGCGCCTTCCCGAGAGTCTCGCCCGCGCGGTATGGCTGCGGCCTGGCCTTCTCGCGGGTCGGTCGCCGCCCTGCGTCGGGCAGGGGTTTGGATGTTTATGCGGACCAAACCCTAGCCGACGCTCTCCGAGGGTTCGCGGGGAGGGGGGCCTACTGGAGTGGGGGGTTCGCTTGATTGGCGGCTGCGGGTTGTTTGTGGCTGGTCGCGCCCCGCGGCGGAGCCGCACATGTCACCGCCCCGCGCCCCTTCAGGGACGTTGCAGCGATCGGCGGTTTAGCGTTGCCGTGTGGGCTATTTCGACGCTGCTTCCAGTGCTCCTCTTCATCCCGTTGCCCGGCAGGCTCTTCAGGCCTCGCTCGACGACGGGTGGGCTGATCCTGCACGCCTGTACCGGGAGGGTCGCAAGGCCCGGATGCTGCTGGACGCGGCTCGGGAGGCTGCCGCTGAGGCGGTGGGGTGCCGGGCCGATGAGTTGGTGTTCACCTCATCGGGGACGAAGGCCGTCCACTCGGGTGTCGCCGGGGTGTTGGCCGGGCGGCGGCGGGTCGGGCGTCACCTGATTGTGTCTGCCGTCGAACACTCCTCTGTGCTCCATGCGGCTGACGCGCACGAGGCCGGGGGCGGTTCCGTCACGCAGGTCGCGGTGGACCGTGCGGGGGCGGTGAACGCGGGTGCGTACGCGGAGGCCCTTCGGGCGGACACCGCGCTCGCCTGCCTCCAGTCGGCCAACCACGAGGTGGGGACCGAGCAGCCGGTGGCGGAAGTGGCCGGGGTGTGCCGGGAGGCCGGGGTGCCGTTGCTGGTGGATGCGGCGCAGTCGCTCGGGTGGGGGCGCGTCGAGGGTGACTGGTCGGTGTTGACCGGGAGTGCCCATAAATGGGGTGGGCCGTCGGGGGTCGGGCTGCTCGTCGTACGCAAAGGGGTGCGGTTCGCCGCGCAAGGGCCCGCGGACGAGCGGGAGTCGGGGCGGGCGGCCGGGTTCGAGAACATCCCGGCGATCGTCGCCGCGGCGGCCTCGCTGCGTGCCGTCCAGGCGGAGGCGGCCCAAGAGGCGGTACGGCTGCGGGAGCTGACGGAGCGGATCCGGGCGCGAGTGCCGGGGCTGGTGCCGGATGTGGAGGTGGTCGGCGATCCGGTGCGGCGGTTGCCCGGCGTCGTCACCTTCTCCTGTCTCTATGTCGACGGGGAGACATTGCTGCACGAGCTGGACCGCGCCGGGTTCTCGGTCTCGTCCGGTTCGTCCTGTACGAGCAGCACGTTGACGCCCAGCCATGTGCTGAAGGCGATGGGGGTGCTGAGCGAGGGGAACGTGCGGGTGTCGTTGCCGTCCGGGACGGCGGCGGAGGACGTCGAGCGGTTCCTGGAGGTGCTGCCGGGGGCCGTGGCGTCCGTACGGGAGAAGCTCGGGGCGCCGGTGCCCAGCACGGTCGTACAGGAGGACGTCCTGGTCGTGGACGCGATCGGCAAGCTCTGTCCGCTTCCGGTCATCGAGCTGGCCAAGGTCATCGGCGAGGTGCCGGTGGGCGGCACGGTCCGGGTACTCGCGGACGACGAGGCGGCCCGCCTGGACATCCCGGCGTGGTGCGCGATGCGGGGGCAGGAGTACGTCGGCGAGGAACCGGCGGACCAAGGGACGGCGTACCTGGTCCGCCGGGTGAGCTGAACGCCTCGGGGGGCGAAGCGTCAGCCCAGGTGCGCCTGGACGTCGGCGGCGGCGTCATGCCCGTACGCCTTGGTGAAGCGGTCCATGAAGTGCGCCCGGCGCAGCTGGTACTCCTGCGTGCCGACGGTCTCGATGACGAGCGTCGCCAGCATGCAGCCGACCTGCGCGGCCCGCTCCAGCGAGACGCCCCAGGCGAGGCCGGAGAGGAACCCGGCGCGGAAGGCGTCGCCGACGCCCGTGGGGTCGGCCTTGCGGTCCTCCTCCGGGCAGCCGACCTCGATGGGGTCCTGGCCGACCTGCTCGATGCGCACACCGCGCGAGCCGAGGGTCGTGACGCGGTGGCCGACCTTGGACAGGATCTCCTCGTCCGTCCAGCCGGTCTTGGACTCGATGAGGCCCTTCTCGTACTCGTTCGAGAAGAGGTACGTCGCTCCGTCCAGCAGTATCCGGATCTCGTCGCCGTTCATGCGGGCGATCTGCTGGGAGAAGTCGGCGGCGAAGGGGATCTGCCGGGAGCGGCACTCCTCCGTGTGGCGGAGCATCGCCTCGGGGTCGTCGGCGCCGATGAGGACCAGGTCGAGGCCGCCGACGCGGTCCGCCACGGTCTTCAGCTCGATCAGGCGGGCCTCGCTCATCGCACCGGTGTAGAAGGAGCCGATCTGGTTGTGGTCGGCGTCGGTGGTGCAGACGAAGCGGGCGGTGTGCAGGGTCTCGGAGATGCGGACCGAGCCGGTGTCGACGCCGTGCCGGTCCAGCCAGGCCCGGTACTCGTCGAAGTCGGAGCCCGCGGCGCCGACCAGGATCGGCTGCGTGCCCAGTTGTCCCATGCCGAAGGCGATGTTCGCGCCTACGCCGCCCCGGCGTACGTCCAGGTTGTCGACCAGGAAGGAGAGCGAGACCGTGTGCAGCTGGTCCGCGACGAACTGGTCGGCGAAACGGCCGGGGAAGGTCATGAGGTGGTCGGTGGCGATGGAGCCGGTGACTGCGATGCGCACGGCGTGGAGTCTCCTGCGGGGAGGAAGGGTTGACAGTCCACGCTACCGTTCGTGACCGGGACTCTGAAGCAGGCAAAACTACCCGATAGTAGATCTTTCTTCGCGGGCTCCTGCGTGCCTACGGTGCCACTATGACGAAAACCAAGGTCCACGCCCCCGCTCCGATCGACGCTCCGATCGACCTGGAGGGCGACCTGGCGACGTTGCGCGGTGACTGCGCGCGGATGGCTCCGCACTGGACCGCTCCCGACCGTGTCCTTTCCCGTCCGGTCCCCCCGTCACTCATCCATGGCGTGACCGTGCCGCCGAAGTCGGCGCGGCTGCTGGACGCGATGTCGGACTACGGCGACTGATCGGGCCACGGCGACTGATCGAACTCCGGCGGCCGAATCGGCGCCTTTCAGGGAACCGTGCGCTCCCCCGCTGCGTCCCATCGCTGTCCCCCGTAAAGGGGATGCGGGATACGACCCGATAGCCGGCCTTTTGACAGGGCCGGGTCAGGGTCAAGGGACATGTGCGCAGCCGAAGGAGCGATGCGGTGAACACCGAGCGACCCGACAACGACGACGCGGGCGCCTCCGGCAAGGACACGGAGGAGGCACGGGCGGAGAAGGACGCCGTCGGTGCGGAGGGGCTCGGAGCCGAGGGTGAGGACGCCTCGCAGGAGGCCTCTGCGGAGAAGGGCGATGCGGAGGGGGCCTCGGACCCGGCCCCGGACCCGGCGACTGCCGCCGCTTCTGCCGCCCCCGCCGACAGCCCGGCTCCTGCTGCTCCCCCGGTCCCTGCGGCCCCGGCAGCCGAGACCCCGGACCCCGCCACCGAACCCGCCACCGACCCCGACCCCGATCCCGCCGCCGACCACCGGCATGACGACGCCCACCGGCATGACGACGCCCGCCGGCACGACGACGCCCACGACGGTGCCCGGCGCCGGTCCCCCGCGGTCATCGCCTCCGTCGCTGCCGCCGTGCTGCTCGTCGGCGGGGGCGGGGCCTACCTCGCCGCGAGCGCGTCCGGAGGGTCGGGCGGAGGTACGGCGTCGGGGGCCTCCGGCGGTGGTACTCCCCCGCCGCTGCACCTCGACGGCTACACCGAGGGCGGTACCAACGGCATCGCGCCCGGGGAGCCCAACCCGTACGGCGTCACCTACCAGGCCGACGGGGAGCTGGCGGACGGGCCCGGCTCGGCGCCGGTGTACCGGGCCCAGGGTGAGGTCGGCGCGGCGGAGGTCGCCCGGCTGGCCGAGGCGCTCGGGGTGGACGGGACGCCGGTGGCGCAGGGGCAGACCTGGAAGGTCGGAGCACAGGACGGGTCGGGGCCCAGTCTGCAGGTGAACAAGCAGGCGCCGGGGACCTGGACGTTCTACCGGTACGCACCCGGCACCGACAACTGCGAGAGCACCACCGTCTGCAGCAAGGACGCCCCGGATCCGGCCGCCGACCCGGTGAGCGAGGACGCCGCGAAGAAGGCTGCCGCACCGGTTCTCAAGGCGGTGGGTCAGGACGACGCGAAGCTCGACGCGAGCCAGCTCATGGGCGCCCAGCGGGTCGTGAACGCGAACCCCTTGGTCGGCGGGCTGCCCACGTACGGCTGGACGACCGGGGTCACCGTGAGCGCCCAGGGCGAAGTGGTCGGCGGAAGCGGCCAGTTGAAGGCGCCGGTGAAGGGGGACACGTACCCCGTGCTGGATGCCGAGAAGACGCTCGGGCTGATGAACGCGGCGCCGGGGACCGACCACCGCATGGGCATAGGCGGCTGCGCCAGCCCCGTACCGCTGAAGGACCGCCTCGAGGCGCCCTGCGGGGCGGAGGCCTCGACGGGTGCGCCGGCGAAGGACATCGTCACGGTCGAGACGGCGGTGTTCGGGCTGGCCTCGCACTACGTGGACGCGCGGCAGACGCTGGTGCCGTCCTGGCTGTTCCAGGTGCGGGCGCCGGGCGCGCAGGACAGCTTCACGGTGACGTATCCGGCCGTCGACCCTAAGTATCTGGCCTCGGCCACGCCGTCCGAGGAGCCGAGCGGGCAGCCGACCCCGCGGCCGACCGGGCCGAAGGACGAGCCGACCTCGGCGCCGGTCACGCAGAACGTGGCGGTGGACGGCTACACCGTCGACGGCAGGGAACTGACCGTGGCCTTCACGGGCGGCGTGTGCGCCGAGTACAAGGTGACGGCGAGCGAGAGCGAGGACCAGGTGAGGGTCCAGGTGACCGCGACCTCTCAACCGGACGAGGTCTGCATCATGATCGCCAAGGTGTTCCACAAGACCGTGCAGCTGGACGCGCCGCTCGGCGACCGCAAGGTCGTGGGGACGGACGGCCAGGCGGTCCCGCTGGAGAAGCCCGGGACGCGGCTGCCGGACGCACCGCAGACGTCCGGGGCCCGGTAAGGGCCCGCGGAAACGGGAAGGCGGCGGCCCCGTCGGAGGGGGTCGCCGCCTTCCCGTGTCTTGGCCGGGCTGTCTCAGCCGGGCTCAGCTGTCAGCCGGGCTCAGCTGAAGGAGTCGCCGCAGGCGCAGGAGCCCGTCGCGTTCGGGTTGTCGATCGTGAAGCCCTGCTTCTCGATGGTGTCGACGAAGTCGATGGACGCGCCGCCCAGGTACGGGGCGCTCATGCGGTCGGTGACGACCTTGACGCCACCGAAGTCCTTGACGACGTCGCCGTCGAGCGAGCGCTCGTCGAAGAAGAGCTGGTAACGCAGGCCGGAGCAGCCGCCGGGCTGAACGGCGACGCGCAGGGCCAGGTCGTCACGGCCTTCCTGGTCGAGCAGGGCCTTGACCTTCGCCGCGGCGGCGTCGGACAGGATGATGCCGTCGGTGACGGTGCCGGTCTCGTCCGATACGGACATCTACATCTCTCCCGGGTTGTACGGAGACTGCTTGCCGACTGGTCCAACCGGCAAGGCCGCGGATTCATTCCGGGCCGGGCACCGGTTTTTCCGGCGCCTTCTTCATGCTCGCACATGCGGCCGGGAGCGGAAAACGCCTCATCGGGATTCATGTCACATCGACGCTATGACCATCGTCAAAGTGACGTGAACCGGGTTATGATAGATAACGTCAGTTCGACGAAAAGCAGAAAGGGTGCGTGTCGTGACCACCGCCCAGACCACGGAGCTCGACGTACAGCCGAGTCCGCTCGCCCTGTTGCTGCTCGGCCGTGAGGCCGACCCGAAGAGCGAGCGGGGCGTCGAGTGCCCCGGCGACCTACCCTCGCCCTCCGACCCCGACCTGGTCGAGCGCGCCCGCGCGGCCAAGGAGAAGCTCGGGAACAAGGTCTTCGTGCTCGGCCACCACTACCAGCGCGACGAGGTCATCCAGTTCGCGGACGTGACCGGCGACTCCTTCAAGCTGGCCCGCGACGCGGCCGCGCGCCCGGAGGCCGAGTACATCGTGTTCTGCGGTGTGCACTTCATGGCGGAGTCGGCGGACATCCTGACGTCCGACGACCAGAAGGTCGTCCTCCCCGACCTCGCCGCCGGCTGCTCGATGGCCGACATGGCGACGGCCGAGCAGGTCGCCGAGTGCTGGGACGTGCTGACCGAGGCCGGCATAGCCGAGCAGGTCGTGCCGGTGTCGTACATGAACTCCTCCGCCGACATCAAGGCGTTCACGGGCAAGCACGGCGGCACGATCTGCACCTCGTCCAACGCCAAGAAGGCTCTCGATTGGGCCTTCGAGCAGGGCGAGAAGGTGCTGTTCCTGCCCGACCAGCACCTCGGCCGCAACACCGCGGTCCGGGACATGGGCATGTCCCTGGAGGACTGCGTCGTCTACAACCCGCACAAGCCGAACGGCGGGCTGACCGCCGACGAGCTGCGGGCGGCGAAGATGATCCTGTGGCGCGGCCACTGCTCGGTGCACGGCCGCTTCAGCCCGGAGTCGGTGGAAGACGTGCGCGCCCGGATCCCCGGCGTCAACGTGCTGGTCCACCCCGAGTGCAAGCACGAGGTCGTGGCCGCGGCGGACTACGTCGGTTCGACCGAGTACATCATCAAGGCCCTGGAGGCCGCCCCGGCCGGCTCCAAGTGGGCCATCGGGACCGAGCTGAATCTGGTACGCCGCCTGGCGAACCGTTTCGCGCCGGAGGGCAAGGAGATCGTCTTCCTCGACAAGACGGTCTGCTTCTGCTCGACGATGAACCGCATCGACCTGCCCCACCTGGTCTGGGCCCTGGAGTCGCTGGCCGAGGGCAACCTGGTCAACCGCATCGAGGTCGACAAGGAGACCGAGGCGTTCGCGAAGCTGGCGCTGGAGCGGATGCTGGCGCTGCCGTAGCCCGTCCACCGCGGCCCGCGCTCACCCCGCCGAGACCGGTGTCCGGTCGGGGTGGGCCGGGTCGAGGGTGAAGATCGTGCCGTCGGCGGCCGCCACCACCAGGGCGCCCCTGTCGAACAGCACCACGGGCGTGATCCCGCTGGCCAGGACCTCGGCGCGGGTGGAGGACTCCCACAGCAGCGTGCCCCGCGCCGCGTCCAGGGCCGCCACCCGTCCGCTCCCACTGGCCACGTACGCGGTGCGCCCGCCGGCATCCACCGAGAGCTGGCCGGGCGACTCCACGGTGGTGCGGGTCTCCCACACCTTCACTCCCGTCAGCGGGGAGGCGGCGGTCACCTGGCCGGTGGACTTGGAGAAGTAGAGCGTGCCGCGCGCCAGGGCCACGGTCCCCCGGTACCGCTGGGGCAGTTCTGTCACCGCGCGCTTCCCGCTCTCGGGGTCGACGCGCACGATACGGGTGTACGTCAGGTCTCTGCCGGCCGCGACCACGTCCGCTTCCGCGTCCGACTCCACGAACAGCAGCTTCCCGTCGAGGGCGCCGACGAAGCTGCCGCTGTCCGCGGGCGAGGCCAGGCGCCGCACGGAGCCGTCGGCGGGGTCGATGACGATGAACTGCGTGTCGTCGTCCGCCGAGTCGGTGACGCACTCGACGTACGGACGCTCCGCCCTGTCGAGCAGGGTGCAGAAGTGCTTCGCCGGCAGAGGTATCTTCCAGCGCTCCTTGCCGTCGGCCGCCGAGCGGGCGGTCACCGTCCGGCCGTCGGCCTCCTGCATGAGGACGAGTCCGGCGACGTCGATCGACGGCGGGCTGCCGTTGTACACCTTCCGGGACCAGAGTTCCTCGCCGCTGTGGCGGTCGAGGGCGACGAGGGACTGCTCCTGGGTGAAGCCGGACGCGTTGTTGACGAGGAGTTGGACGAGCACCACATCGCCGTCGACCCCGACGACCGTCGAGGTGTACCGGTCGGCGGGGATGCCGGCCGGCGCGATGCCGGCGCGCCAGAGGGTCTTGCCGGTGGCGCCGTCGATCCGTTCCGGGAGGAGTGCGTTGCCGCCGCAGTAGACGGAGCCCTGGTCCACCGCGCAGTGCGGCGCCACGTCCGCACCGTTCACGTCCGGCGCCTTCGTCACTCCGCTCGCGGCGGTTTCGGTCACTCCCGTCTGCCACGGCTTCCAGCCGGCCGGGAGGGCTGCCCAGCGGGGCGCGGCGGACGCGGCGGCCGGGTCGGGGCTCACCGACGGCGGGTCGTCCGCGAAACCCGGCCCGTACCGCATATAGCCCAGGAGCCCCAGGCCGAGCACGCCGACCGTGCCGACCGCGGCCCACAACGGACGCGTACGGCTGCGGCGGCCGGAGCCGGCGGTGGTGCGGCCGACGGCGATCCCCGGGTCGGTCTCCGCGCCGGCCCGCGGTGCGCCCGGACGCCGGGTCATCGTGGGCGGATCGCCCTCCGCGGGCTCGGGCAGGACGGCCGCGAACTCGTGGGCCAGTTCGTCGAGTCCGGGGCGGTCCTTGGTGTCCTTGGCCAGGCAGCGCTCCAGGACGGCGCGCAGCGGGCCCGCCACCCCCTCCAGCACCGGCTCGTCGTGGACCACCCGGTAAGCGGTCAGATAGGGGCTGTCGGCGTCGAAGGGGCCCCGGCCTGTCACGCAGAACACCAGCAGCGCGCCGAGCGAGAAGACGTCCGAGGCGGGGCCGACCTTGCGGGCGTCGGTGAGCTGTTCCGGTGACATGAAAGGCGGGGTGCCGATCATCTGGCCGGTCTCGGTGAGGGTGTGGTGGTTCTCGGCAGCGCGGGAGATGCCGAAGTCGATGACGCGGGGACCGTCCTCGGCCATCAGGACGTTGGCCGGCTTGAGGTCCCGGTGCACCACCCCCGCCCGGTGGATCTCCCGCAGGGCCTCCACCAACCCCAGGGCCACCTGCCGCAGTTCGCCGCCGCGCAGCGCGCCCTGCTCGCGGATCCGGTCGGCGAGCGAGCGGCCGGGCACGTACTGGGTGGCCATCCAGGGCCGTACCGCCTCGGGGTCGGCGTCCACGACCGGCGCGGTGAAGGCGCCGCTCACCTTGCGGACGGACTCGATCTCCTGGAGGAAGCGGGCGCGGAAGACCTCGTCCTCGGCGTACTGGGCGTGCACCACCTTGACGGCGACCTCGCGGCCCGAGCGTGCCCTGCCCCGGTAGACGATCCCCATGCCTCCGGCCCCGAGCCGGTCGACCAGCTTGTAGCCGCCGACCGACTTCGGGTCGTCCCTGTGCAGCGGCACGCGCGAATCCCCTTCCGCCGCAGAGCAGTTCGAGGCCACAGAATACGTAACCCGGGTACGGCAGCGGCCGGGTCCCCGACCTTTGTGGATCGGGGACCCGGCCGCCGTGCGCGGGTCCGTCGTCGTCCTGGACGACGAGGGCCGTCACACTCCCGCGGGTTCGGGCTCCCCCGATTCCGCCGGCTGAGCGGGCGCCCCGGCCTTCTTCGCCGCCCGCTTCTTCGCCCGGCGCTCCTTGCGCAGCTCCAGCATCGTGTAGAGCGTCGGAACGAGCAGCAGCGTCAGCATGGTCGAGGTGATCAGACCGCCGATCACGACCACCGCCAGCGGCTGGGCGATGAAGCCGCCCTCGCCGGTGACACCCGCGGCCATCGGGAGCAGCGCGAAGATCGTCGCCAGGGCCGTCATGAGGATCGGGCGCAGCCGGTGCCGGCCGCCCTCGATCACGGCCTCCACGACGCCGTAACCCTGCCTCCTGTACTGGTTGATGAGGTCGATCAGCACGATCGCGTTCGTCACCACGATGCCGATCAGCATCAGCATGCCGATCATCGCGGGGACGCCCATCGGGGTGCCGGTCGCCACCAGGAGGCCGATCGCGCCGGTCGCCGCGAACGGGATCGACACGAGCAGGATGAGCGGCTGAGCCAGCGAGCGGAAGGTCGCCACCAGCAGCATGAAGACGATCGCGATCGCCGCGAGCATCGCCAGACCCAGGTTGGCGAACGCTTCGTCCTGGTCCTGCGAGACACCGCCGATCTCGGCGGTCGCGCCCGCCGGGAGGGTCAGACCGTTGATCTTGGACTGGAGGTCCGCGCTCACCGCGCCCGTGTTGTCGCCGGTCGGCTTCGCGGTGATCGTGGCGGCACGCTGACCGTCGATCCGGGTCATCGAGACCGGGCCGTCCACCAGCTGCACGTCCGCGATGTCACCCAGCTTCACCGGGCCAAGGCGCAGGTCCTGAAGCTGCTTCAGCGTCTTCGCGGGCTTCGCCGACTTGATGACGATGTCCCGCTCGGTGTCGTCGAGGGTCGCCTGGGCCGCCGTGTTGCCACGGACCGCCTGGGCGACGGCCATGCCGAGCGTCTGGTCGTTGAAGCCGGCCGCGGCCGCCTTGTCGTTGGCCTTGACCGAGATGCGCGGCACGCTCTGCGACAGGTCGCTGGTCACGTCCGTGACGTCGTCCAGGCCGGCCACCGCCTTGCGTACCTGCTCGGCCGCCGTGCGCAGGACGCCCCCGTCGGCCGCCTTCACGACGACGCTCAGGTCCTGGGCGCCGAAGCCGTCGCCGGCCGCGATGGTGGTCGTACCGATGCCGTCGAGCTTCTTCAGACCCGCCTCGATGCGGTCCTGCACCTCGTCGTACGACGCCGAGTCCTCCAGCATCACCTGGTACGACGCCTGGTTGGTGTCGGTGCCGCCGCCGAAGGCCGCCATGAAGCCGGACGAGCCGATGGTGACCTGGTAGTCCTTCACGCCCTCGGTGTCGGCGAGCAGTTGCTCGACCTTCTTCGCCTGCGCGTCGGTCGCCGCCAGGCTGGTGCCCGGCTTCAACTCCTGCTTGACGGTGAGGACTTCCTGCTCGCCCTGGTCGAAGAAGTTCGTCTTCAGCAGCGGCGCCATGCCGAACGTGCCGATGAGGATGACGATCGCGAGCAGCACGCTGGTCAGCCGGCGGCGCGTCGCGAACCGCAGGACGGGGACGTAGAAGCGCTGGAGCCTGCTCTTCGCCTCCTTCTCCTCGGCCTTGCGGCGGGCCTCGTCGGCGTCCGCCGGGGTGCCCTTCGGGGCGCGCAGGAACCAGTACGACAGGACCGGTACGACGGTCAGCGAGACCAGCAGCGATGCCAGCAGCGCGGCCGTCACCGTCAGGCTGAACGAGCCGAACAGCTCGCCCACCATGCCGCCGACCAGGCCGATCGGCAGGAAGACGGCGACCGTGGTGAGGGTGGAGGAGGTGACCGCTCCGGCGACCTCGCGGACCGCCTTGAGGATGGCCTCCTCGCGCTCCTCGCCGTAGCCGAGGTGCCGCTTGATGTTCTCCAGCACCACGATCGAGTCGTCGACGACGCGGCCGATGGCGATGGTGAGCGCGCCGAGCGTCAGCATGTTCAGCGACAGGTCGCGCGTCCACAGCACGATCAGGGCGAGGACGACCGACAGCGGGATGGAGACCGCGGTCACCAGCGTCGAGCGGATCGACGCGAGGAAGACCAGGATGATGAGGACCGCGAAGAGCAGGCCGAGCGCGCCCTCGGTGGTCAGGCCGTCGATGGACTTCTTCACCGCCGGGCCCTGGTCGCTGACCACGGTGAGCGTGGCGTCCGACCCGAGGTCCTTGCGTAGCTCCGGGAGCTTGTCGCGCACCGCGTCCGAGATCGCGACCGCGCTGCCGTCGCGGTCCATGGTGACCGCGACCGCGAGGGACGGCTTGCCGTCGGTGCGGGTGATGGAGTCGGCCGCGGCCTGCTCCTGCTTGACGTCGGCCACGTCACCGAGGCGGACCGGCTTCTTCCCGGCAGCGCCAGCGCCCTCGCCGGTGACCATGAGGTCCTCGATCTGCTGGATCGAGGTGAAGCCGCCGCCCACCTGGACCGTGCGGTTGTCGCCGTCCTCGTCGAAGGAGCCCGCCGGGACGGTGGCGCCGCCGGCCTGCAGGGCCTGGGAGAGGGCGGCCGAAGTGAGCCCCGCCTTGGCCAGCTTCGCGTCGTCCGGCGTGACGGTGACCTGGAGGTCCCGTACGCCGTCGACGGTGACCTGGCCGACGCCGTCGATGTCCTTCAGGTCCGCGACGACGGTCCGGTCGAGCTGGTCGGCCAGGGCCTGCTGGTCCTGGCCGGAGGTGACGGCGAGGACGACGGTCGGGATGTCGTCCGTGGAACCGGCGATGACCTGCGGGTCCACGTCGTCCGGCAGCTGGACGCGGGCCCGGTTGACGGCCTGCTGGACGTCGGCGACGAGCTGCTGGGTGTCGGGGCCGTAGTCGAAGGACGCCATGATCACGGCGTTGCCCTCGCTCGCGGTGGAGGTGACGCCGGTGATGCCGTCGACGGCTTCGAGGCTGTCCTCGATGGGCTCGACGACCTGCTTCTCGACCACGTCCGGTGAGGCGCCCTGGTACGGCGCCAGCACGGACACCATGGGCAGTTCGATGGAGGGCAGCAGCTGCTGCTTGAGCTGGGGTATCGCGATGGCTCCGAAGGCGATCGCGATGATCGACATCAGGCCTATCAGGGCACGTTGGGCAAGGCTGAATCTCGACAGCCAGGACATGGGTCAGGGTCTCTCTTCTGTGAGCGGCAGAAGTGGGCAGCGGACGTGGCAGAGGCGTCTGTGGCGCACATGTGAGCGCCCGCCCTTACACCCTGAGCCATCGGGGAGCCCGGTTTCGTAGACCCCAGGTCCATTTCCTTATACGGCGCATACTCCGGGCGCAGTACGCCCGTCAGAGGTCACTCCACCCTTGGACGTACCAGGCCGGACTCGTACGCGATCACCACGAGCTGGGCCCGGTCGCGGGCGCCGAGCTTGGACATGGCCCGGTTGACGTGCGTCTTCACGGTCAGCGGGCTGACCTCGAGGCGTTCGGCGATCTCGTCGTTGGAGTGTCCGCCGGCGACCTGGACCAGGACCTCGCGCTCCCGGACGGTGAGCGCGTCGAGCCGCTCGGCGCGGGCGGGGTCGCCGTCGTCGTCCGCGCCGTCGCCCTGGGCGAGGAAGCGGGCGATCAGCCCTTTGGTGGCGGCCGGGGACAGCAGGGCCTCGCCGCCCGCCGCGACGCGGATGGCACTGAGCAGCTCGTCGGGTTCGGAGCCCTTGCCGAGGAAGCCGGAGGCACCGGCGCGCAGCGACTGCACGACGTAGTCGTCGACCTCGAAGGTGGTGAGGATGACGACGCGGACCTGGGCGAGGGACGGGTCGGCGCTGATCATGCGGGTGGCGGCGAGGCCGTCGGTGCCGGGCATCCGGATGTCCATCAGCACGACGTCCGCCCGCTCCTCCTTGGCCAGCCGCACCGCCTCCGCCCCGTCGGACGCCTCCCCGACGACCTCCATGTCGGGCTCGGAGTCGACCAGCACCCGGAAGGCGCTGCGCAGGAGGGCCTGGTCGTCGGCGAGCAGGACGCGGATGGTCATGCGGGGTCCTCGTCTGTCGTGTGGCGTACCGCGTCTTCGGTGGTCATACGGCGTCTTCCGCTTCGGTGGTCATACGGCGTCTTCCGCGACGCGGGTGCGGCTCTTGAGCGGCAGGATCGCATGGACGCGGAAACCGCCTCCGTAGCGGGGGCCGGTGGTGAGGGTGCCGCGCAGGGCGGTGACGCGCTCGCGCATGCCGAGCAGGCCGTGCCCGCCGCCCTGCGGGGTGTCGTCCTCGCCGGCGCCGTCGTCGAGGACGGTGATCTCGATGTTCGGCCCCACGCGCACGACGCTGACCTCGGCTTTCGCCTCCGGGCCCGCGTGCTTCTGCACATTCGTGAGGGCCTCCTGTATGACGCGGTAGGCGGCCAGGTCGACGGCGGCGGGGAGCGTGGTGCCCTGATCGGCGCGGGCGACCTCCACCTGGAGCCCCGCGCTGCGGAAGGTGCCCGCGAGGTCGTCGAGGCGGGCGAGGCCGGGGGCGGGTTCGGTGGGGGCCTCGGGGTCGCCGGACTGCCGGAGCAGGCCTACGGTCGCGCGGAGTTCGTTGAGCGCGGAGCGGCTGGCTTCGCGTACGTGGGCGAGGGCTTCCTTGGCCTGGTCGGGCCGCTTGTCCATGACGTGGGCGGCGACGCCGGCCTGGACGTTGACGAGGGCGATGTGGTGGGCGACGACGTCGTGCAGGTCCCGGGCGATACGGAGGCGCTCCTCGGCGACGCGGCGCCGGGCCTCCTCCTCGCGGGTGCGCTCCGCCCGTTCGGCGCGCTCGCGGATGGCGGCCACGACGGCACGGCGGCTGCGGACCGCGTCGCCGGCGGTGGCGCCGATGCCGGTCCAGGCGAAGATGCCGAGGTTCTCCTGGGCGTACCAGGGCAGGGGGCCGGCGAGCATGGCGGATGCGGTCAGGGCGGTCATGGTGAGCAGGCCTACGCGCCAGGTGGTGGTGCGGTCGGTGGTCGAGGCGACGGTGTAGAGGGCGATGACCGCGGACATGGCGACCGGGGCGCGGGGGTCGCCGCTGACGCATTCGACGAGGGAGAAGCTGCCGGTGAGGGCGAGGACCGGCATGGGGGCGCGGCGGCGGAAGACCAGGGCCGCGGCGCCGAGGGTCATGAGCAGGAGGCTGAGCGCGTCCGGGGTGCGCAGGCCCCAGGTGACCCCGTTCTCGCTGTGCGGGTCCACGAGCGAGCCGGCCACCATGCAGGCCAGTACGCCCACCGCCAACGCGGCGTCCAGCGCCATGGGGTGCGCCTTGAGGTGCCGCCGGACGCGTGTCCCTGCGGGGCTTGGAACGGGGGCCAACTGCAGGTTCCTTGTGTTGTGTGCCCGGCGTTGCAGTGTGCGTCGCCCGGGGGCTGCCGCCCCCAGACCCCCGCTTCGGCCCTTAAGGGGCCTCGTCCTCAAACGCCGGACGGGCTGGATGATACGGACCGGCGCCGAGAAGCCACCGTCGGCCCCCGACCGTCGACTCAGCCCGGGATCAAGCCGTCATCGCTCAGCAGCTCCCGGACCTCCTCCAGCGTCGCGTCCGAGGACGGGAGGATCAGCTCGGACGGTTCGAGGGAGTCGTCGGGCAGGGGCTCGCCGAGGTCGCGGACCTTGGACAGGAGTGCGTCGAGGGTGCGGCGGAAGCCGGGGCCGTCGCCGTTCTCCATTTCCACCAGGAGCTCGTCGTCGAGCTTGTTCAGCGCGGGCAGGTGGCTGTCGGACAGCTTCACCTGCCCTTCACCCATGATCCGGACGATCATCTCGCCCATCTCGCCCTCCTCGGCGTGGGCCCCGGACCTCGGCTACTGCTTGTCGAAGCGCGGGGTGTCCTGCGGCTGCTGCTGGGACTGCGACTGGCCGTTGCCGCCCTCGATGGCCTGCTGGCCGCCCGACGAACCGCCCGCCAGCTCCGCCTTCATGCGCTGCAGCTCCAGCTCTACATCCGTACCACCGGAGAGCCGGTCCAGCTCGGCCTGGATGTCGTCCTTGTGCATCCCGGACTGGTCGTCCAGGGCGCCGGAGGCAAGGAGCTCGTCGATCGCCCCGGCCCGCGCCTGGAGCTGGGCCGTCTTGTCCTCCGCCCGCTGGATCGCCAGGCCGACGTCGCCCATCTCCTCCGAGATGCCGGAGAACGCCTCCCCGATCCGGGTCTGGGCCTGGGCCGCGGTGTAGGTGGCCTTGATCGTCTCCTTCTTCGTACGGAAGGCGTCGACCTTCGCCTGCAGGCGCTGGGCCGCGAGGGTGAGCTTCTCCTCCTCGCCCTGCAGGGTCGCGTGCTGTGTCTCCAGGTCCGTCACCTGCTGCTGGAGGGCGGCGCGGCGCGAGAGCGCCTCGCGGGCCAGGTCCTCGCGGCCGAGCGCGAGCGCCTTGCGGCCCTGGTCCTCCAGCTTCGACGACTGCTGCTGGAGTTGGTTGAGCTGGAGTTCCAGGCGCTTGCGCGACGTGGCAACGTCCGCGACGCCGCGGCGGACCTTCTGGAGCAGTTCCAGCTGCTTCTGGTACGAGTAATCGAGGGTCTCGCGCGGGTCCTCGGCCCGGTCAAGGGCCTTGTTCGCCTTCGCGCGGAAGATCATCCCCATACGCTTCATGACACCGCTCATGGGCTTCGCGCGCCCCCTTCTGACGTCCAGCTCCAGCTCTGCGACAGAACCCACAGTACGGGCCCTGCATCCATTGACGCACTGTTCGGGGACGGATGCGCTCATCCCCAAGGACGACTGCTGACGCTCCCGCTCCGGCGTAAGGAGTAGGTGACTCCCGGGTGGCTCATGGGTGGGCTCATGAGTGTCCACCCGGTGCCGCCCGAGTGCCTTCCCCGTGGCCGCCGAACGAACCGTCTGCAACGTCCCCTCTGTCCCCCTACGACGACTGGTGTTGCCGGATCGTTCCCCGCCGGGCTGACGTCCATGCCCCGGCACCCCGTACCCTTGGGTTTTGTGTTCCGTAGCCGTGCCAAGGAAGAGAAGGCCCAGGCCGCCGACAAGGCGCTGGTGACCGACTCCACTCAGACCCGTCACCCCGAGGCCCCGAAGGGCCGCCCCACGCCCAAGCGCAGTGCGGCCCAGTCGCAGCGTCGCAGCGTGGCCAACACGTCGCTGACGCGCAAGGATGCCGCCAAGCGCCAGCGCGAGGAGCGCCGGGCCGCCCTGGAGAGGCAGCGCCAGGCGCTGGCCGGGGGCGACGAGCGGTACCTGCCGGCCCGCGACAAGGGTCCGGTCCGCAAGTTCGCGCGTGACTTCATCGACTCGCGCTTCAACATCGCGGAGTTCTTCCTGCCGATGGCCGTGGTCATCCTCGTGCTGAGCATGGTCCAGGTACCGGCGCTGCAGAACATCGCGCTGCTGCTGTGGCTGATCGTGATCGTGCTCATCGTGCTCGACTCGGTCGTCACCGGCTTCCGTCTGAAGAAGCAGCTCGCCGAGCGCTTCCCCGACACCCCCAAGCGTGGTGCCGTCGCCTACGCGCTGATGCGTTCCCTGCAGATGCGCCGGCTCCGACTGCCGAAGCCGCAGGTCAAGCGCGGAGAGCGGCCCTGAGCGCAGCTGCTTTCACCGGGGGTGCGGCCGATGCGTGGCTCAGCAAGCTGGGCGGGCTGCGCGATGTCGTACGACAGGAGCTGGTGGCCCGGCAGCTCGACGAACAGATAGCCGGGCGGTTCCCGGTCGGGCAGCGGCTGCGGGTGCTCGACGTGGGGATGGGCCAGGGCACGCAGGCGCTGCGCCTGGCCAGGGCCGGTCATCAGGTGACCGGCGTCGAGCAGGACCCGAAGATGATCGCGGCGGCCCGCGAGGAGCTCGCCGGCGAGCCCGAGGGGATCCGGGAGCGGGTCCGCATCGTCCAGGGGGACGGGCGGGACACCGGCGTCCACTTTCTGCCGGGCAGCTTCGACGTCGTGCTGTGCCACGGCGTGCTGATGTACATCGAGGAGCCCGATCCGCTGCTGGCCGGGCTGGCCCGGATGCTCGCCCCGGGCGGCCTGCTGTCGCTGCTCGTACGCAACGGCGACGCGCTGGCCATGCGGCCGGGACTGGCTGGGGACTGGGCCGGGGCGCTGGCCTCCTTCGACACCACCGCCTACCGGAATCGGCTGGGGCTCGACGTACGGGCGGACCGGCTCGCGGACCTGACGGCGACGCTCGCGGGGATCGCGGCGCCGCTGCACGCCTGGTACGGGGTGCGGGTGTTCACCGACACGGCCGTCGACGGGGCGGAGATCCCGGCGGACGTGGAGGCGTTGCTGGCGGTCGAGGAGCGGGCCGGGAAGACGGATCCCTATCGGGGCGTCGCGGCGCTGCTGCATCTGTGCGGAGTGCGTGGCTGAGCCCGTCGTCCGCGCGCGATGCGCGACCGATCCCGTTGTCCTTGTGCAGCGCGCGGCCGGGCTCGTTCGGGTGAGCAGTACAGGCCGGGCCCGCGCCCCGAGGTGAGACTCGGGGCATGGACGCTCGCCGTTTCCGTGCCCTGCGGTCGGCCCTCCCGGTCGCCGTCCTCTCCTGCTGCCTCGGTCTCTTCCTCTCCTTCCTCTCCCTCCTCTCCGGGTGTTCCGGCTCCTCGTCCCCGGGCGGGAAGGAGGACACGACCACGCAGGCCGCCGTACCGATGGGGGTCAAGGCGGCCGACGACCTCCAGGACGGCTACCTGAAGGTGATCAAGGACGTTCTGCCGTCCGTCGTGCAGATCCAGGCCAGGAACGATCTGGGCTCGGGCGTGGTCTACGACGGCCAGGGGCACATCGTCACGAACGCGCATGTCGTCGGGGACGAGGACAGCTTCCGGGTGACGACCGCCAACAGCGAGGACACTCTCACCGCGCGGCTCGTCTCCTCGTACCCACAGCAGGACCTCGCCGTCATCAAGCTGGACAAGGCGCCGAAGGGGCTGAAGGCGGCGGCGTTCGGGGACTCGGCGAGGGTCGAGGTCGGGCAGATCGTGCTGGCCATGGGCTCGCCGCTCGGGCTGTCGTCCAGCGTGACGCAGGGCATCGTGTCGGCGACCGGACGGACCGTCACCGAAGGCCGCAGCGGGGGCGGTACGGGCGCGACGATCGCCAACATGGTGCAGACGTCGGCCGCCATCAACCCCGGCAACAGCGGTGGTGCCCTGGTGAACCTCGACGGGCGGGTCATCGGCATCCCGACCCTGGCGGCCACCGACCCCGGCGAGGGGAACAGCACGGCATCCGGCATCGGGTTCGCGATCCCGGCGTCGACGGTGCGGACGATCGCCGACCAGATCGTCAAGGACGGCAGGGTCACCGAATCGGGCCGGGCGGCGCTCGGCATCACGGGCCGTACGGTCGTGAACGACGACTACCAGGTCGCGGGCGTCGCGGTCGTCGAGGTGATGGCGGGCGGGGCGGCCGACAAGGCCGGAATCGAGCCCGGGGACGTCATCACCCGGCTCGGTGACACGGACATCACCACCATCACCTCACTCTCCGAGGAGCTTGCCTCCGACAGGCCGGGCGAGCGGACGACGGTGACGTACACGCGCAACGGCGATGAGAAGACAGTGGATGTGACGCTGGGTGAGCAGTGACGGGAGGGCGGGGCGAGGGCCGTACGACCGTGTGGCCCTCGCCGCCCCCCTCCGCCTACGCCTGCTCGGCGTGCAGGCTCATCGGCCCGTAGATCTCCGTGGAGTCCTCGTACAGCCGCACCTGGTCCGCACCGCCCTCGAGCAGCGCCTTCCAGTTCTCCCCGACCCAGGACTCGGCGTCCCCCTGGGTGGTGAACTCCTCGGGCTGCACCGCGGGCTGGACCTCCGCCCCGTCGGCCTTCTCGAACCGCCACGTCCATGCCGCCATGTACGCCTCCAAGGTGTCAGCACGTGCAGAGCAAGAGCCGGATCTTGGTCCGGCTCCTGCCCTGAGCCTAGCCGTGGGGGTCCCCCCGCTCGAGCGAAGTCGAGAGTGGGGGCGCGCGAGACCTGCGCGGGCACGCGAAAATCGGTTCCGTGGAACTGACTCTCCTCGGCACCGGCGCCCCCGCGGGACTCCCCCGCCCCGACTGTCCGTGTGCGGCCTGTGCCGGCGCGCTCGGCGATGATGCGCGGGCGGCCACCGCGTTGCTCGTGGACGGGACGCTGTTGCTCGATCTGACGCCCGGGGCGGCGTTCGCGGCGGCTCGGGCGGGGCGTTCGCTGGGGGGCGTACGGCAGGTGCTGCTGTCGCATCCGCACAACGGGCCCGCCGTGGAGGTGCCGGCAGGGCTGCCGCAGCCCGGGCGGGTGCCGGACGGGCGGGAGTTGGCGCTGCTGACGGGGCATCGGGTGCGGGCGGTGGCGATGGACTCGCCGGGCACGGGGTACGCGCTGACCGGGCCGGGCGGGCAGCGGCTGCTGTATCTGCCGCCGGGGGGTGCGCCGGCCGGGCTGGAGAACGGGACCGTCGGGATGTACGACATGGTGGTCGCCGATGTCGTGGGGCGGCCGGACGCGCTGGCCAAGCTGCGGGCGGTGGGGGCGATCGGGCCGACGACGGATGTCGTCGCCGTACATCTGGATCATGACGTACCGCCGGGGAACGAGTTGCGGCGGCGGCTGGCCGCGGCGGGCGCGCGGGCGGTGCCGGACGGGGCGACGCTGGTGGTGGGGGTGTACGAGGACGTGCCGGATGTGCCGCGGCGAACCCTGGTGCTGGGCGGGGCCCGGTCCGGGAAGTCGGTGGAGGCGGAGCGGCGGTTGGAGGCCTTCCCGGACGTGCTGTACGTGGCGACCGGGGGCACACGGGGCGGCGACCACGAGTGGGCGGCGCGGGTGGCCGCACACCGCGAGCGGCGGCCGGGGTCGTGGCGTACGGCCGAGACGTGCGACCTGGTGCCGCTGCTGGCCGAGGCCGGGGCGCCGTTGCTCGTCGACTGTCTGTCCCTGTGGCTGACGGACGCCATGGACTCCGTCGGGGCGTGGGACGACGCGGTGTGGGCGGACGGCGGGGAGCGGGCGCTGCGGGAGCGGGTACGGGAGTTGACGGAGGCGGTGCGGGCCACGCGGCGGACCGTGGTCGCCGTATCGAACGAGGTGGGGTCGGGAATCGTGCCGGCCACGGCGTCGGGGCGGCGGTACCGGGACGAGCTGGGCCGGCTGAACGCCGCGTTCGCCGGGGAGTGCGAGCAGGTGGTGCTGGTGGTGGCGGGGCAGGCGCTGGTGCTGCGGGGTTAGGCCTTGTCGTCGAACTCCCGTCAGGCGGGAATTCGGCGCGGGCCTCAGGCCCGTGCGGTCGGCTCCTTGCGGGCGACGACGCGGTAGGTGTTCGAGAAGCGGGTGTGGCGCAGTACGGGGGCCAGGATGTGGTCGAGTGCCCAGGCCACGGCCACCAGCGGCGCGCACGCCCGGGACAGCGGCCAGGGCAGGACGAGCGCCAGCGCACGCGAGGTCGTGGCGGCGAGGTCGTAGGGGATGTGCGGGGTGCGGCGGTCCGTGGAGAGGATCGTGCAGCCCTGGGACTGAAGTTCCTGGCGGAGCGTGTCCAGGGGCAGCAGGTGCAGGTGGCCCGGGCGGCTGTGCGGGGTCCACCATCTGCCGAGCAGCAGGGCGAACACGCAGCGCGGGTCGGGGAGTTCGAGGAGGAGGAGGCCGCCGGGCCGCAGGACCGTCAGGGCGGCGCGGAGCTCCTCGCGGGGGTCCGGGGTGTGTTCCAGATGGCGGAACATGCTGACGATGTCGTAGCGGGCGCGCAGGCGGGCCGTGATGCGGGCGTCCGTCAGGTTGCCGACGTGGGCTTCCTCCACCCGCTCGGCCACGCGTGCGTGCAGGACGCGGTAAGTCGGGTCCAGGCCGTCGAACGCCGTGTACGGGAAGAGTTCCTTCGCCACCTCCGGGAAGCGGGCGTAGCCCGTGCCCACGTCCAGCCAGCTCTCCGGCTCGGGGAAGGACAGCGCCGCGCTGGCCGCGGCCCGCAGCCGGCGGGACGGCAGCCGTGTGAGCCCCAGGTGCCGGGGGACGTACGGCTGGTCCCGGCATGCGGCGAGGGTGAACGCGCAGTCGGCGCGGGGGCGTTCGGGGGGTGCGGTCGCGGTCATGGGCGGCTCCCGGGCGCGCGGGCGTATGGCGGGGGCGTACGGCAGGGGGCATACGACGGGACGGTGCGAGCATGCCCCGACAATCCACTGCAAAACGGAACGTATGGGATGACGATCTAGGGTGCAACGACGTCGCGCCGATGTGGTGGTGCCGTGGCGGGGCCGCTGGTGGCCATGTGGCGCCGTTCTGTTCGACCGGTGCCGGTACTGTTCGGCGAATGAGCTCGCTTAATCTCGACGACTTCACTGATCTGATCGAGCGCCCCGACGGTGGGGTGCGCCGGGACGCCGAGGCGCGCCGTGAGCGGCAGATCGTGCCGCCCGGGGCGCTGGGCCGCCTCGACGACCTGGGTGAGTGGCTGGCGGCGGCACAGTCCGCCGTACCGGTGCGGCCGATCGAACAGCCGCGGGTCGTGCTGTTCGCCGGTGACCACGGCATCGCCGAGCTGGGCGTCTCGGCGCGACGTGCGGGCGGCGCCGTGGAGTTGGTGCGGGAGATCCTCGAGGGCGGCCGGCCGGTGTCCGTGCTCGCACGGCGGCTCGGGGTTCCGGTGCGGGTCGTCGACATGGCGCTGGACTGCGATCCGCAGGAGCTGCCGGAGACCGTCGTACGGCATCGGGTGCGGCGCGGGAGCGGTCGTATCGACGTCGAGGACGCGTTGACGCTCGAGGAGGCGGAGGCCGCCTTCCGGGCCGGGGTGGCGGTGGCCGACGAAGAGGCCGACTCCGGTACCGATCTGGTGGTGCTCGGCGATGTGAGCGTCGGCGGCACCACGGCGGCCGGGGTGCTGGTCGCCGCGCTGTGCGGGACGGATGCGTCGGTCGTCACCGGGCGGGGCGGGCTGGCCATCGACGACCTGGTGTGGATGCGCAAGTGCGCGGCGATCCGGGACGCCCTGCGCCGGGCGCGCCCCGTGCTCGGGGATCAGCTGCAGTTGCTCGCGACGGTGGGCGGGGCCGATCTCGCCGCGATCACCGGGTTCCTGCTGCAGAGTGCGGTGCGGAAGATGCCGGTCGTGCTGGACGGGGTCGTGGTCGCCGCCTGTGCGCTGGTGGGGCAGCGGATCGCGTTCCGGGCGCCGGACTGGTGGCTGGCCGCGCACAACAGCGGGGAGCCGGGGCAGGCGAAGGCGCTGGACCGGATGGCCCTGGAGCCGCTGCTCGACCCGGGCGTGAAGGTCGGAGAGGGCGCCGGAGGCTTGCTGGCCCTGCCGATGGTCCAGTCCGCTGCCGCACTGGCCGCGGAGCTGCCGGAGAAGCCGACGGACTCGGAGACGCCGAAGGACTCGGAGACGCCGAAGGCCGAGGAGCCCGAGGCGGAGAAGGAACAGAAGGAACAGTCAGCGACGGAGTGACGGGTCGCGCGCGGTTCGGCACCGCCGGACTGCGCCGTCACGGCCGAGCGGAAAAGGGCGGTTCGTCGCGACTGCGCCCATATGATCCCCACTCGTGATGAACACCCTCGGCCGCCGGGCCCGTGCCGAGTGGGGGGCGTTGTATCTCGCCGTGCGGGAGCCGTTGGTGCAGCGGCGGTGGCGGGCCGTACCGATGACCCTCGGGGCCGTCTGCCTGACGGGGCTCGTGCAGGTCGTGCAGAACCAGTCCTGGGGGTACCAGGTCGTCCAGGACCTCGGGGCGGTGAAGGCCGAGGATCCGCTGTGGCTCGCGCTCCTGCGGACGCCGCTGTCGTTGTTCGTGCCCGCCCTCGACCTGCCGGTGTGGGGTGCGCTCGCGCAGATTCTGCTCGTGTTCGGGATCGCCGAGCTCTGTCTGGGCTGGTGGCGAACGCTCGTCATCGCGTACGTCGCGACCCTCGCCGGAACCCTGTACGCGCGCGTGGGCATCGCGCTCGGCCCGGACCACCCGATCGGGCTGCCCGCCTCGGACGCGCAGGTCGTGGACACGGGACCGTCGGCGGCGGTGGTGGGCCTCGCCGTGTTCCTCGGATGGCGCTACGGCGCGTATGTCACGGCCGCTGCGGTGATCGTGGCGATGGTGGTCGAGGTGGTGCTGGAGGACAACCTCGCCGGGAAGGAGCACCTGGCGGCGATCGCGGCGGTGCTGGTGCTGTGCGCGGGGACGGCGCTGCGTCAGTGGCGTTCCAGGGCCCGGTCCACGTCGGGCGCGCCGCCGATCCAGTCCTGAAGTTTGCGGCTGGGGCCCGCCCAGCGCCGGTCGTGGTGGAAGGCGCGCAGCTGGGCCTTGGCGCGGGCGCGCGGACGGCGACGGTAGAAGCGTCTGGCCCAGGGGGAGGCGGGACGGGCCAGGCGGACGGCGCCGAACAGGGCGATGAAGGGGACGACCACCCCGAAGATCGCGATCCGGGCCTTGCCCTTGGCCAGGGCGATCAGGGCCAGGAGGAAGTTCCCGAGGACCGTACTGATCACCGACCCGCGGTTCTGCAGTTCGTCGTCGCTGAGGTCGTTGACCCCGAAGGGTGCGTAGCCGAGGAGGAACAGGCCGACCACGGCGGCGGTGAGCACGACCACCTCGACGCTCTTGCGGCCGGCCTCGGTCCAGTAGACGTCGTCCAGATGCACGATCAGCGCGAACTCGTCCATGACCAGGCCCGCGCCCATCCCGAACACCACGGCGGCCACGGCCGCGCCGAAGCCGTGCTGACCGCCGGCGACCGCGCAGAAGCCACCGATGACCGTGAGGACGATTCCGGGGACGACATGGTGGATGTGGACGGCGCCGGTCTCGATGTTGCGGAAGGGGCCTTTGCCCGCGCGGATCATGCGGGTGATGACCCGGGTGACGACGAAGGTGACCACGAAGGCGGTCAGCGCCAGGAGCAGGGGAAGCTTGCCCGGTTCGATGATGTTGCGCTGCCACCAGTCACCCATGGTTTCAGTGTGTCCGCGCCAGGGGTGGGCCGCCTGGCGGATACGGCGTCCGGGCTACTCTGCGGGCGTGTCCATGACCCCGCCGCCCCTGCACGGCCTCCGTCTGCACGGCCTCCGCTTCGCCTTCGGCACCCTGAGCGTGCTCCCCGTCAAGGTGAGCCGGTGGGACCGGGAAGCGGCGCGCGGCGGGATGCTGTGCGCCCCGCTGGTCGGGGTGGTGCTCGGCTGCGGCGCCGCGCTAGTCGCCCTTCTGCTGCTGTTCCTCGGCGCCGGTCCTCTCCTGGCCGCCGTCGCGGCCGCCGCCGTGCCCGCCGCCCTCACCCGCGGACTGCATCTCGACGGGCTCGCCGACACCGCCGACGGGCTCGGCAGCGGCAAGCCCGCCGAGGACGCGCTGCGGATCATGAAGCAGTCGGACATCGGGCCGTTCGGCGTCATCACCCTCGTGTTGGTGCTGTTCGCGCAGGTGGCCGCCCTCTCGCAGCTGTACGGCGACTCATGGGCCCGGGGCGCCCTCGCCACCGTCGTCTCGGCGGTCGCCGCCCGGCTCGCGCTCACCCTGGCCGCCCGGGCCGGCGTGCCCGCCGCACGGCCGGAGGGGCTGGGGGCGGCGGTGGCCGGCGTCGTGCCCGTACGTAGTGCGGTGGCCGTCGCCCTGGCCGTGACCGGCGTCGCCGCCGCGGCGGGAGCGCTGCTCGGGACGTACGACGTGACGAACGGCGTGACGTACGGCACGACGAACGGCATCGCCCGCACCGCCCTCGCGGTCCTCGCCGCACTCGCCACCGCCGAGCTGCTCCTGCGGCACTGCACGCGCCGCTTCGGCGGCGCCACCGGTGACGTGTTCGGCGGGCTCGCGGAGACGGCGGCGACGACCGCGCTCGTCGTGCTGTCACTGGGCTGACCCTCAGCACGCCCGGCGCCATACCCCCAGTTCGTACTTCTTCAGCATCGAACTCAGCTTCAGGCGACGCGACTCGGCACAGAAGCTGCGCGTCGGGACCTCGTACTCGACGTGGAACACCGCCTTGCCCGCCTTCACGAAGGGGCTCAGGGTCGCGCACTCCCCGTACTGCGCGCACTGCTCGTTGACCGCGAAGTCGAAGTCGTCCACCAGCTCCGGGATCTGGTCCAGGTCGTTCTTCAGGCCGACCGCCATGCCCCGCTCGTGGGCGAGCCCGGCGATCAGGCGGTTGTAGCGGAGCTGGTCGCGGGCCTTCAGGGGGAAGCCGGTGCGGTTCTTGTAGCCGTCCATGTTGTCGGGCTCCACCGCGTCGAAGCCCTTCTCGCGGCACATGTCCAGCCGGGCCGCCATCAGGGGTTCCAGGACGTCCAGGCGCCGGATGTCGAGCCAGCGCTCGCCCTCCCAGCCGTTGCCCTTGCCGATCACCGACTTGGGGAACTTCCCGGCGTCGGGGCGCCAGTCCTCCCAGGCCCCGGTGGAGAGGTAGCAGATGACCTTGCGGTCCTCGCGGTGCAGCGCGGCGACGGTCTTCCCGGACTGGTCGAAGCCGTCGATGTCGTAGACCGGCACGTCGACGGAGGTGTCGATACGGCCGCGGAGCTGCCACTGCCAGGCCGTGCCGGGCCGCGGCTGCCAGCGCGAGCCGCTCGGACCACCCTCGCCGCCCTCGCCGTCGCCGGCGCCGTCAGGGGCCGTCGTGCAGCCCGCCAGGAGGAGGAGAGGCAGAACAACCAGCGGAATGATGAGGCGTCTCACCGAGCGGGCTCCAGAGTGTGCGGCAACGTTCCCCAAGGATGATCGCCCATCCCCGGTACCGCGCAGTGCACGGTGGCCCCGCGGGCGCGGGCCAGGTCCGCCAGCTCGGCCCCGGCCGGGACGCCGTACACCAGATGGCACAGGCGCACTCCGCCGCCGCCACGCCACTGCGGCGGGCCGAGCCGGGTGTACGACGTCCAGGTGCCCTCGAAGGTGACCAGGACGTCCGCGATCCTGGCGTACGACGGGTGCGGTGTCGTGCCGTGGTTCAGGGCGAGCGTGCCGCAGCCGGCGCCCCAGGCCGCCGTCGCGAGCCGCTGGTAGTACGCGAACTCCTCGCGTCCCGCGGCGACTTGGTCGAGGAAGACGCCGTCCGCGTCGTACCAGTCGCGGTGCCGGGCGATGTCGCGTGCGACGTCGGCGTGCGGTCGGCGGCCGTAGTCGGTGTCGGCGTAGCCGAGCACCCGCACGCCCCCCGAGGGGGTGCCCCCGGCGCCGCGCAGCCGGGTCACGACCTCGGCGAACGCCGGGTCGGGCGCCTCGCCGGGGCCGCTGGCCGGGTTGAGGACGACCCCGTAGAGGCGGGGCGCGGCCGCGATGATCGCGTCCCATTCGGCGGGGCGGACGGACGGGTGCTCGTAGTAAGGGACCAGCAGCTCGCTCATCGGTGGGCGGTCGCCCTCCCCAACAGCGCGCAGACCAGGACGACTTGGGCCACCGCCGCCGTCCCGTGCACGATCAGGCCGACCCCGTGCGGGCTGCCCGAGTGCGTCACCAGGGCCACCGTCTGGGCGAGGGCCGTCGCGCAGCAGATCGTCGCGGCGCTGAGCACCGCACCGAAGGACTGCAGGAGCAGGCCCGTCCACAGGACCACGCCCAGCAGGAGCAGACCTGCGAGGCGGACGCCTGAGACACCCGGGGCGTGCGGCCACAGCGCCGAGGTGGCGAGGCTCAGGGCGAGCAGGGCGACCAGGTAGCCGGAGAGGCACTCCACGACCGTGCGCACCGTCGTCCGGCAGAACGCCCTCGGCGTGCTGCTGGAACGCAGGCCCGCCAGGCTGCCGCTGCGGAAGCGGTACAGCAGCCATTCGGCGGGGCCCATGCTGAGGGTGAGGGCGACGGCGGCGGGCGCGGCGACCGCGCCGGTCCCGGCCCCCTCGTCCGCCAGGACGTCTCCCAGGGCCGCGTACAGGACGAGCACGCCGGTGCCCAGGCCGAAAAGGGCGTACGGGAGGGAGCCGGTGAGGCCGGGAGTGGCGGTGCGCTCCGGCTGCCCCTCGGGTGCGGTGCCGTACGGTCCGAAGGGCAGGAGGGCGGTGAGTCCGGCGGTCCAGCCGCCCTTGCCCCACTCCCTTGTGGCAGGCGCGACTTCGAGGAACGCGAGCACCGCCACCGCGAGCAGGGAGCCCAGCAGCAGCGCGGATCCCGCCAGGTCGGGGATGGGGTGGAGGAGGGCGAGGACCGCTGCCGCCGCCATCGGCAGCAGGGCCGCCAGCAGGGCCCGTTCGCGGCCCATGACCAGCAGGACCGTCGCCGCGCCGAGGTAGCAGGACTGCCCGGCGGCGAAGGCGGCCGCCGCCGCGTCGAACGTACCCGCCGTCCCCGCGACGACCAGGGCGACCAGGGCGCCGAGCAGGGCGCCCGCCGGTGCGCCGAGGAGCAGGGAGCGGCGGGCGGCGCCCCGGTCGCCCAGCCCGAGCCAGGAGTACGCCCGGTGGGCGAGACCCTGGTTCCAGGTCCAGCCGGTCAGGGCGCCGGCCAGCAGCGGGACCGTGCCCGCGGGCAGGCCGAAGTCGCCCTGCGGGCCCGCGAGCAGGGGGGCGCCGAGGACGTAGCCGAAGCCGGGAAGGGCGAAGACCACGCCTCTGAGCAGGCAGCCGAGCAGGCCCACCTGCCAGGGGTCGTGGGCCGGGCCGTCCGGCTCCGGGTAGCGGCGCTCGACCCGCTCGAAGAGTTCCTCGGCCAGGGCGAAGGAGTTCTTGACGCCGTAGCGCTCGCGTATCTGGTCGTCCGACAGTCCGTCGGACTCCAGCAGTGCGGCGATCTCGTCCGGGTGGACGGCGGCGGCTATGAAGTCGTCGAGGCGTTCGGCGAGTTCGTCGAGGGGGTCGGGCTGCGCCCAGCTGGGTGTGGTGCGCCGGCGCGGGACGGCGGGCAGGGTGTCGGGGCGGGAGCCGGGCGGCATCCAGATGCTTCCGCTCACCAGCCGGTTCCGTCCGTCGCGACCTTCTCGTACCAGGGGTCGCGCAGTTCGAGGGTCCAGTCGGCGACCGTCTCCAGAGTGGGCTCGTACACCTCGGTGCTGCCCGCGAGCTCCTGGTAGATCGTCCGGAAATTGTCCACGGAGCGGCGCAGCGTGAAGCGGTCGATCACGCGCTGACGGGACAACTCACCCAGTTTCAGGCGCCGTTCGTCGTCGCGGAGCAGGGTCAGCGCGGCCGCCGCCATCTTCTCCGGTTCGCGCGGCGGGACCACCAGGCCGGTGTCGCCGACGGCCTCGCGCACTCCCCCGACGTCCGTCGAGACCGTCGTGCGGCCGCAGGACATGGCCTCGATGAGGGAGAACGGGAAGCCCTCGGAGATGGACGACAGCATGACGACGTGACCGGCGGCGTAGGCGCGCCAGACCTCGCTGATGCACCCCTCGAAGGTCAGGCCGTCCGTCACGCCCAGCTCGGCGGCGAGCTTCTCCAGCTTGGTGCGGTAGGCCTCGCCTCCCGGTGGAACCGGGCCGAACAACCGCAGTCGGGTTTCCGGGAGTTCGGCGCGGACCATGCCGTAGGCCCGCAGCAGGGTCTCCAGGTCCTTGATGGGGTCGACGCGGCCGCACCAGGTGAGGGTGGGGACCTCGGGCTCGGGGCCGGCGTGCGGGAAGGCGTGCGGGTCGACGCCGTTGTAGACGGTGCGGATCTTGTCGGCGTCGGCGCCGCCGCGCTCCTCCCAGCGGCGGTTGTACTGGTTGCAGGGGGTGATCAGGTCGGCCGTCCGGTAACCGAGTGAATTCAGCTCACGGTAGAAGCCGAGCATGAACGCCTTCACGGGCCAGCGCTGGGCGTCGCTGCGGTAGCCGAGGTAGCGCTCGCGCAGATAGATGCCGTGCTCGGTGAGGAGGAAGGGCACGCCGTCCAGCTTGCGGGCGGCGAGGGCCGGGAGAGTCGCAAGGCCGCTGCTCACCGCGTGGGCGACGGAGTCCTCGGGGATGCGGATCCCCAGGGGGCGCAGGGCGTGTTCCAGCAGGTCGGTCGCGGTCAGGGCGTCGTGGACGGTCGGTCGGGCGGCGGCGGTCGGCAGATGCGGCATCGTCCACATCCACATCAGCGACCGCAGCGCCGACTCGGTGCGCAGCGCCGCCGACAGGCGCCCGTCGCGGGCGAGTTGGGCCAGCTCGTACAGGGCCTCACCGAAGTCGCCACTCGCCTCGGGGTCGAGGAAGGAGAGCAGGAAGCGCTCGTAGGAGTCGGTGAAACGGCGCCGGGCCCTGCCGTACGGCGCGTGTTTGCGCCCCGGGCGCGGGCCCCAGGTCGGTACGGAGATGTGCCGGTACACGTTCTGCGGCAGCTCCCAGGTGACGGGTTCGCGGCCGGTTCCGGTGAGCGACACGATGTGGAAGTCGACCTCCGGCATGCCCTTGACGAGCTGGTCGCACCAGGTGCTGACTCCGCCGTGGACGTGCGGATAGGTGCCTTCGGTGAGCATGGTGACATGACGGCCTGTGCGCATCGCTGCGTTGCTTCCCCCTGTAGTGCGGATGATGTGCGGGGAACTGCTGCCCGGACCCCGGCTGCGGGTTCGTCGTGGCTGGTCGCGCCCGCGCGGCGGAGCCGCATATCGATACAGCCCCGCGCCCCTGACGGGGCGCTCCAGCTAAGGCAGCTTCAGCGTCACTGCCGACTGCAGTGGCTCCGGCGTGGTCCAAGCCGAGCGCCTGCCCGCGTACGGTGTCCCGAACGCGGTGGTGGAGAGCAGGAGTTGCTTCCCGGTGCCCTCCGGTGCGGTCACCGGGATCCGGGTCCCGGACGGTGCGGTGATCGTGACCGTGGTGCCGATCCGGTACGCCGTGACCTTGCCGGCCGCCAGCGCGGTCCGCCAGGCGGCGCGGCGCTGGAGCTCGGTGCCGATGGCGCTCTGCGCGAGGTTCTCCACCGGGGTGTTGTCGGCGAAGAGCGCCTGGTAGTCGGCGAGCACCTTGTCCAGGACGGGGTACAGCGTCCGGTCCTCGGCCAGGTTGGACTGGTGGGCGTAGTGCGGCCGCGGGTCGTTGCTGATCACGTGCCCGAGGGCGGTGCGGGCCTCCAGCGGAACGATGTACTCGGTGTACCCGGTGGCCGGGTCCAGCGGGTCGTCGAGGCAGGTGGAGGCGGGGTTGTTCGCGCAGATGCCGCTGCCGCCGTCGGCCGTGGAGGTGTAGATCCAGTTGTACTCGTCGACCATCTCCTCCTCGGTACCCACGTTGTAGTACACGTTCATCGGGTGCCGGGGCACGGTCAGGGCGGCGCCGACCGCACGCTGGCCGGGCTCACGGGAGTTGTCCGAGGCGGTCCACTTGACGCCGTTGTCAGCGAGGGCGCCGGCCAGGTCGGGGTTGTCGTCGGGCTGCTGCGGCAGGGTCTTCAGGCCCGAGTGCTCGCCGGTCACGAGTTCCGTGCGGTCGAGCGGGAGCCCCTTGGTGACGCCCCAGTCGTAGTTGTTTCGGATCTGCGCCGAGATGTCCGCGCGGCTCATGTACCGGGTCGAGCCGTCGGCGTTCTCGGCGCAGCTCCAGGGGACGGTCGAGGTGTCCTGGACGCATCCCAGGAACGCGTGCGTGTAGGTGTGGTTGATCCAGCGGTACTGCGCCTTGTCGGCGAGCAGCCGGTCGGCGAGCGGGTCGGTGCCGCCGTTCGCGCTCTTCCACTCCTCGCCGGACCCGGCGTTGTAGACCATGTCCAGCGTGAAGCCGTGCTCCTGCTGCCACTGCGCGGCGTGGACCGCGTCCTCGGCCGTCATACGGATCGGCGTGGTCCCCCCGCCGTCACCGCCCACGCAGTCGAAGTCACCGGGCGTGCAGTTGTGTTCGGTGTCCCAGCGGCTGTCGGGCGCGAGGACGTCGTCGACGTGCACCGCGAGATAGTTGCGCGCCTGGCCCAGGTGCACGCCCTGAGTCAGCCATTCGACGATGCCACGGGCAAGCACCCGGAACTGCTGCTGGTACTCGTTGTACGCGAAGGTCACGACCAGTTCGCGGCGCCCGTCGTGGCTGTACTCGCCGATCAGGCTGCCGCGCCCGGAGCCGGCGGGCACGGGGATGTCGACATAGCTGGTGAAGCCCGTCCGGGGCCTGGCGACGAAGCCGTAACTCTCCTGTACGGACGCGTCGTTGTCCTCGAACGTGAAGGCGCCGTCGAGATAGCCGAAGTACCCCGCCCTGCCCTCGGTCGTGACGGAGGCCGCCCGCCCGTCGAGAGTGCCGGCCCAGCCGCCCTCGCTGGTGTAGTCGAGGCCGACGCCCGGGTGGGCCCAGGTGTAGGCGTCGACCTGCGGGATGCCGTAGGTCCGCTCGTAGCTCTCCAGCGCGGTCTGCTCGGCGGAGCCCGCGCCGAAGGGGGCCTCGCTCGGCAGGACGACGCCTTGGTACTTGGCCCGGGGCGTGCCGTTCACCGTGTCGCTGAGGAACGCGTCCGTGATGGTCGGGCGGTTCGCGTCGGTCAGGTCGACGGTGGTGTACGGGATGCCGGTGCTCTTGAGCTGGGCGGTGATGGCCCGGACGGGGCTGTCGCCGTTGTCCACGACCAGCACCCTGAGATCGATGCGCGGCTCCTCGGCGGCCGCGGCGCCGGGCACTCCCAGACCCAGCGCCAGCAGACCGGCGGCCGCCACAGCAGCGGCCGCGTTTCTCCAGATGTGCGCACTCTGCGCCATTGGTCGCCCCTTCCCCCCGGAAGATCCCCTTGCTTCCCCTTGCGATGAATCGGCGGAGGATCCGTGGAAATCATGCAAAGCGGCAAGCTGATGGCTCACCGGAACCAGACGAGTGTGACTCAGCTCACCAAGATCGAGGATCAAGAAATGGCGACGACGCCACCGACAGGTGAACGCCCGTAGGAATGAGCGAACGCTCACACGAGCGTAGGCTCGTCCCGAGTGTTCGCCGTACCGGGGAAGGCCCCGCTGCTACCGCACCCGTAGGTCGGAACTAGGGTCGGCCGTCGGGCCCGGTCGACCCACACCATTCGGCCATCGCAAACTTCACATCGGAAGCGAGATTTCACCACCGTGACTGCTCTCACTCTCAGCACCGCCGCGGCGCCCGGCCTGCGGGCCGACGCGATCGTGATCGGTGTCGCCAAGGGCGCCAAGAGCCCGGTTGTCGCACCGGGCGCAGAGGCTGTGGACAAGGCGTACGACGGCAAGCTCGCCGGCGTCCTGGAGACCCTCGGTGCCTCGGGCGCCGAGGGCGAGGTGACGAAGCTCCCCGCACCCGCCGGCTTCAAGGCCCCGCTCGTGGTGGCAGTGGGCCTGGGTGCCGAGCCCGAGGACCCCAAGGACGGGGCCTACGACGGCGAGGCCCTGCGCAAGGCCGCCGGTGTCGCCGCCCGCGCCCTCGCCGGCTCCAAGAAGGCCGCGTTCGCGCTGCCGCTGGGCGACGCCGGTGACGTCGGCGCCGTCGCCGAGGGCGTGCTGCTCGGGGCGTACGCCTTCGACGCCTACAAGGGCAACGACAACAACGTTCAGGACAAGAAGAAGAACGGCAAGGCGCCCCTCGCCGAGGCCGCGCTGCTCGGCGGCAAGCCGCGCGACAAGGAGCACAAGGCGGCGATCGAGCGCGCCACCGCCGTCTCCGAGGAGCTCAACCGCGCCCGCGACCTGATCAACACCCCGCCGAACGACCTCACCCCCGAGTCCTTCGCCGCGATCGCCTCGGCGGCGGCCAAGGAGCACGGCATCAAGGTGCAGGTGCTCGACGAGAAGGCGCTGGCCAAGGGCGGCTACGGCGGCATCCTGGGCGTCGGCTCCGGGTCGGCGGCCGGCCCGCGGCTGGTGAAGCTGACGTACACGAGCTCCAAGTCGGCCAAGCACCTCGCCTTCGTCGGCAAGGGCATCACCTACGACTCGGGCGGCATCTCGCTGAAGCCGGCCGGGCACAACGAGACGATGAAGTGCGACATGAGCGGTGCGGCCGCCGTGTTCGCCGCCGTCGTCGCCGCCGCGCGCCTCGGTCTCGAGGTGAACATCACCGGGTGGCTGGCGCTCGCCGAGAACATGCCGTCGGGCTCCGCCGTGCGCCCGGGTGACGTGCTGCGCATGTACAGCGGCAAGACGGTGGAGGTGCTCAACACGGACGCCGAGGGCCGGCTGGTGCTCGCGGACGCGCTGTGGGCGGCGTCGCAGGAGAAGCCGGACGCGATCGTGGACGTCGCGACGCTGACCGGGGCGATGGTGCTGGCGCTGGGCAACCGGACGTTCGGTGTCATGGCCAACGACGACGCGTTCCGCTCCGCGATCGTGGAGGCGGCCGAGGAGGTCGGCGAGGAGTCCTGGCCGATGCCGCTGCCGGAGCACCTGCGCAAGGGGATGGACTCGCCGACCGCCGACATCGCCAACATGGGTGAGCGCATGGGTGGGGGCCTGGTCGCCGGTCTCTTCCTGCGTGAGTTCGTGGGCGAGGGCATCACGTGGGGGCACGTCGACATCGCCGGTCCCGCGTTCAACGAGGGCGGGCCCTTCGGCTACACACCGAAGGGTGGTACCGGTAGCGCGGTGCGGACGCTGGTTCGGCTGGCCGAGCTGACGGCGGCCGGCGACCTGGGCTGAAGTTGTTCTGAATGAGGGGGCTCCGCGCGCGGGTAGGGCGGAGCCCCCTCTTCCGTGTCCGCTCGACTGAACGTGGGACGTCTCACACACCGGCCCGGCGTCTCGTTCGGTGTGGACAAGTGCGAAGATGGGGCTCGGCAGGACAGGGCCCCACCCCAGGGCCGAAGAAAGAGCGGCCGGACACCAGCCGCCTGCCGGTCATCGAAGACCGGCGTACGGCGCACATGCATGGAGGACGTGACGTGGCGAACGACGCCAGCACCGTTTTCGACCTAGTGATCCTCGGCGGTGGTAGTGGCGGTTACGCCGCGGCCCTGCGCGGGGCGCAGCTGGGCCTGGACGTCGCCCTGATCGAGAAGGACAAGGTCGGCGGCACCTGCCTGCACCGGGGTTGCATCCCCACCAAGGCCCTGCTGCACGCGGGCGAGATCGCCGACCAGGCCCGCGAGAGCGCGCAGTTCGGTGTGAAGGCCACCTTCGAGGGCATCGACATCGCCGGGGTCCACAAGTACAAGGACGGCGTGATCGCCGGCCTGTACAAGGGTCTGCAGGGGCTCGTCGCCTCCCGCAAGGTGACGTACATCGAGGGCGAGGGTCGTCTCTCCTCCCCCACCTCCGTCGACGTCAACGGCCAGCGCATCCAGGGCCGCCACGTCCTGCTGGCGACCGGCTCCGTACCGAAGTCGCTGCCGGGCCTGGAGATCGACGGCAACCGCATCATCTCCTCGGACCACGCCCTCGTCCTGGACCGCGTGCCGAAGTCCGCGATCATCCTGGGCGGCGGCGTCATCGGCGTCGAGTTCGCCTCCGCGTGGAAGTCCTTCGGCTCGGACGTCACCGTCATCGAGGGCCTGAAGCACCTCGTCCCGGTCGAGGACGAGAACTCCTCGAAGCTTCTTGAGCGCGCGTTCCGCAAGCGCGGCATCAAGTTCAACCTGGGCACCTTCTTCTCCAAGGCCGAGTACACGGCCGACGGTGTCAAGGTCACCCTCGCCGACGGCAAGGAGTTCGAGGCCGAGGTCCTCCTCGTCGCCGTCGGCCGCGGCCCCGTCTCCGCCGGTCTCGGCTACGAGGAGCAGGGCGTCGCCATGGACCGCGGCTACGTCCTCGTCGACGAGTACATGCGCACCAACGTCCCGACCATCTCCGCCGTCGGTGACCTGGTCCCCACGCTCCAGCTCGCGCACGTCGGCTTCGCCGAGGGCATCCTGGTTGCGGAGCGTCTGGCCGGTCTGAAGACCGTTCCGATCGACTACGACGGTGTCCCGCGGGTGACGTACTGCCACCCGGAGGTCGCCTCCGTCGGTATCACCGAGGCCAAGGCCAAGGAGATCTACGGCGCGGACAAGGTCGTCGCTCTGAAGTACAACCTGGCGGGCAACGGCAAGAGCAAGATCCTGAACACCGCGGGTGAGATCAAGCTCGTCCAGGTCAAGGACGGTGCCGTGGTCGGCGTCCACATGGTCGGCGACCGCATGGGCGAGCAGGTCGGCGAGGCCCAGCTGATCTACAACTGGGAGGCGCTGCCGGCCGAGGTCGCCCAGCTCATCCACGCCCACCCGACGCAGAACGAGGCGCTCGGCGAGGCGCACCTGGCCCTCGCGGGCAAGCCGCTGCACGCGCACGACTGATCCCTCGGTCGACGAAGCGACTCCGCGTCTTAGCGACGACACAGACTTCCGCAATTCGTAAGGAGCAACCGAAACCATGGCGGTTTCCGTAACCCTTCCGGCGCTCGGCGAGAGCGTCACCGAGGGCACTGTCACCCGCTGGCTGAAGGCCGAGGGTGAGCGTGTAGAGGCCGACGAGCCGCTGCTCGAGGTCTCGACCGACAAGGTCGACACCGAGATCCCCTCCCCCGCCGCCGGCGTCCTGGCGTCCATCAAGGTCGCCGAGGACGAGACGGTCGAGGTCGGCGCCGAGCTGGCCGTGATCGACGACGGCACGGGCGCGCCCGCCGCCGCCCCGGCCCCGGCTGCCGCCGAGGCTCCGGCTCCGGCCGCCGAGCCCGCCCCGGCCGCCCAGCCGTCCACCGAGCAGGCCGCTCCTGCCCCGGCCCCCACCGCCGAGGCCGCCGCCGGTGCCGGCTCCGCCGAGGGCACGGACGTCGTCCTGCCCGCGCTCGGCGAGTCCGTCACCGAGGGCACCGTCACCCGCTGGCTGAAGTCGGTCGGCGACAGCGTCGAGGCCGACGAGCCGCTGCTCGAGGTCTCCACCGACAAGGTCGACACCGAGATCCCCGCCCCCACCTCCGGCACGCTGCTGGAGATCGTGGTCGGCGAGGACGAGACGGCCGAGGTCGGCGCCAAGCTGGCCGTCATCGGCGTCGCGGGTGCCGCTCCGGCGGCCGCTCCGGCCCCGGCTGCCCCGGCCGCGCCCGCGGCTCCGGCCGCTCCGGCGCCCGCCCCTGCCGCTCCGGCCGCGCCCGCCGCTGCCGCCCCGGCTCCGGTCGCCCCCGCGGCCCCGGCCCCCGCTCCGGCCGCTCCGGCTCCGGTCACCCCGGCTCCGGCCGCTCCGGCCGCCGCCCAGGCGACCGACGAGGGCGCCTACGTCACCCCGCTGGTGCGCAAGCTCGCCGCCGAGAACGGCGTCGACCTGGCCACCGTCAAGGGCACCGGCGTCGGCGGCCGTATCCGCAAGCAGGACGTCATCGCCGCCGCCGAGGCCGCGAAGGCCGCCGCCGCTGCTCCGGCTCCGGCCGCAGCCGCCCCGGCCGCCGCTGCGAAGAAGGCCCCGAGCCTGGAGGCCTCCCCCCTCCGTGGCCAGACCGTCAAGATGCCCCGCATCCGCAAGGTCATCGGCGACAACATGGTCAAGGCGCTGCACGAGCAGGCCCAGCTGTCGTCGGTCGTCGAGGTCGACGTCACGCGCCTGATGAAGCTGCGCGCCCGGGCGAAGGACTCCTTCGCCGCCCGCGAAGGCGTCAAGCTCTCCCCGATGCCGTTCTTCGTCAAGGCCGCGGCCCAGGCGCTGAAGGCGCACGCGCCCATCAACGCCAAGATCAACGAGGCCGAGGGCACGATCACCTACTTCGACACCGAGAACATCGGTATCGCGGTGGACTCCGAGAAGGGCCTGATGACCCCGGTCATCAAGCACGCCGGCGACCTGAACATCGCGGGCATCGCCAAGGCCACGGCGGAGCTGGCCGGCAAGGTCCGCGCCAACAAGATCACCCCGGACGAGCTGTCCGGCGCGACCTTCACCATCTCCAACACCGGTTCGCGCGGTGCGCTCTTCGACACGATCATCGTGCCGCCGGGCCAGGTCGCGATCCTCGGCATCGGCGCCACGGTCAAGCGCCCCGCCGTCATCGAGACGGAGGAGGGCACGGTCATCGGCGTCCGCGACATGACGTACCTGACCCTGTCCTACGACCACCGCCTGGTGGACGGCGCCGACGCGGCCCGTTACCTGACGGCGGTCAAGGCGATCCTGGAGGCGGGCGAGTTCGAGGTCGAGCTCGGCCTGTAAGCCAGCTGGTCCGTCTGCCTGACGGCGCCCCGTCCGGACTTCTCCGGGCGGGGCGCCGCCTTTTCAGAATCCGAGCCTCCAGGCGCCCGGCCCCACCCCAACGCCGTGTAAGTCTCGTCTCACCTGCAACAAAGCACCCCCGTCAGCCCTCCCAGCGGAGCGCACCGGCCGTATTGTCTAAGCGTCAACGCGCCCTAAGGAGCCCTCATGACCGCCCCCGTCATCCACTCGCTGCGCGAACAGATCCGCGAGCACATCCTGGAGGGGATCATCAGCGGTCGCTGGCAGCCGGGCGAGCGGATCGTGGAGCGGCGTATCGCCACCGAGCTGGAGGTCAGCCAGACACCGGTGCGTGAGGCACTGCGCGAGCTGGAGTCGCTGCGACTGATCGAGTCGGCGCCGAACAAGGGCGTGCGGGTGCGGAGTCTGACGGCCGCCGACCTGGAGGAGAGCTACCCGGTCCGGGCCGGCCTGGAGGCCATCGCCGCGGAACTCGCGGCCGACCGCCTCGCGCAGGACTGCTCCGCCCTGGAGCCGCACGTCAGCGCCCTGTACGAGGCCGACCGCACGTCCGACGGCACGGCCCAGGTGCGGCACACGGTCGCCTTCCACCGCGAGATGGTGCGGGCGGCGGGCAACTCGGTGCTGCTGCACACCTGGGAGGGCCTCGGCATCGAGGTGTTCACGGCCCTGTCGATCCGGTGGCTGGGCACGGTGCAGCAGTCGTACGCGGAGGAGCACGAGGCGCTGGTGGCCGCGTTCCAGCGCCGGGATCCCCGGATCGCCGAGCTCGTGAAGGCCCACGTGCTGGGGTGCGCGCCGCGGCACGAGAGCGAGTAGCCTGCGCCGGGTTCGGGCCGGATCGGGTCGGGTCAGTTCAGGTCAGGTCGGGTCGGGCAAATGCCCCCTTCGGGGCGGGCGCCCGCAAGGCCGCTCAGGCAACGACAGGTTGACCACGCCCCCGTCCGCGCCCCGAACGCCGTCGGCCCAAGCCGCCCAAGCTAGCCGCTCGCAACTCAGGTGAGCAGCGAAAACGCGGCACCGCGTGCCTGCTTCCCCGGCACCGGATGCCAATTTCTCGATGTCGAGACTTTTTAGCCCTCCACCCTTTGATCGATCATCGATCAGGGGGTTACAGTCGCCGACGGGCCAAGCGGCAGAGCCGCAGGGTGTCACCGCACCCGAGGCCCTCCGCCCTGTCCTGCCAAAGACCTAGGGCACCCCCGAACCCTTACCGATTGAGGGAACCCCCTTCGACTGAGGAAGGCGGCGACATGACCGACCCCAACGCCATCCAGCCGAGCGCGCTCGACCAGCTCCCGGACCGTGACCCGGAGGAGACGGCCGAATGGCAGGCCTCGCTGGACGCGGTCGCCAAGGCGGCCGGGCCGCACCGTGCGGCGTACCTGATGCGCCGCACGCTGGAGCGTGCCGAGGGCACCGGCATCGCGCTGCCCAAGCTTCTCGAGACCGACTACGTCAACACCATCCCCACCGCCGCCGAGCCGTCCGTGCCCGGTGACGAGGCGATGGAGTCCCGGATCACCGCGTGGAACCGCTGGAACGCGGCCGCGATGGTGAGCCGGGGCAGCAAACACGGCGTCGGCGGCCACATCGCCACCTTCGCCTCCGCGGCCTGGCTCTACGAGACCGGCTTCAACCACTTCTTCAAGGGCAAGGAATCCCAGGATTCCCCCGGCTCCGGCGACCAGCTGTACATCCAGGGCCACGCCTCCCCCGGCATCTACGCCCGCGCCTTCCTCGACGGCCGGCTGAACGAGGACCACCTCGACAACTTCCGCCGCGAGTCGGGCGGGGGCGGCCTCCCGTCGTACCCGCACCCCCGCCGCCTGCCCTGGCTGTGGGAGTTCCCGACGGTGTCGATGGGCCTCGGCCCGCTCTCCGCGATCTACCAGGCGCGCTTCAACCGCTACCTGACCAACCGCGGCATCAAGGACGTCTCCGCGTCCCACGTCTGGGCCTTCCTCGGCGACGGCGAGATGGACGAGCCGGAGTCCACGGCGGCACTCGCCCTGGCCTCCCGCGAGGGCCTGGACAACCTGACCTTCGTCATCAACTGCAACCTGCAGCGCCTCGACGGCCCGGTCCGCGCGAACTTCAAGATCGTGCAGGAGCTGGAGGCCCAGTTCCGCGGCGCCGGCTGGAACGTCGTCAAGACGCTGTGGGGCACGGCCTGGGACGAGCTGTTCCAGCTCGACACCACCGGCGCGCTCGTACGCCGCCTGCGCGAGGTACCCGACGCGCAGGTGCAGACGTACCAGACCCGCGACGCCGCCTATATCCGCCAGGACTTCTTCGGCAAGGACCCGGCGCTCGTCGAGATGGCGAAGCTGCTGAGCGACGACAAGATCCTGGAGTGCTTCCACCTCTCCCGCGGTGGTCACGAGGCGCGCAAGGTCTACGCCGCCTACAAGGCCGCCGTCGAGTTCAAGGGCGCGCCGACGGTGATCCTGGCCCAGACGGTCAAGGGCTTCACGCTCGGCGAGGGCTTCGCGTCGAAGAACGCCAACCACCAGATGAAGAAGCTGACGGCGGACGAGTTCAAGGCGATGCGCGACCTGCTCGACCTGCCCATCAAGGACAGCGACTTCGTCGACGGGGTCGTCCCCTACGGCCACCCCGGCGCCGACTCCCCCGAGGTGCGCTACCTCCAGGAGCGCCGCGCGGCCCTCGGCGGCCCGGCCCCGGCCCGCCGCGTGCACCCGGTGGCCCCGCTGCCGGCCCCGGCCGAGAAGGCGTTCGCCTCCTTCGACAAGGGCTCCGGCTCCCAGAACGTGGCCACCACCATGGCCTTCGTCCGCCTCATCAAGGACCTGGTCCGCGACAAGGAGACGGGCAAGCGCTGGGTGCCGATCGTGCCGGACGAGGCGCGCACCTTCGGCATGGAGAGCCTCTTCCCGTCCCTCGGGATCTACTCCCCCAAGGGACAGACGTACGAGCCCGTCGACCGCGACCAGCTCATGTACTACAAGGAGGCCAAGAACGGCCAGATCCTCAACGAGGGGATCACCGAGGCCGGTTCGATGGCCGACTTCATCGCCGCGTCCACCGCGTACTCCACGCACGGCGAAGCGATGATCCCGTTCTACATCTTCTACTCGATGTTCGGCTGGCAGCGCACGGCCGACCAGATGTGGCAGCTCGGCGACCAGCTCGGCCGCGGCTTCCTGGTCGGCGCCACGGCCGGCCGCACGACGCTGACGGGCGAGGGCCTGCAGCACGCCGACGGTCACTCGCCTGTGATCGCGGCGACGAACCCCGCGGCACTGACGTACGACCCGGCGTTCGCGTACGAGGTCGCCACGATCGTCAAGGACGGCCTGCGCCGCATGTACGGCGAGGCGGCACCGGGCGAGGACCCGAACGTCTTCTACTACCTCACCGTCTACAACGAGCCGCTGCCGCAGCCCGCGAAGCCGCAGGGCCTCGGCATCGACGAGGGCATCGTCAAGGGCCTGTACCGCTTCAACACGGCGGAGTCGGCGGCACTGTCCCCGACGGCCAACGCCCCGCGCATCCAGCTGCTGGGCTCCGGCACCGCGATCCACTGGGTCCTGCAGGCGCAGAAGCTGCTCGCCGAGGAGTGGGGCGTGGCGGCCGACGTCTGGTCGGCGACGTCCTGGACCGAGCTGCGCCGGGACGCCCTGGAGGCGGACGCGGCCCTGCTCCGCGGCGAGGAGCGCGTGCCGTACGTCCGCCAGGCGCTGCACGGCGCCGAGGGCCCGGTGCTGGCGGTCTCCGACTACATGCGCCAGGTCCCCGACCAGATCGCGCAGTGGGTCGAGCAGGACTACTCCTCGCTGGGTGCCGACGGCTTCGGCCTCTCCGACACCCGCGAGGCCGCCCGCCGCCACTTCGGCGTCGACGCCCAGTCGATCGTCGTCGCGGCCCTGGCCCAGCTCGCGAAGCGGGGCGAGGTCAAGGCGACGGCGGTGAAGGAAGCGCGGGAGAAGTACGGCCTGTAAGAGCCGACGAGCGATGAAGGGGTACGGCGACTGCCGTACCCCTTCGTTGTCAGTGGTCCCCGGCATGATGGCCGTATGCGTGCTGCTCGGCTCATCAAGATGGTGCTGCTCCTTCAGTCCCGGCCCGCCATGACGGCCGCCGAGCTCGCGCGCGAGCTGGAGGTGTCCGAGCGGACGGTCACGCGGGATGCGCAGGCGTTGTCGGAGGCGGGGGTTCCGGTGTACGCCGATCGGGGGCGGGCCGGGGGGTACCGGCTCATCGGGGGGTATCGGACCCGGCTGACGGGGCTCGCGCGCAGCGAGGCCGAGGCGTTGTTCCTGTCCGGGGTGCCGGGGGCGCTGCGGGAGATGGGGCTGGAGGACGCCGCCTCCGCCGCCCGGCTGAAGGTGTCGGCAGCCCTGATGCCCTCCCTGCGCGACGCTTCCCGTACGGCCGCTCAGCGGTTTCATCTCGACGCCCCGAACTGGTTCAAGGAACCGAAGACCCCCGAGCTGCTGCCGGCCGTCGCAGACGCGGTGTGGGACGACCGGCGGATCGTCGCTCGGTACCGGCGCGGGGAGGCCGAGGTCGAGCGGGAGCTGGAGCCGTACGGGCTCGTGCTGAAGGCAGGCGTCTGGTACATGTGCGCCCGGGTCGCGGGGCACGGGTCGTACCGGGTGTACCGCATCGACCGGTTCACCGCAGTGGACGCAGGTGACGAGCGGTTCGAGAGGTTCGAGCGGGACGAGGAGTTCGATCTGCCGGGCTTCTGGGAGGAGCGGGCGGAGCAGTTCGCGCGGTCCATCCTGCGTGCCGAGGTCGTGGTGCGGGTGTCCCCGGGCGGGGTGCGCGGACTGCCGTACGCCGTTGATCCGCAGGCCGCGCGGGAGGCGCTGGAGGCGGCGGGTGCCCCGGACGGGGACGGGTGGGTGACGCTGACCCTCCCGGTGGAATCCGAGGAGGTCGCCCACAGCCAGCTCGCATCGCTCGGCCCGGAGGTCGAGGTGCTCGCGCCGGAGGCACTGCGGGAGCGGTTCGCGAGCGACGCGATACGGCTGGCCGCACTGTACCGGTCATGAGCGGTCATGAGCGGTCATGAGCCGTGCGCCCGCGAGACCTGCCGGGCCGCCCTCCGCACGCCGCCCTCCGCCCTCCGCATGCCGCACGGCGCCTCTGCGCGGTCGATCCGCCCATAACAATCCGTCGCACTCCACGTGCGCCCCACCCGCACAGGGCCGATGCTTGACCCGTGATGGACGAGACGGAGTTCTGGGAGCTGATCGACGGTACCCGCGAGGCCGCCGAGGGCGACCCCGAGGAGCAGGCCGACCTGCTCCTCGACAAGCTCCTGCAGCTGGACCCGGACATGGTCCTGGACTTCGCCCGTCACTTCGAGGCCCGCTACAACCGCGCGTACAACTGGGACCTGTGGGGCGCCGCCTGGGTCCTGCTGGACGGGGCCAGCGACGACGCGTTCGACTTCTTCCGGTGCTGGCTGATCGGCCAGGGCCGCGAGGTGTACGAGGGCGGTGTACACGAGCCCGACTCACTCGCCGACCTGCTGGGCGACTTCGACGAGGAGTTCGACGGCGACGGCGAGGAACTCGGCTACGCCGCGGACGAGGCCTACGAACAGCTCACCGGCACCGTCGCCCCCGACCTCGGCATCGCCCCCGCGCCCTCGGAACCGGAAGGCGCACCGGTCGACTTCGAGAACGAACGGGCGCTGGCGGAGCGGTATCCCAGGCTGTGGGAGCGGTTCAAGGACTGAGCCTCAGGCCATGGCCCGTCGGCGGCTCGGGTCCGACGGGATGTAGGCCTGCGTCGGCTCGGCCTTCACCGCGTGGTACATCGGGGCCTTGTTGGCCTGGTCCAGCGCGGACGCCGTGACGGCGGCGGGCCCGAGGACGACGGTCGCGACGGCGCAGACCACCGTCCAGACCCGCACGCGCCTGTGGCTGTTGTTGCTGCTGTTGTTGCTGTTGTTATTGCTGCTGCTCATGATCCCCACCTCCGGTCAGTGCGTGTGCATGACGATAGGGAGGCAGTCTCGGGGCGATCCTTGAGTCGGCTACGAGAAACCTGTGAGGCGTTTTCACCTGGTGACCGACGTCACCGGGCGGGTCGGGAAGGTTCACGCCCCGTCTCTTGACCCGTTGTGTGATCTCCGGCTTAGGGTGGCCGCCCCGACCAGGAGCACCCTGCCCATGACCAGCCTGTTCGTGCGGGAGATACCGCGCGCGGAGCACCTCGCCCATCTGCGGCGGTATCCCGACGCGAGCCACCTGCAGATACCCGAGTGGGGCGATGTGAAGCCCGACTGGCTGCCGGAGAGCGTCGGCTGGTTCGAGGACGGGGAGCTGGTCGCGACGGCACTGGTCCTGTACCGGCCGCTGCCCGGGACCCGGCGCTACCTCGCCTACCTCCCCGACGGTCCCGGGATCGACTGGCGTACGCCGCGCCTGGAGCGGTGGCTGGACCCGCTCGTCGCCCATCTGAAGCGGATCGGGGCGTTCTCGGTGCGGATCGGCCCGCCCCTCGTCGTACGTCACTGGGACGCGGCCACCGTGGCGGCGGGCATCGCCGACCCCGACGTACGCCATCTGCACGAGCTGCCCGCGGCCGGCATCGACGGATACGCGCTCGACGCCGCGGAGCGGCTGCGGCGACTCGGGTGGCGGCGGTGCGAGGAGGACGACGGCAGCGGATTCGGTCTCGGCCAGCCGCGCTACGGCTGTGAGATCCCGTTGGCGGGACGCACGGTGGACGATCTGCGCGGCGCCCTTGCCCCGCACTGGGAACAGTCCCTGCGCACGGCCGAGTCGGCAGGCGTTCGGGTCTCCTGGGGCTCGGCGGCCGACCTGCCCGAATTCCACCGCCTGTACGCCGCGACCGCCGCCCACGACGGCTTCAAGGCCCGCCCCTTGGAGTACTTCCGGCGCATGTGGAAGGCCCTGAACGCCGAGGACGACGACCGGCTGCGCCTCTACCTCGCCGAGTACGACGACGAGGTGCTCTCCGCGGCCCTGATGATCAACGTCGGCTCCCGCGCCTGGCACTCCTACGCCGCGTCCGGCCGCCGCGGGCGCCAACTGCGGCCCAGCAGCGCGTTGTTGTGGCGCATGCTGTGTGACGCGCGAGCGGCGGGCGCCGAGACGTACGACCTGCGCTCCATCACCCCCGCCCTCGCCGACGACCGCCTGCTCGGCCGCCTCCACTTCAAGACGGGCACCGGCGGCCGGGCCGTGGAGTACCTCGGCGAGTGGGAACTTCCGGTGGGCAGCCAGGGCAGGGTGCTGCAGCGGGCGTTGGGGGTTTATCTCGGGCGGCGGTGAGGGGGTGGGTCGGTGGTCGGCGATCGGCGGGCTGATGGGTCGGTGGATCTGGAGCACGCGGATCAGTGTCTGCCCTGCAGGCGGGCCGCCGTCTCCCTGATCCCCGGGAGGAGGGCGCTGAGCGCCGCGCCCGGGCAACTGGTCATGTAACCGTCCCTGTGGCCGGCCAGGGCCGGGAACGTGGTGCTGGTGCCGGCGGCGTAGCGGCTGTGGCTGTTGCTGGAGGTCAGGCGGACCCTCGCCCGCGGGTCGGTGTCGGACAGCCCCAGCTTCCAGGCAGCCAGCGCGGCGATCGCGTCGGTCATCTCCTTCGGCACGGGGACGCCGGCCGTGAAGGTGCCGAGGGCGGCGATGCCGGTGGTGCGGTGGTTGAAGCCCTGGGTGTGGGCGCCGGTGACAGGGCGGTCGACGCCGCCCGCACGACCCTCGTAGATGGTGCCGCAGCGGTCGACGAGGAAGTTGTAGCCGATGTCGTCCCAGTCGCGGGAGCCGATCTGGCCCGCGTAGAGGTAGCGGATGATGCGGGGCGCGTCGGCGCAGTCGTAGCCGTTGGGCGAGTCGGTGTGGTGGACGAAGACGGCGATGACCCTGTCGTCGTAGCGCGGGGGCGGCTGGGCGTGCCGGGTGTCGTCGTCCAGCCATACCGATCTCGGCACGATGTGCGGCCGGGCCGCCTTGTGCGCGGCGGCGGGGCGCGCGACGACCTGCCGCCCGGACGCCGCGACGCTCCGCTCGACCCCACCCGCACACAGCGCCAGCGCGAGAACGGCGGCGAGGCCGGGGAGACAGCCGAGCAGCACGAGCACGAGGGGCGGTACAGGCCGCCCGGCAGGGGACTGCGCCGTGGCCCGGGATTGCAGCCCGGCGGAGAGCAGCCACAACCAGGCTCGGGACCGCTGCCCGGCCGACGACCACAGCCGGATTCGGGACCGCTGCCCGGCCGAGGGCCACAGCCGGGCTCGAAACCGCTGCCCGGCCCACGGCCACGGCCGGTCTTGGGACCGCTGCCCGGCCGACGGCCAGAGCCGGATTCGGGATCTCTGCCCGACCGAGGGCCCCAGCCCGGCTCGGGAGTGCTGTCCGGCAGGAGCCTGCAGCCGGTCTCGGAACGGCCGCCCGGCTCGGAGCTGCCGCCAGCCTCGGGGACGACGCTGGGCTCGGGAGTCCCGCTGGGCTCGGGAGTCCCGCTGGGCTCGGGAGTCCCGCTGGGCTTGGGAGTCCCGCTGGGCTTGGGAGTGCAGTCCGGCCCCGGACCGCTGCCCGGCCCGGGCCTGCCGCAAGCTTCGAGGCCCCTGCCGGTGTCGGGCCTGCCGCGCGGTACGTGGTGGCACCGGCCCAGCGCGCCGCTCCGACCCGACCGACTGTTCCCGCCCGGCCGGCGCTTCTCGCTCGGCTCGCGGCTCCCGCCCGGCCGATTGTTCCCGCCCGGCAGGCTCTTCTCGCACGGCTGGCTGTTGCTGCCCGGCCGCCGCTTCTCGCACGACCGACCGCTCTCGCCCAGCCAACTGTTCCCGCCCAGTCGACTGCTCCGACTCAACCGCCTGTTCCTCCCCGGACGAGACCTCTCGCACGGCTGGCTGCTCCCGTACGACGGGCGCATCTCGCACGACCGACCGCTCTCGCCCAGCCGGTTGTTCCTCCGCAGCCGCCCGTTCCCGCCCACCCAGCTGCTCCCACTCGACCAGCTGTTCCCGCCCGGACGACACCTCTCGCCCAGCCGACTGTTCTCGTACGACGGGCTCCCCTCGCCCGGCCGGCGCTTCCCGCACCCCCGGCGCTTCCCGCACCCCTGGCGCATCTCGCCCGCCCGGCGACATTCGCGAGGCACCGAGCGACGCTCCCGCATCCGGCGTTGTCTCTCGGACATCCGCCGCTCCCCCGCCCGCCGACACCCTCCCGGCATCCACAGTCCTCCCGGTATCGGCAGTCCTCCCGGCATCCGCCCCCCACCCGGCCTGCCCCCGGCCCCAGGAACCCGACGCTCCCGCGCCCCGCCCCGCCCTCCACACTCCCGCCTCACGCCCCGCACCGGGCTCACGCCCCGCCGCACCAGGCCCGCGCGCAGCGCCTCCAACCCGCCCCACGCCCGGCTCCAGCGCCGCGCCCTCTACAGGCTCTACTCCCGGCTCCAGCTCCGCGTCGCCTACAGGCCCTGCTCCCGGCCCAGACACCGCGCCCTGCACCCGCCCTAGTCCCGGCCTACGCGCATCCCCCTCCCCCGACCCACGCGCAGCCCCTACCTCCCACCCCGCGCCCAACCCACGCGCATCCCCAGCCCCCGCCTGCGCCCACGCCCCCGCCTGGGCCTGGTCCTGGGCCTGGGCCTGGGCCTGGGCCTGGGCCCGGGCCTGCTCCCGCTCCCACGCCACCCCCCACATCCGCGCAGCCCACGGTATTCGTACGGCACGAGGTCTTCGTCTCCCCCGCGTTCGTCGGAAGACCCGTCGAGTGGCCCGTCGGAAGGCACGCATGGTCCTACTGTCCGACGGATCCGGTCCGCCCGCGATGTGTGGTGTGCCACCCGGTGGAACCATCGTCCTGGTCCGGGGCGTTTCTCCAGGTGCACGCAGGGTGGCCGGTTCCGATCAGTACGCGTGCGTGTGCTGATCAACAGGCGCCTCGCGCGCGTACTAAGGGGTCCTAGAGAAAGGCGGCTCCGTGGACCTGCTCGACATCCTGCTGTTGCTGGTGATCCTGGCCTACGCGGCGTCCGGCTACCGGCGTGGACTGGTCGCCGGATGCGTCTCGCTGGCCGGCTTCGTGGGCGGTGCGGTGATCGGCGTATGGATCCTGCCGTGGATGATGGGCCTGGTCACACCGGGTACGACGCAGGCGACCGTGACCGCCGTGCTCACGGTGCTGGTCCCGGCCGCGGTGGTGCACGAGCTGGCGGGCCGGCTGGCGCTGCGGTTGCGCCGGGAGCTGGACCGGGGGCCGCTGAGGGTGGCCGACGGCGTCGGCGGCGCGGTGGCCAACTCGGTGGCCGTGCTGATCGTGGCCTGGGTGGCGGCAAGCGTTCTCGCCGCGTCCTCCTCCTCGATGCTCACCTCGGCGATCCGGGACTCCCGGCTGCTCGGGACCGTGCAAAGTGCCATGCCGGACACGACACCCGCCTGGTTCTCACGGGCCACCTCCGCACTCACCGAGGCAGGCTTCCCGCAGGTCTTCAACCCGTTCGAGAACGAGTCGACCGCCGAGGTCGCAAGGCCCACCGGCGACAGCGTCACGCCTGCCGCGACCAACGCCGCCAAGCTCAGCACGCTCAAGATCGAGGGCGTCTCGGGCACCCAGGGCCGCGAGGGCAGCGGCTTCGTCTACGCCCCGCAGCACGTGATGACCAACGCCCATGTGGTGGCCGGCATCGACGAGCCCAGCGTCCGCGTCGGCGGCGTCGGGCGGTCGTACGAGTCACGGGTGGTGCTCTTCGACCCGGAGCGGGACGTGGCCGTGCTGTACGTCCCCGAGCTGCGCGCCCCCGTCCTGCGGTTCGACGACGACGCCACGCGCGGCGACTCGGCGGTCGTGGCGGGCTATCCGGAGGACGGCGACCTGAACCTCCAGGCGGCGACGGTCGCGAACCGGGTGCGGGCGACCGGCCAGAACATCTACAACGACGAGACCGTCACCCGCGAGATCTACTCGATCCGCTCCACCGTCCGCCCCGGCAACTCCGGCGGCCCGCTGCTGACCACCGACGGCAAGGTGTTCGGCGTGGTCTTCGCCCGCTCCACCTCCGACGACGAGACGGGCTACGTGCTGACGGCGGCCGAGGTCGCCTCCGACGCGCAGCGCGCCGCGAACGCCACCGCACCGGTGGACACGGGGGACCTCGTCACGTCGTAGGACAAGTCGTAGGACAGGTCGTAGGACAAGCGGGCGCGGTCAGAGACTCCGCCCCATCATCACGTCGTCCACGTACTCCCCACCCAGGAAGAACTCCTCGGGCAGCACCCCCTCCACCACGAACCCCTCGGCCTCGTACAGCTTGCGGGCCGGTGTGTTGTGGCCGAGGACGCGCAGCGTGATGCGGCGGGCTCCTCTGCGGCGGGCCTCCTCGAGGGCCGCTCGGACCAGCGCCCGGCCGACACCACGGCCACGGGCTTCACCGGCGACGGCGAGGCCCTGGATCTGCCGCACGTGCGCGTTGGCGGCGAGCGGGGTCGGGAAGCCCAGGCGGATGTAGCCCACGATGCGGCGGCCGAGCTCGGCGACCAGGCAGTCGTCGGCGGCGTGGCGCTCGTCAAAGAACGGCCGGTACGGCGGCTGCTGTTTCGGCATGACCTCGTGCAGGTACGACCACGTGGCACGGTCGAGGACGGACAGCTCCTCCTCGTCGTCGGGCAAGGCGGCGCGTATGAACGGCGACTGGTACGGCTCGGGCATGAGCGCCACCCTATGACCGGAGCGCGGGAATCCGACCGGGGTTTTATGTGGTCAGAGGCAGGATGAAGTCATGCAACTTTCAAGAATTGCGGTGGCCGGCTCCTCCGGCCTCATCGGCAGCGCCCTGGTGCGGTCCCTGGTCGCGGACGGGCACGAGGTGGTGCGGCTGGTACGCCGCGCACCCAGGTCCGCGGAGGAGGTGCGCTGGGATCCGGAGGCGAAGTACGTGGACGCGGCCGGGCTCGCCGGGTGCGACGTGGTGGTCAACCTGGCCGGGGCGAACGTGGGTTCGCGCCGCTGGACGGAGTCGTACAAGGCGAAGCTCCGGAGCGGCCGGGTCCTGGGCACGGCGGCGCTGGCCGAGGCGATGGCGTCGCTGGACGAGCCGCCGCGGGTCTTTGTGAACGGCAGCGCGATCGGCTATTACGGCGAGACCGGCGAGCGGGAGGTCGACGAGAGTGCCCCGCCCGGCCAGGGCTTCCTGCCCTCGCTGGTCACGGAGTGGGAGGGCGCCGCGGCCCCCGCGCGCGAGGCCGGTGTACGGACGGTGTTCCCGCGCACGGGGCTGGTGGTGGCCCGCGAGGGCGGCGCCTGGGGACGGCTGTTCCCGCTGTTCAAGGCCGGGCTCGGCGGGCGCATGGGGGACGGGCGGCAGTACTGGTCGTTCGTCTCGCTGCACGACGAGGTGGCCGCGATCCGGCATCTCATCGACCGGGACGACCTGTCCGGGCCGTTCAATGTGACCGCGCCGCGGCCGCTGACGAACCGTGAGATCACCGAGGTCATGGGGCGGGTGCTGCACCGGCCGACGCTCTTCGCGGTCCCGGCGCCCGTCCTGCGAACCGTGCTCGGGGAGATGGCCGGGGACGTGCTGGGCAGCCAACGGGTGCTGCCGAAGCGGTTGCTGGAGTCGGGCTTCACCTTCGCGTTTCCGGAGATCGAGGGGGCGATCCGGGCGGCGGCCGAGTAATCCGGGCGGCGGCCGAGCAAAAGGACAGCCGAGTAAGCGGCCGAGTAAAAGGACAACCCGGAGCGGAGTAAAAGACAGCCCAGGAGCGGAGTCACGGCCCGCCCTGCGCGGACGTCCACATGCGACCACTGTGCGACCGTGCTCTGCCCATGCGCGACTGTTTCTGACCGATCACGGGCCTAACCTCGTCCCGAACTCGGGTATCCCCGGAGCCTGTTGGGGGCATCACGTCTCCACCGGCCGCGCAACCTCGAGGAGGGGCACGTGCTTGAGCCCGCGTACCAGGCGGACGTCGTCATCGTGGGAGCCGGGGTCGCCGGACTCTCCGCGGCGCATCGACTGACCAGCGCAGGAGTAACGACCGCGGTCCTGGAGGCCGCCCCTTACCCGGGCGGCCGAATGTCGACCGAGAAGATCGACGGGTTCCGGCTCGACCGGATCGGCCAGCTCCTCTCGACGGCATATCCCGACCTACGTCTGACTCCGTCGCTCGACACGCTCGCGCTGCGCCCCTTCGCGCCGGGCGTACTGCTGCACAGCGACGGCCGCCGGCACCGCGCGGGCGCGTGGGCGAGGCCGATGAGCGCCAGGCGCACGAGGGGCGCACTGCATGCGGTGCGCGCTCTGGCGAGCGCCCCTCGGGCGGCGTCCGTGCGGGGTGTTCCGGGCCAGACGTCCCTGCCGAGGGTGCGTGCGAGTGCCCCCCTGGGAACCGCCGTCGACCAGGCCCGACTGGGTGCCGCGCTGGCCCGCCTCGCCGCCTCGCCTGTCGAACGGCTGCTGGCCCGCCCCGAGTTGCCGGCCGCGCAGGCCCTCGCGGCGCGGGGCGTCCCCGCGCGGACCATCGACGGCTTCCTGCGTCCGCTGCTCGCCGCGCTGCTGTGCGACCCGGAGCTGACGACGTCCAGCCGGTGTGCGGATCTCGCGCTGCGGACCTTCATGAGCGGGCGTCTGTGCGTGCCCGAGGGCGGCGCCGAGGCGCTGCCGGAGCTGCTCGCGCGGACGTTGCCGCCGGGCACCGTGCACACCGGCGTGCGGGTCACCTCGGTCGCCACGACGTCGGTGACGACCGCGGAGCACGGCGAGATACGGTGCCGGGCCGTGCTGCTGGCGACGGACGCGCGGACCGCCGCCGAGCTGCTGCCGGGCCTGCGCGTACCGGACTTCCACCCCGTGACGGTCGTCCACCACACCACCGACGAACCGCCGACGACCGGCGCCTCGCTCCTGCTCGACGCCGACCGGGGCGGCCCGGTCGCGCACACCGCGGTGATCAGTCAGGTCGACCCGAGCCGCGCGCCGGCGGGCCGGGCACTCGTCTCGTCGACGGTCCTGGGCACACCGCCGCCCGACATCGACACAGCAGTACGGATGCACCTGGCCCGCCTCTACGGCACGTCCACGGCACGCTGGGAGACCCTCGCCGTGCACCACACCCCCGAGGCCGTCCCGGCGATGCGCCCACCCCACGACCTGCGCCGCCCTGTGCGCCTCCTGGCGGGCCTGTACGTGTGCGGCGACCACCGCGACACCAGCACGGTCCAGGGCGCCCTCCACTCCGCCCACCGCGCCGCCACGGCGATCCTGGCGGACCTGGGCGCGGCGGGCTCGCTGCACCGGGCGGAGCCGTTGAGGGCGGCGGCATAGGTTGCGCGGGGCACCCGCGCCCCCAAAGGGGCGCGGGGCTGTGTCGATATGCGGCTCCGCCGCGTCGGCGCGACCAGCCACGACGAAAGCCGCACACGGCATACGACCTGCCGGAGTTACGGCGAGCCCTACCCCAACGCCGCCACCTTGTCGCGATACCCCCGCACCGGCGCAGCATCCCGGTACGGCTCCAACCTCCGCTCAAAGTCCTTGACGTACTCGATCGCCCTCACGGACCGCATCTCCGCGGCAGCACACGCGGCCTCCGCCCCCAGCGCACAGGCCTGATCGAGCTCACCGAGCCCCAACCGGGCGGAGGCAAGGACGACGCGGCAGAAGAGGCGGCTGCGGGCAAACGCGGGCGCACGCAGCTGCAGCGACCGCTCCGCATGCTGGGCCGCCGCGCGGAACTGTTGCAGGTCCCGGTGGCAGTGCCCGAACTCGTCGGCGAGCTGTGCCTCGTCGAAGAACCGCGCCCAGTGCGGCACGTCATCGCCGGGGCGAGCCGCTTCGAGGGCGCGTTCGGCCCGCACCAGGGAGGCCGTGCAGGCGCGCACCTCGCCCAGTACGCCGTGCCCGCGCGCCTCGCACCCGTGCAGCAGGGCTTGGACGACCGGCGGTGCGCTGGTCCCCACGCCCTGCTGCGCCACGCGCGCGAGCTGGACGGCCTCACGGCCGTGCCCGAGGTAGACGGCCTGGCGGCTCATGGTGACCAGGACGTAGGAGCCGTACGCCCGGTCGCCGGCCGCCTGCGCGAGGCGCAGCGACTGCACGAAGTAGCGCTGGGCGAGCCCGTGCGCCGCGATGTCGTACGACGTCCAGCCCGCGAGCCTCGTGAGGTCCGCGGCGGCGGCGAACAGCTTGCGGCCGGTCTGCTCGCCGTAGGTGCCGCGCAGCATCGGCTCGCACTCGTGCTCCAAGTAGCGCACGAGCGCCTGCCGGGCGTGGCCGCCGCCGTACATGTCGTCGAGCGAGCGGAACAGCTCGCCGACCGACCGCAGCGCGGCGATGTCGCCGCCGGTGACCTTCTGACCGGGACCGCGCTCCCCCTGGCTGCGTTGGCGGGGTACGGCCCCTGGACGGCCCTGGGCCGGGATGCGGGCGATCGGCTCGCCGCGGGCCACCTTCTCGTCGGCGCGGCCGATCAGCCAGTCCCGGCTGGGCACGACCAGGCCGGCCGGGGTGAAGGCGATCTTGCGGAGTTCGGCATGACTGCCGGAGTCCTTGCGCCACAGGCCGCTGACGATGTCGACGGCCTCTTCCGGGGTGGCGGCGAACTCCAGCCCCGCGTACACGGGCGCGCAGGCGTCGAGGCCGAGGTCCTGGGCGGAGAGCCGGCGGCCGAGGCGGCGGGTGAAGACCTCGGCGATGAGGGCGGGGGTCGTACCGCGCGGCTGCTGCCCGCGCAGCCAGCGTGTGACCGATGTCTTGTCGTATCTCAGATCAAGCCCGTGTTCGAGGCCGAGCTGGTCCACCCGGCGGGCGAGACCCGCGTTGGAGAATCCCGCTTCTGCGATGAGCGCGGCGAGCTGGCGGTTGGGAGTGCGCTGCGCGGGTCGTTCCGTCATCTGCGGTGCGGTCTCCTGCCTTTCGGGCCTCGCGGGCGAGTTCGGCCGCCGAGTGCCCGGATTGCCGGTGAGCTGCCCTTTTGGCCTCTCGAACGGCGCGAATGTAGCGGAGAGTAAGCAGCCGATCGCACATTTCCCCACCCATTCATCCGATCGTGTGAGGATTGCCGTACCGGGCTGACGCGGACCGTGAGACATCACCCGAACAAGCCGGTCGTACAGTGGCGTAGGCACACTTTGTGCCTTACGACTTTCCGGTGCTTCTAGGGAGGCGCTTGCCGTGAGTGAGTTGCGGTTCGTCCGTATGGGGTTCGGCGCGGACGCCGTCGAGTACCAGGAGGCGTGGGACGAGCAGCGCCGGGTGCACGCGGCGCGGTTCGAGGACGAGCTCCCCGACACGGTCCTGCTGCTCGAACACCCCCCGGTGTACACGGCGGGCCGGCGCACGGCGGACAGCGAGCGGCCCCTGGACGGCACGCCGGTCATCGACGTGGACCGCGGCGGCAAGATCACCTGGCACGGCCCGGGCCAGCTGGTCGGCTACCCGATCCAGAAGCTGCCGCGCCCCGTGGACGTCGTGGCCCACGTACGGCGGCTGGAGGAGGCCCTGATCCGCACCTGCGCGGAGTTCGGCCTGGAGACCACCCGGGTCGAGGGGCGCAGCGGCGTATGGGTCCTCGGCGACCCCGTCGAGAAGCGTCCGGCCCTCGGCGGACTGTCCCTGGACTTCGACCCCCGTCTCACCGACGAGGAGTTCGACCCGCGTCTGAACGGCCCCGAGTACGCCCCGTCCAACGCCGGCCAGCGGCGCGAGGACCGCAAGATCGCGGCGATCGGGATCCGGGTCGCGAAGGGCGTGACCATGCACGGCTTCGCACTGAACGTGAACCCGGACAACAAGTGGTTCGACAAGATCATCCCGTGCGGCATCCGGGACGCGGGCGTCGCCTCCCTGGCGAACGAGCTGGGCCGGGACGTCACGATCGACGAGGTGCTGCCGGTCGTCGAGCGGCACTTGACGGACGTACTGGAGAACGCGGACCTGAAGCCGCGGGAGATCGAGAAGGCGACCGCCTGAGGCCGGGAATCCGCCGTGCGGGGATGGGGTTGGCCTGACCGCAGGGCTCAGTAAACACGGGCGTACCCTGGTGTACGCCGAAGAATCGAAGACCATTCAAAGCAATCAGCAGGGAGCCGACGTGTCCGCAGTCTCACCGGACGGACGCAAGATGCTGCGCCTGGAGGTCCGCAACAGCCAGACCCCCATCGAGCGCAAGCCCGAGTGGATCAAGACGCGGGCGAAAATGGGTCCCGAGTACACGAAGATGCAGAACCTCGTGAAGAGCGAGGGCCTGCACACCGTCTGCCAGGAAGCCGGCTGCCCCAACATCTACGAGTGCTGGGAAGACCGCGAGGCGACCTTCCTCATCGGCGGCGACCAGTGCACCCGGCGCTGCGACTTCTGCCAGATCGACACCGGCAAGCCCGAGGCGCTCGACCGTGACGAGCCGCGCCGCGTCGGCGAGTCCGTGGTCACCATGGACCTGAACTACGCCACCATCACCGGCGTCGCCCGCGACGACCTGGAGGACGGCGGCGCCTGGCTGTACGCCGAGACGGTCCGCCAGATCCACCAGCAGACCGCCTCCCGCGAGGCCGGCCGCACCAAGGTCGAGCTCCTCGCCCCGGACTTCAACGCCGTACCGGAGCTGCTCCAGGAGGTCTTCGCCTCCCGCCCCGAGGTCTTCGCGCACAACGTCGAGACGGTGCCCCGGATCTTCAAGCGCATCCGCCCGGGCTTCCGCTACGAGCGCTCCCTGAAGGTCATCACCGAGGCCCGTGACTACGGCCTGGTCACCAAGTCCAACCTCATCCTCGGCATGGGCGAGACCCGCGAGGAGATCAGCGAGGCGCTGAAGCAGCTGCACGACGCGGGCTGCGAGCTGGTGACCATCACGCAGTACCTGCGCCCGTCCGTGCGCCACCACCCCGTGGAGCGCTGGGTCAAGCCGCAGGAGTTCGTGGAGCTGAAGCAGGAGGCCGAGGAGATCGGCTTCTCGGGCGTCATGTCCGGCCCGCTGGTGCGGTCCTCGTACCGCGCCGGGCGGCTCTACCAGATGGCCATCGAGAAGCGCGGCTCCTACGTCGCCTCGCAGGCCGTCTGATGGCACGGAGTGCCACTCTGCTCGTGTGAATCCGCGCACAAGCAACTACCTCTCGGTAGCCGCCGATTGACGCGGTCCTGGACGTCCCCGCAGATAGGGGGCCCGTCAGGGCCGCGTCAAGTGTTTTGGGCCGCGCATCAAGGCTTCATTGGTGTTTGACCGGTCGGTCACGCCCTGGTAACACCAATCAGTGACGCTGGTTGTACACCCCGTGCACCACTCACCAAAGCCGCCATTCCCGAGGGGGGACCTCCACCATGCAGGCCGCGCCCGTTCGCGCCACCGCCATCCCGTCGTTCACCACTGCACTGCGTGCCGTCGAGTCGCTGCTCATGAGCAGCGGTCAGCGCACCGCCCGCCGCAACGCCTGGACGTCCGTGCTGGAGGACCGCCGTCGCGCCAAGGACCGGGTCGAGGCTCAGCGCGTCCTGGACGAGGTCACCACCCTCCGCCCCTGACGCCGTCGTCCCCCGCGGCAAAGCCGCATATCGATGCAGCCCACGGCACCGCCGTCGTCGACGCCTCCCGGGCCACGTAGACTTCGTGGCATGGCGAGGAAGGACACGGCAGCGGATGCTGCGAACCCCGGGCGACTCAAGCAGATCGCTCTGACCTACAAGATGACCCGCAAGGCCGACAAGAAGATCGGTCTTGTACTCGCGGCTGTCGGAATCGTCACCTTCGGTGTCTTCCTCGCGATCGGTTTCTTGATCGGTCACCCCATCTATCTCGGCATCCTGGGCCTGCTGCTCGCCTTCCTCGCGTCGGCGATCGTGTTCGGGCGCCGGGCCGAGCGGGCGGCCTTCGGCCAGATGGAGGGCCAGCCGGGCGCCGCAGCGGCCGTGCTGGACAACATCGGCCGGGGCTGGACGACGACACCCGCGGTGGCGATGAACCGCAGCCAGGACGTGGTGCACCGGGCCGTCGGCAAGGCCGGCATCGTGCTGGTCGCCGAGGGCAACCCGAACCGGGTGAAGAGCCTGCTGGCCGCGGAGAAGAAGAAGATGAACCGCATCGTCGCGGACGTGCCGGTGCACGATCTGATCGTCGGCGTCGGTGAGGGCCAGGTCGGGCTGAAGAAGCTGCGGACCACCATGCTGAAGCTGCCCCGCGTGCTGACCGGTCCCCAGGTGACCGCCACCAACGACCGGCTGAAGGCCATGGGCGACCTCATGAGCAACATGCCGTTGCCGAAGGGGCCCATGCCCAAGGGCATGAAGCTGCCGAAGGGCGGGCCGAAGGCCCGTTGATCTCCCTCGCGCGAGACAGCTCGTACGAGAAAGGGGGCGCCCGGTTCCTGCCGGGCGCCCCCTTCGTCGTACGCGAGGATTCCTCGTACGCGAGGAGTCGGTGTCAGATCCGGACCTCGACCGTGGCAGCCAGCCGGTCGTGCAGGCCGCGGCCGTCGCGGTCCCAGATCAGGGCCGGGATCGCCACGCACAGCAGGGCCGAGCGCAGCAGGGCGCGCAGCGGGTTGACCGTGCCGGTCTCCAGGGTGACCACGCGCAGGCCGAAGAGGCGCTTACCCGGAGTGAAGCCGACAGTGCCGACGGTCAGGACGCTCATCAGGAAGAACAGCAGCAGGGCCCAGTTGCTGGTCGCCTGGCCGTAGCCGTCGGTGATGAGACCGTATGCGATCAAGACGCAGAGACCCCAGTCGACCGCTAGTGCTCCGAGCCGTCGGCCGGGGCGGGCGATCGACCCCGGCCCCTCCTCGGGCAGCCCGAGCTGTTCGCCCCGGTATCCGAAGTCGACACCGGCGTCCTCGGCGGCCGCGCGGGGGCCCGAGAGCCAGGATCCGATTGCTTGCCTCTTGTCCACGCGTCCACGGTACTGGGCGCGTTTTGCGATACGGACAGGTGGGGTGCGGTACGGGATGTCCGGTTAACGTGGGTGAAACAAATGGGTCACGCCCGAGAAATCACCCGTCCCTAGGGTCGAAGACAGCGTGTGCCACCGCACTGGCCGCACGAACGAACTACCACCCCGGCGCGGACGGTCGGGAGTAGGAGGAGCTGGATGTTCCAGAACGCCGACGAGGCCAAGAAGTTCATCGCGGACGAGGACGTCAAGTTCGTCGACGTCCGATTCTGCGACCTGCCGGGCGTCATGCAGCACTTCACGGTGCCCGTCGAGGCGTTCGACCCGGACGAGGAGCTCGCCTTCGACGGATCGTCGATCCGTGGTTTCCAGGCCATCCACGAGTCCGACATGGCGCTGCGCGCGGACCTGTCGACCGCCCGGGTCGACCCGTTCCGCCGGGACAAGACCCTCAACATCAACTTCTTCATCCACGACCCGATCACCGGCGAGCAGTACAGCCGTGACCCGCGGAACGTGGCGAAGAAGGCCGAGGCCTACCTCGCCTCCACCGGGATCGCCGACACGGCGTACTTCGGTCCCGAGGCCGAGTTCTACGTCTTCGACAGCGTGCGTTTCGCCACCACGTCGAACGAGTCCTTCTACCACATCGACTCCGAGGCGGGCGCCTGGAACACCGGTGCCCTCGAGGACAACCGTGGTTACAAGGTCCGCTACAAGGGCGGTTACTTCCCGGTCCCGCCGGTCGACCACTTCGCCGACCTGCGTGCCGAGATCTCCCTGGAGCTGGACCGGGCCGGCCTGAAGGTCGAGCGCCAGCACCACGAGGTGGGCACCGCCGGCCAGGCCGAGATCAACTACAAGTTCAACACGCTGCTCGCGGCCGCCGACGACCTGCAGCTCTTCAAGTACATCGTGAAGAACGTGGCCTGGCGCAACGGCAAGACCGCGACCTTCATGCCGAAGCCGATCTTCGGTGACAACGGCTCGGGCATGCACGTCCACCAGTCGCTGTGGACCGGCGGCCAGCCGCTCTTCTACGACGAGGCCGGTTACGCGGGCCTGTCGGACACCGCCCGCTACTACATCGGCGGCATCCTCAAGCACGCCCCGTCGCTGCTGGCCTTCACCAACCCGACGGTGAACTCGTACCACCGTCTGGTCCCGGGCTTCGAGGCGCCGATCAACCTGGTGTACTCGCAGCGCAACCGCTCCGCCGCGATGCGTATCCCGATCACCGGCTCCAACCCGAAGGCCAAGCGCGTCGAGTTCCGCGCGCCCGACTCCTCCGGCAACCCGTACCTGGCCTTCTCGGCCCTGCTGCTGGCGGGCCTGGACGGCATCAAGAACAAGATCGAGCCGGCCGAGCCGATCGACAAGGACCTCTACGAGCTGGCTCCCGAGGAGCACGCGGGCGTCGCGCAGGTCCCGACCTCCCTCCCGGCCGTCCTCGACTCCCTCGAGGCCGACCACGAGTTCCTCCTCCAGGGCGACGTCTTCACGCCGGACCTGATCGAGACGTGGATCGACTACAAGCGCGCGAACGAGATCGCCCCGCTGCAGCTGCGTCCGCACCCGCACGAGTTCGAGCTCTACTTCGACGTGTGATCGGTTTCTGATCGGGTGTCTGATCGGTATCCGACCGAGGCATGGCGACCGCGCCCCCGCTGTTGTACTGACAGCGGGGGCGCGGTCGTATGTTCTATTCTTCTGTCGCTGAGACGACACGGGGGTGGATGGGATGCCCGAGCACGAACAGGACGACCAGGAGCGCGAGTTCGACCTCAGGTGGGCGGACCAGGCCGAGCACAAGGAGCCCTCGGCCCGGGCCCGGATGCTCGCCGCGCGGTGGAAGGAGAACCCGCCCGGTCCGGTGCCGTTCCGGGCCGACCCCGAGCATGTGGCACGGCAGCATCGCCGCTCGGGCTGGGTGTCCACGACGATCGTCCTCGGCTGCGTCGCCGCGGTGATCGTCCTGCTGGGCTACATCAACTTCCGCACCTACTGAGACCGGGTCTTTGCTGGCCCTAGGGCCGATCACGACCCGTTCATGGGGGTCACCGGGTGCACACTGGGCAGTGGGACGAGTGCCTGAGTGCGCGCGGGGTGATGCGAGATGCAGAGCCGCTTCAAGAGTGATCGGCGGTTGACCGCCCGGATGGGCGTCACGCTGTTTCTCCTCGGTTTGTTGTACGTGGGGTTCGTCGCCGCGTTGATCGTGTTGCTGAAGTCCTGGGTGCTCGTCGTGGTCGTGGCGGCGGGGCTGCTGGGGGCTCAGTACTGGTTCTCGGACCGGGTCGCACTGTTCGCGATGCGCGGGCGGGTCGTGGAGCGGGAGGAGTATCCCGAGCTGCACGGGGTCGTCGACCGGCTGTGCGCCCTCGCCGACATGCCGAAGCCCGTGGTCGCCGTGTCGGAGATGGAGATGCCGAACGCGTTCGCCACCGGGCGCAATCCCGCTCATGCCGTGGTCTGTGTGACCACCGGGCTGCTGCGGCGGCTGGAGCCGGACGAGCTGGAGGGTGTGCTCGCGCACGAGTTGTCGCATGTGGCGCACAAGGACGTCGCCGTGATCACGGTGGCCTCGTTCCTCGGCGTGATCGCGGGGCTGATCGTGCGGTTCGCCTTCTACTCGCAGCTGTTCGGCGGCGGGCGCCGGGATCAGAACACCGCGGTCGTCTTCGCCGCCGTGATGGGCGTGTCGGCGGCCGTGTACGCGATCAGCTTCCTGTTGATCCGGGCCCTGTCCCGGTACCGGGAGCTGGCCGCCGACCGGGCCGCGGCGCTGCTCACCGGGCGGCCCTCGGTGCTGGCCTCCGCGCTGACCAAGGTGACAGGGGACATCGCTCGGATCCCGACGAAGGACCTGCGCACGGCCCAGGCCTTCAACGCCTTCTACTTCACTCCGGCGCTGGGCCGCGAGCCCAGTCTCGCGCAGCTCTTCTCCACCCACCCGAGTCTGGAGCAGCGGCTCGACCAACTGGGGCGGATCTCCGCCGAGTTGGGTGAGGCGACGGCTCCCGGAGGGGCGTGAGATGGGGCTGCTGGACATCCTGCTCGGCCGTACGAAGCCGGTCGCGCCCGATCTCGACCAGCTCTTCGCGCTGCCGTCGGCGGCGGTGACGCTGGAGGCGGCGGCCGGGTTCCGGCCGACCGGGAGTGGAGCGGTGTGCTTCGCCCCGGTCGAGGGCGCGGTCTTCGAGCAGATACACCGCGAGGTCCAGGCCCTGCTCGACGCGGACGCCGAGCGCGAGGGCCGGCCGGTGGAGCTGACACGGGATGGATACGGCTACTCGTGGCTGGTCTCCCGGCGCACGCCCGAGCAGCTGCCGGAGCTGGTCAACGACCTGCACGCGGTGAACAGCGCGATGGAGGTCAACGGCTTCGGGCCGCAGCTGCTGTGCTCGCTGGCGGGGTTCGGGGACGACGAGGGCAGACGGCTCGCCCTCGTCTACCTCTACAAGCGGGGCACCTTCTACCCGTTCGCGCCGCTGGCCGGCACCGCCGACCGGCGTGACAACCCGTTGGAGCTGCGGGTGAAGGCGGTCCTCACGAACGACCTGCGGATCGAGCAGGACCTGGGCCGCTGGTTCCCGGTCTGGGGTGCCCCCGGCCTGTGACCGGGGGCGCCTCGGGCTACCAGTCGAGCTGGTCTCACTTGCTCTTGTCGCGCTCCTGGCGACGGGCCTCCATGGGACGCTCGCGCCGGTAGCGGCGCTCCCACTTGGCCTGCATGTCGCGGCGGTCACGGTAGGAGCGGTAGTCCGCGGGCATGGAACCACCCGACGAGGACCCTCCCCCGGGCCCGCCGCTCGGCACAGAGGAGTTCCGGCCGTACTGCAGGTAGAGGAAGAGCACCACGACGGCGGCCAGCCAGTAGAGGTGGTTGTCGAATCCTAGGATCACCAGGACGACGGTCCCGGACATGACGATGGTGCCCATCACGGGCCTCCGTGAGCGTGGGTCGATTCTGGATCTGGAGCGGTGACCGATGTTCCGACGGGGCGCTGGGGGAAAGGCGACCGTCCGTCGGTGCGTAGAGAGTAGCCCCGAGCCCGCAGAGTGGCGCCTGCCCTGCGCAAAGCGGCGTGAGCTGCTCCATTACGCGTGTCCAGCGTAGGGATCCGGTCACCGGGCGTGCACCTCCTTTTCCCGTGACCCAAGTGCCGTGAATGAATGAGGCACATGACCGAGCTCTCCTCTTTCACATGCGCCCACGACGGTGAACTGCTCAGCGGGATGTACGGCGGTGACGACGGCGGCGGCCCGGACACAGCCACCGTCGTCCTGCTGCACGGCGCGGGCAACGGCAGCAAGGAACGGCTGCTCCCGCTGCTCGCCGAGTTCGTCTCCCGTGGCTGCCGTGGGCTCGCCTTCGACTTCTCGGGGCACGGCGAAAGCACCGGCGAACTGCGGGAGTTGAGCCTGCGGCGGCGCCTGGAGCAGGCGGTCGCCGTCATCGACGCGCGCGTGCCGGCGGGCGGGCCGCTGATCGTGGTCGGGTTCAGCATGAGCGGGCAGACGGTGGCGGACCTCGTCGGCCACTACGGGGAGCGCGTGGCGGCGGTGGGGCTGTGCGCGCCCGCGGTGTACGCGCAGGAGGCGTGGGACGTGCCGTTCGGCGAGGGCAACGGACGGTTCAGCGAGATCATCCGCAGGCCGGACGGCTGGCGGGCGGCTCCCGCGCTCGATGTGCTGCGGGCGTACGAGGGGCGGGCGGTGCTCGCGGTGCCGGGGACGGACGCGATCATCCCGCCGGACGTGACGGAGGCGGTGCAGGACGCGCTGGCCGCTCGCGCGCAGTTCACCCGGTTCGAGGTGCCGGACGCGGAGCACATGCTGGGGCTGTGGTTCCAGGAGCATGCCGAGGACCGGCGGGAGTTCGTGACGGCCGTACTGACCGGCCTGGGCGACCGGGGCTGGACGGCCACCCGCTCGTGGCTGGCCAAGCAGCTGCCGCAGGGGCGGACCGTCACCGGCACCGCGTTCGCGAAGGGCGGCTGGAGCTCGCAGATGCGGCGGCTCACCCTCGACGACGGCGCCGAGCTCGCGCTGCGCACGTTCGTGAAGCCCTTCTTCCGCGGACACGCGCCCGGTCTGCTGTCCCGTGAGGCGTCGGTCCTCACCCTGCTCGCCGCCCAGGAGGGCGTTCCCGCACCCCGGTTGATCGCCGTCGACGCCACGGCCGAGCACTGCGACCACCCCTCACTGCTGATGTCCCTGCTGCCGGGCCGGGTGCGGGTCGACGAGGAGGATCTGGAGCGGCGCTTGGATCTGCTCGCGGACCAACTCGTCCGGGTCCACCGGGTCGTACCGGAGGAACGACCGCGCGCCTACCAGGCCTGGACGTCTCCGGAGCGGGTGCGGACGCCGGGCGGCGCGCTCTGGGAACGGGCCGTGGACGTGATCCGCCGCGAGCCCCCTGCCTACGCGGGGTGCTTCCTGCACCGGGACTTCCACCCGGGGAACGTGTTGTTCAGCGGTGCGGGCACGGAGCTGCGGATCAACGGTGTCGTCGACTGGGTGGAGACGTCATGGGGCCCGGCCGACCTCGACGTCGCCCACTGCTCGACGGCGCTCGCGCTGCTGCACGGCCCCGAGTACGGGCTCGGCTTCCGGGAGCGGTACGAGGCACGCGGCGGGCGCCGACTCGCGGCTCCGGCCGACCACTTGTACTGGCGGCTGCTGGACGCCCTGGCCTACTCCCCCGACGCTGCCAAGCTCGCGGGGCCGTGGCGTGAGCTGGGGCGGACGGATCTGACGCCGGAGGTGCTGGGCGGGCGGTTGGCGGCGTACGTGGGCGGGTTGCTGGAGTGGTACGGCTGACGGCGTCAGACCCCGGGCTCGGCCCTGACCACCCCGGCCGCGACGGCGGCGCCCAGGGTCGTGTGGTCGGCGGCGGTCTGGTCGGCGTAGGCCAGCGCGAAGTCGCGGACCGCGCGGTCGAAGGTGTCGGCGCTGCCGAGGTAGCCGGCGATGGCGATCCGGTCGCCGGAGCGGGCGTGGGCCCGGGCGAGGGCGGTGCCGCAGAGGCGGGCGTAGGACAGAAGGTCGTCCGGGCTCATCCCGGCGACGTCCGCGGAGCCCTTCATGTCGCGCAGCTGACGCCAGTAGAAGGCACGGCCCTGCGGGCCGGACATCCAGCCGAGGAAGATGTCACTCGCGGCCTGCAACAGACGCTGACCTGCGACGACGCGATGGCCGGGGTGGGCGTACGGCCCACTCGGCAGATGCTCCTCCAGGACGGACTGGCGCGCCTCCTTGATCTGTAGGAACAGCGGGTCGTCGGTGTCGCGCCCGGCGAGCAGCACGATGAAGCAGCGCAGGCCGACGCTGCCCACCCCGACGACCTTGCGGGCGGCGTCGACGAAGCGGTAGCGGTCGAGGAGCAGGCGGCGCTCCTCGGCGAGGGTCGAGCGGTAGTCGCTGAAGATCTTGCGCAGGGAGGCCATGTCGGAGGTGCCCGCGGGTTCGAGGAGCGGCGGGTCGTGGATGATGCGCCGGCGTCCGTCCACGACGTCGGTGAGCTTGCCGTAGGCCTGCAGGCTGGTGCGGCGACGGGCGCGGCCGAGGCTGGACTCGACGCGGTGGCGGTTGCGGGCGGAGCGGGCCAGGGGCAGGAGCTGCTCGGCGTCGATGCGCGCGTACCAGACGTCGAGCTCGCCGAGCCGGGAAAGCCGCCGGACGGCGGTGCGGTACGCGGTCACGGTCGCCAGGGCCGCGCGGCCGACCGTGGCCTCCGGGTGGCCGTTCTCGCGGGCGGCCACGGCGACCGAGGCGGCGAGGCGTTTGACGTCCCACTCGAAGGGGCCGGGGAACGTCTCGTCGAAGTCGTTCAGGTCGAAGAGCAGGGTGCGTTCCGGGGAGGCGTACAGGCCGAAGTTGAGCAGGTGGGCGTCGCCGCACAGCTGCACGGTGAGGCCGGTGTGCGGGACGGCGGCGAGGTCGGCGGCCATCACGGCGGCCGCGCCGCGCAGGAAGGCGAACGGGGACGCCGCCATCCGGCCGTACCTGATCGGCAGCAGCTCGGGCAGCCGGTCGCGGCCCTGGCGTTCCAGTACGGCGACGGGGTCGGGGCGGTCCACGGAGGGGATCCAGGCGGCGTGCGCGGAGCGGGGGACCTGTTTGCGGGCGGCTTTGCCGCGGAGGGCTCGGTCGGCGGGGGCGGTGGGAGTGATGTGGGCGGTGGTGGGGGTCTTCATGGGGAGACGGTTCTGTGTACGGCCGTCCCGTGCGCCGGCCGTCGTATGCCGTGTCCGTCCATCGCACCTCCCGCTGCCACGCCCGCTCGGGACGGGGTCCGTCGCCTCCTGATCGCAGTGAAGGCGGGGCGCGGGGTGGGCGCATGCCGGGTACGGCGATCGGGTGACGGGGCGGTCGGGCGGACAGCGACCGTCGGGCGGGCGGAGGCCGTTGTCAGTGGCGTCGGGGAGGATGCGGTCACGGACGAGGTGACGGTGTGACGGCGTGACGGGTGGAGGCCGGGATGAGTGGCGGACTGCGGTACATCGGGGTGGCGGAGCGCCGGGCCCGGCTGGGGGTGCGGCATCGGCTGGCCGGGGCCGCTCGGGCGGCAGGGCCGGTCGAGGTCGCCGAGTCGCTGGTCGCGCTGCACGGCACCGATCCGGCGACCGTGTACCTGGCCGTGGGCGCGCGGCTGGCGGAGCCCGCGAAGACCGTCGGGCAGACCGAGCGGGCGTTGTACGAGGACCGGGCGCTGGTCCGGATGCACGGCATGCGGCACACCGTGTTCGTGTTCCCCACCCACCTGACGGCCGTCGTGCACGCCTCGACCGGCCTCGCTGTCGCCGCCCGGGAGCGGGCCACGTTGGTCAAGGCCATGGCGACGGCGGGGGCGCCGGACGCGGCCTGGCTGGCGGAGGTCGAGGAGTCGACGCTGGCCGCGCTGGCCCGGCGCGGGCCGGCGACGGCGGCCGAACTCGCCGAGGACGAGCCGCGGTTGCGCGAGCGGTTCGTGTACGGGGCCGGCAAGAGCTACGAGGGGGTGCACACCGTCTCGACGCGGCTGCTGCGGGTGCTGGGCGTCGAGGGAAAGGTGGTGCGGGGGCAGCCGCTGGGCTCCTGGACGTCCTCGCAGTTCCGGTGGGCGGTGGCGCCCGACCATCCCGAGCTGGACGTTTCCGGGGCGCAGGCGGAGCTGCTGCGGCGCTGGCTCGCGGTGTGCGGGCCGGCGACGGAGGCCGACCTCAAGTGGTGGACCGGGTGGAAGGTCACCGAAGTACGCCGGGCGCTGGGGGCTATCGGGGCGCAGGCCGTGTCCCTCGACGAGGGGACGGGGTACGTCGTCGACGGCGACGTCGGTCCGGTGGCCGAGCCCGCGGAGCCGTGGGCGGCGCTGCTGCCCGCCCTCGACCCCACGGCGATGGGGTGGCAGCGACGGGAGTGGTATCTCGCGCCGGAGCTGTGGCCGTCGCTGTTCGACCGCAGCGGCAATGTGGGGCCGACGGTGTGGTGGAACGGGCGTGTGGTGGGCGGCTGGGCTCAGCGCGGGGACGGGGAGATCGTCTGGCGGTTGCTGGAGGACCTGGGGGGCGTGGAGCGGCGGGCGGTTCAGGCCGCGGTCGCCGTGGAGGCGGAGCGGCTGCGGGGGTGGGTGGGGGCGGCTCGGGTGACGCCTCGGTTTCGGACGCCGTTGGAGCGGGAGTTGTCGGCGTAGGGGGCGGTGCCGGGTGCCCGCACCGGGCAGGGGCAGAGGCAGTGCCGGGTGCCCTCGGTCAGGGGGCACCCGGCCTCGGGGCTTACCTCGAATACCTCATGAACGCCCGCACCATGTGGCACGTCGTGTCCGACGGCGGGTGCACGCCGATCGTCTCCGCGGTGCTTCGGATCGTGTCGTTGCGGGCCTGGTTGGGCATGAAGACGCCCGAGTCGAGCAGGGCGATCGCCAGGCGCATGGCCTTGAGGCGGCGGTTGTGGGTGATGTACCACTCGCGCGGACGGCCCGGCGGCAACGGCCGCTTTTCCAACGGCGCGTACGGCAGGTCGAGCAGCACCGGGTGCTGCGCGGTGGACTGGGTGGGCAGCGGCTTGCGGGTCGGCTTCTGCTTCAGTGCGGCAGCGGGCACAGGCATCCTCCTGTCGCGGTAGAGCGCCGGTCGGGTTCCCCGGCGACGCTCTCGAACACTGGTTACAGTTTACTGCCCGGCACTGACAATCCGGGGGTCCCGGAGGTCCATGAAATGCCCTGGTCAGCAACGAAATTGTCACTGTGTCACGCCGGTGTCGCGAGGTGTGTGTGAGGCGGCGGAAAATTCGAACACGGGGCGTCCGACAGGCGGCTGGCGCCCGGTCGACGGAGGCTGTCGCGCCGGTCGGGATACCGTGAGCGGCATGGAGATCTGGATCAATCCGGCCTGTTCCAAGTGCCGTAGCGCCCTCACGCTGCTCGACGCCGAGGGGGCGGACTACACCGTCCGCCGCTACCTGGACGACGTGCCGACCGCGGACGAGATCCGGGACGTCCTCGATCGGCTCGGCCTCGAGCCCTGGGACATCACCCGGACCCAGGAGGCCGTCGCCAAGGAGCTCGGGGTCAAGGAGTGGGCCCGGGACGCGGGTTCGCGGGAGCGGTGGATCACGGCCCTGGCCGAGCACCCCAAGCTGATCCAACGGCCGATCATCACCGCGGACGACGGTACGGCCGTTGTCGCGCGGACCGAAGACGCCGTACGGGATGCCCTGTCCCGGGAGAGCTGAAGGCCTGCCAGAAGGCCTGCCCTGCTGAGCTCTGTGTGATGCAGGTTACTTCAGTGACTCCCGTAACCGCTGAGTAACCTCGTTCGGTATCTCGTACATAGCGGCGTACGCTCCCCTACCTCTCAGGAGGCGCGCATGTCGCGTAGGAGAAGTCTCAGCACGAAGAAGAAACTCGCGCTGTTCGCGAGTGCGGCGACGGTGGCCGCAGGCGGCGCCTTCGTCATGGCGAACACCTCGAACGCCTCGCAGAGTCCCAGGACCCTGTCGGACGCGGACTCCAACGTCTGCCAAGGCCTCGCCACCGCTCTCGGCAACAACCAGAAGTTCATCGACGGTCAACGGGCCGATCCGGACGCGCAGTCCGAGGCCCGGATCGCCAACCGCGAGGCCGTCATCGCGCAGATCAAGGTTCAGCAGGAAGCGTCCGGGTGTGCGGTTGGGGAGTCGGCTCAGGACTCCCAGGCTTCGCAGCCGGCGCAGACCGCTCCCGCGGAGGCCGGCGACACGGGGGGCGCCGGCGACGCGGAGAACGCAGGGAACGCGGGGAACGCGGGGAACGCGGGGAACGCGGGGAACGCGGGGAACGCGGGGAACGCGGGGAACGCGGGAAATACCGGCGGCGATGCCGCGGCCTCGGGACAGCAGGTCTGCAACGGCTCGACGGTCACGCTCTCCGGTGAGGGCGGCGCCCCGGCGGCGTCCAGCAGCCAATTCCCGGCCGGTACGAAGCTGAAGGTCACCAACCTGGACAACAACAAGTCCACGACGGTGGAGGTCACTTCGGTCTCCGGCAGCTGCGTGCTGCTCAACAACGCGGCCTTCGAGCAGGTACGCGAGCCCGGCAAGTTCCTGATCCGCCGCGCGGTGATCGAGAAGGTGGGGTGAGGCTCGGGTAACCACGCCGTACGTGATGGGGGAAGGCCCTGCCGCTCGCGGCCACGAGCGGCAGGGCCCGCGTGCGGCAGGGCCCGCGTGCGGCAGGGCCCGCGTGCGGCAGGGCCCGCGTGCGGCAGGCGGTGCGTGCGGCCTGGTGTCTCACTCCCATCGCATACGAGCCGCCGCACCGTGCCGGCCCGCGGCGCCGGATGTCGCCGTATCGACTTCGTACCGCAGCTCACAGCGTGAAACGCGCCACACCACCACCAGGTAACACGGGGTTCACATTCGAGCAACGGGCGGGAAATCGCCTGTTGACAGGCTCGCGGGCATCAAGAGCGGCGCCTCAGTGCCGCAGCGCCGCAGCACCCGCAAGTGCGTCAGACACACCCCCGAAGGAAGTGGCCCGTGACCTTCAAGGCTGAGTACATCTGGATCGACGGCACCCAGCCGACCGCCAAGCTCCGTTCCAAGACGAAGATCATGGCGGGCGAGCCCGTCGGTCTGGACGCGCTGCCGATCTGGGGCTTCGACGGGTCCTCCACGAACCAGGCCGAGGGCCACTCCTCGGACCGTGTCCTCAAGCCGGTCTTCACCTGCCCCGACCCGATCCGCGGCGGCGACGACATCCTCGTCCTGTGCGAGGTCCTCAACATCGACATGACGCCGCACGAGTCCAACACCCGTGCCGCGCTCACCGAGGTCGCCGAGAAGTTCGCCGCTCAGGAGCCGATCTTCGGCATCGAGCAGGAGTACACCTTCTTCCAGGACGGCTACCCGCTCGGCTTCCCCAAGGGCGGCTTCCCGGCCCCGCAGGGCGGCTACTACTGCGGCGTCGGCGCCGACGAGATCTTCGGCCGTGAGGTCGTCGAGGCCCACCTGGACAACTGCCTGGCGGCGGGTCTCGCCATCTCCGGCATCAACGCCGAGGTCATGCCCGGTCAGTGGGAGTTCCAGGTCGGCCCGGTCTCCCCGCTGGAGGTCTCCGACCACCTGTGGGTCGCCCGCTGGCTGCTCTACCGCACCGCCGAGGACTTCGGCGTCGCCGCGACGCTGGACCCGAAGCCGGTGAAGGGCGACTGGAACGGCGCCGGTGCGCACACCAACTTCTCCACGAAGGCGATGCGCGAGGGCTACGACGCGATCATCACCGCGTGCGAGTCGCTCGGTGAGGGCTCCAAGCCGCTCGACCACGTCAAGAACTACGGCGCCGGCATCGACGACCGTCTGACCGGTCTGCACGAGACCGCCCCGTGGAACGAGTACTCCTACGGCGTCTCCAACCGCGGTGCCTCGGTCCGTATCCCGTGGCAGGTCGAGCAGGACGGCAAGGGTTACATCGAGGACCGCCGTCCGAACGCCAACGTCGACCCGTACCTGGTGACGCGTCTGATCGTCGACACCTGCTGCTCCGCACTGGAGAAGGCCGGCCAGGTCTGATCCACCCAGGGGCTCCCAGAGCCCAGTAGCTCCCGAAGGGGGCGCCCACCAGGACGGTGGGCGCCCCCTTCGCGCGTGGTCAGTGGGCGTCAAGGAATCGTCCAAGCAGTGAGAGGAGGGTCCTTTCCGTGGGCGGTGTCTGCTTCAATGGGGGCATGGCCAGCTTTCCGAAGTACTCCGCGACAGGTCGCCATGACCTCGAGCCCTTCTGGCCTTCCCGTCAGCACGACGACTTCGACCGGGTGTGTTGCCGCGCGGTGAACGCGCGGGCCCTGTAAAGCCGTTACTTCCCCGGCCTTCGGCCAGCGCGAAACGACGTACGTCTCCCAACGGACTTCTCGACGGACTCCTCGACGGACTCCTCGCGCGAAAAGAGCTGACCTCTCATGGCGACCACTCGTTCTCTCTCCACCGCCACGCTCAACTCCCCCGCCCCGACCGCTTCACGGCATCATCTGCGCGCCGTGGACCGGGACGAGGTGATCGACGTCGCGGGCCTTCTGCCGCCGGGCGCCACCTGGCTGCCCGCTCCCCAGCACTCCCTGCCCACGCTCCCGGGGCAGCCGCCGATGATCGGCTACCTGGTGCTCGTCCCGGCCGACCAGCAGCCGCCGGTTCCGCCTGTTCCGCCGGCCCACGCCGTCGACGGCGACGCGCTCGTCAGCGTCGACGCCGTGCGGCGCACCGCCGCGGTCGACGGGCGGGAACTCGACCTCACCTACCTGGAGTTCGAGCTGCTCGCCCACCTGGTGGCCAACCCGCATCGCGTGCACACACGTGACCAGCTGGTCACCACGGTGTGGGGGTACGGGCACGTGGGGGACGGCCGTACCGTCGACGTCCACATCGCCCGGCTGCGCCGCAAGCTGGGCGCCGAGCACCGGGACACCATCCGGACGGTGCGTCGGGTGGGGTACAAGTACGCCCCGTCGGCCGGGCGTTGACCTGCCCGACCGCTCCCTCGAGAGCCTTCTGCTGACGGCAGAGTCCTGTTCCGTCCCGCGCTCGCACCGGGCAGAGTCGGCGGCATGAGACTTCTGGTGCTGGGTGGTACGGAGTTCGCCGGGCGGGCCGTCGTGGAGGCGGCCCTCGGGCGCGGCTGGGACGTGACCGTCTTCAACCGGGGGCGGCACGAGCCCCCGGCCGGGGTGCGGTTGCTGCGAGGTGACCGCACCGCGTCCGACGGGCTCGCCGCCCTCGCCGAGCACCCCGGCGAGTGGGACGCCGTCGTCGACACCTGGTCGGCGGCGCCCCGCGCGGTGCGGGACGCGGCGCGGCTGCTGCAGGGCCGCGCAGGGCGGTATGTGTACGTGTCGAGCCGCTCGGTGTACGCGTGGGCACCGCCCGCCGGGTACGGCGAGGACGCGCCGCTGGTGGAAGGCGCCGAGGCCGGTGCGGACCACACCGATTACCTGCGGGACAAGCGGGGCGGCGAGCTGGCCGCCGTCGAGGAGTTCGGGGCGGATCGCTCGGTGCTCGTGCGGGCGGGGCTGGTCCTCGGGCCGTACGAGAACGTCGGCCGACTGCCGTGGTGGCTCGGTCGTATCGCGCGCGGCGGGCCCGTCCTCGCGCCCGGGCCGCGGGATCTTCCGCTCCAGTACGTCGATGTCCGTGACCTCGCGGAGTGGACCCTCGGTGCGGTGGAGGGGGAGCTCAGCGGGCCGTACAACCTGACGAGCCGGCAAGGGCACACCACCATGGGTGAGTTCCTCGACGCGTGTGTCGCCACCGTCGGCGCCGACGCCGAACTGCGCTGGACCGAACCGGAAGTGATCCTGGACGCGGGCATCGAGCCGTGGACCCAGCTGCCGGTGTGGGTGCCGCCGGGCAGCGACATGCACGACGCCCTGCACAGCGCGGATGTGTCCCGGGCCGTCGCGACGGGGTTGCGCTGCCGTCCCGTCGCGGAGACCGTCGCCGACACCTGGCGGTGGCTGACGGACATCGGGGGCACGGCGCCGATGCGGCCGGACCGGACATCGAAGGGGCTCGATCCGGAGGTGGAGGCGAAGGTGCTGGCGGCCGGCGCGGATGCGCCCGGCGGGGGTGTACCTGGCACCACCTCCTGATCCGGGGGCTCGGCCCCGTGCCCCTCTCCCCCGGCTCGTCCAGACTGGCGGGCATGACGACAACAGAGACGAAGAGCGGCAGCAGGGCGCGGGGCATGGGGCTGGCGGGGGTGCGCGGACTGGGACTGGCGCTGGTGCTGTTGCCGGGGGCGGTGCTCTGCTTCACGCTCTCCTTGGTGTCCATCGCACTGATCCCGATCGGGGTCGGGATCGTCACGACGCCATGGGTGCTCACGGGGGTGCGGGCGTTCGCGGACTGGCGGCGGCTCCTCGCCGCGCAGTGGGGAGGGGTGCAGATCCCGTCGGCGTACCGGCCGATCCCACGGGAGGCCAACCCGTGGACGCGCACCTTCGCGATGCTCCGGGACCCGGCGACCTGGCGGGACCTGCGCTGGCTGCCGGTGGACATGACGGCGGGCTTCGTGACCGCACTGCTGCCTGCGGTCCTCCTGCTGTACCCGCTGGAGGGGTTCGCGCTGGCGGCCGGGTTGTGGCGGACCATGACGGGCGGGCCGTACGTCGAATACGGGCCGTACTGGTACGGGTTCGTGCCGGTCAGCGATCAGGCGTCCGCGCTCGGAGCCGGCGCGCTGGGTGCCGTCCTCCTCGTCGTCGCCCACCGGTACACTGTGAGCGCCCTCCAGCTCCACTTCCGCCTCACCCGGGGCGTCCTCACCCCCAGCCAGGCCGAACTCGCCGAGCGCGTACGGGTGTTGACAGAAACCCGGCAGGACGCCGTCGACACCTCCGCCGCCGAGCTGCGCCGCATCGAGCGGGACCTGCACGACGGGGCGCAGGCGCGGCTGGTGGCGATGGGCATGGACCTCGGGACCATCGAGATGCTGCTCGACAAGGACCCCGAGCAGGCCAAGCAGCTGCTCGCCCAGGCCCGCAAGTCCTCCGTCGACGCGCTCGCCGAGCTGCGCGACCTGGTGCGCGGCATCCACCCGCCCGTGCTCGCCGAGCGCGGACTGGGCGACGCCGTGCGGGCGTTGGCGCTGCGGCTGCCCATCACGACCGAGGTGACCGTGGAGCTGCCCGGGCGTGCGGAGGCGCCCGTGGAGTCCGCGGCGTACTTCGCGGTCAGCGAGATACTCACCAACGCCGTAAAGCACGCGGGCGCCGACCGCATCTGGATCGACCTGCACCACACGCACGACATGCTGCGCATCACCGTCACCGACAACGGCAAGGGCGGCGCGGCGATCGGGGCCGGCTCCGGCCTCGCCGGAGTCGAGCGGCGACTGGGTACATTCGACGGCGTCCTGGCCGTCAGCTCTCCCGCGGGCGGCCCCACCATGGTCACCATGGAGATTCCTTGCGCGTTGTCCTAGCCGAAGACCTGTTCCTGCTGCGCGACGGACTCGTCCGGCTCCTCCAGGCCTACGACTTCGAGATCGCGGCGGCCGTGGAGACCGGCCCCGAGCTGGCCCGGGCGCTGGCCGAGCTGGAGCCGGACGTCGCCGTCGTCGACGTACGCCTGCCGCCGACGCACACCGACGAGGGGCTGCAGTGCGCGCTGGAAGCCCGCCGCAGGAAGCCGGGGCTGCCGGTGCTGGTCCTCTCGCAGCACGTGGAGCAGCTGTACGCACGGGAGTTGCTCGCCGACGGCAGCGGTGGGGTGGGGTATCTGCTGAAGGACCGGGTGTTCGACGCGGACCAGTTCGTGGACGCCGTACGGCGGGTCGCGGCGGGCGGGACCGCGATGGACCCGCAGGTGATCCAGCAGCTGCTGACCCGGCGCGCGGCCGACGACCAGCCGCTGGCGCGGCTCACGCCCCGCGAGACGGAGGTGCTGGAGCTGATGGCGCAGGGGCGGACGAACGCGGCGATCGCCGAGCGGCTGGTCGTCACGGAACGGGCCATCGCCAAGCACACCGCCAATATCTTCGCCAAACTCGGCCTGGAGGTGTCGGACGACGACAACCGTCGCGTGCTGGCGGTTCTCGCGTATCTCGACCACGGCCGGTGAAATCGGACCCGGCCATGCACCCGCCGTGCGGGATCAACAACTCCCGGTGTTTATGGGGCTGTTGAGCACACGGCGTTCTCACGAATCTCTCAACAATTTCCGAGGCGACTGAACACCCCTGGGACGCCCTCCGTATGAAAGGGAGCCGCTTCACTCCTGTCGGGCGCCTCGATGCCCCGAAAAAGGAAGTCAGAGGAGTTCCATGGGACGCAACATTCGAAAACGCCGTACGCCGCTGGCCACCAAGGCCATAGCCGCATCGGCGGCCCTAGCGCTCGGTGGGGGCGGGCTTGTCTGGGCCAACTTCTATGCTTCGGCACACGAGGACAACTCTGGGTACAACCAGACGAAGTCCACGAACGCCCAGGTCGCCACGATCGACTGCCCGGACGTCGGCCAGCAGCTGAGTGACGTGCCGGAGAAGGCGCGGGCGGGCGTCGCCAAGGAGCTGGCGCTGCTCGACCGGCAGATCACGGAGGCCTACAAGCGTCTCGCGGACACGCGCCAGGCCCAGGCGGGGGACGCCGGCTTCGTCAACAACGCGATCCTCGGTCCGCTGAAGTCCAAGCGGACGGCCACGCTCGACCGGATCGGCATCAACATCCGGCGCGTGGGCGGAACCGCGCCGGGTGGCCTCGACCAGCTCGCCCAGTGCCAGGGCGTCCCGGCCGAGCAGCCGCAGACCAACGACGGCGGCGCCGGCGACGGTCAGAACCAGGACGGCCAGGACCAGAACCAGGACGGCCAGAACCAGGACGGTCAGGACCAGAACCAAGACGGTCAGGACCAGAACCAGGACGGTCAGGACGGTCAGGACCAGGGCAACGGCGGCCAGGCCGGCAACGGCCCGTCGGCGGACGACTTCGTGGACATCACCCAGGTCCAGGCCAACGCCCAGCTGGGCGTCGGCGCGAACGGACTTCCCGCGAACGGGGACTCCGGTTCGACGGGCAGCTTCACCACGAACTGCGGTACCAACGAGAACGAGAACCGCAACTCGGACAACGTGATCGTCGCCCCCGGTGTCTCCAACGGTGCCCAGCACCAGCACGACTACGTCGGCAACCAGGCCAACAACGCGTTCGCGAGCGACCAGGACCTGGCGAACGGCGACACGACCTGCCAGAACCAGGGCGACAAATCGTCGTACTTCTGGCCGGTGCTGCGCGTGCAGGACGGTCAGAACGACATCGACGCGAACGCCCCCGGCGGTGGTCAGGACGGCAACGTCGGCACGATCATCCAGGCCAGCGAGGCACAGCTGAAGTTCGTCGGCAACAAGACGAGCGATGTCGTCGCGATGCCGACGGCACTGCGCATCATCACCGGTGACGCCAAGTCCTTCGTCAACGGCAACGCGAACGCCAATGCCAACTGGAGCTGCACCGGCTTCGAGGACAAGGTGCAGTTGCACGACAAGCTCCCGATCTGCCCCGAGGGCAGTTCGGTGGTCCGGACGAGCAACTTCCAGAGCTGCTGGGACGGCCAGAACATCGACAGCGCCAACCACCGCACCCACGTGGCGTTCGTTCAGGCCGACGGCACCTGCGCCAACAACTTCCAGGCGATCCCCCAGCTCCAGGTCCGTCTGGTCTACGACGTGCAGGCCCCGCAGATCCAGAACGGACAGGTCCAGAACGCCTACGCGGTGGACTCCTTCCCGGACCAGCTGCACAAGGCGATCACCGACCACAACGACTTCATCAACTTCTTCGACGAGAACGTGATGAACGAGGTGGTCAACTGCATCAACAGTGGCCAGGACTGCCAGTAGTCCTGATCCGGTAGAAACAGCAGAAAGCCGGCGGTGGGAAAACCCACCGCCGGCTTTCGTCTCGTCATTGACCAGCGGGGTTCAACCGTGGTGGCTGCCGCTGTTGTGGCTGCCACCGGGGTTCATGTGCTCGGACCCCTCTTCCATGGTCCCGCCGAGCTTGCTCTGCAGCGTCGTGACCGTCTTCTCCTGGCCTACGGCGACCCACTTGCGGCCGACGAGGTAGTAGCCGCCGTAGTCCTTGGCGCCGCTCAGCCACTCGGCCTGGCCGCGGTCGGTGGCGAAGGTGGCGAGGACGTACTTCTCCTTGCCGGTCTTGCAGATGGCCTGGCGGATCTCGTCGGCGTCGGTCTGCATGTTCGGGTCGCACTTCGCCACGGCCGCCAGATGCTCCAGACTGCCGGTCGCCGTCTTGGGCACCTCGGCCTCCTTGTCGCCGCCTGAGCCACAGCCGGCCAGCGCGAGCACCGCCACCGCGCCGGTCAGCGCGAGCATCGGTCGGGTCAAAGTCATCTGTTCCTCCGGTCCATGCCGCACAGAGCCCCGGCGGGGCCCTCGTCTCCCATACGGCTGTGGCATGCGATGCGCTCAAATACGAGGCTCTCACGGGCACGGGTGTGCGAGTGTGAGCCGATGAACCAGGACTGGGAAGACCGCGTGACCGCCGCGTGGGCGACGTTCGACACCTACTCCGAGGAGGAGGCTGCCGACTTCCGCGCCGTCATCGACGCCCTCGTCGCCGAGCTGCCGGACGACAGCCCCCTGGGCCCCTTCGAGCAGGCGTGTGCCTGGGACTCGACGGGCCACTCGGACCGGGCGGTGCCGCTGTACCGGGAGGCGCTGGCGCGCGGGCTCAGTGACGTGAGCGGCTACAAGGGGCGGCGGGCCAAGATCCAGCTGTCCAGCTCGCTCAGGAACGTCGGGCAGGCCGAGGAGGGTGTCAAGCTGCTGACACCCGAGCTTGACGCGCCCTCCGACGAGCTGGACGACGCGGTACGGGCGACGCTGGCGCTGTGCCTGTCGAGCCTCGGGCGTGACCGCGAGGGGCTGTCCCTGGTGTTGGGCGCTCTCGCGCCGCATTTGCCGCGTTATCAGCGGTCGATGGCGAATTACGCCCGAGCGCTGCTGGAGTCGGCGGACTGAGCCGTCTCGGGACCGCGCCCGGGGTGGTCCGGGTAACGGTGACCAACTGACCATTCGCTCGTTCTGCTGAACGTGCAGTCACAGGATGTCGCCCCGCGCCCCGCACCCGCCTCGGCCGACCCGGTCGTCGACATCGAGCGGGCCGAGGCCGCGCTCGTCGAGCACTACCCGCGCCTCGTCCGGCTCGCCTACCTGGTGCTGCCGCCGAGCCTCGGCCGCAACCGGCGCGTGGTGACCGCGCACTCCCTCACCCAGCGCGCGCTGCCGCGGGGCCGGGCGGCGGCGTCGCCCGCGATCCCGGCCCAGTCGACCGGCCGTGACGGCGACCCCGGGTATGCCTTCGTGCGCCTGCGGGTCCTGCGTACGGCGCTGGAGGCGGGGCTGCCACTGCGGCGCCTGGCCTGGCCCAAGCGCTCCCAGCTGCCGCCCCTGCTGCCCCAGGTGTGGGGCCTGCGCCTGTTCCCCCGGTCGGGCGGCGCCGACGAACTCGCCCTGGACCAGCAGTTGTCGGCGCTGTCCGGCCCGGCGCGGGCGGCCTACGTCCTGCGCGGCCTGGAAAAGCTCAAGGACGGCGACGTACGCGAGGTCCTGACGGCGGCCGGCGTCGAGGACGTGGACGACGCGCTCGACGAGGTCGAGACCGTGGCCGCGCAGTACGCGCTGCTCGACTCCCCCGAGTTCGACCCCTGCTCACTGCAGGCCCGCCCCACCGACCTGATGCGGCGCAGGCAGCACACGAAGGCCGCGCTCGCCGCCGGGGCCGCCCTGCTGGTGTGCGGGGCACTGCTCGGCCTGCCCGGCGAGGGCTGGGGCCCGGGCAGTGCCGCCGCCCCCTCGTACGCGCAGAACCCGGCGGCCGAGGCCGCCCTCGACCCGGCCCAGTTGACGAAGGTCCCCGCCCTGGCCTGGCAGTCCTCGGCCCGCACCGACTTCTCCGTGTGGCCCGCGCGCGGCGACCTCACCGACGACTCGGCCCTGCTGCGCCGCGCCCTCGCCGTCTGGGCCCGCCCCGGCGAGACGGTCGCGGTCTCGGCGACCCCGGGCACCCCGTCGGGCGGCCCGCCCGGGGCGCCGCAGCTGCTGTACGCCGGGACCGTCGACAACGCGCACGTGGTGATCCTCCACGACGGCCTGCGCATCGTCCGCTACGCCGAACCGAAGGAGGGCACGGCCGGCGCCGCCCTGGACTTCTCCCGGGTCGACGGCGCGACCAGGGCGGAGGCGAGCGCGGTGGTGCTGAGCCGGGCCGACGGCAACGTCCGCTATCTGGTGGCGCCCTGGGTGAAGAAGGCGGCCGAGCGGGATCTGCTGAAGCCGCGTACCGGGGCGATGGATCTCACCCTGACCGACGGCATCACCTCGCCGCTGGCGAGCCCGGCCGTCCAGCAGGCCGGCCCGTGCACGTCGTGGAACGTCCTGCAGCTGACCGACAGCACCGGCACCCGCCTGCTGACCGACCTCTCCGAGCTGGTCCCGGCCCGCCTCACCACCGGCCGTCCCGGGGCGGTCAAGGACGCGTCCGGCCCGGCGGCGCTGCGCACCTGGGCGCCGTACTCATGCTGGCTGGGGCAGATGCGCTCCGCGGGCGTGCGCACGGTCAACGCCTGGGCGTTCGCCCGGCAGGCGCTGCCCGACGGGACCGGCTCGGCGGACTGGGTGTGCACGCGCACCGAGACCTGGCGGGGCGGCGGAGAGCGGGTGCTGGCCCAGTTCCGGACGCCGGGCGCGACGCAGGCGGCGGTGGCGGCGAAGGCCGAGAACGTATCGGCGTGCGGGGCGCGGGATCCGCACGTGCTGGCCGGGGTGTTGTGGAAGGCGAACACGGGCGGCTGGTACCTGCTGGCGGCGGGCGCCCGGGACACGGAGTCGATCCGCGCCACCGGCGGGGTCCGCGGCAGCGCCGAGGGCAGCCTGCTCACGGCGCGGGCCGAGCAGGGCGCGCGGGCCGAGCTGAAGGGCACGCTGGAGAGCGGGCGCACGATCAGCGGGCTGCGGTGACACCCGGTCGAGCGCCTTGCTGACGGACATGTAAATAAGGGCGTGCACGGGGGTTCACCGCGGGCTTACCCGTCAGTACATTGACGCCATGTCTAATACGCAGGACCGGATACCCCTCAAGGCCCGCAAGGTGTCCTTCTCCTGGGACGACACCCCGTTGCACTGGGTGCCCGGGGATCCCTTCACCACGCACACCATCAACGTGCTGCATCTGCTCCTGCCTGCCGGTGAGCGGTGGTTCGTGCACGTCTACAAGCAGGTGCTGCCCTACATCCGGGACGAGCGGCTCCGCGAGGACGTCATCGGGTTCATCGGGCAGGAGGCGATGCACTCGCAGGCCCATGACGAGGTGCTGCCGCACCTGCGGGAGCAGGGGCTCGATCCGACGCCGTACACCGCGCAGGTCGACTGGTTCTTCGAGAAGCTGCTCGGGGACCGTACCCTCCCGCCGGGCCGGGCGCGGCGGTGGTGGCTGATGGAGCGAGTCGCCCTCATCGCGGCGATCGAGCACTACACGGCGTTCCTCGGCAACTGGGTGCTGAACGCCGAGGAGCTGGACGACCGCGGCGCCGACCCGACCATGCTGGACCTGCTGCGCTGGCACGGCGCGGAGGAGGTCGAGCACCGGTCGGTCGCCTTCGAGCTGTTCATGCACGTCGACGGCAACTACGGGCGGCGGGCGCGGACCTGGGCCACCGCCTTCGCCACGCTGGTGTTCCTCTGGCAGCGCGGGACACGGTTCTTCATGGAGAACGATCCGACGCTCGTCGACGGGAAGGCGAGCTTCAAGGAGTTCTACGTCCGTGGGCGGCGGGGGCTGCTGCCGACGACCGGGGACATGGCACGGTCCATCCCCCGCTATCTGAGCCGGAGTTACCACCCCTCGCAGGAGGGCTCCACCGCGCAGGCCGTCGCCTATCTGGCCTCCTCCCCCGCCGCCATGGCCGCAGAGAATGGCTCCTCCTGATGCCGAAGCCGCTGACCGTCGCGGTCGTCGCCGGTGCCGCGCTGCTCACCCGGAGGGCGATGCGCCGCCGTATCCAGGCCTCGCCGCTGTGGCCGTGGCCCGCGCTGGAGGAGCCGGTCTCCGGGCGGCCCCGGTCGCGGGCGCTGCGGCTGACGGTGACCGCACGGGAGACGGTCGCCGAGGGGGTCGTACAACTCCGCCTGGAGGGCCACGACTTGCCGCGCTGGGAGGCCGGCGCGCATCTCGATCTCGTGCTGCCGTCGGGGCTGGTGCGGCAGTACTCGCTGTGCGGGGATCCGGAGGACAGCTCGTCGTACACCGTGGCGACCCGGCTGGTCGAGGACGGGCGGGGCGGCTCGCGCGAGGTGCACGAGCAGGTGCGGGAGGGGATGGAGCTCGAGGTGCGGGGGCCGCGGAACCGTTTCCCGCTCGTCGAGGCGTCGTCGTACGTGTTCGTCGCGGGCGGTATCGGGATCACCCCGATCCTGCCGATGCTGCGGGCGCTGCCCGACGGCGCCGAGTGGCGGTTGCTGTACTGCGGGCGCGACCGCGCCTCGATGCCGTTCCTGGAGGAGGTCGGGAAGCTGGGGGGCGGGGACCGGGTGACCGTCGTGGAGGGGCGGCCGGATCTCGACGCGGTCCTCGCGGACGTGCCCGAGGGTGCCGCCGTCTACTGCTGTGGGCCGGAGGGGCTGATGGCGGCGGTGCAGGAGCGGTTCCCGCGGGTCCGGCTGGAGCGGTTCACGCCCCGCGTCTCGGGAGGCGGTGCCTTCGAGGTCGAACTCCGGCGCAGCGGGCGGACGTTGACCGTGGCGGAGGACTCGACCGTCCTGGCCACCGTACGAGCCGAGCTGCCGAACACCGCGTACTCCTGCGAGCAGGGGTTCTGCGGGACCTGCCAACAGCGGGTGCTGGAGGGCGAGGTGGACCACCGGGACGGACTGCTGACGGATGCGGAGCGGGCCGACTCCATGCTGATCTGTGTGTCGCGGGCGCGGGGTGATCGACTCGTACTGGATATGTGAACACCGATGGCCGGTCCGGTCCGTTCGGGGCCGGATTCGATCGGTAAGGTGTTCGCATGACTACCGGGGTACGCCGAAGAATGGGAGTCGAGGAGCGACGGCAGCAGTTGATCGGCGTCGCCCTCGAACTGTTCAGCCAGCGCTCGCCCGACGATGTCTCCATCGACGAGATAGCGTCGGCGGCGGGCATCTCACGTCCGCTGGTCTACCACTACTTCCCCGGCAAACTCAGCCTGTACGAAGCCGCGTTGAAGCGTGCCTCGGAGGAGCTCGCGGCCCGTTTCGTCGAACCGCAGGAGGGGCCGCTGGGGGCGCGGCTGCTGCGGGTGATGCGCCGGTACTTCGACTTCGTCGACGAGCACGGCCCCGGTTTCTCCGCCCTGATGCGCGGCGGCCCGGCCGTCGGCTCGACGGCGACGAACGCGCTCATCGACTCCGTGCGGCAGGCCGCGTATGTCCAGATCCTTTCGCATCTGAACGTGGACAACCCGCCCGCGCGCCTGGAACTGGTCATCCGCTCCTGGATCTCGCTCGCCGAGTCGACGGCGCTGATCTGGCTCGACGGGCGGCGCATCCCGCGCGCCGAGCTGGAGGCCCAGCTGGTGCACGACTTCGCCGCGCTGGCCGCGGTCAGCGCCGCCTACGACGAGGAGATGGGCGCGCTGCTGCGCCGCATGCTGAAGGAGGAGCCGGCCGACGATCCGTTCAGCGACCTGATCGCCCGGCTGATCTCACTGGCGTCCTAGCGTTCGAACTTGCGGTAGGAGGGGTCGAGGTCGCGTACCTCGGCGGAGGCGTGCAGAACGAACTCGTCCTCCTCCACGTGCTTGCGCAGCAGCTCCAGGACGGCCTCGGTCAGCCTCGCCTTCGTCTCCTCGGTGCGGCCGGCGAGCAGTCCGAGCGTGACGTGCACGATCGCGTGGCCCTGCTCCTCGGGGTCCTCATAGCCGAACGCCGTGTACTCGCTCCGCCGGAACTGCGTCTTGCACGCCTCCGGCTTCGCCGCCGCGATCTCGACCGTGGCGGAGTGCAGCGCCCGCGCGAAACCCTCCCGGTCGAAGGCGTGAGCCAGTACGCCGGAATAGTCGACGGTGATCTGCGGCATGGGCACTCCTGTTCTACGGCGGCATCCGGACTCACCCTAACCGCAGCGCCAGCATCGCGATGTCGTCCTCCCCGCCCCGCCCGAAGCAGCCCAGCAGCGTGTCGCACAGCGCGTCGAGGCCGACCGGTGTCTCGGCGGCGGCCGTGCGCAGCTGTTCCATGGAGGCGGCGAGGTCGATGCCGCGGGTCTCGATGAGGCCGTCGGTGACCATGAGCAGACGGTCCCCCGGGGTCAGCACCAGCTCGCTGGGCTCGGGCCGGTCGAGGGCCAGCCCGAGCAGCGGACCGTCCACCGGGACGTACTCGGCGTCGCCCGCGTCCCGCACGACCAGCGGCGGAATGTGGCCCGCGTTGGCGATCCGGGTGTGTCCGGTGGCGGGGTCGACCAGGGCCAGGCAGACCGTGGCGGTGACATCGGGGTGGTAGTGCTGAAGCATCCGGTCCAGCCGTGCCGCGAGCGCGTCGGGGTCGCTCTCCTCGACGCAGTAGGCGCGCAGCGCGTGCCGGATCTCGACCATCACGGTGGCCGCGTCCAGCGAGTGCCCGACGACGTCCCCGACCGCGGTGAGCACCCCGCCCTCGGCGCGCAGGGCGGCGTAGAAGTCCCCGCCGATCTCGGCCCGCCGGGACGCGGGCACGTACCGGACGACTACCTCCACACCGGGCAGCGCGGGCAGCCGGTGCGGCTGGGGCAGAAAGCTGTGCTGCAGGGTGAGGGCGATGTCCCGCTCCGCCTGGTACATCAGCAGCGGCTCGGCGGCCAGCGCGGTGGCCTGGGCGAGCCGGGCGAGGAGGGCGTCGGCGGGGTCCTGCGCGGGGAGCGGCGTGGCCGGTGGAAGCCGGGGCGCGAGTGGGTCGTACACCGGGTCGTGTTCGGTGAGCGCCTCGGCCTGCGAGAGCCGGACCGCGGGGGGCTGGTACGCCGGGTCCGGTACGGCAGCCGAACATGTCGGCGTGACGACGCACACCGGTGTCCGGCCCTCCTTGGTGAGCGCCAGCACCAGGCGGGCGTCCTCCCGGACGCCGGGCCGGAAGAAACCGGCGGGCCACAGGGAGGCGGGCACGACGGTGCTGTGCACTCCGGTCCGCCCGTTCCGCTCCTGCGCGATCCGGGTGATCAGCCGTGCCGCCACCACGTGCGGGGCGGTCTCGGGCAGGGCGGTGGGGGTTCCCGCCGGGCGGGCGAAGCCGTGGCTCCGGGGCAGGTGGAGGGAGCTCGGCGAGCTGCCCCAGTGCGGTTCGCCGTCCGCGCCGATGACGAAGACGACGGCGGGTGTACCGCTGAGCCGGGCCGCCCCCGCGGCGGCCGCGTCGGCCAGCTCCCCCAGGCAGCGCGCCGTCTGCACGGTGACGATGGCCTCGGACAACAGCGTCAGCCGGTGCGCGAGCGCCTCGGCCGCGGTGCGCCGGCGCGCCCTGCGCACCGCGGCCTGGACGACGGCCTGGATCTCCCTGGGCTCGGCCGGCACGGTCAGGTAGGCGTCGGCGCCCGCGTCGAGCCCCCGGCACCGGTCCCCCGCCTCCATGGCCGTCGCCGAGAAGTGGACGACGGGCAGCGCGGCCGTGGACGGGCGGGCCTTGACCCGGCGGCACAGTTCGAAGCCGCTCATGTCCGGCAGCCCCACGTCGACGAGGGCCACGTCGGGCAGGGCGCCCGCGCGCAGCCGTACGTCGAGTTCGCTCAGCGCCTCGCCCGCGCTCGCGACCGGCACGACATCGTGTCCCGCACGACGCAGCACGGCGCCCATGGCGTAGCGGCTGGCCGAGACGTCGTCGACGACCATCACCGTCGCGCCGGACTGCCTGCCGTAACCGTCCATCGTCCGCAGCCCTCGGATACACGTGAGTGGGGCGGACCCGTGACCGGGTCCGCCCCACTCAAGTTAGCGCCGCATCAATGGGCCCGTGCGAAGACGGCGACAGTGCGCCCCGGAACGGCGAAGGTGCCCGTTTTCTGCTCGTAGGACGAGGACTTGACGATAGGGTCTGCCCCTGAGGCCTGCGCCGGATGCAGCTGGTAGCCCTCCCCGGCGAGCGAGGCGATGCGCTGCTCCTGCTTCTCGGGCGTCGCGTTGAAGACGACGACGAGGTCACCGAGCCGCATGGTGATCACACCGGGCGTCTCGTCCTTGCCGGACAGCGGGAAGGACAGTTTCGACTGCACCTGGTCGGCCGAGTCGAGGGAGAACGCGCCCTCCGTCGTACGGATCCGCAACAGGTCCTGGTACGCCGCCGAGGCGCCCTCGATCTGCCCGCAGCCGACCTGCACGGTGCCCAACAGGGGCTTGGCGTAGGGCCACTTGGACGCGTTGTCGGCCGCCATCGGCAGTCCACGTCCGAAGCCGTTGCCGTCGGCGCAGTTCCAGTGGATGGCGTTGAACCAGTCGCCGCTGTCGTAGGAGTTGCGGTCCAGCGACTTCGAGCGCAGCAGGTCGGTGCCGGCCTGGGAGAGGGCCGGGCCCTGCGAGAGGGTGGCGGTGGCCATGGCGAGGACCTGCATACGGGCGCGGTCGGCGGCGCTTGTGCCGGCGGGCAGCTTGAAGGCGAGGGCGTCGAAGAGCGACTCGTTGTCGTGGGCGTCGGCGTAGGCGAGGGCGTCGCCCGGCGCGTCCGCGTACCCGGCGGGCTGCCCGTTGTAGTCGACCTCGGCCCCGGTGACCTCCTTGCCGTCGGTGTCGGTGAAGCGGTACTTCGCGAGGTTGCCGGAGAGCCCGACCTTGATCAGGTCCTGGTAGTGCAGCAGGCGGGCCTTCTGCTCGGCCGAAGTGCCGTTGCTCTTGGAGGAGTTGGGGTCGGTGTACAGCCCGGAGGCGAAGCCCTGGACACCGGGGTCCTCGTCGAAGGGCCCGCCGCCGCGCACCGCGTCCCGGGCGCGGTCGGAGAAGGTCGCGATGCCGGTGCCGGCCATGTTCTTCTGGGTGGCCTGCACGAAGCGGGCGTCGTCGGCGACCTCGCCGAAGTTCCAGCCCTCGCCGTACAGGATGATCTTCTTGCCGTCGACGCCGTCCTTGGCGAGGGTCAGCGCGTCCAGGGCCTTGCGGACCGCCAGGATGTTGGCCTTCGGGTGGTGGCCCATCAGGTCGAAGCGGAAGCCGTCGACCTTGTACTCCTTGGCCCAGGTGACGATGGAGTCGACGACCAGCTTGCCCATCATGGCGTTCTCGGTGGCCGTGTTGGAGCAGCAGGTGCTGTTCGCGACCGAGCCGTCGGCCAGGAGCCGCTGGTAGTAGCCGGGGACGATCCGGTCCAGGACGGAGGTGTCCGCCTGCCCGCTGGCCGCCGTGTGGTTGTAGACGACGTCCATGACGACCCGCAGGCCGTCGTCGTTGAGCGCCTTGACCATCTTGCGGAACTCGACCGTGCGGCCGGTGCCGTCGGGGTCGGTGGCGTACGAGCCCTCGGGGACCGTGTAGTGGTACGGGTCGTAGCCCCAGTTGAAGGCGTCCTTCGCGGCGATCTTCGCCACGCACTCCTGCTGCTTGTCGGAGTCGGCGGGGAAGGAGGCCAGGTCGCAGTCGGTGACCGCCTGGTCGGACTTCTTCTCGGGGATCGTGGCGATGTCGAAGGCGGGCAGGAGGTGGACGTACGACGTGCCCGACTTCGCCAGCTCACGCAGGTGCTGGGAGCCGTCGCTGTCCTTGTCGGTGAAGGCGAGGTAGGTGCCCCGGTCCCTGGCCGTCTTGTCGGCGACCGAGAAGTCCCGGATGTGCAGCTCCTGGATCTGCGCGTCCTTCAGCGGTACGGCCTTGGGCTTGGTGTACGAGGACCAGCCGCTCGGGGCAAGGGACCTGTCGTCCAGGTCGACGACGAGGCTGCGCTCGGAGTCGGTGGTCAGGGCGACCGAGTAGGGGTCGGTGACCTTGTTGGTGACGACCTTCTGGACGCTGGGCGCCCAGACCTTCACGACGTACCGGTAGGGCTTGTTCTTCCAGGACCTGGGGCCGGTGACGGACCAGACACCGGTGGCGGCGTCGCGCTTCGTCCGCACTGTGGAGCCGTCGAGCTCCAGGGCGACGCTCTGCGCGGTCGGCGCCCACACGGCCAGGGTGGGCCGGCCGCTCTTGTCGAAGGTCGGCCCGAGGTCGGCCTTGGTCGCGCCGGGGTAGAGGTCGTCGAGTACGCCGGCGATCTGGACTCCGGTCGCCGCGAGCACGGCGCCGTTCGCGGCCCGCTGGGAGGCGACGACCTGGCCGGCGAGGGCCTCGCGGACCCGGTCGCGGTCGCGCGGGTCGACGGTCCAGGCGGTGTAGTCCTTCAGGTGCGGGAACTTCGCCTTCTGGGCGTCGGTGAAGCTGGTCTTGGACAGCCGCAGCCAGCGCTCGTCGTCGCTGGTCAGCGCGCCGTCCTTCACCGCGATGGAGCCGCTGCGGCTGTAGAGCAGCTGAGTGGAGGCGGCGGCCTCGGAGCCGTTCCAGGCGAGGGTGTTCCGGTCGATCCAGACCGCCTTGGAGGTGCTCAGGTCGAGCGCGGCCGCGGAGCCCGCGGGCTGCGGGAGCAGGTACTTCTCCTGGCCGCTCAACAGCCACACCTCATGGCCGTTCGCCGTGAGGTCGAGCGACTGGTCGGTGGGCAGGTCCTTCTCGTCGCCCTTGTGGAGGATGTAGCTGAGACTGGTGGCACCGTCGGTGAGCGGTACCTCGAAGACTGCGCCATAGCTGTCAGTCTTGACCGGCTTCAGGGGGTTCGACCAGTCGGTGGGGTTCGCGGCGCCCGTCCAGACGTGCAGGCCCCAGCCGTCGTAGTTCCCGTCGGCGCGGTGGTAGTGCAGGACGGCCTTGGTCTTGTCCGGGGCCGGGTAGTCGGCCGCCGGCTTCTCCGTGCGTACGTCCGTCTTGCCCTGCTCGATCCAGACCTCGCCGGTCTTGGTGACGTCGATCGTGCGGTCGGCGGAGACGTCCTTGTTGCCGTCCTTGTCGATGACGAGGAAGCCGACGCTGGAGGCGCCGGGCTTCAGCTTGACGTAGGCGAAGGCCCCGTAGGCGTCACGGCCGACGAAGGGGTGGCTGTCGGGCCAGTTAGTGGACTCGCCGTCGGCGAGGTCGCCCCAGGCGTACAGGCCCCAGTTCGCGTAGTCGCCGTCGGTGCGCTTGTAGTGGACGACCGCGTAGTCGCGGGAGGCGGCGGAGGGGATCTCGGGAGCGGGCGGGGTGCCGGTGGTGCTCTCGGCCGTCGCGCTCGCCGTGCGGCCGGCGGAGTCGATCACGACCGCCTTGTAGCGCAGGGCGGTGCCGGCCGGTACGTCCTTGCCGATGGCCTGCGTAACCTTGTACGGGGCGTGGTCGGCCGAGCCGAGGGTCTTCCACTTGCCGCCTCCGACCTGGGCGGCGAAGACGACGCGGTTGAGCTGTCCCCCGTCGACGTCGGCGCCGATCTCCACCGTGCCGGTGGCGCCGGTGGCGGGGGCCTTGAGGGTGAGCGTCGGCTCGGTGGTCGGCTCGGCGGGCTTGCCGGCCGCCTTGAGGACGATCGCCGAGCCGGCCGGGACGGTGACGGTGAGCTTCTTGTCGGCGTCGGACTCCGCCTTCGCCCGGGTGCCGTAGATGCCCGTGTACGTCATGTCCGCGGAGCCGACCGGGACGGTCGCCGTCTTGGCGTCGCCGGCGTTGTTGAAGGCGACGAGGTACTCGGTGCCCGACTTGGCGGCGGTGCGGGAGAAGGCGTAGATCCCGGCGCCGTCGGCCGCGTAGCGCTCGGTCTGGACGCCGTCGGCGAGGGCCGGGTTGGCCTTGCGGAGCTTGGCGAGGGCGCTGATCTGCTGGTACAGCGGCGCACTTGTGTCGTAGGCGTCGCTCGCGTGCGTGCGGTCGGTGCCGATCTCGTCGTCGTCGAGGTAGTCGGCGGTCTTGGAGGCGAACATGGTCTGGCGGGCGTCCTTGTCGCCGCCGGCGCCGGTGAAGCCCTGCTCGTCGCCGTAGTAGACGACCGGGTTGCCGCGGCTGAGGAACATCAGCTCGTTGGCGAGCCTGTCCTTGGCGAGGAGCTCGGCGTCGGTGGCCTTCGGGTTGTCCTGGTTCAGGAAGTACCCGAGGCGGCCCATGTCGTGGTTGCCGAGGAAGGTGACCTGCTCGTAGGCGTTGGCCTTGTCGGTCGTGTACTTGTAGTCGTCGCCGAAGACGCCCGCCAGCTTCTTCGCGCTGCCGCCCTGCGAGGCGTACTGGCGTGCCGCCTCCTGGAAGGGGAAGTCGAGCGTGGCGTCGAGGCGGCCCTGGGTGACGTACGGGGCGGTGATGTTCGTGTCGGCGGAGTACACCTCGCCGAACATGAAGAAGTCGTCGCGGCCCTGCTGGGCGGCGTAGGAGTCGAGGGCCGTGGCCCACTGGGTCCAGAACTCCGTGTTGACGTGCTTCACGGTGTCGATCCGGAAGCCGTCGATGTCGAAGTCCCTGACCCAGCGCTGGTAGATCTTCTCCATGCCCGACACGACCTCGGGACGCTCGGTCCACAGGTCGTCGAGGCCGCCGAAGTCGCCGTGCGTGGAGCTCTCACCGGCGAAGGTGGAGTCGCCGCGGTTGTGGTACATCGTCGGGTCGTTGAGCCACGACGGGACCTTGACGTTCTTCTTCGCGGCGGCGACGGCCGGGGTGCGCGGGAAGGAATCGGTGTCGACCGCGGGGAACTTGGACTTGCCGTCCGCGTAGTCGGCGTCGTCGAAGGGCTCGCCGTCCTTCGTCAGGTACGGGAAGGCGCCCTTGGAGAGGTAGTCGTACGACTTCTCCTCATAGTCGACGACATCGGCGGTGTGGTTGGTGATGACGTCGAAGAAGACCTTCATGCCCTTGGCGTGGGCCTTGGAGATGAGGTTCTCCAGGTCCTTGTTCGTGCCGAAGTGCGGGTCGACCTGGGTGAAGTCGGTGATCCAGTAACCGTGGTAGGCGGCGGAGGCGTTGCTCCCCGTCCCCTGCACGGGCTGGTTCTTGAAGATCGGCGCCATCCAGATGGAGGTGGTGCCTAGGCCCTTGATGTAGTCGAGGTTCTTGGTCAGGCCCTTGAGGTCGCCACCCTGGTAGAACCCCTTGTCGGTGGGGTCGTAGCCGGTGGAGAGGCGGGAGCCGGTGAGGCCGCCCTTGTCGTTGCTCGCGTCGCCGTTGGCGAAACGGTCCGGCAGGACGAAGTAGAACTGCTCGCGGGTGGCGTCGTGCCGGGCGGGCTCGGCGGCGAGCTTGGCGTCGGACGGGGGCGGAGGCGGAGTGTCCGCCCCCGCCGCGAGAGGCTGGACGAGTGCTGCGGCCAGCGCGGTCACGGTGACCGCGGCGACCCGTCCGGCATGAGCGGTTCGGCGCCTCGACGGCGTCGGCCATCTCGGTATCACAGATGGACTCCTTGCGATTGCGGCTCTCTTGGGTCCGACCCCGCGTGACCGTATCGCCGTCGAAAGCCTTACAGCAAGAGGCTTGAAACCATCGGTAAGACTTTTCAGTCGGGTGCTCAGCAGGCGGAGTTGCTCTGCGTCAGCAGACCGGGCTTCCAGGGCATCTCGCCGTGGCTGATGTCATCCTTGTCACGCGCACGGCAACTCCTATCGCTTGATGGTGTAGGTGACGAGGGAACGGGCCGGAACCGTGGCCGTGAGCACGCCCCCGCTCACGGGGACGGCGGCCTGTGGGGCGGTACTGCTGGAGCCGTTGGTGAGGTACGGCGTCGCGGTCCCGGTCGTGATGCCGGTGTTCTGCAGGCCGTACGACACCTGCTGGGCGCCGGTACCCGCGTTGAGCGCGACGACGGTCAGCGTGCCGTCGGTGTTGCGGAAGGCCGACAGCCTGAGGTTGGCGTCGGGGGTCGTGGCGGCGATGCGGGTGGCCCCGGGGCGGATGAAGCGGCTGTAGTTGGCGATCGCCCAGAGCCGCTTCGACACGTGGTAGTTCGCGCCGTCCATCTGGATCAGGCCGCGGGTGGCGCCGACCGAGGCGCCGTACCAGTACACATAGCCGCTGGTGTTGCCCTTGGTGAGGGCGTCGTGGACGGCGGAGGCGACGGTGAACCCGTCGTAGCCGCTGCCGTCGTCCCAGTTCTCGTTCCAGGTGGTGCCGTTGGGCGACCACTCCGACATCCAGGTGCGCTTCTGGGTCGGCAGCGGGCCGTCGACCGGGCTCGCGTAGGTGTGGCCGGTGTGGGTGGCCACGTAGTTCCGGGCCGTCGCGTCGGCCTCGATCGCGCTCGTGTAGGCCTTCTGCTGGTTCCAGCCGAGGGAATCGCAGCAGGCGACCTTGTACCCGGCCGCGTTCGCGATCGGCCCGAAGACCTTGGTGAACTCGACCGCCTGGGCGGGAGTGAGCCGCATGGAGTCGTACGTCGCCGTCCAGTCGGGCTCGTTGGTGAAGCCGAGGTCGGTGACCTGGATGCCCTCCTGGCCGTAGAACCTCGCCCACTGGACCAGGAAGTTCGCGTACGCCCTGCGCCAGTCGCCGCTCGCGCAGGAGGCGCCGCTCAGCCCGCACAGGGTCCCGCCGTTCGCGTCCGTCCCGTTGGTCTTCATGTAGCCGGGGGCGGTCCACGCGTCGGCGTAGAAGCGGTTCACGCCGTACGCCTTGGCCTGCTGGGCGAGCCACACCTGGCCCTTGTCCTGGCGGTCCCAGACGTACTTCGGGGTCGCGTTCGGGCCGCCGGGGTCGGTGGGCTGGATGCCCGAGTCGATGCCGAGGCGCAGGATGCTGAGGCCGGCGCCGGTGGTGCGGTTGAGCAGCAGGTCGAGGATCTCGCGCTGTTTCTGGGCCGGTAAGCCCTGCGAGCCGCGCATGATGTCGGCCCGTCCGAAGTGCTCGGAGAAGCCGAAGCCGTCGATGGGCTGGTAGGTGGTGGAGGCGTTGATGGTGGCCGTGGTGGCGGCCCAGGCGTTCGGGGTGCCCGTGGCGGTGAAGCCGGCTGCGGTGAGGAGGACGGACAGCGACGTCACTGCCCACTTTCTGAGTCTGCGTGTCATGGTCCGCCAATCGTGGGAGCGCTCCCATATACGAGGCGGAAGGTAGGGCGATGCCCGGAACACGTCAACCCCTCGCGTACCGCACGGCACACGAGGGGTTGAGGGCACAGCTCAGCAGCTGGACTTGCCGGTGTATATCGCCAGGGCGGTGTTGGCGCCCAGGGTGGCGGTGAACTGGCCGCTCGAGTTCACGGTCACCGTCGTGTTGTTCTGCACATTGCAGTACGTGCCCGCCGCGAGGGACGTCTGGTAGGTGCGGGTCAGGCTGCTCGACTCGTGGTTGATGGCCACGTAGCCCTTGCTGCCCCGCCCGAACGCGATGGCGTCGCCGCCGTTGTCCCACCAGTTGGTGACCGACTCGCCGCGGGTGGCGTTGCGGAAGGCGACCATGCGGATGATCTCCGGCCAGGCGTGCTGGCACTTCCAGCCGTCCTGCCAGCAGGCGGTCACCGAGCCGCTGTTGGGCGGTCCGGCGTCCGCGTCGGACCACTCGTAGCCGGAGTTGATGTCCGGGGCGCCGTACGGGTAGGCGAGCATGAAGACGTTGGCCAGCGTGTAGTTGGCGCCGTCCTTGTAGTTGAGCGTGGAGCCGTTGCGCTCGGTGTCGTGGTTGTCGACGAAGACACCGGAGACGCCGCTGCTCATGTAGCCCCAGCCCTCGCCGTAGTTCTTCAGATAGGCGAGGTTCTCGTTGTTGAAGACCCGCTTGAGGTCGTAGGCGTAGCGGAACTCCTGGACGTCGCCGTTGCCCGTGTACTCGGTCGGCTGGACGGCCTCCCCGCTGCCGTAGATGACCTCCTGCTTCCAGTACGCCGACGGATTGCTCAGCCGGGACTTGATGTTGGCGAGGTCGGCGGTGTCGATGTGCTTGGCCCCGTCGATGCGGAAGCCGTCGACACCGAGCGAGAGCAGGTCGTTTATGTAGCCGGCGATGGCGCCGCGGACGTACGACTCACCGGTGTCCAGGTCGGCGAGGCCCACCAGTTCGCAGTGCTGGACGTTCCAGCGGTCCTGGTAGTTGTTGATCTGGCTCGTGCAGTCGTCGAAGTCGGACGACGAGTACAGGCCCGGGTAGTTGTACTTCGTGTACGACGAGCCGCCGGTCCCGGTGCCGCTGCCCGCCGACATGTGGTTGATGACTGTGTCGACGACGACCTTCACACCGGCCGCGTGGCAGGTGTTGACCATGTTCTGGAAGGCCGTGCGGTCGCCGAGGCGGCCCGCGATCTTGTAGCTGACGGGCTGGTACGACGTCCACCACTGCGCGCCCTGTATGTGCTCGGCGGGCGGGGAGACCTGCACGTATCCGTAGCCCGCGGGGCCGAGGGTGTTGGTGCACTCCCTCGCCACCGAGGCGAAGTTCCACTCGAAGAGGACGGCGGTGACGTCCTTGGCGCCGGGCGGGGAGGCGTGGGCGGTGGCGGGCGCGGCGACCGCTGCCGCCGCGGCGAGCGCGAGCGCGCTCGCGAGGGTTCTGTTGCTGGCCATGTGGGGTCCTTCTTCGTTGAAGGTTCTTGCTGCAACATTTCAGAAACCTTGCAGTGGCCAGATGTTAAAGGCCCGCTGCCCAAAAGGGCAGCGGGCCGTGTGAAATTCAACGAAAGAAGTTGCGGAGCGGACCAGCCGTCAGGCCGTCGTCCACCACACCGTCGTGTCCGCCGGCACCTTCGTCTCGCCGTCCGCCTCGGTGATCTCGCCGCTGGTGAGCAGCACGCGGCCGTGGGACGGGAGCGTCACGGACTCGCCGCTCGTGTTGGCGACGCAGACGAACTCGCCGCGGCGGAAGGCCAGGACGCCCTCGGGTGCGCGCAGCCACTCCACCGACTCGCCGGCGCCGAGGTCGGGCTGCTCACGGCGGACGGCGAGCGCGGAGCGGTACAGCTCCAGGGTGGAGTCGGGGTCGCCGGTCTGCGCCTCGATGCTCAGCTCGCCCCAGCCCTCCGGCTGCGGCAGCCAGCTGCCGCCGGCGCCGAAGCCGTACGACGAGCCCTCGCGCGTCCACGGGATCGGGACGCGGCAGCCGTCGCGGAAGCCGTCCTGGCCCTCGCCCCGGAAGTACGCCGGGTCCTGGCGGACCTCGTCGGGGAGGTCGACGACGTCCGGCAGGCCCAGCTCCTCGCCCTGGTAGACGTACGCCGAACCCGGCAGCGCGAGCATGAGGAGGGTGGCGGCGCGGGCGCGGCGCAGGCCCAGGGCGCGGTCGCCGGCCGTGCGGATCTGGGTGCCGAGGCCGGGCGGGTTGGCGAAGCGCGTCGCGTGGCGGGTGACGTCGTGGTTGGACAGAACCCACGTCGCCGGGGCGCCGACCGGGCGCATCGCCTCCAGGGTGCGGTCGACGACCTCGCGGAGCTCGGCGGCGTCCCAGTCCGTCGACAGGTACTGGAAGTTGAAGGCCTGGTGGAGTTCGTCCGGGCGGACGTAGTTCGCGGTGCGCTCGACGGTCGGGGTCCACGCCTCCGCGACGAAGATGCGCTCGCCCGCGTACTCGTCGAGGATCGTGCGCCACTGGCGGTAGATGGCGTGCACGCCGTCCTGGTCGAAGAACGGCATGACATCGTTGCCCAGCAGCTTGACCTGATCGTGGGATCCGAGGTCCGGCAGCCCCTCCGCCTTCACCAGGCCGTGGGCCACGTCGATACGGAAGCCGTCGACGCCGATGTCCAGCCAGAACCGGAGGATCGAGCGGAACTCGTCGCCCACCGCCGGGTGCTCCCAGTTGAAGTCGGGCTGCTCGGGGGCGAAGAGGTGCAGGTACCACTCGCCGGGCGTGCCGTCGGGCTCGGTGACCCGCGTCCACGCCGGGCCGCCGAAGATGGACTCCCAGTCGTTGGGCGGCAGTTCGCCGTCCGTGCCCTTGCCGGGGCGGAAGTGGTAGCGGTCCCGCAGCGGGGAGCCGGGGCCGTCCGCGACCGCCCGCTTGAACCATTCGTGCTGGTCGGAGGAGTGGTTGGGGACCAGGTCGACGATGATCCTGAGCCCCAGCCCGTGGGCGTCGCGGATCAGCGCGTCCGCGTCGAGCAGGTTGCCGAACATGGGGTCGACGGCCCGGTAGTCGGCGACGTCGTAGCCGGCGTCGGCCTGCGGGGAGGCGTAGAAGGGGCTGAGCCACACGGCGTCCACACCGAGGTCGCGCAGGTACGGCAGGCGGGAGCGTACGCCTTCCAGGTCGCCCATGCCGTCGCCGTTGCTGTCGGCGAAGCTGCGCGGATAGACCTGGTAGATCACCGCGTCCCGCCACCAGTCACGGCGCTTGGCGACGGTGGCGACGGCCGCTGCGGAGGTGGGGGTCGGGGCCGGGGCTGCGGAGTGCTGGCTCATGGCGTCCTTGGTACGTAACGGAGTTCGAGTCATGGATGAATGGTGCGGCTTGCAGGTTTTCGGCGGTTTACGGAACCCTCGGAATTCTTCGGCGCACGGATGTGAGGCGGCCGCGGTGACAGCGGGGTCGGATGGGCACCGCGGCCGCCACCCGCGCGACGAGGCGCGCGGGAGTCGTGGTGAGCCCTGGGCTCAGCCCTTCGTTCCGCCCGAGGTGAGCCCGGTCACCAGGTTCTTCTGCACGAAGTAGAAGAACGCGGAGATCGGTATGGCGATCAGCACCGCGGTGGCGGCCATGAGGTTGCGCTGCGCGTCGTGCTCGCTGACGAAGGTCTGCAGACCGACGGCGAAGGTGTACTTCGTGTCGGACAGCATGAACGTCGACGCGAACGCCACCTCGCCGAAGGCCGTGAGGAAGCTGTAGAACGCGGCGACCGCCAGGCCCGGCTTGGCGAGCGGCAGGATCAGTCGCGCGAAGGTGCCGAAGGGGGTCAGCCCGTCGACGCGCCCCGCCTCGTCGATCTCGAACGGGATCGTGTCGAAGTACCCCTTCATCAGCCACGCGCAGTACGGGACGACGGTGGAGCAGTAGACGAGGATCAGACCGGGGTAGGTGTCGATAAGCTGCAGGTCCGACAGGATCTGGTACATCGGCACCATGAGGACGGCCACCGGGAACATCTGGGTCACCAGCAGGACCCACATGAACTTCTTGTAGCCGGGGAAACGCATCCGCGAGACCGCGTAGCCGGTGGTGGCGGCGATGATCACGCCGATGAGCGTGGTGCCGAGCGTGACGACGGCCGTGGTCAGCAGCCAGTCGAAGAACTTCGTCTCCTTCAGCACGAAGGAGTAGTTGGCGAGCGACATCTTGCTCCAGATGCCACCCGGGTGGAGGTAGTCGTCCTTGTCCGGGCCGAGGGACAGGAAGACCAGCCAGGCCACCGGGAAGAGCGCGATCAGGCTCGCGACGATCAGGATGCCGTGGGAGACGAGGGACGTGGCGCGGCTGTTCTCGCCGCGGCCGCGCGGGCGCAGTCGGGAGGAGGCGAGGACCTGCGGGGTCACTGGGCGGTCGTCCTTGATCTCAGGGGGCGTTGCGGTGCTCATGGGGACTCCTGCCTCAGATCGCGAGCTGCTGGTCGTTGCGGTTCAGCCAGCGGCGGTAGAAGGAGGTGAAGACGATCAGGATGGCCAGCAGCAGGATGCCGTAGGCGGCCGACTGCGCGAAGTCGCGCGGCTGCTGTCCGAAGCCGAGGTAGTAGGCCCAGGTGACGAGGATCTGCGCGTCGGGGGCGGTGTCGCCGAACAGCAGGAAGATGATGGCGAACTGGTTGAAGGTCCAGATGATGCCGAGAAGTACGACGGTGGAGCTGACGGACCTGAGGCCCGGCAGGGTGACGTAGCGGAACTGCTGCCACTTGCTGGCGCCGTCCATCTCCGAGGCCTCGTACAGCGAGGAGTCGATGGACTGCAGCCCGCCGAGCAGCGAGAGCATCATGAACGGCACACCGCACCAGGTGTTCACCATGATCGCGGCGAACCGCTGCCAGAAGGTGTCCTCCAGCCACAGCGGCGTCGGCAGGTGGAGCGTCTCCAGGAACGAGTTGATGATGCCGCCGTCGGCGAGCATGAACCGCCAGCCGAAGACGGTGACGAAGGTCGGCACGGCCCACGGCAGGATCAGGATCAGCCGGTACAGGGTGCGGCCGCGCAGCTTCTGGTTGAGCAGCAGGGCGAGGCCGAGGCCGATGGTGTAGTGCAGGGTGACGCAGAGCGCGGTCCAGACGATCGTCCAGATGAAGTGCGACCAGAAGCGATCGTACGCCGTCTCGCCCCACAGGATGTCGGCGTAGTTGTCGAGGCCGATGAACTTGTAGGTGGCGTCGATGTGGTTGACGCCGATCGTGCGGGCGCTGTTGAGGCTGTTGGCGTCGGTGAGGGTGAGGTAGAAGCCGTACACCAGGGGGTAGATCACGAGGACGCCGAGGACGATCACCACCGGGGCGATCATCGCGTAGGCGTACCAGTGCTTCTGGTAGCCGTGCTTGAGGCGCTGGCCCAGCCCGGGGCGCGGCGCGCGGTCACCGCGGCGCTTGCCGGTCGCGCGGTCGATGGCGACTGTCATGGTTCGACAACCTTCTCGAAATTCGGCAGGTCAAGGGGTGTACGGCTCGATGGTGTACGGCGCACAGGCCGGTGGCCGCCGGAACTCTCCCCCCATGATCAGGGAGTTCCGGCGGCCACTCGGGTTCACTTGCTGAAGTCCGGGACCAGCTTGGCGATGGCGACTTCGGCGTTGCTCAGGCCCTTGTCCAGGGACTCCTTGCCCCCGGCGACCTTCAGCAGCTCGGTGTCCAGCGGGCCCCACAGGGAGCTGTACTCGGGCAGGGCCGGGCGCGGCTGGGCGGAGGACAGCACGGTCTGGTAGCCGGCGATGCCCGGGTCGGCCTTGACCTCGGCGGTGTAGGCGTCGTCGCGGGTCGGCAGCGTGTTGTTCTTCAGCGCGATGGTCTCCTGGGCCTTCGCCGAGGTCATGAAGTTCACGAACTTCAGCGCGGCCTTCTGGTGCGCCTCGTCGGATCCGGCGTACACGGAGAGGTTGTGGCCGCCGGTCGGGGCGCCCGCCTTGCCGGAGGAGCCGGCCGGGACGGTGGCGATGCCGAGGTTGGCCTTGTCCTTGAACGCCGAGCCCTTGTAGAAGTTGGTGATCTCCCACGGACCCTGCATGATCGCGGCGACCTTGCCGTTGACGAACGCCTCCTGGATGTGGGCGTAGGCGTCGGCGGTGGTGTCGGCCTTGTGCAGGCCCTTGCCGTCGAAGAGGCTCAGCCAGGTGCCGTAGCCCTTCTTGGCGGCGGCCGAGCTGACGGTGATCTTCTTGGCGTCGGCGTCGACGGTGTCGGTGCCCTCGCCGTAGAGGAACGTCTGGGCGTAGTAGGCCTGGGTGGAGCCCCAGTAGCCGTCGACGCCGGTCTTGTCCTTGATCGTGGCGGCGGCCTTCTTCAGGTCGTCCCAGGTCTTGGGGGCCTCGACGCCGGCCTTCTTGAACAGGTCCTTGTTGTAGACGAAGGCGAGGGTGTCCGTGGTGAACGGGACGCCGTACGTCTTGCCCTCGTACTTGGCCTGCTCGATGAGGTTGGACTTGAACTTGGCCTGGTCGGCGAGGGCCTCGGTGCCGTCCAGCGGCGCGAAGAAGCCCTTCTTGGCGAAGGCGGGCGTCCAGCCGACCTCGGAGCGCAGCACGTCCGGGGCGCCCTTGGAGCCGGCGGCCGTGTCGAACTTGTTCTGCGCCTGGTCGAAGGGGACGTTGACGTACTTGACCTTGATGTCCTTGTTGGCGGCCTCGAACTCCTTGACCAAGGCCTGGTACGTCGGCGCCTCGTTGGTGGCGTTGGAGGTGTCCCACCAGGTGATGGTGACCGGCCCGCTCGAGTCGCTGCTGCTGTCGTCCCCGCCGCAAGCCGTCGCCGCGAGAGCGAGGGACGCCACCAGCGCGGTGGCCGCTATGCCACGCCGCATGAGTTCTCCTTGAGGGTGAAAGCCCGTGTGGTGCAAGGACGGCCCCGTCTGCCTGTCCTCGCTGTCTTGCCGACTGCGCCGTTGCGGCCGCCGGGCGACGTGAACGTAACAGCGCTGAAAGACTTACGAAAGACCTTGCAGCAAAAAAGTGCAAGACGCCTTCGAAGTTATCCGGGTGTGACCTCTCGGCGACCGCGGTGAGACGCTTGTTTACACGGGTGGAGCGCTAGTGGGGCCGGTTGTGCAAGACTCTGCAAGCTCTTGCCATCACTTTCACGAGGGAGCGCGATGACGCAGCAACCCGGACCGGGCCGATCACCAGGTCGCCCACGGCGTCCGATTGGTGTGCAAGGCGACATGCGGCCGGTACAGTCCAGTCCCGTGACCACACGGCTTGCCGACATCGCTGCTCAGGCGGGGGTGAGCGAAGCGACCGTCAGCCGAGTCCTCAACGGCAAGCCGGGCGTCGCCGCCACCACCCGCCAGTCCGTGCTGGCCGCACTCGACGTGCTCGGCTACGAGCGCCCGGTGCGGTTGCGGCAACGAAGCGAGGGCCTGGTGGGCCTGATCACCCCGGAGCTGGAGAACCCGATATTCCCGGCGTTGGCGCAGGTCATCGGCCAGGCGCTGACCAGGCAGGGCTACACCCCCGTACTGGCCACCCAGACTCCCGGCGGCTCGACCGAGGACGAACTCACGGAGATGCTCGTCGACCGCGGGGTCGCCGGCATCATCTACGTCTCAGGGCTGCACGCGGACACCACGGCCGACATGCAGCGCTACGAGCGCCTGCGCGCCCAGGGCGTCCCCTTCGTCCTGGTCGACGGCTTCTCCCCCAAGGTCCAGGCACCCTTCATCTCCCCCGACGACCGCGCCGCGATGAGCCTGTCGGTCACGCACCTGGTCTCCCTGGGCCACACCCGCATCGGCCTCGCGCTCGGCCCCAAGCGCTTCGTTCCGGTCCAGCGCAAGATCGAGGGCTTCGTCCGCACGATGCAGGAGCAGCTCAGCCTGCCGGCGAACGTCATAGAAACAGAACTGATCCAGCACTCCCTGTACACGCTGGAGGGCGGACAGGCCGCCGCCACGGCCCTCATCGACCGCGACTGCACCGCGGTCGTCTGCGCCAGCGACATGATGGCGCTCGGCGCGATACGGGCGGCCCGGCAGCGCGGCCTGGAGGTCCCGAAGGACGTCTCGGTCGTCGGCTTCGACGACTCCCCGCTGATCGCCTTCACCGACCCGCCCCTCACCACCGTCCGCAAGCCGGTCCCGGCGATGGGCCAGGCCGCGGTACGCACGCTGCTGGAGGAGATCGGCGGGACTCCGGCGCCCCACAGCGAGTTCGTGTTCATGCCGGAGCTGGTGGTGCGCGGTTCGACGGCTTCGGCCCCAGGGAACAGAAACCATCACTAAGTCGTCCGTAGGGCGGAGAATCCCCGCATCCCGCCCTGCGTCGGTAGGAGACCGGCGCGGTCCGCCCGCCGTAGAACGTGCATCCTGAACCCAACCGGAGGATGATCGGTCGGGGAAGTCTTTTCTGGCAGACTCTGTGCCCATGGGTGACACCACCGTGACGACACTGGAAGGCCGGGAAGCGGCCGTTCCGCACCCCGTCGCGGACGACGCGGACGAAACGGGGCGGGGTCCCCTGCGCCGTGTGCGCACCCCGCGCCGCCCCCGCCTCTGGTTCGAGGTTCTGCTGATCGCGGTGAGTTACTGGACGTACTCACTGATCCGCAACGCGGTACCGGAACAGAGGGCCGAGGCGCTCAGCAACGCCGACTGGCTCTGGAAGCTGGAGCACCACCTCGGCATCGCCGTCGAGGAGTCGGTCAACCACACCGTGAACTCGGTGACTTGGCTCATCGTCGGCATGAACTACTACTACGCGACGTTGCACTTCATCGTCACCCTGGCCGTCCTGGTCTGGCTGTACCGCAGCCACCCCGGCCGCTACGCGGCGACCCGCCTGGTCCTGTTCGCCACCACAGGTGTGGCCCTGGTCGGTTACTACCTGTATCCGCTCGCTCCCCCACGGCTGATGACCGACGGCGGCTTCATCGACACGGTGATGGTCCACGACACCTGGGGTTCGATGGCCTCGGGCGACCTGAAGAACATGTCGAACCAGTACGCCGCGATGCCGTCGATGCACATCGGCTGGTCCGTCTGGTCCGGCCTGACGATCTTCGCCCTGGCGAGGATCCCCTGGGTACGCGTCCTGGGCCTGCTGTACCCCACGGTGACCCTGCTGGTGATCGTCGCGACGGCCAACCACTTCTGGCTGGACGCGGTGGGCGGCATCCTGTGCCTGGCGTTCGGCTACACGGTGGCGTGGCTCTGGTACGGAGCGCTGCCGCACGCACTGCCAAGGCGAGTGGCGCCACCACGCACGCATGCGCACCCGCCCACGGCGAGCACGGGACGTGCCGCGGGGTGTCCGCCCCCAGCGGCAGGCGTCAACACACAGCACCTCTTGAGAGGCGGCGACCGCCCGACCGAGGACGGACACCCCCCGGCGCTGCCCCGCCCCACCCGCAAACCGTAGGCGCTACGCGCACCCCCACAAGGCGGCACAGGCCGCCGCAGGCATGGACGCGCACGCCCACCGAACCCGCACGGGCCGCCGCAGGCACCCCGGCCCGACCGCCGGAGGCATCACGCCCCGTAGAACAGCTCCTCCACCACGCTCCGCGCCCGACGCGCCGTGCGCCGGTAGGCGTCGAGCATGTCGCCCACGTGACCGGGCTCGCACCCCAGATAGCGCCCCACCGCCGCCAGCTCCCGGGGGTCCGAGGGGAAGGTGTCGCCGGCCCGCCCCCGCACGAGCATCACGGCGTTGCGGACCCGCGTCGCCAGCACCCACGCCTCGTCCAGGATCGCCGCCTCCTCGGCCGGGATGAGCCCGGCCGCACACGCGGCGGCGAGGGCGTCCCGCGTCCGCGTCGTCCGCAGGCCCGGCTCGGCCCAGCCGTGCTGAAGCTGGAGGAGCTGGACGGTCCACTCGACGTCGGAGAGCCCGCCGGGACCGAGTTTGGTGTGCAGCTTGGGGTCGGTGCCGCGCGGCAGGCGCTCGGACTCCATGCGGGCCTTCAGCCGGCGGATCTCGCGCACGGCGTCCTCGCCGAGACCCTCCGCGGGGTAGCGCAGGGGGGCGATCAGGTCGATGAAGCGGCGCCCCAGGTCCTCGTCCCCGGCCACCGCCTCGGCCCGCAGCAGCGCCTGCGACTCCCAGACCAGGGACCAGCGGCGGTAATACGCCTCGTACGAGTTCAGCGTGCGCACCAGCGGACCCGACTTGCCCTCCGGCCGCAGGTCGGCGTCGATCAGCAGGGGCGGATCCGAGCTCGGGATCTGGAGCAGTCGGCGCATCTCCGCGACCACCCGGTTCGCGGCCTGCGCGGCCTCCTGCTCCTCCACGCCTTCCCGCGGCTCGTGCACGAACAGGACGTCCGCGTCACTGCCGTAGCCCAGTTCGTGCCCGCCGAAGCGGCCCATGCCGATGATCGCGAAACGGGTGGGCAGGGTGTCGCCCCAGCCCTCGCGGACGACGGCCCGGAGCGTGCCCGCGAGCGTCGCCGCCGTCAGGTCCGACACCGCCGCGCCGACGCGGTCCACGAGAGCGCCCTGGTCGGCCTCGGCCGGCTTCGTCTCGGTGCCGTAGGAGTCGACGATGTCGGCGGCGGCCGTACGGAACAGCTCGCGCCGCCGCACGCCGCGTGCCGCCGTGACCCCCTGTACGGCACCGGCCGCGCGGCCCACCCCGGCGAGGATCTCCTGCTCCAGGTGGCTGCGCGAGCGCGGTTCCAGATGACCGGTGCCGCCGTCGCCGTCACCGAGCAGCGCCACCGCCTCCGGTGCCCGCATCAGCAGGTCGGGGGCGAGGCGGCCCGCCGACAGGACGCGGGCGAGGTTCTCGGCGGCGGCGCCCTCGTCCCGCAACAGCCGCAGATACCAAGGGGTCTTGCCGAGCGCGTCCGACACCTTGCGGAAGTTCAGCAGGCCCGCGTCCGGGTCCGCCGAGTCCGCGAACCAGCCCAACAGCACCGGCAGCAGGGTGCGTTGGATCGCCGCCTTGCGGGTGACGCCGGAGGCCAGCGCCTCCAGGTGGCGCAACGCGGAGGCGGGATCGGCGTACCCGAGGGCGACCATCCGCTCCCGTGCCGCCTCGGCACTCAACCGCGCCTCGCCCGGGGCGAGTTGGGCGACCGCGTCGAGCAACGGACGGTAGAAGAGCTTCTCGTGCAGTCGTCGTACGGCGCTCGCGTGCCGTTTCCATTCGCGGTTCAGCTCGGCGACCGGGTCGGCGCGCAGGCCGAGGGAGCGGCCGATGCGCCGCAGATCGGCGTCGTCCTCGGGCACCAAGTGCGTCCGGCGCAGCCGGTAGAGCTGGATGCGGTGCTCCATGGAGCGCAGGAAGCGGTAGGCGGCGTCCAGCTGCGCGGCGTCCGCACGGCCGACGTAGCCGCCGGCGGCTAGCGCGCGCAGGGCGTCCAGGGTGGTGCCGCTGCGCAGGGAAGCGTCGTCCCGGCCGTGCACCAACTGCAGCAGCTGCACGGCGAATTCGACGTCGCGCAGGCCTCCCGGGCCGAGCTTGAGCTGGCGGTCCAGCTCGGCCACGGGGATGTTCTCGACGACCCGGCGGCGCATCTTCTGCACGTCGGCGACGAAGTTCTCCCGCTCGGCGGCCTTCCAGACCAGGGGCTCCAGCGCGGCGACGTACTCCTCGCCCAGCTCGATGTCGCCCGCCACCGGGTGGGCCTTGAGCAGCGCCTGGAACTCCCAGGTCTTGGCCCAGCGCTGGTAGTAGGCGAGGTGGCTGCTGAGCGTGCGCACCAGAGGGCCGTTCCTGCCCTCGGGGCGCAGATTGGCGTCCACCGGCCAGATCGAGCCCTCGACGGTGGTCTCGGAGCAGATCCGCATCATGTGCGAGGCGAGCTTGGTGGCGGACCGCAGCGCCTTGCCCTCGTCGGCGCCGTCGGCGGACTCCCCCACGAAGATCACGTCGACGTCGGAGACGTAGTTCAGCTCGTGGCCTCCGCACTTGCCCATCGCGATCACCGCGAGCCGGCACTGCGCGGCGTCCTGCGGGGCGGCCGCGCGGGCGATGGCGAGCGCCGCGCGCAGGGTCGCGGTGGCGAGGTCGGCGAGTTCGGCGGCCGTCTGGGCCACGTCCGTGGTGCCGCACACGTCACGCGCGGCGATGGACAGCAGACAGCGCCGGTAGGCGACGCGCAGCGACACCGGGTCGGTGGCCTCGGCGAGGCCACTCTCGAACTCCTCCACCTCGGGGTGCAGATCCCGCGGCTCGTACATGACCAGCGCCTGCCAGTCGCTCGGATGCCGGGCGAGGTGGTCGGCGAGCGCGGCGGAGGCGCCGAGCACGCCGAGCAGCCGGTCGCGCAGGGGCTTGGCCGCTATCACCGTGTCGAGCAGTTCCCGCTGGGCGGCGGGGCCGGGCTGTGCCTCGAGCAGCCGGACGAGACCGTGCAGGGCGAGGTCCGGGTCCGCGGTGGCGCCCAGGGCCTCCAGCAGCACCGGGTCGTTCCTGATCGGCGCGACCTCGGCGCTGTCCAGGAGCCGCTCGGCGGCCGAGGGGTCGGTGAATCCGTGCCGCAGCAGCCGGCTGAAGGTACTGCTCCTGCGCCCCGGCGCCGTCATGCTCGGCCTCCCGTCCGATCGGGGCCCCACGCGCCCGATCAAGGTCGTACGCGACTGAGCCTAACCGGAGTGGCTGCGCAAAGCGCCGGGCCGCTGGGCTTGGGGCGGGGATGCCTGCGGCGGCCTGTGCGGGTGGGGTGGGGGTTCGCGTAGCGCCTGCGAGCGCGTTGTGGGTCGGGGACGTGCCGGGGGGCTTCGCGGCCACTTCGCCATGCCGGTCCAGGCAATTCAGCCCGTCCGGCGTTTGAGGACGAGGCCCCTTCAGGGCCGAAGCGGGGGTCTGGGGGCCACAGGCCCCCAGCAGGGCCCGCAGCGACGCCGGTGCCTTGGAAGTAGCGGAACCTGCTCCTCACGTGGCGCAGAGCATCGTTTTCGGCTTCGGTAAGGGTGAACCGTTCAGCCAGACCCGTTGGCGATTCACCTTGGAGGACTAGCGATGGACTTCACGCTCGAAGTGATCCCGCTGCCCGTGAGCGACATCGACCGGGCCCGCGACTTCTACCGGGACAAGGTCGGCTTCCACGTCGACATCGACCAGGAAGTGATGCCCGGCATGCGCATCGTCCAGCTCACGCCTCCGGGCTCGGGCTGTTCGATCGCGCTCGGCGACAGCATCTGGGAACTGACCAAGGGCGCGACCACGCCCAAGCCCGGCTCCTACCAGGGCCTCCAGCTGTGCGTCGCCGACATCAAGGCGGCCCACGCGGAGCTGGTGGAGCGCGGCCTTGAGGTGTCGGAGCCGGTCCAGTACTCCCCCGACGACGGCGCGACGTTCATGTACTTCACGGACCCGGACGGCAACGGCTGGTCGATCCAGGAGTACCGGCGCAGGGCAACCGACCCCCTGCACAGGCTCCTGGCGGATCTGGCCGCCAAGCGGCAGCAGGCGCGGTAGGCCGGCAGCGGGCCGACGGCTGAGTCACCGTCGGCCCGAATGGCCGCCCAGGCGGGAGAGCCCCCGCCCGCGCTTACAGCACCGGCAGATTCTTCCGCAGCTCGAACGCGGTCACCTCGGAGCGGTACTCCTCCCACTCCTGGCGCTTGTTGCGCAAGAAGAAGTCGAAGACGTGCTCGCCCAGCGTCTCGGCGACCAGGTCGCTGTTCTCCATGAGGGTCAGCGCCTCGCCGAGGTTCTGCGGGAGGGGCTCGATGCCCATCGCGCGGCGCTCGGCGTTGGACAGCGCCCACACGTCGTCCTCGGCCCCCGGCGGCAGCTCGTAGCCCTGCTCGATGCCCTTGAGGCCGGCGGCCAGCAGGACGGCGTACGCCAGGTAGGGGTTCGCGCCGGAGTCCAGGGAACGGACCTCGACCCGTGCCGAACCCGTCTTGCCGGGCTTGTACATCGGCACGCGGACCAGGGCCGAGCGGTTGTTGTGGCCCCAGCAGATGTACGACGGGGCCTCGCCGCCGGCGCCCGCGGTGCGCTCGGAGCCGCCCCAGATGCGCTTGTAGGAGTTCACCCACTGGTTGGTGACCGCGGAGATCTCCGCCGCGTGCCGCAGCAGGCCCGCGATGAAGGAGCGGCCGACCTTGGAGAGCTGGTACTCGGAGCCGGACTCGTAGAACGCGTTGCGGTCGCCCTCGAAGAGCGACAGGTGCGTGTGCATGCCGCTGCCCGGGTGCTCGGAGAACGGCTTCGGCATGAAGGTCGCCTGGACGCCCTGCTCCAGCGCCACCTGCTTCATGACCAGGCGGAACGTCATGATGTTGTCCGCCGTGGACAGCGCGTCCGCATACCTGAGATCAATTTCCTGCTGACCCGGCGCGCCCTCGTGGTGGGAGAACTCGACCGAGATGCCCATCGACTCCAGCATGGTGATCGCCTGGCGGCGGAAGTCCATGCCGATGTTCTGCGGGGTGTGGTCGAAGTAGCCGGAGTTGTCGGCCGGGGTGGGGCGCGAGCCGTCGAGGGGGCGGTCCTTCAGCAGGAAGAACTCGATCTCGGGGTGCGTGTAGAACGTGAAGCCCAGGTCGGAGGTGCGCGCCAGGGCGCGCTTCAGCACGTACCGCGGGTCCGCGAAGGACGGGGAGCCGTCCGGCATGAGGATGTCGCAGAACATGCGGGCCGTGCCGGGGGCCTCGGCGCGCCAGGGCAGGACCTGGAAGGTCGACGGGTCCGGCTTGGCGATCATGTCGGACTCGTAGACGCGGGCGAAGCCCTCGATCGCCGAGCCGTCGAAGCCGATGCCCTCGTCGAAGGCCTGCTCCAGCTCGGCGGGGGCCACGGCCACGGACTTGAGGAAGCCCAGCACGTCCGTGAACCACAGCCGTACGAACCGGATGTCGCGCTCCTCCAACGTCCGGAGCACGAACTCCTGCTGCTTGTCCATCTTCCGCTTCCCCATCCTTGCTGGTCAGGCCGCCTGTCTCCGGTACCGCAGGAGGCGGTCGGGCACCTGAGCATCACACCACAACACCATTTCAGGCGCGTTGCGCACCTTGATCGCCGAAGCGAGCTCGGGTCGAACGCCCGGCGAACGGCGGGTGTCCCGCCATGGTGCCCGGTGAACTGCTCTGCCGCCCATCTTGCCTGCTCGGACCGACATCCGTAATGCCCGGCCCCACAGGACCCACCCCACTTTAATTTGCATCTTGGATGCAAGTTTTAATGAGGGTGGGCGGTCGCCCCCGTACCGCCCCCGACCGCGACCGGTCACGCCCGGTCGAACCTGAGGAGATCCGATGCTGTCCGAGCAGTCCGCCGCCACCGTGCGCGCCACCCTCCCCGTCGTCGGCGGGGCCATCGGTGAGATCACCGAGCGCTTCTACGCCGGGCTGTTCGCCGCCCGCCCCGAGCTGCTGCGCGACCTGTTCAACCGCGGCAACCAGGCGGCCGGCACCCAGCGGCAGGCCCTGGCGGGGTCGATCGCCGCGTTCGCGACGTACCTCGTGGACCACCCCGACGAGCGGCCCGACGCGATGCTGGGCCGCATCGCCCACAAGCACGCCTCCCTGGGCGTCACGGCGGAGCAGTACGCCCTCGTCCACGAGCACCTCTTCGCCGCCATCGCCGACGTGCTCGGCGAGGCCGTCACGCCCGAGGTCGCGACCGCCTGGGACGAGGTCTACTGGCTGATGGCGAACGCGCTGATCGCGATCGAGAAGCGGCTGTACGAGGAGCGCGACGGGGGCGGACGGCGGGAGTGGGAGGTCGTCGCACGCGTCGAGGAGACCGCCGACGTGGCCACCTTCCGGCTGCGCCCGGCCGACGGCGGTCCGGTGCCGGACTTCCGGGCCGGGCAGTACGTCTCCGTCCAGATCGAGCTGCCGGACGGGGCCCGTCAGATACGCCAGTACAGCCTGTCCGCCGCGCCCGGCTCGCCCCTGCGCCAGATCAGCGTGAAGCGGGTGCAGGGCGCTACGGCTCGCGGCGGCACGTCTCCCGACGGCGAGGTCTCGAACCACCTCCACGCACGCGTGCACGTCGGCGACCGGCTGCGTCTGTCGGCGCCGTACGGCGACCTCATCCTCGCGGGCACCGACGCCCCGCTGCTCCTCGCCTCCGCCGGCATCGGCGTGACCCCGATGGTCGCCATGCTGGGTCAGCTCGCGGACACCGGGCACGAGGGCCGCGTGGTCGTCGTGCACGGCGACCGCTCCCCCGCCGACCACGCCCTGCGCGCCGACCACGAGGCGTACGCCGGGAAGCTGCCTGACGCGTCGGTCCACTTCTGGTACGAGACGGACGCCGACGACACCGACGCCTCCCACCGCACCGGCCTGGTCGACCTCACCGGCATCGCCGTACCGAAGGGCACGCGCGCGTACCTGTGCGGTCCGCTGCCCTTCATGCGGGCGGTGCGCACGCAGCTGATCGAGCAGGGCGTGGCCCCGGCCGACATCCACTACGAGGTGTTCGGGCCGGACCTGTGGCTGGCGCAGGCGGGCTGAGCCGAGCCGGGTCTCAGGGCACGCGGCCGGGCCTCAGGGCACGCGGCCGATCTGCAACAGCAGCGGCCCGGTGGGGTCCGCGGTCACGTCGGCCACCGTCAGCGGGTCCAGCGAGGCGAAGAAGGCCTCCTGGGCCCGCCGCAGCGCGCCGCGCAGCCGGCACCCGGAGTGCAGCGGGCAGGGGTGGTCGCCCTCGCACTCCACGACGTCGCCGTCCCCCTCGAAGGCGCGCACGACCGCGCCGACCGACGCGGTACGGCCCTTGTCGCTGAGCGTGAGCCCGCCGCCGCGGCCCCGGCGGGCGTCCACCAGGCCCATGTGCTGCAACTCGGCGACGACCTTGGCGGCGTGCGTGTACGGCACCTCCATGTCCGCCGCGACCTCGCGGGTCGTCGGCGTGGCCTCCCCCAGGACGGCGAGCCGCATGAGGAGGCGCAGTGCCAGGTCGGTGGAGCGCAACAGCCGCATGTGAGGCAGCGTAGATAATGCGCATCCGCCGTTCAAAATATCCGGCGCAGCCTCCCAGCCCGCCGGCTGTCGGCCGGTCGGACGGGTGGTCCCGATCCGGACTTTCCTGTGCCCTCTCTACGAAGGGGCACACCCGCCCCATTACGATCAGCGGACCCGACCGTCCCTTTCCCCAGAAGGACCACACCTCATGGGCTCCGCCAAGAACAAGAGCAGCGCTTCGCGCAAGGCGCGAATAGAGGAGATGCGGCGTGCCGAGCAGGCCCGTGAGCGCCGCAACCGCATCCTCACGATCGCGGCCAGCGTGGTGATCGTCGCCGGTCTCGTCGTCGGCGGTGTCGTGCTCGTCCGGTCGCAGTCCGACAAGAGCGACACGGCGGCCGACTCCACGACCACCGGCAAGTTCGTGACCGGCAAGGACGGCGTGCGGACCTGGGAAGGGAAGCTGGGCCGCACCCACGTCGCCAAGAGCGTGAAGTACTCCTCGGAGCCCCCGGTCGGCGGCGACCACAACCAGGTGTGGATGAACTGCAACGGCGACGTCTACACCAAGGAGCTCAAGAACGAGCACGCCGTGCACTCGCTGGAGCACGGCGCGGTGTGGGTGACGTACACCTCCAAGGCGTCCAAGGCCGACGTCGAGGCGCTGGCGGCGAAGGTGAAGCAGACGCCGTACACGCTGATGAGCCCGGACGACAAGCAGAAGGACCCGATCATGCTCACCGCGTGGGGCCACCAGCGCACGGTGACCAGCGCGAGCGACCCGAACGTGAACAAGTTCTTCGAGACGTACGTCCAGGGCAAGCAGACGCCCGAGCCCGGCGCGGCGTGCACAGGCGGTCTGTCGGAGTGAGGCAGCACGTCGGCTGGACAGCGGGAACCGCGGCGGCAGTGCTCGTCGCGGCCGGCGCGATCACCTACGCGGTCGCCGAGGACGGTGGTTCGAGCAGTACGCCGAGCGCCGGCTCGGCGGACGCCGGGTTCGCGCGGGACATGGCGGTGCACCACCAGCAGGCCGTGGAGATGTCGTACATCGTGCGCGACCGCACGAAGGACGAAGAGGTACGGCGGCTCGCGTACGACATCGCTCAGACGCAGGCCAACCAGCGCGGCATGCTGCTGGGCTGGCTGGACCTGTGGGGGTTGCCGAAGGTGTCGTCGGACGCGCCGATGACCTGGATGGGCATGGGTGACATGGCCTCCGGCAAGGACGGCGCGCTGATGCCGGGCATGGCGACCAACACGGAGATGAAGAAGCTCGACGGCCTCAGTGGCAAGCAGGCGGAGATCTTCTATCTCCAGCTGATGACGGACCATCACAAGGGCGGCATCCACATGGCCGAGGGCTGTGTCGACAAGTGCACGGTCGGCGTGGAGAAGCGGCTCGCGCAGGGCATGGTGGACGCGCAGCAGTCGGAGATCGACCTGATGACGGACATGCTGAAGGAGCGGGGCGCGAAGCCGCGGTCGTAGCGCCTGGGCTGCTCGTGAAATGGCTTTGTCATTAGGTTAGTTGGGACCTTCTTGGGCCGGGCATGGACCTGGCGTGAACGGTTCGTCGCTTAAGTGGCCACCGTCGGGTGATCCACTCGCACACACGAACCGCACAGGGGGTTCCATGAGATATCGACGCGCCGCGCTGCGCGCCTCGGTGAGCATGGCGGCGACACTGCCTCTGCTCACCGGCGCGCTGGCGCTCGGCATACCCGCGGCGCACGCCGCGGACCAGCAGGGCCGGGACACGCTCTCCGGCACCAAGCCCGCCTGGGCCACGGCCAAGGCCGACCGGGGCTCGGCCTCGGACCGTGCCGAGGTCTCCGCCCGCGTCTACCTCCGGGGCCGGGACGCGGCCGGTCTCGCCGCATGGGCGAAGGCCGTGTCGGACCCGGGCTCGGCGTCGTACGGCAAGTACCTGAGCGCCGACCAGGCCCAGGCCCGCTTCGGCGCGACGAAGGCCCAAGTCGCGGCAGTCAAGGGCTGGTTGACGTCGGCGGGCCTGAAGGTCACGGGCGTCACGCAGCACTACGTCGCCGTCACCGGCGATGTGGCCGCCGCGGAGAAGGCGTTCGGCACGCAGCTGCACAACTACACCAAGGGTGCGAGGACTTACCGCGCTCCCACGACGGCCGCCTCGGTGCCCGACAGCGTGAAGGACGCCGTGCTGACCGTCACGGGCCTGGACAACGCGCCGCACCTGGCGAGCCACCAGGACCAGCTCCCGCCGCCGGAGACCGTGTTCCGCAACGCCGGGCCGTTCTCGACGTACCACGGCTCGAACGTGGCGAGCACGCTGCCGGACGCGTACGGCACGAAGATCCCGTACGCCGTCAAGGGCTACACCGGCAAGCAGCTGCGCGCGGCGTACGGCGCCGGCACGCGCACCGGCAAGGGCGTGCGCATCGCCATCACCGACGCGTACGCCTCCCCGACCATCGCCTTCGACGCGGCCACCTACGCGAAGCGGAACGGCGACGCGGCCTACACCAGCGGCCAGTTGCGCCAGGTCCTGCCCGCGAAGTACACGCGAACCGACGAGTGCTCGGCGGCCGGCTGGTACGGCGAGGAGACCCTCGACGTCGAGGCCGTGCACGCGGTCGCGCCCGGCGCGCAGATCACGTACGTGGGCGCCGCCTCCTGCTACGACGAGGACCTGCTGGACTCGCTCAGCAAGATCGTCGACAACCATCTCGCCGACGTCGTCTCCAACTCCTGGGGCGAGGTGGAGGCAGCCCAGACGCCGGACCTCGCGGCCGCCTACGACCAGGTCTTCCAGTTCGGCGCGGTCGAGGGGATCGGCTTCTACTACTCCTCCGGCGACGACGGCGACGAGGTCGCGAGCAGCGGGACCAAGCAGGTCGACATCCCGGCGAGTTCGGCGTGGGTGACGGCGGTCGGCGGCACCTCGCTGGCGGTCGGCAAGGGTGACAAGTACCTGTGGGAGACCGGCTGGGGCACGGAAAAGGCGGTTCTGTCGGGCGACGGCAAGAGCTGGGTCGACTTCCCCGGCGCCTTCAACTCCGGCGCGGGCGGCGGCACCAGCAGGACGGTTGCCGAGCCGTACTGGCAGCAGGGCGTCGTGCCGGACGCGCTGGCCAAGGCCAACGACGCCGCCGGCAACCGCGTCGTCCCGGACATCGCGGCGATCGCCGACCCGAACACCGGGTTCCTGGTGGGCCAGACGCAGACCATGCCGGACGGCAGGACGCAGGCCTACGACGAGTACCGCCTCGGCGGCACCTCGCTCGCCGCGCCGGTGATCGCGGCCGTCCAGGCCCTGGCGCAGGAGGCGCGCGGCGGGAAGCCGATCGGTTTCGCCAACCCGTCGATCTACGCGCGGTACGGCTCGAAGGCCTACCACGACGTCACGGACAACCCGACGGGATCCGGGCTCGCGGTGGCACGCGTCGACTTCGTCAACGGCTATGACGCGACGGACGGCCTGACCACATCGGTACGCAGCCTGGGCAAGGACAGCTCCCTGCAGGCCGTGAAGGGCTACGACGACGTGACGGGCGTGGGCACGCCGGCGAGCGGCTACGTGGAGTCGTACCGCCGCCGCTGACCACCGGCTCGGCCGCACAAAGAGGCGCCCCGCCGACGGGGGAAGATCGGCGGGGCGCTTTTGGTGCCGCAGTGGTTCAGGGGGTTCCGAGCCCGGCCGGGCTCAGTGCACGGAGTGCTCCTCCAGCGGGAACGTTCCGCCGACCACGTCCTCCGCGAACGCCTTGGCCGCGTTGCCCATGACCTCGCGGAGGTTGGCGTACTGCTTCACGAACTTCGGGACGCGGCCGCCGGTCAGACCCAGCATGTCCGTCCAGACCAGGACCTGCGCGTCCGTCTCGGCTCCGGCGCCGATGCCGACCGTCGGGATGTGCAGGACGCGGGTGACCTCGGCCGCGAGCTCCGCCGGGACCAGTTCCAGGACGACCGCGAACGCGCCCGCGTCCTGGACGGACTTCGCGTCGCGCAGCAGCTGCTGGGCGGCCTCCTCGCCGCGGCCCTGGACGCGGTAGCCCATGGCGTTGACGGACTGGGGGGTCAGGCCGATGTGGGCCATGACCGGGATGCCGGACTCGACCAGCAGCCGGATCTGGTCGTGGGAGCGCTCGCCGCCCTCCAGCTTCACGGCGCCGACGCCCGCCTCCTTGACCAGCCGGGTCGCCGAGCGCAGCGCCTGCACCGGGCCCTCCTGGTACGAGCCGAAGGGCAGGTCGCCGACGATCAGGGCGCGCGAGGTGCCTCGTACGACGGCCGCCGACAGCATGGTCATCTCGTCGAGCGTGACGGGCACCGTGGTGTCGTAGCCGAGGTGGCAGTTGCCCGCCGAGTCGCCGACGAGCATGACCGGGATGCCGGCCTCGTCGAAGACGGACGCGGTCATCGCGTCGTAGGCGGTGAGCATGGGCCACTTCTCGCCCCGCTCCTTGGCGAGGGCGATGTCCCGGACAGTGATGCGGCGGGTGCCCTTCCCCCCGTACAGCGCCTTGCTGCCGTCGGAGGGCTTCGCCTGAGGCGTCTGGGCAGCCGAAAGCTGCGTCATTGCAACGGCTCCTTCTGTCATCTCGAGGCGCCCTGACGGCGTCCCCGGATCCCCTCCATGGTGGCACTTCGTGCCAGGGAGGGCTAGGCCCTGTCGTTTGGATCACCCCGTGTGAGTTCCGCCCCGCGAGTCGCCCTGGCGTTCGCCCCGCGTAAGGTCTCGGCAAAAACTTTCGATACGAGACGGTGCCGTATCGTAAATCGCCTACGCTCGACGGCATGACTTCACTCGCCCCTGACACCGGCCCCCGCATACCGGAAGCCGTGCACCGGCGCCGCTGGGCGATCCTCGGCGTGCTGATGCTGAGCCTGCTGATCGTCGTCCTCGACAACTCGATCCTGAACGTCGCCATCAAGACCATCTCGACCCCGGCCCCGACCGGCCTGGGCGCCACCCAGAGCGAGCTGGAGTGGGCGATCAACGCCTACACCCTCGTCTTCGCCGGCCTCCTGTTCAGCGCGGGCATCCTGGGCGACCGGCTCGGCCGCAAGAAGGTCCTGCTCGGCGGCCTCGCGGTCTTCGGCGTCGGCTCCGCCCTCGCCGCGTTCTCCGGCTCGCCCGGCGAGCTCATCGCCTTCCGCGCGGTGATGGGCCTCGGTGCCGCCTTCGTCATGCCGGCCACCCTCGCCGTCCTGATGAACGTCTTCGAGCGCGACGAGCAGCCCAAGGCCATCGGCATCTGGGCGGGCGGCGTCGGACTCGCCATCGCCATCGGCCCGATCACCGGCGGTGTCCTCCTCGACCACTTCTGGTGGGGCTCGGTCTTCCTCATCAACGTGCCGATCGTGCTGCTCGCGCTCGCGCTGATGCTGTGGCTGGTCCCGGACTCCCGTGATCCGAAGCCCGGCCGCATCGACCCCATCGGCGTGGTGCTCTCCGTCGTCGGCCTGGTCCTGCTCGTCTACGGCATCATCAAGGGCGGCCAGCTCGCCGACTTCACCGACGCCACGGTCCTCGCGACGATCGCCGCCGGACTCGCCGTCCTCGTCGCCTTCGTCGTGTTCGAGAAGCGCAGCGACCATCCGTCCATCGACGTCACGTACTTCAAGAACAAGGTCTTCTCGGCCGCGATCGGCGTCATCGCGCTGGTCTTCTTCGCCCTGATGGGCGTGACCTTCTTCTCGGTCTTCTACACCCAGAGCGTGCGCGGCTACTCGCCCCTGCAGACCGGCCTGCTGATGCTGCCGCTCGCCGCCGCCCAGATGATCTTCGCGCCACGCGCCCGGCTCGTCGTCGACCGGTTCGGCAACCGGGCCACCACCACCGGGGCCATGCTGCTCATCGCCGCCACCCTGGCCGCGTTCGCCACGTTCGAGGCGGACACGCCGATCTGGCTCCTGGAGGTGGTGTTCTTCCTGATGGGCGCCGCCATGGCGCACATCATGACCCCGATCAGCGTGGTCATCATGCAGGCCATGCCCCGCGAGAAGGCCGGCTCCGCCTCCGCCCTCAGCAACACCTTCCGCCAGGTCGGCGGCGCGCTCGGCATCGCCGTACTGGGCTCGGTCCTGTCGACCGCGTACCGCAGCGGCATCGAGGACCGGCTCACGGTGCTGCCGGAGGGCGTACGGCACACGGCGGGCGAGTCCATCGAGGCCACCCTCGGCGTCGCCGACCGGCTCGGCGCGCGGGGCGAGGCACTCGTCGGACCGGCCCACGACGCCTTCCTGCACGCCATGCACGTCACCGCGCTGTGGGGTGCCGGCGTCGCGGTGCTCGGCGCGGTGGTCGTGGCGCTGTTCCTGCCGGGGCGGCCGACGGCGCCTCAGGAGGGAGAGACGGAGCGGGAGTTGGCGGCCGCGGAGTAGGAGCGCAGTGGGCACACGCCGACACGCTTCGTACCCGCCGTCGCCGTACACCGCCGTACACCAGGGAGAATCAGCACAGCCCATCGAAAGGACCGACCCAAGTGCCCCTCGCCGACAGCCAGCCCCGGCAGGACGGCCCCGCCCGGGGCCGCCCCCGCAGCGAGTCCGTGGAGCGGTCCATCATCGAGGGCGTCATCAAGCTGCTGGAGGACGGCGTGCCGCTCGCGGAGCTGTCCATCGAGCGCATCGCGCGCACCGCCGGCGTCGGCAAGGCCACCATCTACCGCCGCTGGAGCGGCAAGGAGGAGCTCTTCGTCGACGTCGTGCGGGCCGCCGAACCCCCGGACCCCGAACTGCCCGGCACCTCCGTGCGCGACGACCTCGTGACGCTTCTTGAGCAGTTGCGCAGGCGCGGTCTGATGACCCGTTCGTCGGTGCTCCTGCACAACGTCATCGCCCAGATGAAGAGCAGTCCGAAGATCTGGGACGCCTATCACGCGATCGTCGTCGAGCCGCGGCGCAGGAAACAGCACGAGATCCTGCGCCGCGGGCAGGAGAGGGGCGAGCTGCGCACGGACATCGACGTCGACGTGATGAACGACATGATCTTCGGCCCGATGCTCGTGCGTGCCGTCATGCGCCCGGACGCGGACCTTCCGCAGGGACTGGCGGAGCAGATGGTCGACGCCGTGCTCGAAGGTCTACGGCCCGTCAGTTCACGCACCCCGTAGATCGCATGTGCGCGTTTCGTCACAGAGCGCGCTTTCCCTCGCCGTAGCCGGAACTCGTGAAGGTGACTTGTACGTCCTCGCCCCCGTACGGCCGTCATGAGTACGGCAGGAACGAGGCCGATCATCCCCTAGGGTTTCTTTGGGCGCGGGGGGACGACGGTGTGCACGGCAGGTAGTGAGGCGACGGTATGGCGCAGCAGGCGTACGTGACGGAGACGGACAACGGCGGCTCGGGGCCCGAGCGCCGGGAATCTGGGCTTCGGCGCCTGACGAACCGCTTGAAGGGCCTGGTGGCCGGCTGGCGCGGCGACCCGCGCATCTGGCAGCGCGGCATCGTGGTGGCCGCCCTCGCGGTGATGCTCGCCCTGGTGATGCTGCTGCACGCGCAGATCCCGAACGTGGTCGGCAACCTCGGCAGCCTGACCGAGACGTTCCTGCCCTGGCTGGGCCTGTTCGTCCCGGTGCTGCTCCTGCTGGCCCTGGTCCGCAAGTCCGCGACCGCGCTCATCGCCGTGCTGCTCCCGGCGATCGTGTGGCTGAACCTCTTCGGCGGCCTCCTCGTCGACCGGACTGGCGCAGGCGGCGACCTCACGGTGGCCACGCACAACGTCAACGCGGACAACGCCGATCCGTCCGGCACCGCCCGCGACGTGGCCGCGTCCGGCGCGGACGTGGTGGCCCTGGAGGAGCTGACGGCCGGCGCGGTCCCGACGTACGAGAAGGCGCTGGCCTCGACGTACAGGTACCACTCGGTGCAGGGCACCGTCGGGTTGTGGAGCAAGTACCCGCTGAGCGGCGTCAAGCCGGTCGACATCAAGCTGGGCTGGGTCCGTGCCATGCGGGCCGCGGTGACGACGCCGTCCGGGCAGGTCGCGGTGTACGTCGCCCACCTGCCGTCGGTGCGGGTGAAGGTGGAGGCCGGGTTCACCGCCCGGCAGCGCGACAAGAGCGCCAACGCGCTGGGCGAGGCCATCGCCCACGAGCAGTTGCAGAAGGTGATCCTGCTCGGCGACCTGAACGGCACGATGAACGACCGCGCGCTCAACGCCGTCACCGCCCAGATGCGCTCCACGCAGGGCGCGGCGGGCAGCGGGTTCGGGTTCAGCTGGCCGGCGTCGTTCCCGATGGCGCGGATCGACCAGATCATGGTGAAGGGCCTGGAGCCGGAGAGCTCGTGGACGCTGCCGGAGACGGGGAGTGACCACCTCCCGGTGGCCGCTCGTGTGAAGGTCGACACGTCCTCGTAACCAGAGGGAATACTGGGGCTGAGAGCCTTTGTTCCGACGATGAACATAAGCTTCGTCCGGAACTGCTCTCACCCTCGATCCCTCGAAAGGCACGGCTGCTTTCATGCCCCTGGCCCTGCTCGCCCTCGCCGTCGGCGCCTTCGGCATCGGTACCACCGAGTTCGTGATGATGGGCCTCCTGCCCGAAGTCGCGAACGACCTGCACATATCCATCCCCACCGCCGGGCATCTGGTCTCGGCGTACGCGCTCGGCGTCGTGATCGGCGCCCCGCTGCTGGCGGCGGTCGCGGCACGCATGCCGCGCCGTACCGTCCTGATCGGCCTGATGGCCCTGTTCGTCGCGGGCAACGCGCTGTCCGCCTTCGCCCCCGACTACCACTGGCTGGTGGCCGCCCGCTTCCTGAGCGGACTGCCGCACGGCGCCTTCTTCGGCGTCGGCGCGGTCGTGGCGACGAACATGGTCGCGCCGGAGCGCAAGGCCCGCTCCGTGTCGCTGATGTTCCTGGGCCTGACGGTGGCCAATGTCGCCGGCGTGCCGGTGGCCACCCTGATGGGACAGCACCTGGGCTGGCGGGCGACCTTCCTCGGTGTGAGCACGATCGGTCTGGCGGCCATGGCGTCGCTGGCGCTGCTGATCCCGCGCGCCGAGACGGACGCCGCTCAGCCCGTCGGTCTGCGCGGTGAGCTGGCGGCTCTGCGCTCCCTGCCGGTGTGGCTCGCCCTCGGCACGACGGTCGCGGGCTTCGGCGCGCTCTTCGCCGCGTACAGCTACGTCACGCCGATGCTGACCGACTCCGCCGGGTACGCCGACGCCAGCGTGACGCTGCTGCTGGCGCTGTTCGGCGTGGGCGCGACCATCGGCAACCTGCTGGGCGGACGTCTGGCGGACCACTCGATGCGCAAGACCCTGTTCGGCGGCCTGCTCTCCCTGGCCGCGGTGCTGGCCCTGTTCCCGCTGCTGATGTCCACGGCGTGGAGCGCGGCCCTGGCGGTGACGCTGCTCGGCATGGCGGCGTTCGTGACCGGCTCCCCGCTCAACCTGATGGTGATGGAGAAGGCGTCGTCGGCCCCGTCCCTCGCCTCCTCCGCCAACCAGGCGGCCTTCAACCTCGCCAACGCGGGCGGCGCCTGGATCGGCGGCCTCGCCCTCGCGGCCGGCTTCGGCGTGACGTCCCCGGCCCTGGCCGGCGCGGCACTGGCCGTGCTCGGGCTCGGCGTCGCGGGGGCCGCGTACGCGGTGGACCGGCGCCGGGTCGCTCCGCGGGCCGGTCGGGAGCGCGTGGTCGCGGGGCATGTTCCGCAGCAGGCCGAGACGGTCCGGTACTGAGCTCTGCGAGACCTACGGCGAAGGGGCGCCCGGTATCACCGGGCGCCCCTTCGTCTGAACCTGCACGTCCTGTCGGTGATCCGTGGGGCCTGTCGGTGATCTGTCGGCCCTGTCGGTGATCTGTCGGTCGTTTGTCGGTGCGCCCTGACACCGTCATCCCCATGACGCGAATCGACAAGAAGCCGAGCGGCGTGAGCACCGCCGTCTCTGTGCGGGGGTTGGTCAAGCACTACGGCGAGACCAAGGCTCTGGACGGTGTGGACCTGGACGTCCGCGAGGGCACCGTCATGGGAGTGCTCGGGCCGAACGGGGCCGGCAAGACGACCCTCGTGCGGATCCTGTCCACACTGCTGGCACCCGACGCCGGGCAGGCCACCGTCGTCGGATACGACGTCGTACGGCAGCCTCGGCAGCTGCGCCGGGTGATCGGACTGACCGGGCAGTACGCCTCCGTCGACGAGAAGCTCCCCGGGTGGGAGAACCTCTATCTCATCGGGCGGCTCCTGGACCTGCCCCGCAAGGACGCACGCGCGCGTGCCGACGAACTGCTGGAGCGGTTCTCGCTGACCGAGGCCGCCAAGCGGCCCGCGAGCACGTACTCCGGCGGTATGCGGCGGCGGCTCGACCTGGCGGCCTCCATGATCGGGCGGCCGGCCGTGCTGTTCCTCGACGAGCCGACCACGGGGCTCGACCCCCGCACCCGCAACGAGGTGTGGGACGAGGTCAAGGCCATGGTCGGGGACGGTGTGACCGTACTGCTGACCACCCAGTACATGGAGGAGGCCGAGCAGCTCGCCTCCGAGCTGACCGTCGTCGACCGGGGCAAGGTCATCGCGGGCGGGGGGATCGAGGAGCTGAAGGCCAAGGTCGGCGGACGGACCCTGCGGATCCGGCCGGTCGACGCGCTGCAGCTGCGCCCGCTCGCCGGCTATCTCGACGATCTCGGCATCACCGGGCTCGCGACCACGACCGTGGACACCGACAGCGGCACCCTGCTCGTGCCGATCCTCAGCGACGAGCAGCTGACCGCCGTCGTCGGCGCCGTGACCGCCCGCGGCATCACGCTCGGCTCCATCAGCACCGAACTGCCCAGCCTGGACGAGGTGTTCCTCTCCCTCACCGGCCACCGCGCCAGTGCCCCGCAGGACACCGTGCCCACCGACGACCGCGAGGAGGTCGCCGTATGAGCGCCGCCACCACTCTTCCCACCGCCGCGACCACCGACGACGCCCGCATTTCGCTGCGCGGGCATCTGCGGCACACCGGCGCCCTCGTCCGCCGCAATCTGCTGTGGATCCGCCAGGACCCGGAGTCGATGGCCGACGCGCTGCTGATGCCGGTCATCTTCACCCTGCTGTTCGTGTTCGTCTTCGGCGGCTCGATCGGGCAGGCGCTGGGTGGCGGGCAGGACCAGTACGTGCAGTACGTGATCCCCGGCATGATCGCGATGATGAGCATGACGCTGTCCCAGGGCGTCGGCACCGGCTTCAGCCAGGACTTCAACTCCGGTGTCATGGACCGCTTCCGGTCCCTGCCGATCGGGCGCGGCTCGGTGCTGTTCGCGAAGATCTCGGTGGAGCTGCTGCGGATGCTGTTCGCGACCACCGTGCTGATGATCGTCTCCGTGGCGGTCGGGTTCGACATCACCAACTGGCCCGGGCTCTTCGCCACCGTGGCCCTGTCCACGGCGTTCGCCTCGTCGATCATGTGGGTGTTCCTCACCCTGGGCGTGATCATGAAGAACGCGCAGTCCGTGCAGGCGATGGGCTTCCTGGTGCTGTTCCCGCTCCAGTTCGGCTCGTCGATCTTCGCGCCGACCACGTCGATGCCGGGCTGGCTGCAGGCCTTCACCGACTACAACCCGCTGTCCACGCTCGCCGACGCCGCGCGCGGACTGATGGTGGGCGGGCCGGTCGCGCACGACCTGTGGGTGACGCTGGGCTGGTCGGTGGCGATCACTGCGGTGATGGCGCCGATCGCGATCCACAAGTTCCGGACGAAGAGCTGACGTATCCGGCTCCGCCCCGGTGTGCGTCGGAGTCGGTGTCGTCAGATCAGGGCGGCGGCCTCCCGGGCGGAGAGGCCGCCGCCCTCCGCGTACGCCGCCTCGTACGCCGCGTCGCCGAGCGCCGCGCGCGTGCGCTGCACGGCCCGTTCGTACACCTCGCGCTCCTGGGACGTCGGGACGTGCCGGAGTGGCAACAGCGCGGCTGCGGCGCCGAGGCAGCGGGCGGCGTCGTGGGCCCGGCCGCCGCCGTCGATGCCGGCGAGGGCGTACGCGGCGGTGGTCAGATACGCCGAGCGCATCTGCGGGGCGATGGCCTCGGACAGCGGGTCCTCGGCGCGTTCCAGCGCCCGCCTGATCCGGTCCAGGGACTGCGGGTAGCGGCCGTCGGCCGCGTCCAGCCAGGCCTCCGCACCGAGGATGAAGGCGTCGAAGATGACGAAGTGGGCGATCTTGAACTGCTCGCGCAGCAGCCGGAGTTGCTCACGCGCCTCGGGGATCCGGTCGCTCATGCCGAGCCGGCCGGCCAGGATCAGCCGGGCGAAGGGCATCGACTGGTCGTTCGGGCCGGCCGCCTGGTCGATGACCTCGCGCAGCAGGCGCTCTCCCCGCTCGGCCTCGCCCGCCTCGATCAGGACGCTGCCGAGCCGGGCCCTGAGCACGCCCATCTGGGCGCGGGCGCCGAGACCTTCGGCGTGCTCCATCGCCGCCTCGTAGTCGGCGGCGGCCGCACGGTAGTCGCCCCTGCGCTCACGCCCCTCGGCGCGCGCGGCGAACGCCTCCGCGGTGCCCCACAGATCGCCGAGGCGGCCGTAGATGGCAAGCGCCTCGTCGGCGTCTCGGGTGGCGTCGCCCGCCCACTCGGTGCGGTTGGCGAGCAGATTGGCCCGCATATGGAGGGCGGCGGCGAGGTCCCAGTCGTATCCGGGCACGCCGCGACAGGTGTCCACAGCGGCGTCGACGATCGTCCGCACCCGTGCGATGTCCCCGGTGAGCAGGACGGCGTAGAACCAGAGGGAGCCGGGGAACCGGCATCCCTGCGGGAGTCCGGGCCGGTACGCCTCGCCGACGGCGCGCAGTTTCCGCTGCCCCTCGGGCGCCTGCCAGCGGTCCAATTCGGTGTCCATGCAGGCCAGATGGACCAGATGGACGCCGCGCCGGGCCTCCGCGAGGACCTCGCCGGTCCAGGGCGGCGGCGTGGCCGTGCAGCGCTCCCACAGCGGGGCGGCGGGCCGGACGGGCTCGGCGAAGGGGTCGGGGCCGAGGTCATGGACCTCGCGGGACCAGTTGCGGGCGACGATGCGCTGGTCGCGCATCTGCCAGTACCAGGCCATCGACAGCACCAGGCACATCGCCTCCTGCTCGTCGCGTACGGCGATGGCGTGGTGCAGGGCGGCGCGGATGTTCTCGCTCTCGCGCTCGAGCCGCTGGATGGCGGCGAGCTGGCCGGAGCCGCGCAGCAACGGTTCGGTGGTGCGGGCGAGTTCGCGGTAGTGCGTCAGATGCGCGCGCGCCGCCTCGGCACGCCGGCCGGTCTCGTCGAGCCGCTCGCCGGCGTACTCGGCGACGGTCTCCAGCAGCCGGTAGCGCATGCCCCCGTCCCCCGAAGGGGCGGCCACCACCAGGGACTTGTCCACGAGCGAGCCGAGCGCCTCCAGCGCGACGGGCCCGCACACGGCCTCGGCGGCGGCGAGATCGCACCCGCCGGCGAACACGGACAGCCGCCGCAGCACCTCCCGTTCGCCCTCGTCCAGCAGCTCCCAGGACCAGTCCACGACCGCCCGCAGGGTCTGCTGGCGGGGCAGCACGGTACGGCTGCCCGAGGTGAGGAGCCGGAAGCGGTCGTCGAGCCGGTCAGCGATCTGACGTGGCGTCAACATACGGAGGCGGGCGGCGGCGAGCTCGATGGCCAGGGGCAGCCCGTCGAGCCGCCGGCAGATCTCCGCGCACGCCTCCGGATCATCGGCGACCCGGAAGCCCGGCCTGGCCGCGGCGCCCCGGTCGGCGAGCAGCCGCAGCGCGAACGGCTCAGGCAGCGGGTCCACGGGCCGCAGCAACTCCCCCGGTACGCCGAGGGGTTCACGACTGGTGGCGAGCACCGTCAGCTGCGGGCAGCGCTCCAGCAGCTCCTCCACGAGCCGGGCGGCGGCCTCGACGACGTGCTCGCAGTTGTCGAGGATCAGCAGCATGCGCAGCTTGCCGCAGTGCTCGGCGAGCCGCTCGACGGGGTCGCCGTACCGGTCGGACGCGGCCCGCATGGCCTCGGCGCCGGCGCCGTACAGCACGGTCTCACGGGCGCCGAGAGCGGTGAGCACGGCCTCCGGTACGGCCTCGGGGTCGTCGACCGGCGCGAGTTCGGCCAGCCACACCCCGTCCGGGGCACCGTCGCGCACACTCTCGGCGGCCTCCTGCGACAGCCGCGTCTTCCCGGCACCGCCGGGGCCGAGCAGGGTGACGAGCCGGGCGGTGGAGAGGTCGCCCCGGATGGCTTCGATGTCCGGTTTCCGGCCGACGAAGGAGGTGAGGCGGGCGCGGAGGTTGCCGGTGGGTGGGGGCGGGGGCGAAGTGGGGGTGAGGGTGGAGGCGGTGGCGGTGGCGGTGGCGGTGGGTCGGGGGGTGCCGGGCGACTCGGAGGTGGGGTCCGTGCGGGCGGTGAGGCCGGGGGCGGGGGGAATGCCGGGGTCCGTCGCGGCCTCGGGGGTGCGGGCGCGGTCGGGCGCGGGCGTGGTGTGAGCAGCGGGGTGGGCTGGGACGCCGGGGCTGGTCGGGGAACCGGGGGTGTGCTGGTCGCCGGGCGTGGGCGCGGCGCCGGCAGCGGGGTGCGTGGGAACGCCGGGGCTGGTCGGGGAACCGGGCCCCCGCTCGCCTCCGTCGGCCTCCGCATCGGCGGTGCCGGGTGGCCGGGGTGCGTGGCTGCCAGGGGTGGTGCGTATCGCGTCGTGGGTGGAGCTGAATCCGTCGCGTCTGCGCGGGCGGTCGGTGCCGGCCCCGTGCGTGCGCTCCGTCGGGTGGAGCAACTCTCCGTGCAGTGAGCGCAGTTCCGGCCCCGGGTCGGAGCCCAGCCGGTCCGCCAGGAGTCGGCGTACGTCTTCGTAGGCGGCCAGTGCCTCCGCCGTGCGGCCGGCGTCGCGCAGGGCGCGCAGGCGCAGGGCCTGGAGGGGCTCGTCCAGGGGGTGGGTGTCGCACAGGGCGGTCAGCTCGGGCAGGGACTGTTCGGCGTGGCCGAGGACGAGGGCGGCGGTGTGGCGGGCGCGCAGCGCGTCCAGGCGCCGGGTCTCCTGGCGGGCCGCCTCGGCGGTGCGGTCGGGGAGGTCGGCGAGGGCGGGGCCGTGCCACAGGGCGAGGGCGTCGTCGAGGACGACGGCGGCCTTGGCGGGGTCGCCGTCGGCCAACGCGCGCGTGCCCTCCCCGGTCAGCCGCTCGAACCGGTGCAGGTCGATGTCGTCGGGCGCGGCGGCGAGGCTGTACCCGCCCTCCGACGAGACGATCGCGCCCGCCCCGAGGGCCCGCCGCAAGCGTCCGACCAGCGCCTGCAGTGCGCCCGTGGCGTCGGCGGGCGGATCCCCGTCCCACACCTCGCCGACCAGCAGACTCGCGGGCACGGTCCGCCCGCCCCGCAACGCCAGCACGGTCAGCAGGGCACGCAGTCGCGCCCCGCCCACCGGAACGGGGGTGCCGTCGGGGCGGAGTACCTGGGTGGTGCCGAGGATGCGATAGCGCACGGGGTCCATTGTCTCCGGTCGGTTCGGGACGGTCACAGGGTTGCGTGGCGCGGCGCGCGAGCAGCGGACGGGGGCTTCAGCCCCGTTTCGGGACCGTGCTCAGGGTCTGAAGCAGCTCCGCCAGCGCGGCCGGCGCCAGGCCCGTCACCTCCGCGCCCGGTGCCGTGCCCTCGTGCGGAAGGCCCCTGGCCTCGCGCACCGCGTGTGACAGCCAGGAGTCCGTGCCCGGTACCTCCAGGGTCACCAGCACGCCCGCGTCGGCGTCCGCGAACCACTTCGGGCACTTCCACACCGACCGCAGCGACCGGTCCCCGGGGACCGGCTCCCGCGTGAGCGAACCCGGCGCCATCTCGGCGTAGCCCTGCCGAAGGACCTGGATCGCCCGTACCCGGCCCCGTGTCTCGGGCAGGTGGGGGTCGCCGTGGAACTCGGCCGTGAGGAGGCCGACCACGCGCAGCCGGTCCCCCGGCCGCACGCCGCCCAGATCCTCCTTCGCGACCATGTCGACCGGATGCCGGTGCAGGGCCACCACGAGCCCGCTCTCCTCCCGCAGGACCCGCACCGTGCCCTCCTCCACCGGACCGGTGACCTTGGTGAGCTGGTCGTGCCAGCCGCCGCCGAGGGCGTCGTCGCTGGACTGCAACAGCAGCGGCCAGCTCACCTCGTCCCCCACCTTGAACGGCTTACCGCAACACTCCATCTGCCAGTCCGCGTAGAACACATGCCAAAGCCCCATGCCCCCACCCTCCCCGGAACCACCACCCCACCGCGAGACGTTTTCCCCCTACGCCCGGTACGGTCGGGCAGGCCCGACGCCCCGTACGCCCGTCGTCCCACAGGAGCCCTTCCTCATGACCACCGCGATCACCCGCCCCAGCGACCGGCGGATCAGCCCCGTCTTCGTCGGGATCCTGGCCGTCACGGCGGTGACGGGCTGGGCCACCTGGACCGGCTTCGCCGAGCAGCCCGGCCTCGCCGTGTTCCTGTTCGTGACCGCCGCCTGGATCGTGTCCCTGTGCCTGCACGAGTACGCACACGCGCGTACCGCCCTGCACAGCGGCGACACCTCGATCGGCGCGAAGGGCTATCTGACCCTCAACCCTCTGAAGTACACGCACGCGCTGCTCAGCATCGTGATCCCGGTCGTCTTCGTGATCATGGGCGGCATCGGACTCCCCGGCGGTGCCGTCTTCATCGAGCGCGGCCGGATCCGGGGGCGCTGGCGGCACAGTCTGATCTCGGCGGCAGGCCCGCTGACGAACGTCCTCTTCGCGCTCGTGTGCACCGCCCCGTTCTGGCTGGACGCGCTCGACGGCGTCCCCCGGGACTTCCGGTTCGCGCTCGCCTTCCTCGCCCTGCTCCAGGTCACGGCCGCGATCCTGAACTTCCTGCCGGTCCCGGGCCTGGACGGCTACGGCGTGATCGAGCCCTGGCTGTCGCACAACATCAAGCGCCAGGTGGAGCCGTTCGCCCCGTTCGGCCTGCTGCTCGTGTTCGTGGTGCTCATGCTCCCCGCGGTGAACCGCGAGTTCTTCCAGGTGATCTACACGCTGCTGGACAACCTGGGTGTCCACGGCCTGGAGCGCTACTGCGGCCAGGACCTCTACCGCTTCTGGCAGGGCACGAGCGAGTACTGCTCGATCAGCTCGTGACGGAGCCCCGCCGCCCGTCCCGCCGCTCGTCCTTGGCGCGCTTGATGTAGTACCAGGTCATGTTCGACGACAGCCCGGCCAGCAGCACCCACACGATCCCCAGCCAGCTGCCCTGCGCGAAGGAGATCACGGCCGCGGCCACGGCCAGCAGACAGACGATCAGGGTGTAGACACCAAGGCGGGGCATTTCGGTCGGCTCCTTCGGGGGACACTGCTACGGCGACCAGTGTCCCCCATCCCTCACACGTCCGTGACGCGGAGTCCCGCATGCGCCTTGTAGCGCCGGTTCACCGAGATCAGGTTCGCGACCAGCGACTCCACCTGGTGGGCGCCTCGCAGCCGCCCCGCGAAGACGCCGCGCATGCCGGGGATACGGCCGGCCAGCGCCTGGACGATCTCCACGTCCGCCCGTACCTCCCCGAGCACCATCACATCGGTGTCGATCTCGTCGATCTCCGGGTCCTGGAGCAGCACCGCCGACAGGTGGTGGAAGGCCGCTGTCACCCGGGACTCAGGCAGCAGGGCGGCGGCCTGCTCGGCGGCACTGCCCTCCTCCGGCTTCAGCGCGTAGGCGCCCTTCTTGTCGAAGCCGAGCGGGTTGACGCAGTCGACGACCAGCTTGCCGGCCAGCTCCTCGCGCAAGGACTCCAGCGTCTTGCCGTGGCCCTCCCACGGCACGGCGACGATCACGATGTCGCTGCGCCGCGCGCACTCGGCGTTGTCGGCGCCCTCGACACCGTGCCCGAGCTCGTCGGCGGCGGACCGGGCGCGGTCGGCCGCCCGCGAGCCGATGATCACCTTCTGCCCGGCCTTGGCGAGCCGGTAGGCGAGGCCCTTGCCCTGCGGCCCGGTCCCGCCGAGCACGCCGACGACGAGCCCGGAGACGTCGGGCAGGTCCCAGGGGTCCTTGGCCGGGGCCTTCGCGGGAGCGTCGGTGGGCTGCTGTGCACTGTCGGTAGAGGTCATGGGCCGACTTTACGTGGGCCGAACTGACGGCTCCCCCGCCCGCCCCCACGGCTCAGGTGAGGTCCGTCACGGGCACCCGCCGGAAGGTGATGGTCTCGTACGGGCCGAAGTCGCCGGTCTCGTAGAGGAGTCCGACCGTCGCGTCGTCGACCCGTACGAGATCCGAGTACGCGGCGGGCAGACCGTTCACCGTGTGCGCGGACCGCCAGGTGACGCCGTGGTCGGTGGATGCCCGGACGGTCATCAGGGCGCGGGCGGCGGGATCGGCGGGGCCCGAGAAGAGGAGCACGTCGGGGTCGCGGAGCTGCAGGACGCTGCCCTCGCAGATGGGGGCGGTCAGACCGGCCTGGGGACGGAAGGGCTTCACCAGGGTGGTGCCGCCGTCCTCGGAGTGGGCGTCGGCGCGGTTGCCGGGGGACGGGGAGTCGTTGCGGGTGTTGAAGTAGACGCGGCCGTCGGGGAGTTCGGCGGCGGTGGTCTCGTTGACGTTGACGTAGCCGTCGGTGTTCTCGTCGACGTAGCCGATGCGCCAGGTGGTGCCCCGGTCGTCGCTGAGCAGGCAGTGACCGCTGTTGTACCTGGCCTCCGTGCCGATGTCGTCGCCGGTGGGCGGGATCGTGTGGTTGGCGGGGACGACCACCCGGCCGGTGCTCAGCTGGATCGCATGGCCGGGCGTGGTGGCGTACCAGCGCCACTCCGGCCGCTTCACCTGTGCGGTGATCTCCTTCGAACTCGACCACGTGACGCCGTCGTCGTCGCTGTACCGCACCCAGATCCGGCGGCCGTCGGCGTCGCTCACCTCGCCGCGCAGGATGGCGGCCTCGGTGGCGGTGGCGTGGTTGCGGATGTAGACGAGCAGGATGCGGCCGGTGTCGAGGACGACGGGGGCCGGGTTGCCGGCGAGGTGCCAGTTGTTGTCGGCGACCACCGCGAGCGGGCCCCAGGTGCGCCCGCCGTCCCTCGACCGCTTGAGCACGATGTCGATGTGCCCATGGTCGGCGGCGGAGTCGACCCGGCCCTCGCAGAAGGCGAGGAGCGTGCCGGTGGACGTGGCGACGACGGCCGGGATGCGGAAACTCGCGTAGCCCTCGCGGCCGGCCCGGAAGGGGACGCTGGTCTCTGTCATGGCGGCTCCTCGAATGACCGGTGACCCGTTGGATGACGGATCCCTCTGCCCAGGTTGGGCGAATTCGTGGTGAACTCCGGGTCACGAGTGGTCGGCTAGGGCAGGATGCGGTCGCATGGACGCCGTACGTGTCGCGTTGTTGCGCGAAGTGCTCGCCGGAACCGAGTGGTTGGGTGCCACCCGGCGGTTCGCGGGGGCGCTGCGGTCGTCGGCGGTCTCGCACGGGGGCGGGCTGCTGCTGGTCGGCACTCCGGCGTACGAGCCGTGGCATCTGGCGGCTCATCTGGTGGACGAGGCCGCGTGGTCGGGGACGCCGGAGCTCGCCCCGACACTCGTACGGCATGACGCGCGCGCCTCGGATCCGGCACATCTGGCCGTCGGCCTGGGGCGGTTGGCGGCGGCGCGGCGCGGGGAGACGCTGCTGGTGGTGTCGCCGGACGAGCCCGGGGCGCCGCTCCTGGAACGGGTGCACGACGTCCGGCGAGCCGGGGCGACGGTGCTGGCGCTCGGCGCCGACGAGGGAGAGCTGACGGCCATGGCCCACGAGACGCTGGCCGTGCCGAAGGGCGCGGAGCTGGACCTGGACACCGTGCAGCACCTGGTCAGCGCGGCCGCCGGCGAGAACGCGGTGCCGTCGCCGAGGAGCCGCCGCCGCTTGCGGGACCGCCTGGCCCGCCTGGCGGAGTCGTTGACGGCACCGCCACCTGCGCGCTGGTGACCTGGCCGGGACCCGCCCCCGCCCCCCCCCCCCCCCCCCCCCCCCGCACAAAACCGCTTGCCTCCGACACCGCCCCACCCGAGCATGACCCGTCGTGACGGACGACTCCCCCACCGCTTCCCCGGCTCCCCCGCCTGCTCCCCCGCACCCTCCCCTTCCCTCCCGCCTGCGTGCCGTTCTCCCCGACCTCGCCCCCTGGCGGGCCTCCGCCGACTTCCGGAGGCTGTGGCTGGCGGGCCTGATCTCCTCGTTCGGCAGCTTCCTGACGTTCGTCGCGCTGCCGGTGCAGATCAAGGAGCTGACCGGGTCCGCCGCGGCCGTCGGGGCGATCGGGGCCGTGGAGCTGGTGCCGTTGATCGCGTTCGGGCTGTACGGCGGTGCGCTCGCCGACGCGCTCGACAAGCGGAAGCTGATCGTGTGGACGGAGGCCGGGCAGGCGGTGCTGAGCGCGGCGCTGCTGGTCAACGCGCTGCTGCCGAGCCCCACCGTCTGGCCGCTGTACGTCGTGGCCGCCCTGTCCTCCGCCCTCGTCTCGGTCCAACGCCCCGCCCTGGACGCCCTGTTGCCCCGGATCGTGGCCCACGACCACCTCCCGGCCGCCGCCTCGCTGAACGCGCTGCGCTGGCAGGTCGGCGGTGTCGCGGGCCCGGCCCTGGCCGGCGTGGTCGTCGCGTACGCGGGGCTCGGCTGGGCCTACGGCGCGGACCTGCTGACCTTCGTCGTCTCCGTCCTGCTCACGCTCGGCATCGCCGCCTCCCCCGCCTCCCACGAGGCCACGCAACCGTCCCTCAAGGCCATCACCGAGGGCGCCCGCTACGCCTGGAGCCGCAAGGAACTCCTCGGCACGTACGTCATCGACATCGCGGCGATGCTCTTCGCGATGCCGCTCGCCGTCCTGCCCTTCCTCGCGGACGAGTTGAACGCCCCCTGGTCGCTCGGCCTGATGTACGCCGCCGTCCCGGCCGGCGCGATGCTGGTGAGCCTGACCAGCGGCTGGACCTCGCGGGTGCACCGGCACGGGCGGGTCGTGGTCCTGTCCGCCGCGCTGTGGGGCACGGCCATCGCGGCAGCCGGCGTCTCCGGCGACGTATGGCTGGTGCTGCTGTTCCTGACCCTCGGCGGTGCCGCCGACATGGTCAGCGGCATCTTCCGCGGGGTGATGTGGAACCAGACGATCCCGGACGAGCTGCGCGGCCGGCTCGCCGGGATCGAGCTGCTGTCGTACTCGGTCGGCCCGCAGCTCGGCCAGACCTACGTGGGCGGTGTCGCGGCCTGGCAGGGTGTGCGGGCGTCCATCTGGTCGGGCGGGCTGCTGTGCGTGGGCGCGGTGGGGCTGCTGGCGCTGTGCCTGCCGAAGCTCATGACGTACGACGCGCGGACGAACGAGCACGCGGTACGGCTGCGGGAGCAGCGGGCGGCGGCAGCGGCCGCACCGGCTCCTGCGTCGGCACCCGCGGAGGGGTGATCAGTCGTCGTCCGCCGGACCCGTCGGGGCGTCGTGCCACCGGGGGTCGTTCTCCCACTCCAGGTTGCGTTCCCGCGCGAGGTCCATCGCCTGCTGGGCCTCCGGGCGGCTGGCGTACGGCCCGAAGCGGTCCTTGGCCGGGCACTCCGGCCCCTCCTCGACCTTCTTGTGCACGAGGCAGTAGTACCACTCGCCGGGCTTCCCGACCGTGCGCTTCTTGAACAGGGCCATGACCGGCTCCTCTCGCCTGGGATCGCCACGGACATGGTCCCCCATGGCGGCTGTCTTAGACTCGCTGGCATGTCTGGCCAGTCGCTGCTCGTACCAGGGGAGCTCTCTCCCACCCGTTCCGTGCCCGGAAACATCCGTCGCCCCGAGTATGTCGGCAAGCCCGCGCCGACGCCGTACACGGGTCCGGAGGTGCAGACCCCGGAGACCGTCGAGGCGATGCGGGTCGCCGGCCGTATCGCCGCGCGGGCGATGGCCGAGGCGGCGAAGTCGATCGCGCCCGGCGTCACGACGGACGAGCTGGACAAGGTGGCGCACGAGTACATGTGCGACCACGGGGCCTACCCCTCCACGCTCGGCTACCGCAACTTCCCCAAGTCCCTGTGCACGAGCGTCAACGAGGTGATCTGCCACGGGATCCCCGACTCCACGGTCCTGCGCGACGGCGACATCATCAACCTCGATGTGACGGCGTACATCGGCGGGGTGCACGGCGACAACAACGCCACGTACCTGGTGGGTGACGTGGACGAGGAGAGCCGCCTGCTGGTGGAGCGCACCCGCGAGTCCCTGAACCGCGCGATCAAGGCGGTCAAGCCGGGCCGCCAGATCAACATCATCGGCCGCGTGATCGAGTCGTACGCCAAGCGCTTCGGCTACGGCGTGGTCCGCGACTTCACGGGCCACGGCATCAACTCGTCGTTCCACTCGGGCCTGATCATCCCGCACTACGACAGCCCGCACGCGACGACGGTGATCCAGCCCGGCATGACCTTCACGATCGAGCCGATGCTGACGCTGGGCACGCACGAGTACGACATGTGGGACGACGGCTGGACCGTCGTCACGAAGGACCGCAAGCGCACGGCGCAGTTCGAGCACACTCTGGTGGTGACGGAGACGGGGGCGGAGATCCTGACGCTGCCCTGATCATCGATCACCGAGCCCGCCCTGCCAGGGCGGGCTTTCTCTTGTACGCTTTTACCGACAGGGTGTCGGCAAGCTGTTAACTTAGGTAAGGCTTACCTTAGAGGATGTGTCCCATGGAGTCCTTCTCGACACTCATCCGGACCGCGTCCCATGAACAGCACGTGGAGGCCGAGACCTCGACGTTCATGAGCGACCTGCTCGGCGGACGGCTCGGCGTGGACGCGTACGCGCGCTACACCGAGCAGCTGTGGTTCGTGTACGAGGCGCTGGAGACCGGCACCGAGCGGCTGACGTCGGACCCGGTGGCCGGTCCGTTCATCCAGCCGAAGCTGTTCCGGCTGGCGTCACTGGAGCGGGACCTGGCGCATCTGCGGGGTCCGAACTGGCGGGCGGGGGTGTCGGCACTGCCGGCGACCCGGGCCTACGCGGACCGCGTGCGGGAGTGCGCCCACGACTGGCCGGCCGGGTACATCGCCCACCACTACACCCGCTACCTCGGCGACCTCTCCGGCGGCCAGATCATCCGCGACAAGGCGGAGAAGACCTGGGGCTTCGCACGCAAGGGCGACGGGGTCCGCTTCTACGTCTTCGAGGAGATCGCCAACCCGGCGGCGTTCAAGCGGAGTTACCGCGAACTGCTGGACGCGGTGCGGGCGGACGACCTGGAGAAGCAGCGGATCGTGGCGGAGTGCAAGAGGGCGTTCGCGCTGAACACGGCGGTGTTCCGGGCGTTGGGCGAGGAGTTCCCGCTGTCGGCGTGAGGCCCGGCGCCGCCGTTCTCACCACGGCGGCCGGACACCGCCGCCGTCCGTCCTCCAGGTGTCCCGGGCGGTCCGCAGCCCGGCATCGGCCCGAGCCCGTACGGTGCGCGCCCGCTCCTTGGCCCCGTCGAGCGCGGGACGGCCCGCCTCCTCGGCCTTCGCCAGGTCGGCCTCGGCCCGCCTGATCTCCGCGACGAGGTCGGCGTCGCGGCGCTGCAGGTCCCGGCTGAACTCCTCGTGCTTCACCACCTGGTTGTGGATGGCCTCGACCAGGGCGTCCGCGGCGATCTCCTGGTGCCGTGGGTAGGGCTGACTTCGCCTGGTGCCGTCCGGCCGTGCCACCCGGATGTAGACGTGATCCTGGGAGCAGTCGAGTTTCACGGTGACGCCGGCCAGCGGCAACCGCTCGTCGACCGCTTTCCTGGGCTCGCCCTGCCCCTCGGCGGCCTCCTCCTTCAGGAACAACAGCTCGTGCTCAAGGAGTCCCAGCGGCCACAGCCACAGCTCCGGCTTCACCTCTTGGCCCGAGCCCTGCCGGGGCAGCTCCTCCCGTGCCCTGCTCAGTTCCTGAACACGCCGCTGGAAGGGCTCGATGCCGTCCGCGAAGCCGCGTTCGGCCTCCGCGACGATGCGGGCGGCCGTGTCCCGCCCCGTCCGCCGAGCTCTGCGCGCCTTGGCCAGCGCCTGCCGCTCCGGGCGATGCCTGGAGTCGGGGCAGCCGTACCGCCACTTGCTCGGGAGGAACGGATAGTGGGCGTACCACACGAGGAATCCGCCCACGACGACGCACAACAGCAGCGCGACCCAGCCGTCCACCGGTTCCCCCCAGCGCCCGCCCCGACAACGGGCCCAGTGTGGCGGCATCCGGTGGTCCGCACCAGGTGTCAGCGCTCCAGCACCACGCGCCCGCCGACCTCGACCCACCCGCCCGGCTGCGGCGCCGTGAGGATCTGGGACCCGGCTCCCTGCGTGATGTTGAGGGCGCGTCCCAGGCGGTCGGTGAGCAGCAGCGCCGCCGCGCCGGTCGCCTCGTCCTCCTCGATGCCGTCGTCCCGGCCGGGGAAGCCGCGGGCCCGGATACGTCCGGCCGCCTCGTCCTCCCACGCCCAGGCGTAGATCCACTCACCAGGTGGCGGTACGTCCAGGTCATCCACCTGGGCGGCCGTCGCGTACTGCCGCAGGGTGCGCGGCGGGGCCCACTCCGCACGCGCCTCGATCCAGCTGAACTCCCCGTCCAGCCGCGCGCCCACCACGCCCGCAGGTGTGACCAGTTCGGGCACGTCGAGCAGCCAGGCCGTACCGACGCAGGGGTGACCGGCGAAGGGCAACCGCAGGGTCGGTGTGTAGATGTCGATGACCCCGCGCTCGGGGTCGTCCACGAACACGGTCTCGCTGAAGCCGAGCTTCCCTGCGAACGCCTGCCGGTCGCTCCGCTCGGGGATCACGGAGCCCTCGCGGACGACGCCGAGTTCGTTGCCGTATCCACCGCTCGGCCCGCAGAAGACGCGGAGGACGTCGTAGTCAGTCACGGGGGAATTGAAACATCACGCGGGCGGCGAGGTCGTCCCAGGTGGCGGCTCCGCCGGGGAGAGGCAGGAGGGGAGTGCGGAGCCCGCCGTAGGGCAGCGAGGCGATCGTGTCGGCGTACGCCCGTTCCATGGTGGCCCGTTGGCGTTCCGTGGCCGGATCGTCGGGGCGCGCCGTCAGCTGTCGCATGCGGTGCTCATGTCCCTCGGTCACCTCTTCGGCCGCCCGCCGCCAGTCCTCCTCGTCGGACACCTGGCTCAGCTCCACGCACTGCGGCGTCCGCTCCTCCGCGAGCGCCGCCACCGCCCGGTCGTGGCCGTCGAGGATCAGCCAGCCGTCGAGGAAGGTCACCCACCACAGCAGGACGGGCGCGAGCGTGCCCTCCCGGGCGTGCTTGCGGTACGCCTTCACGCGCCCGGCATCCGGTGGGGAGAGCGGGCGCAGGGGGAGAACTCCGTGCCAGCCGCCGCCGCAGTACAGCTCCAGACGGCCGGCCGGCCAGTCCCGTACGAAGTCCTCGGTCCAGATACCCGGCGGGAAACCGTTCCGGCGGGCCAGCTCCCAGCGTCCGTCCCGCAAGGGCGTCCCGTCCGCCTCCTCCAGCCAACGTGCGTACTGGTGCGGCCAGTTGACGGACGATCGCATGGCCGCCGAACGCAGCGGCGGCAAAGGTGAGCGGTAGCCGTCGAGGCGGTGCAGATACAGCTCCGGGCAGCAGCCCTCGCCCGCCGACCGGCCCAGCAGGACGGGCCGCTCCCCCTGCCTCAGCAGTATCCGGCCGTCGCCCACCGTCTCGAAGCGCAACGCCGACGGGCCGGTACGGCCCTCCACGTTCAGCACGAGCCGTCCCGGCCCCAGCAGTTCCCTGTGCCCCCTGTCCATGAGGACAGTCTGGCGCCTGCGTCCGCCGCCGCTGCCCGCGGTCGACATGGACGGTGGCAAGAGAAGGTAAGGCTAACCTAATCTTTACCCATCAGGAGCTTGCGAGGGGGATACGGCATGACCGTACTGGAGAAGGCCGCGCCCGAAGCCGTGGCCACAGCGCCGCCGCCCCGCAGACGGCACACCACCGCCTGGCTGTTGACCGTCGGCATGAGCGCCGCCCTCCTCGCCCTCGTCCCGGTCGCCGCCGGGATCGGCGCCTACCCGATCCCGGTCGGGGACGTCCTCGCCTCCGTGCAGCACAGAGTCGGCCTCGGTGGCGGCGAGTTGGACCGGGTCGCCGAGTCGGTGCTGTGGAACGTCCGCTTCCCGCGGATCGTGCTCGCGCTGCTCATCGGAGCCTCGCTGGGCTGCGCCGGAGCGCTGATGCAGGGCGTGTTCGGCAATCCGCTGGCCGAGCCGAGCACCATCGGCGTCTCCCTGGGCGCGGCGGTCGGAGCGGTGGCCGCCATCTCGCTCGGGCTGACCTTCCTCGGCAACTGGACGCTCCCCGCGATGGCCTTCGTCGCCGGGCTGGGCACCGTGCTGCTGGTGTACGCGATGTCCCGCTCGGGCGGCCGTACGGAGGTCGTGACCCTGATCCTCATGGGCATCGCCGTCAACGCCTTCGCCGGGGCGCTCATCGGCCTGTTCATCTTCCTCGCGGACACGGCCGCGGTGAACCAGATCACCTTCTGGCAGCTCGGCTCCCTCGCCCAGTCCACCTGGCCCAAGGTGACGGCGGTCCTGCCCTGCGCGGCCGTGGGGCTGGTGGTGGCGCCGCTGTACGCCCGCCGCCTGGACCTGCTCGCGCTCGGCGACCGGCCCGCGCGGCATCTGGGGGTGGACGTGGAGCGGATGCGGATCGCGCTGATCCTGGTGGTCGCCCTGCTGACGGCCGCGGCGGTCAGTGTCTCCGGGGTCATCGGGTTCATCGGCCTCGTCGTGCCGCACCTGCTGCGCATGGCCGCGGGGCCCGGGCACCGGTTCCTCATTCCGGGCAGCGCGCTGGGCGGGGCGGTGGTGCTGCTCGCGGCGGATCTCGCCGCACGGACCGTGGCGGCGCCGGCGGAGTTGCCGCTCGGTGTCCTTACGGCCCTGCTGGGCAGCCCGTTCTTCTTCTGGCTGCTGCGCAGGACTCGGCGCCGGCAAGGGGGTTGGGCCTAGCCCAACAGCGTCCAGCGCCCCCCACCCCCGTCACCTCAAGGAACCCTGCCGTGAGACTCCTCCGCCCCCGCCCCACCCCTCCCGCACCCGTCGAACCCGGAGACGTCCTCGCCGAGGCCGAGGACCTCCACGTCCGGCTCGGCGCCCGCGAGGTGCTCCACGGCGTCTGCGTCACCGTCCGCGCCGGCGAAGTCCTGGCCCTCGTCGGACCCAACGGCGCCGGAAAGTCCACCCTGCTGAGCGCGCTGGCCGCCGACCTCCCGGCCACCGAAGGCGTCGTGCGGGTCCACGGGCGCCCGGTGGCCGAGTGGTCCGCCCCCGAGCTCGCCCTGCGCCGTGCGGTCCTGCCGCAGTCGGCGACGCTCTCCTTCCCCTTCACGGTGGAGGACGTCGTACGGATGGGCCGCGCGCCCCACGCCACCTCGCCCACTCAGGACGACCTGGCCGTGGCCGAGGCGATGGCCGCCACCGAGGTGACCGCCTTCGCCGTACGGCCGTTCTCCGCGCTCAGCGGCGGCGAGCGGGCCCGGGTCGCGCTCGCCCGGGTGCTGGCCCAGCGGGCGCCGCTGCTGCTGCTCGACGAGCCGACGGCGGCCCTCGACCTCAAACACCAGGAACTGGTGCTGCGGTTGTGCCGGGAGCGGGCGCGGGCCGGGGACGCGGTCGTGGTCGTCCTCCACGATCTGGGGCTCGCGGCGGCCTACGCGCACCGGGTCGCCGTCCTGCGCGCCGGGCGGGTCGCGGCGGACGGGCCGCCCGCCGAGGTCTTCTCCGAGCGGCTGCTGTCGGAGGTGTACGACCAGCCGGTCGAAGTGCTTTCGCACCCTCGAACGGGAGGGCTATTGGTGACCCCGCTACGCAACCTTTGACTTTCCTTTGACTTATCCATGGGCACGTTTTTGGCCACTTAGGCGATCCTTATCTGCGTTAGGCAAGCCTCACCTTGCTGCAATGTGAGGCCCGTCACGCACACTTTCGGCCATCTCCTGGAGCCTTCATGCGAGCCAGACTCTCCGTCACCACTGCCATAGCCACCGCGGCGGCTCTGGCCGCCGTCACGGGGTGCACCGAGAAGGGCAGCTCGGCGGGTGGCGACCGGGTCGTCAACGTGACCGCGACGGACGACAAGTGCGAGGTGTCGAAGAAGGAGTTTCCGGCCGGGCACGTCGAACTCGCCATCGAGAACAAGGGCTCCAAGGTCACCGAGGTCTACGTCCTCTTCCCGGACGACCGCATCGTCACCGAGCGCGAGAACATCGGCCCCGGCACCAAGCAGACCGTCACCGCCGAGGTGAAGGCGGGCGACTACACCATCGCCTGCAAGCCCGGTATGAAGGGCGAGGGCATCCGGCAGGCCGTCAAGGCCACCGGCAAGGGCACGGCCGCCAAGCGTGACCCGCGGCTGGACAAGGCCGTCGCCGCCTACCGCGAGTACGCGCAGGCGCAGGCCGACGAGACGCTGCCGAAGGCGGAGGCGTTCGCCAAGGCCGTCAAGGACGGCGACGTCGAGGCCGCGAAGAAGGCCTACGCCCCCTCCCGCATCGGCTGGGAGCGCACCGAGCCCGTCGCCGAGTCCTTCGGCGACATCGACCCGAAGGTCGACCTCCGCGAGGACGGTCTGAAGGGCGGCCAGAAGTGGACCGGCTGGCACCGGCTGGAGAAGTCCCTCTGGCAGGACAAGAAGATCACCGCTGAGGACAAGACCCTCGCCGACCAGCTCATCACCGACCTGAAGGACTGGCAGAACCGGGTCGGCAAGGCCGAGATCACCCCGACCTCCATGGCCAACGGCGCCAAGGAACTCCTCGACGAGGTCGCCACCGGCAAGGTCACCGGCGAGGAGGAGCGCTACTCGCACACCGACCTCGTCGACTTCAAGGCCAACGTCGAGGGCGCCCAGCAGGCCTACGAGCTGCTGAAGCCCGTCGCCAAGGAGAACGACGCGGCGCTGGTCACCGAGCTCGACAAGCAGTTCGCAGGGCTGAACACGCTGCTCGACAAGTACCGCGCGGACAAGTCGTCCTACGACTTCACCTCGTACGACAAGGTCGGCGAGGCCGACCGCAAGGACCTGTCGGACGGCGTCAACTCCCTCGCGGAGCCGCTGTCCAAGCTCGCCGCAGCCGTTGTCGTGAAGTAGCGAGACCCAGGAGAACACGGTCATGACCGACTCTGCCGAAGCCGCGACTTCCTCCGAGGCCGCCGCTCCCTCCCGACGTGCGCTGATCGGCTGGGGCGGTGCCGGGCTCGCGCTCGGGGCCGTCGCGGCCGGCGGTGCCGTGGCGATGGCCCGTGACGGCGACTCCGCGGACGACGCCGCCCCGGCCGGCGCCGCGACGGGCGCCGCCATCGCCTTTCACGGCGACCACCAGGCCGGTATCGCCACGCCCGTGCAGGACCGGCTGCACTTCGCCGCGTTCGACGTGAAGACCGAGGACCGCGCCGAGTTCGTGCAGATGCTGAAGGACTGGACGGCAGCCGCGCGCCGGATGACCGCCGGGCAGGCGGTCGGCGAGGGCGCGTTCGGCGGCCTGGCCGAGGCGCCGCCGGACGACACCGGCGAGGCGCTGGGCCTGAAGCCGTCGCGGCTGACGCTGACGATCGGCTTCGGACCGTCCCTGTTCGAGAAGTACGGCGAGCAGTTCGGCATCGCGGACGCCCGCCCCGAAGCCCTCGTCGAGCTGCCGAAGTTCGCGGGCGACAACCTGGACAAGAACCGCAGCGGCGGCGACCTGTGCATCCAGGCCTGCGCGGACGACCCGCAGGTCGCCGTGCACGCGATCCGCAACCTGGCCCGGATCGGCTTCGGCAAGGTCGTCATCAAGTGGTCCCAGCTCGGCTTCGGGAAGACCTCGTCCACGACCCCCGACGAGCAGACCCCGCGCAACCTCATGGGCTTCAAGGACGGCACCCGCAACATCGCGGGGACGGAGACGGACCGGCTGAAGAAGTTCGTGTGGGTGGACGGGAAGGAGGGCCCCGAGTGGATGGCCGGCGGCTCCTATCTCGTCGCCCGCCGTATCCGCATGCACATCGAGACCTGGGACCGCACCTCCCTGCAGGAGCAGGAGGACATCATCGGCCGCGACAAGGGCGAGGGCGCCCCGGTCGGCAAGGCCAAGGAGCGCGACGAGCCGTTCCTGAAGGCGATGCTGCCCGACGCGCACGTCCGGCTCGCGCACCCCCACTCCAACGACGGGGCGACGATCCTGCGCCGCGGCTACTCCTTCACCGACGGCACCGACGGTCTGGGCCGCCTGGACGCGGGGCTGTTCTTCCTCGCCTACCAGCGCGACCCGCGCACCGGGTTCATCAAGATCCAGCGCAACCTGGCCCTGGACTCCCTCAACGAGTACATCCAGCACGTGGGTTCGGCGCTCTTCGCGGTCCCGCCCGGCGTCCGCGGCAAGGACGACTGGTGGGGCAGCTCGCTGTTCGGCAAGGAGGCGTAGCAGGTGTTCTCCAACTACCTGATCGGACTGCGCGAGGGGCTGGAGGCCAGCCTCGTCGTCTGCATCCTCATCGCCTACCTGGTCAAGACGGACCGCCGGGACGCGCTGAAGCCCATCTGGATCGGCATCGGCGTCGCCGTCGCCCTCGCGCTGGGCTTCGGCTGCGCGCTCGAATTCGGCTCGCAGGAGCTGACGTTCGAGGCGCAGGAGGCGCTCGGCGGCTCCCTGTCGCTCCTCGCGGTGGGCCTGGTGACCTGGATGGTGTTCTGGATGCGGCGCACCGCCCGGCATCTGAAGGCCGAACTGCACGGCAAGCTGGACGCGGCCCTGCAGATGGGCACGGGCGCGCTGGTCGCGACCGCGTTCCTGGCGGTCGGCCGGGAGGGCCTGGAGACGGCCCTGTTCGTGTGGGCGTCGGTGCGCGCGGCCGGCGACGGCTCCCCGCGCCCGCTGATCGGCGTGGCCCTCGGCATCGTCACGGCGATCGTCCTGGGTTGGCTGTTCTACCGCGGCGCCCTGCGCATCAACCTCGCCAAGTTCTTCACCTGGACCGGCGGCATGCTGGTCGTCGTGGCGGCGGGTGTGCTGGCGTACGGCTTCCACGACCTGCAGGAGGCGCGCTGGCTGCCGGGCCTGAAGAACCTGGCCTTCGACATCAGCGACACCGTCGATCCGTCGAGTTGGTACGGCACCCTGCTGAAGGGCATCTTCAACTTCCAGCCGGACCCGACCGTCCTCCAGGTCACAGTGTGGCTGCTGTACCTGGTCCCGACGCTCGCGCTGTTCCTGGCCCCGGTAGGGTTCGCCTCCGGGAAGGGGAAGGTGAAGGCACCTGATGAGCAGGGATCGCGGCCCTCGAAGGCTCCGCAGGCTTGACCGGAGCGCACTGATAGCGGCTTCCGTGACCGCTTTGTCGTTGACGGCGAGCGGATGCGTGGTCGTCCACGGGGAGAAGGAAGTACTCCCCTCGGCCACCAAGGCGGAGGCCGCCAAGGCCCTCCAGCAGTTCACAAGCGCGTACAACAAGGCGGACAAGGCGTACGACAGCTCGCTCGACGCCGACTACGTCACCGGCGCCCTGAGCGACATCGACAGTGCCCGCTTGAAGGCGGGCAAGGCGCTCAACCCCGGCGGCAACGCGGCGCACACCCCGCTGGAGCTGTCGGACGTCACGTACACGATCCCGAAGAAGGCAGGCTGGCCACGCTGGTTCGTGGCCGACGCAGCCGGCAACAAGTTCGGCAGCGCGCGCTGGATCTTCGTGTTCACCCGGGGCGGCCTGGACGAGCCGTGGGAGGCCGCGTATCTGACGCTGGTGGCCCCCGGCGACGTACCGAAGTTCAAGACCGACAAGGACGGCTGGGCCGAGGCCATCCCCGCGAACTCGACCGAACTGGCCGTGCCGCCGGGGGACTTGAGCAAGTCGTACGCCGGCTACCTCAAGGACGGCAAGGGCGTCTTCGCGCCCGGCCGCCACACCAGCGAGTGGCGTGCCGACCGGAGGAAGGCCGCCAAGCGGCCGGGCCTGGTCAGCCAGTTCATCGACGAGCCGCTGACGAGCGGCGACTACGCCCCGCTGGCGCTGCGCACCGCGGACGGCGGCGCGCTGGTGTTCTTCACCACGCGCTACTACGAGAAGCGGACGGCCTATGCGGGCACCAGCGTCCCCTCGCCGGGCAAGGCGGTGGAGGCGCTGACGAAGGGCGAGATAAAGCAGTCGCTGACGATGGACATCATCTCCAACGAGGTGGCCCTGGACCCGAAGGGCTCGGGGAAGGTGCAGGTCATCGGCCGGACCCAGGGCCTGACGTCGGCGAAGGGCGAGTAGCGCCGCCCGCCGCTACGCCTCAGCGGCGCAGGGGCCAGGCCGCGGAGACGTGGTCGGGCTCCTGGCCGGCGTAGCGGGCGCAGGCGTCGGTGAGGGTTTCCAGCAGGCTCAGCGGGTCGGGCAGCGGGTGTTCGAGCCCACGCACCCAGTGCACGCTCTGGCCCTCGCCGGGCAGCCTCGCGGGGGGTACGAGGACGTAGGACCCGCGGCAGTGCCAGCGCAGTCCGGGGTGTTCGTCCATGGTCTCGGGGTGGCAGTCCAGCTCGCAGGGCCACCACTCGTCCTCGTCCTCGGGGGTGCCGCGGGTGAGGGTGAAGAACAGCAGGCGACCGTCGTCGCTCTCGGCGACCGGGCCGACCTCGATACCGGCGGCGAGCAGCCGCTCCAGCGCCTCGCGCCCGGCCTCGACCGGCACGTCGAGGACGTCGTTCACCATGCCGGTCGCGGTGATGAAGTTGGCCTCGGGCTGGTGGCGGGCCCAGCGCTCGATCTGGGCGCGGTCGGTGGTGGACTGCGTCTGCCAGGCGAAGGACACGGGGTGCCGGGCGGGGGTGGGACATCCGACCCGGTCACAGGAACAGCGGTAGCCGGCCGGGTGCGCGGCGGGTGCGAGGGGCAGTCCCGTCGCGGCGGCGGCGAGCAGCAGGGCTTCCCGGCCGCCCTCGTCGGCGGCCTCCTTCGGACGGCGTCCGCGCAGCCACTGGGAGAGTTTGCCCTGTAGGCCGGTCCGGCCGCCCAACTCCGCGCTCATCTATCCCCTCGCCTCGCTGTCGTGCGGAACAGCATGCCCTATGGTCCCACCATCCTGCGCTCCGGGGGGCCGTAGCGGACAACCGGGGTAGGTGGGGCGAGGCGTACACGGCACCTGGATCAGGGGCCATGGGGTGCTTTAGCGGGATTTACCCGCCCCCGGCGCAAGGGCTCAGCGCGGGGCGAGGCCGTACAGGGCGTAGTCGACGAGGGTGTCGGTGTACTCGTACGAGATCGGGCCCGTGTGCTGGAGCCAGCGCTGGGCCAGCGGCGAGACGAAGAGTTCGAGGGCGATGCGCGGGTCGAGGTCGGGGCGCACCTGCCCGGCCTCCTGGGCGGAGCGCAGCCGGTCGACGTAGAGCTGGAGCGAGGGTTCGAGGAGTTTGGCCACGTACTCCCGGCCGAGCTGCTCGTTGACCAGCCCTTCCGCGGCCAGGGCGCGGGACGGGGCGGCGAAGTGGGGATCCTTCAGCTGGTCGACCGTGAGACGCAGTACGGCCTTCAGGTCGGCCGCGAGGTCTGCGGTGTCCGGGATGACGTACGGCTCCTGCCCGGCTTCCTGGGCGGCCTGTTCCGCGAGGTCGAGGAACGCCTCCATCAGCACCTCCGCCTTCGACGGCCACCACCGGTAGATCGTCTGCTTGCCGACGCCGGCGCGGGCGGCGATGCCCTCGATGGTGGTCCTGGGGTAGCCGACCTCCGCGACGAGGGCGAGGGCGGCGTCGTAGATGGCCCGGCGGGACCGCTCGCTGCGGCGGGTGGAGTTGGGTGCGGGCTGGGCGGACGGGGCGGACTTCTGGGCTGCCATGGGTCGAATTTACCAGGTAGACAAGACGGAACGTCTCGCCGCGGGGCGGGGCGGGAGGGTTACGGCGCCGCCGGCGGCCAGGCGTCGCCCCACTCCGCGTCGCGGGCCGCCTTGTACAGGTCACCTTGCCGTTTGGTGACCGTGGTGCGGCGCAGGGAGGGGTCGGTTTCGCACAGGTCGAGGAGCACCTGGCCCTTGCGGATCTGGGGTTTGCGCACGACGCGGGCGGGGGCCGGGGTGACCGGGAGGCGGGTGGCGGCGACGTAGCTGAACTTCTCGTCCTCGTAGGCGAGGGAGCCGCCCTTGATCTGGCGGTGCAGGGAGGAACGGCTGACCCGGGCCGAGAAGTGGCACCAGTCCGTGCCGGGGACGATGGGGCAGGCGGCGCTGTGCGGGCAGGGGGCGGCGATGTGGAAGCCGGCGGCGATCAGGCGGTCGCGGGCCTCGATGACGCGGGTGTAGCCGTCGGGGGTGCCGGGTTCGACGATCACGACGGCCTGGGCGGCGGCCGTGACGGTGTCGAGGAGGGCGGCGCGGTCCGGGGCGGTGAGCTCGTTGAGGACGTAGGAGACGGTGACGAGGTCGGTGGGGTCGAGGGTGAGCGCCGAGCCGATCCGGGCGCGCTGCCAGTGGACGTCCCGCAGTGCCGGGTTGGCGGCGGCGATCTCCCGGCCGATGGCGAGGGCGGGTTCGGCCCAGTCGAGCACGGTGACGCCGCGCTCGCCGGGCCAGGTCGCGGTGACGGCCCAGGTCGCGGCGCCGGTCCCGCCGCCGACGTCGGTGTGGCTGGTGGGGGTCCATGTCGGGACGGCCGCCGCGAACGCCTCCAGCGCCGAGTGCACCGCCTCGAAGGTGGCGGGCATCCGATAGGCGGCGTAGGCGGCCACGTCGGCGCGGTCGCGGAGGATCGGGGCGTCTGTGGGGGTGGCGCCCCGGTAGTTGGCGATCAGCCGGTCGACGGCCTGGGCGGCCTGGCGGGGCGGGAGGCCGTCGAGGAGGGTGGCGAGACTGCTGCGCAGGGCGTCTGCCGGGGATACGGGGGCGTTCACCCGGCGATTCTACGAGGGTGCACGGCGTCGGGGTGAGCCTCGGTTTCCTCGCCGCTACAGCTCCTGGACCGCCCGTGCCACCCTCGTCCCCGCCCGCGCCCTCGGCCGGCTGTCCGGCGCACGCCTGCGCGGATGCACCGTGTTCGCCAGCAGCACCACAAACGTGTCCGTCGCCGGATCCAGCACCAGCGACGTCCCCGTGAACCCGGTGTGCCCCGCCGCTCCCCGCCCCGCCAGCTCCCCCATGAACCACGGCTGGTCGATCGCGAAGCCCAGCCCCGGTGGGGTCAGCAGCAGCTCCACGAAATCGGGGCCGAGGATCCGGGCGGGTCCGTAGGCGCCGCCGGAGAGCAGAGCGCGGCAGAAGACCGCGAGGTCGCGGCCCGTCGAGAACAGGCCCGCGTGCCCCGCGACGCCGCCGAGCGCCCACGCGTTCTCGTCGTGCACGGCACCCCGCAGCATCCCCCGGTCCGCCTTGGCCCACGGCCGCCGCTGGTCCTCGGTGGCCGCCGCCCCCGGGCACGGGCCGAAGTGGGTCGCCGTCATGCCCAGGGGTCGCGTGATGCCGTCGTGGATCAGGACGTCGAGCGTGCGGCTGGTGAGGCGTTCGAGGGTGTGCTGGAGCAGGAGGAAGTTCAGGTCCGAGTAGCAGTACGTGCCGGGCACGCCGACCGGTACTTCCGCCCGCAGCCTCTCCAGGCGCTCGGCGTCGTCGGCACAGTCGTACAGCGGGAGTTCGGGGCGCAGCCCCGAGGTGTGGGTGAGCAGCTGACGCACCGTGACGTCGTGCCGGGCGGCCCCGCGGAAGTCGGGCAGGTACGCCCCGACCCGCGCGTCGATGCCGAGCGTGCCGCGCTCGATCTGCTGTACGGCGGCGACGGCCGTGAAGAGTTTGGTGAGGGAGGCCAGGTCGAAGGGGGTGTCCGTGGTCATCGGGACTTGTGCCTCGGGCGGCAGTTCCACCCCGATGTCCTTCTCCTCGTCGTAGGAGGCGTACCGCACGGCCCAGCCCGCCGCCTCCTCGACGGCGAGGAACGGCCCCCGCCCGACGGCCAGCACGGCCCCGGCCGCCCAGGGGCGCGGGCCGGTGGTGAGGTCGTGGACCTCGTGGACGAGGTGACGGATCTCCTCGGGGTCGAGTCCGGCCCTTTCCGGCGTGTCCCCGCGCAGTCTCGGCGCGCTCAGTTCTCTGCTCCCTCCGCATCCGTACGTCTGTTCCAGGGACGGCACATTCCCATGAAGCAGGCCAGCGCCACCAGTGCTGCGGCCAGTTGGACGACCGCCATCGGGACGGCGGTGTCCTCCCCCGCGATGCCCACGAGGGGCGAGGCGATCGCGCCGATGAGGAAGGAGGAGGTACCGAGGAGGGCGGAGGCGGACCCGGCGGCGTTCTTGGTGCGCAGGAGGGCGAGGGCCTGGGTGTTGGGGAGGGTGACGCCCATCGCCGACATCAGGACGAACAGCGCGGCGGCCACGGGGGCCAGCCCGACCTCGCCGAAGACGCCGAGCGACATCAGCAGCAGCGCGGTCGCCGCCAGGATGACGATCGTCAGGCCCACGCCCAGCACCCGGTCCAGGCTGACCCGACCGACCAGCACCTTGCCGTTGATCTGGCCGACGACCACGAGCCCGACCGAGTTGAGCCCGAACAGCAGGCTGAAGGTCTGCGGCGAGGCCCCGTAGATCTCCTGGATCACGAACGGCGACGCCGATATGTACGCGAACAGCGCCGCGAACGCGAACCCGCCCGCCAGCGTGTACCCGGCGAACGCCCCGTCGGCGAGCAGACCGCGCATGGCGCGCAGGGCCTCGCCGACCCCGCCGCTGTGCCGGCCCTCGGGCGGCAGCGTCTCGGGGAGCCTGCGCCAGACGACGCCGGCGAGCAGCACCCCGACCACCGTGAGCACGACGAACACGCCCCGCCAGTCCGTCACCCGCAGGATCTGGCCGCCGATGAGCGGCGCCACGATCGGGGCGACGCCCGAGATCAGCATGAGGGTCGAGAAGAAGCGGGCCATCGCCACGCCGTCGTAGAGGTCGCGTACGACCGCCCGCGCGATCACTATCGCCGACGCGCCCGCGAGTCCCTGCGCCAGCCGGAAGGCGACCAGGAACTCGACGGTGGGCGCGAGCGCGCAGAGCACGGTGGCGACGACGTACACGGCCAGGCCTGCCAGCAGCGGGCGCCTGCGGCCCCATCGGTCGCTCATCGGGCCGACCACCAGCTGCCCGAGCGCCATGCCGGCCAGACAGGCGGTGAGCGTGAGCTGAACGGTCGCGGCGGGCGCGTGCAGGGAGCGGGTGACCTCCGGGAGCGCGGGGAGGTACATGTCCATCGCCAGCGGGGGCGTGGCGGTCAGGCCGCCGAGGACGAGGGTGACGAGGAGGCCGGTGCGGCGCAGGGAACGGGTGGGCGGTTGCGTGGTGGTCGTCGATCTGGCTGTCTGCGACACGTCCTGTGTCGACCCCCCGCTGTCGGCCATGCGCCCCTCCCTCTCCGAGTGATCCGCCCTCTATGCTCTCAGCTCGTACAGAGTGCCGAGGGTCGCATGAGCGAGGGGTGGGGCCGCCATGGCGGAGCAGAGCGTGCGGTGGGGGATCCTGGCGACCGGCGGGATCGCGGCCGCGTTCACGGCGGACCTGATCACTGCATCCAAGAGCGGCTCCGCCGCGGGGCCGGACGCGGAGGTGGTGGCCGTGGCCTCGCGGTCCCAGTCCTCGGCGGACGCGTTCGCGGAGCGGTTCGGGATACCGCGGGCGTACGGCGACTGGGACGCGCTCGCCCAGGACGGCGACATCGATGTCGTGTACGTCGCCACCCCGCACTCGGCGCACCGCACCGCCGCCGGGCTGTGCCTGGAGGCCGGGCACAACGTGCTGTGCGAGAAGGCGTTCACGCTGAACGCGCGCGAGGCCGAGGAGCTCGTCGCGCTGGCCAAGGCCCGCGGGAGCTTCCTGATGGAGGCCATGTGGATGTACTGCAACCCGCTGGTCCGGCGGCTCAAGGCGCTGGTGGACGACGGCGCGATCGGCGAAGTGCGCCATGTCCAGGCCGACTTCGGGCTGGCCGGCCACCTCTTGCCGGAGGCGAGGAATGGAACACTGCCGCCTTCGCACCGCCTGCGTGACCCGGCGCAGGGCGGCGGCGCGCTGCTGGACCTCGGCGTGTACCCGGTCTCCTTCGCCCAGCTGCTGCTCGGGGAGCCGTCGGACGTGGCGGCGCGTGCGGTGCTGTCCGCGGAGGGCGTCGATCTGCAGACGGGCGCCCTGCTCTCCTGGGACGGCGGCGCCCTCGCCTCCCTGCACTGCTCCATCGTCGGCGGTACGGCGACCGCCGCGTCGGTCACCGGCTCGGGCGGCCGTATCGACGTACCGAACGGCTTCTTCTTCCCGGACCGCTTCGTCCTGCACCGAGACGGCCGGGACCCCGAGGAGTTCACGGCCGACCCGGCCGACGGACCCCGGGGCAGCCTGCGGCACGAGGCCGCCGAGGTGATGCGCGCCCTGCGGGCCGGCGAGACCGAGTCCCCGCTGGTCCCGCTCGACGGCACGCTCGCCGTGATGCGGACGCTCGACGCGATCCGGGACCGCGTCGGCGTCCGCTACCCGGGCGAGGCCCCCGGCGAGGACCGCATCCCCGAACTCACGCCGGCGTGAGCCCCGGGTCCCCCGCCTCGGTGACGAAGGACGCCGCCGTCGTGACCGGCGCCCCGGGCGTGGTCACGTACGGCACCGTCTTGAAGTCGGCCCGCGCCTGCTGCTCCCCCAGCGCGACGGTCACATAGCCGCGCCGTCCGTTGTAGAACTTCATGTGCGGGTTGGCCTTCATGTACGTGTCCCAGTTGGCGGGCTTGTCGACGCCGTCCCGGCCGCTCGCGATCGACGTGGCCACGATCTCCGTGCCGAGCGTGGCGGAGTCGGGGTCGTCGAAGTCGTCCTTGATGTCGAAGCCGTACCCGACGTGGACGTCGCCGGTGAGCACCATCAGGTTCTCGATCCCGGCGGCCTTCGCCCCGTCCAGTACCCGGCGGCGGCAGGCCCGGTAGCCGTCCCAGGCGTCCATCGACACCCGGGACGGCGCGGTGAGGTCGAACTTCCGCTGGGAGAAGGTGACCTGCTGCGGTACGACGTTCCACAGCGCCGTCGACGAGCGCCACCCTTCCAGCAGCCACCGCTCCTGCGTCGCACCGGTCATCGTGCGCGCCGGGTCGTCGACCTCCGGGCCGGGGATCTGGGAGCCGTCGCCGTACGCCTGGTTGGAGCGGTACTGCCGGGTGTCCAGCACGTCGAACTGGGCGAGCCGGCCCCACTGCAGGCGCCGGTAGAGCCGCATGTCGGGGCCGCTGGGCTGCTGCGGGCTGCGCAGGGGCTGGTTCTCCCAGTAGGCGCGGTAGGCGGAGGCCCGGCGCAGCAGGAACTCCTCCGGCGGGACGCTGTTCTCGGGGGTGTCGTCGGCGTAGTTGTTCTCGGTCTCGTGGTCGTCCCAGGTGACGACGAAGGGGTGTGCGGCGTGCGCGGCCCTGAGGTCGGGGTCGGACTTGAACAGGGCGTAGCGCAGGCGGTAGTCCTCCAGGGTCACCGTCTCGCGGTTGAAGAGCGCGGGGAGCGTGCGGTCGGTGTAGTTGCGGTAGCCGCCGACGGAGTTGACCGCGTACTCGTACAGGTAGTCGCCCAGGTGGAAGACGACGTCCACGTCGTCCTGCGCGAGATGGCGGTACGGCGTGAAGTAGCCGTCGGCGTACGCCTGGCAGGAGACGGCCGCGAGGGTCAGCGAGCTTGTCGCTCCGGTCGTCGCGGGCGCGGTGCGGGTGCGGCCCGTCTCGCTGATCCAGGTGCCGGTGCGGAAGCGGTAGTAGTACACGCGGTCCGCGTCGAGCCGGCCGACCTGGACGTGGACCGTGTGGTGGAACTCGGGGTGCGCGAAGGCGGTGCCGCGTCTGGCGATCCGGCTGAACCGCTCGTCGTGCGCCAGCTCCCACTGCACGGTGACCCGTTCGGCGGGCAGTCCCCCGTCGGGCTGGTACGGGGCGGGGGCCAGGCGGGTCCACAGCAGGACCGAGCCGGGCCGCGGATCGCCGGAGGCGACGCCGAGGGTGAAGGGGTCGTCGTCGATGCGGCGGGCGTCGAGCTCGGCGGCGCTCGCCGCGCCCGCGGCCGGCAGATTCACGGCGAAGGCGAGCGCGGCGGCCGCGCCGGTGACGGTCAGGAAGCTGCGGCGGCCGATGTGGCGGGCGGCCGTGCGCAGTTCGGGGGCGTGCTGGGGCGCGTGTCTGGTGATGGTCATCCGGTCCTCCCCTGCCTGATGGATGCATGAGGCATTGGAGTGGCCGGGGACGACACTCGCTTGGCGCGTACACAACACCCGGATGGCGGATGAATGAGTTCCGGATGGCGGACCCTCACGTACGCTGCGGCCCCATGAACGACAGGCAAACGGACGCGAGGACGGACGCGAGGATCGCCGTGGTGACCGGCGCGGGCTCCGGCATCGGTCGCGCGGTCGCGGTGGAACTGCTGCGCGCGGGCTGGTCGGCGGCGCTCGCGGGGCGGCGCGTCGAGACGCTGGAGGAGACGGCGGGGCTGGTGCCCGGCGGCGCCGCCCTCACCGTACGGACGGACGTGTCACGGCAGGAGGACGTGGCCGCGCTGTTCGCCGCCACCGTGGAGCGGTTCGGGCGGGTGGACCTGCTGTTCAACAACGCGGGGACGTTCGGGCCGGGCGGGGTGCCGGTCGAGGAGCTGTCGTACGACGCCTGGCGGCACGTGGTGGACACCAACCTCAACGGGGCGTTCCTGTGCGCGCAGGCGGCGTACCGGCAGATGAAGGAGCAGGACCCGCAGGGCGGCCGGATCATCAACAACGGATCCATCTCGGCGCACACGCCCCGCCCGCACTCCGTCGCCTACACGGCCACCAAGCACGCGCTGACCGGCCTGACCAAGTCGCTGTCGCTGGACGGGCGGCCCTACGGCATCGCCGTCGGCCAGATCGACATCGGCAACGCGGCGACCGACATGACCGCGCGTATGCAGACGGGTGCCCTGCAGGCCGACGGCTCGGTGGTGCCCGAGCCCGTGATGGACGTGGCCGACGTGGCACGGACCGTGCGGCACATGGCGGAGCTGCCCTTGGAGGCGAACGTGCAGTTCGCGACGGTGCTGGCGACGGCGATGCCGTACGTGGGGCGTGGCTGAAATCCCCCCGGTCCTTCCCTCACCTCCACAACTTGCACAAGCGGAATATGAAAGTCCGACATATCAGGGCCGATCGGAGGCATATGCTCAACGCGTTCTGCACCAGAGCTTCACATATGGAGCACAGGGCTTCCGCAGACCACTCCGAGGGGGGAGGCGGCAGCCGTTCCACGAACCGGGTGGGGGTGGACTTCGCGTGGGACCGCGAGGTACGCACCGGTTCATGGAACGGCTGCCGCACAGTCCCGGTCCCTGCAGCCGCGGTGCTCAGCGGCCGAGGATCCGGTCGACTTCTGCCATCTGCTCCGCGCTGAGCGGCCCCTTCGCCATCGCGCCCGCGTTCTGCTCGGCCCTCCTTGCGCGAAGAGGGCGGCGCGGGACGGGTCGTCGGTGCTCCAGGCGTAGGCGCGTATGAGCCCCTCGCGCACGAACTCCTCGCAGGCGTCACGGAGTTCGGCGGCGCGCTCCGGGTCGGCGGAAGAAGGTGACGCCCAGGTCGAGGGCGCGCCGGATCGCCCGGATCGACTCCTCGTCGTCGACCTTGCCCCGGCCGAGGGGCTGCCCGTCGACGGACTTGGGCTTCCCGCGGCCGGCTACGCCTGTCCGGTCTCGAAGCGGGAGATCCTGCCGTCGTCCTCCACCTCGAAGTGCCACCGGGTGCGCATCTCGCCCCAGGTGTCGTTGCGGTAGTGGGTGAGCAGGTCGCGGCCCTGGTTGGACTCCTTGTCGACCTCCATGTGGCCGTTGGAGGAGAAGATCTCCCGGTCGATCCAGTCGGCGAGGTCGCGCTCGGTGCCGTCGTCCGCCATGGTCGCGCCCGGCGCGAGGATGGTCAGGAAGCCCTCGCGGTCGTGGGCGTTGACGGCGGTGACGAAGGCGCGGACGGCGGGGTCGCTGAGTTTGGACGTCTGAATCGTCATACCGGTCAGCCTCACACCGGCCCCGCCGGCCCGCCACCCGAACGGCGGCGCGGGCAGGCCGACCGGGTGTCGTCGGTGCGACGGTGGAGACGCGGGAGGGGCGGGAGGGACTCCAAGGGTCCCCTTCCTGCCGTCTGTTCCCGCTGTCTGTTCCTGCTTTCTGTTCCTGCTGTCTGTTCCTGCTGTCTGTTCCGGGAGGCACTGTGAGTGCTTACGACCGACGTGATCTGGGCCTGCTGATGCTCCGGCTGGGAGCCGGCGGAGTGCTGGCCGCGCACGGTACGCAGAAGTTGTTCGGCTGGTTCGGCGGGCACGGGATCGAGGGGACCGGCCAGTTCATGGAGTCGGTCGGCTACCGGCCGGGCAAGGCGAGCGCGACGGCGGCGGGCCTCGCGGAGACCGGCGGCGGCACACTGCTGGCGCTGGGGCTCGCGACGCCCGGAGCGGGTGCGGCGGCGGCCGGTGCGATGGCGGGGGCGTCCGCGGTGCACGCCCCGAACGGCTTCTTCAACCAGGAGGGCGGCTACGAGTACGCGGCCACCCTCGCCCTGGCCGCGACCGGCCTCGCCATCGCGGGCCCCGGCCGGCTCTCCCTCGACCACGCCCTCGGCCATGTCCTCGACCGCGGCTGGATGGTTCCTACGGCACTCGCGGCGACGGCTGCGGTGACGGCGCTGGTCGTGGGGGCGCGGAACAAGAGGCTGGACAAGGCGGAGAAGGAGGAGGGGGCGGAACTCTTCGACGAGCAGGAGGCTCTGTTCGGGGAGTAGGTGGGTTCACGGGCGGTTTCATGGGTGGGTTCCCAAGCGGGGCCATCACCGCCGCCCGCCGAACTCCCAGTCATGGACCTCGATGTCGGCATACCGGTCCGGGGTCAGCACGGCACGTGCCGTGTCCGGGTCCGGGGCCCGGAGCAGCACGGCCGTACCCAGCCAGGCGGCGCCGTCGTCCGACAGCAGGGGCCCGTACGCGATCAGTTCGTCCCGGTCGGCCGGGACGGTGAGGTCGGCGGGCTCTCCCGCGCCGAGGCCGAGCACCAGGTACCGGTGGCCGCCGGTCCGGCCACCGGGGAAGTCCCACATGGTGCGCCCCAGCAGATTGCGCCACCGGCGCAGCAGCACGTCCCGGTACACGCCCGCCTGGTAGTTCGGCTCGTCGAAGGCGAACGCGCGGGCGGCGGCGGAACCGGGCAGGTCGACGATGTGCACGCTGCCGGTGGGCGTCTCGCCGTCGTCGGCGAAGGTGGGGCCGCGGGCGATCAGCTCCTTCGCGTACCGGTCCATGTAGGACCAGTGCTCTTCCAGCAGCTCCTCGCGCGAGGTGACCGAGCCGGGCCGATCGCGGTGGTAGCAGAAGTACTCCATGCCACCAGACCCTCCCCGACGTACGGCGGCATCTCAACGGAGTTTCCGGGCCCCGGGTGGCTCTGTGCCAAGCTGCCCGCATGACTGATCAGGCCGCCCCTGCCACCCCTTCCGACACCTCCGCCGACCTGTGGGCCTCCATCGACGACCTGTGGACCTGGCTCGACACCGACCGGCCCGTCGGCGGCAAGGAGGGCATGCTGCTGCGCATGCTGAAGCTGTCGGAGGAGGTCGGGGAGGTTGCCGAGGCGGTCATCGGGGCGACCGGTCAGAACCCGCGCAAGGGTGTCACGCACAGCTGGGAGGATGTGCAGGGCGAGTTGTGCGACGTGGTGATCACCGCACTCGTCGCCCTGCGCACACTGACCCCCGACGCCCGTGAGGTCTTCACCCGGCATCTGGCGCGGGTGAAGGAGCGCTCGCTGGGTCCGGCGTCCTGACGGGCTCCAGCCTCAGTACGGTCCCCTCTCCGTTCGCCGACAGCAGCAGCGAACCGTCCGGTCCGGCCGCCAGGCCCGCGAACCGGCGAGCCATGCCCGGCATCCCGTTCGCGAAGAGGGCGGGCTCCGTACGCGGTACGACCCCCGGTGGAGGCCCGACCGGCAGGTTCTCGGCGTCGGTGCGGCTCTCCCCCGTCGTCAGGGACACCGCCCGCAGCCGGCGCTGACCGGTCTCCACCGTGAACAGCTCGTCGCCCAGGACCGCGAGCCCCTGCGGCGCGTCGAGCCCGTCCACGACGACCGTCGGCGGCCCCTGCGCCTCCAGCCGCAGCACCGCGCCGAGCCGCTCGTCGCTGACGTAACAGCGGCCCTCGGCGTCGAAGGCCACGTCCACGGGCCGGTCAAGCCCGTCGGCGAGCACGGTGAGGACATCGGCCTCGTCGACGGCCACGACCCGCCCCGCGTCCGACTCGGCGACCACGAGTGAGCCGTCCGGCGCGACCGTGATGCCGAGCGGCCGCCGCAGTCCGCCGGCCCGTTCCCGCGTCGTCCCGGCCTCGGGGTCGTACGTCTGGATCTGCCCGAACTGCGAGGTGATGTGCAGGAGTTCGCCGTCGGACACGATGCCGTGCGAGAAGTGCAGCAGGGAGTGTGTCGTGACGCCGCCCTCCGGCGAGGGTTCGGGGCGCGCGACGCGGTAGTGGTCGGCGGCGTACACCCTGCCGCCCAGGTCGATCGTCACGCCGTACGGTCCGTCGAGGCCGCGCGGCACGATCTCGCGGGTGCGGCCGTCGGGATGCATCTCGGTGACGCCGCCGCTGGAGTAGCTGGAGACGAACATGCGGTTCTCGGCGTCGAAGGCCGCGTTGTCCAGCCCGACGACGCCGCTGGTGACCAGCGTCCGCGAGCCGCTGCCGTGCAGGTCGATGCGGGTGACGATGCCCTCCGGGCCCCGGGACAGCACATGCAGCACCCCGCCCTGGTCGAACCGCACGGCGACCGGCTGGCGGACGTCGTCCGCGACCACCTCGGGCGCGCCCCCGTCCGGCGGGATCCGCCAGACCTGGCCGGTGAGCATGGGGTTCTCGCCGCTCATCATGTGCGGGTAGTAGAGGTAGCCGTCCGGGCCGCGCTGCATCGCGTTGCCGAGGGCGAGCCCCGCGGTGAGGACCACGGGGTCACGCCCGTCCCGGTCATCGGGGAAGAGCTCCATCAGGCGGCCGTCGGGCTTCATCTCGTTCACGAACAGCCGGTCGCCGATGCAGGTGATGCCGTTGGGGTTGTCCACGTCGCCGGAGACGAGCGTGAACTTCCCCTGCGGGCTGCGGCGCCACACCCGCCCCGGCACCAGGTCGGCGATGTACATCGAGCCGTCCGCCCCGAAGGCGAGGTCGTCCGGCGACTGCACGGGGCTGTCCATCGGTACGACCACCTCGACCTCCCCGGCGGCCGGGTCGACGGCGCTGATCTGCCCGGCGAGGAACTGGGCGACGTACAGCCGCCCGTCGGGCCCGAACGCGACACCGTTGGAACCCCACAGCCGACTGGGCGGGTTGAGCCGCTCAAGTGCCCAACGGGCGCTGGTGGCACTCGGCCTGCCGGTCGCGTCGTACCTGCTCGGTTCGCTCGGTTCGCTCGGTTTCATCGCGGCGCTCACCCCTCGCTCTCCACCAGCACCTCACGCATGCCGCCCTCGGACCGCCAGCGCCGCAGCAGCTCGTGGAAGGCGACCGGCCCGTCGCCGTACGACTCGCTGCGCTCCCGCGGGCTGCCCTCGTTGTTGTAGTAGCCGGGGGTGCACTCGGCCTGGAACTTGTAGAGGTCGGCCGCCTTCTGGCGGATCGTCGTCACCCAGGCGTCCTGCGCCTCGGCGGTCGGCTCGACGTACCGGGCCTTCCGCCCCCGCGCCTGCGCCACGACCTCGGCGACATGCGAGGCCTGTTCGTCGAGGATGTGGACGAAGTTGACGGCGGCGGCGTTCTGCGTCGAGCCGAGCAGGAAGAGGTTGGGGAAGCCGCGGGTGGTGAAGCCGTGCAGGGTCTTGAAGCCCTTGGTCATCCAGGTCTCCAGCAGGCCGGCGCCGCCCCGCCCGTACACCGGGAGCTTCCCGGACAGTACGCCCGACCTGCCGACGTCGAACCCGGTCGCGAAGATGATGCAGTCGACCTCGTACTCCACACCGCCGACCACGACGGCGTTCTCGGTGATCCGCTCGACGCCGTGGGTGTCGGCGGTGTCGACGAGGGTGACGCCCGGCCGGTTGAAGGTCGGCAGGTAGGTGTCACTGAACGTGGGCCGCTTGCACATGTAGCGGTACCAGGGCTTGAGCTTCTCGGCGGTCTCGGGATCCTCGACGATCGCCTCGACGCGGGAGCGCAGCTCGTTCATCTTCTGGAAGTCGGCGATCTCGTAGGCGAGTTCGCGCTCCTCGGCCGGGACGTCCGCGTAGGAGTTGGTCGGGATGAGCTTCTCCTGGAGCCGGGCGCTGGACGTCCAGGCGTCGTTCACCAGGTCCTCGTCCTGGCGGACGCCGGTGACGACCTTGAGGAAGTTCTCCCTGCGCAGCCGCTGCCACCCGGGCTTCAGCGATTTCGCCCACTGCGGGTCGGTGGGCCGGTTGCCGCGTACGTCGACGGAGGACGGGGTGCGCTGGAAGACGTACACCTGCGCCGCGTCGGCCCCGAGGTGCGGCACGACCTGGATGGCGGTGGCGCCGGTGCCGATGAGGGAGACGCGCTTGTCGGCGAGCCCGGTCAGGCCGCCGCTCGCGTCGCCGCCGGTGTAGGCGTAGTCCCAGCGGCTGGTGTGGAAGGTGTGCCCGCGGAAGGTCTCGATGCCAGGGATGCCGGGGAGTTTGGCCTGGCTGAGGGTGCCGCTGGAGACGACGACGTACCGTGCCCGCATCTCGTCGCCACGATCGGTGCGGACGATCCACTCCGACTGCTCCTCGTCCCAGCGCAGTTCGGTGACCTGGGTCTGGAAGCAGGCCCGGTCGTAGAGGCCGAAGTGCCGGGCGATGGCCTGGGCGTGCTGCCGGATCTCCTCGCCCGGCGCGTACTTCCACCGCGGGACGTAGCCGAGCTCTTCGAGCAGCGGCAGATAGATGTACGACTCGATGTCGCAGTGGATGCCCGGGTACCGGTTCCAGTACCAGGTGCCGCCGAAGTCCCCGCCCTGCTCGATGACCCGGATCTCCTGAACACCCGCCTGCCGCAGCCGCGCCCCGGCGAGCAGCCCGCCGAACCCACCGCCCACGACCACGGCCTCGACCCGGTCGTGCAGCGGCGCGCGGGTGAACTCCTGGTCGGCGTACGGGTCTTGGTCATCCACGCCGAATTCGCCGGCGAGATGCCGGTACTGGGCGCCGCCGTCGGGGCGGATCCGGCGATCGCGCTCGGCGCGGTACTTGGCGCGCAGGGCTTCGGGGTCGAAGTCCAGCTCCATCGGCATGCTCTCCTCGGTCGTGGGGCCGGCCGCGGGGACGGCCGGGACAGGGGAAGTCGAGGACCAGTGAAGCGAACAGGACTGACGGCTCCCAGACAGTTCCCGGACACCAGGTCAATGTGAGTCAGACCACAACTGCCGTACTGCTGAGCGGATCAGCCCAGCCAGTAGCCGAAGCCCCGCCGGGTGTGGATCAGCGCCGTCTGTTCGCCGTTCACCTTGCGGCGCAACCGTGAGACGAGCCGCTCGATCGCGCCGTCGGTGGGCGGGTCGTCCCAGACGTGCCGCCCGATCTGCTCCTTGGACAGCACGCGTTCGGCGTTCACCAGCAGGTGGCGCAGCAGGCGGTACTCCGCGGGCGTGAGCGCGATGGTGCGCTCACCGCGCCGGGCCCGGCGGGTGGCGTGGTCCAGCACGAGGTCGCCGTAGCGCAGTGCGCCGTCCCATCCGGCGGGCTCCGCGTTCCGCACCAACTGCCGTGCGCGGGCGAGGACTTCGGCCACTCTGCCCGACCCCGCCCTGCCCCCTTGCCCGTCGGCGCCCGGACCGCCCCCCGGGAGGCTGCCCAGGAACTCTCCACTCCCGGTGAGCAGCAGGACGGCCGGGCGGTCGGGGGCCAGGAGACGGCGACTGTGCCTGAGCGCCTCGGTGTCCGGCAGGGTGACATCGAGGATGACCAGATCGAACCGGCGCTCGGTGAGCCGGACGGTGGCCTCGGTGGCGCGGTCCACCACGACGGTCCGGTAGCCGGCGAGCTCCAGCATCGCGGAGAGCGGATCGGAGGTACGGGGGTCACCGGCGACGAGCAGGACATCCGGTACCGCGTCGGTCGACGGCGGCTTCGGCATACGGTCACTTTACTCAGGTCTGCCTCGCGTCATCCGCGCCGGTCACGTCGGCCGACCTGCTTTTCTGCTGGGGGGCCGGGGGTTATCCCCCGGAAAATGCAGCACCTGGGGGTTGCCTGGGGCAAGTAACCGCAGCCGAGGTCGCCTCACCGCGTCACGTCCAGGGCGTGGCGACGAGCCGGATCCGCGCGGCGCCGCCGACGAGGGGTGCGGCGGTGGTGGGCAGTTCGATGTGCGCGACCCAGCGCTCGGGAGTGGGGTCCTCGTCGACCCGGGGCTCTCCGGCGACGCGGTGGTCGCGGATGGCACCTTCGATGTCCGAGTTCCAGGCGGCCCAGATGCCGGGGCCGGCCTCCGGCGTGCCCACGTCGATGACGAGGGTGTCGGCGAAGTCGGCGGTCTGCTCCAGATGGTCGCCGAGACGGAGGATGCCGTGCCGCTCGCGCAGGGAGATGAGCCGCAGTTGGAGGATGAACCGCATCGGCTCGTCCGTCGCCTGCCTCAGGCCGCTGTTGAGGAAGGTCGTCGCCAGCGACACCGACGCCTCCTGCCCGTCCGGGGCCGCGTCGAGCTGGATCGGGCACCAGTGGGCGGCGAGCCGCTCGTGCATCACCACGGGCAGCCCGCGCACCGACAGCCGGGCCTCGGCCTGCCAGATGACGTCCTCGTCGCCGGACAGCCGGTAGTCGACCAGCGACGCCTCGATCCTGGTGTCCCCGAACAGGAACCGCCGCAGGTTCTGGTACCCCTCCTCGGAGTTGACCATCCCGTAGCGCCCGCTGTGGCTGCGGTGCACGAAGGCCCGGTGGGCGCCCGGCACATATGCCCGCTCGATCTGCACGAGCCCGTCGCTGTGCGGCCCGACGGCGGCCGAGGACAGCCCGAGGGCGACGTCATAGTCCGCCGGGTCGGTCCCCACCAGGCAGAAGACCCGCTCGACGGGAAGCGCGCCCGGCCCGGTGGGCATCACGCGGGCGTCCCAGTCGGCGGGCGGGCCGTCGGGGTCCAGCCGGTCCTGCGGGGTGAGGTACTCGTACATCCGCCGGGGGCCGAAGATGTCGGCGCCCTGGATGCCGAGTGTGTCCCGGATCCGCTCCGCCCATCCGCCGCCGACGTCGAAGGTGATGCCGCCGTGCGGGGTGCCGTAGGTGAAGAGCTTCGCGACGCAGTCGGCGGCGGCGCGGCCCCGGTCGGGCAGGACCTTCTGCAGCAGGCAGCGGCAGATCAGGCCGCCCATGGAGTGGGCCACGAGGATGACGGCGGGGGCCCCGCTCTTGTCCCGCACCCGGTCGATCAGGTCGAGCAGGTCGGCGGCGGCGCGCTCCAGCTGGTACTCCTGCGGGCTGCCGCCCCAGGTGGTCGCCGAGCGGTCGTAGAAGCGGTGGATCCAGATGGTGTGGGCGGGAACCTCCGCATGGTCGGCGAGATAGGCGTTCTGGTCGCCCTTCACGAGCAGTTCGTAGCCCTCCTCCCGCAGCAGGCGCAGCAGCGGGCTCTCGAACTGGTGGAAGCGCGGCTGGTTGTGCGCGCCTACGCGGACGTGCACGGAGCCCTCGTTGAAGCCGTAGAAGGGGTCGTCCACGGCCTTGTCGATCCCTCGGGTCCCGCCGGCGTACCCCCGGACGTAGACGAGGGGAAGTCTGCGGTTGTCGTCCACGTCTTGCCTCCAGAGCGCCGGGGTCCACTACTCCTGGGTAGAGCAAGCGCGGAAGTCCGGCCTCCGGTAGTAGCCCGGAACGGTGATGTCACGGCCGGGCGGGGCTTGAGTGGCCCGGATCGGTGTTTTTTCCCCGTGGCGGCGACGGACCCGCCGCCCTCCCCCGTAGAGCAGACGACAGTCGTCTGCAGGGAGGGGAAAAGAACGTGGCAGGGCACCGAGTCAGAGCCACCAGAGGTACGGCGGCCGCGTTGGCGGCGCTGGTGGCACTCACCGCGTCACAGGCGCCGGGGGCGGTCCCGGCACGGGCCTCCGCGCCGGCACCGGGGCAGGCACCGGCCGAGGAAGGACCGAGCGTGTCCGGCGGCACCCCGTACCGCAGCGAGCTGCCGCCGCTGCGGACGGCCAAGGGGACCGGCGACAAGGCCTCCGCGCAGGTGGGCGCCGCGCTGCCCGCGAGCGTGTTCGCCGCCTACCGCCGGGCCGAGGAGCGCCTCACGCGCGAGGCACCCGGCTGTCGCCTGCGGTGGCAGGTGCTGGCGGCGATCGGGCAGGTGGAGTCCGGGCAGGCGCGGGGCGGCCGGGTGACGTCGGACGGTACGACCGTGGCGCCGATCCTCGGCCCGCGGCTGGACGGCGTGGCCTTCGCGCTGATCCGGGACACCGACGGCGGCGCCCACGACGGGGACACGACGTACGACCGCGCGGTCGGGCCGATGCAGTTCATCCCGTCGACCTGGGCCCGGTGGGGCGCGGACGGCAACGGCGACGGGCGGGCGGATCCGAACAACGTCTTCGACGCGGCGCTCGGCGCCGGACGGTATCTCTGCGCGGGCGGGCGGGACCTGTCCGTCCCGGCCGAGCTGGACCGGGCGATCCTCGGCTACAACCACTCGACGGCGTATCTGCGCACGGTCAGGGCCTGGTACGCGTACTTCCTGGACGGGCACCGGGTGGTGCCGGACAGCTCGGCCGGCTCCTCGGCCCGCCCCGAGCCGACGCGGTCACCCGGGGCGCCGGACGACGATTCCGCACCGGCGCCCACGCCCCGGCGTCCGAGCGCCACCCCGTCCCCCACGCCCTCGACCCCCGCCTCGCCGACCCCCACCCCGTCCCGTCCGGCCGCCACCGCCCCCGAGGAGACGCAGGAGCCGCAACTCCCCCTCCCCGCCCCGGACATCGAGCTCCCCGGCGACGACCTGCTGTCCGGCGACGACTCGCTGACCAGTAACAGCGCGGACTCGATGGCCGCCACCCCCTCCACAACCGCTGATACTCGGCGGTAATGTCGCCCCCCGCCGGACGGCACGAGACCGGCGGTGAGCGCAAAGGGGCCCTCATGGCGACGGACATGCCTGCGGACATGCCCGCAGAGACAGCGGCGGAGTGGGACGCCTCCGACGAACGTTGGCAGCGCATGTGGAGCCACCGCGAGCAGCTGCTCAAGGTGGCCCGGCGCAGGTCGATGAGTGCGGAGGACGCCGAGGACGCGGTGCACGAGGCGATGCTGCGCGCCGCCGAACGCCCCGAGCTGGACGACGAGCGGCTCGCGGCCTGGCTGACGACGGTGACGATGCGGCTGTGCGTCGACCGCTACCGGCAGGTCAACCGTGAGGCCGAGGTGCGCACCAGCCCGACGCTCATCGCCCCCGGTCCCGTGCCCGTCGAGGAGGCGGTGTGCGACCGGGCCGAGGCGAAGTGGCTGGCGGTGCGCAGTGGTGAGCTGCCCGAGCGGCAGGCCGAGGCGCTGCGGCTGAAGTCGGAGGACCTCGACGTCGGGCAGGTCGCCGTCCGGATGGGGCTCAGTTACCGGACCGTCGAGTCGCTGCTGGCCCGGGCCAGGCGGACACTGCGGCAGTCGTTGGCCGCGACGCTCGGGTTCGCTCTCTTCCTGATCGGGTGGGGGCGGCCGCGCGGCGGCGGAAGGGTCCAGGCCGTGGCGGTGGCTTCGACGGCGGCGACGCTGGCGGTGGCGGGGTTCGTGCTGCCGTACGCGCTCGACGGGGGCGGGGACGGAGGCGGTACGGCGCCTCGGCCCGCCGTCGCCTCGCCGGACGGCGCGGAGGCGCTGCGGCCCGACGGCAGTGGTGAGGGCCGTACGCCTCACCGGAACGCGCCTACGGCCACAGCGGCCGAGCGGAAGGCGGTCGAGTCGCCGTCCGGCGAATCGATCCTCCCGCTGTCCGTGCCGTCGCTGCCGCAGGCGTCGGCGCCCGACGTGTCGGTGCCGGACGTGTCGGTGCCGGAGGTCTCCGTGTCGCCGCTGCCGGTGCTGTCGGCGCCGGAGGTCGCGGTCCCGCAGGTGCCCGACGTCCCGGAGCTGCCCGAAGTCACCGACCTGCCGGTCACACCCTCCGCCTCGCTCCCCCTTCCGACGGCGACGCCACTACCGTAAATCCACGCAAACCACCCTCCTCGAAACCCGCCCGAAAAAAATCCGCCACCGAAACGACGGACGCCCCGCCCCTCCCCGTAGAGCAGATGTCAGAGCTGCTGGAGCTGCTCCACGGGCTGAAGGGTGGACCGGATGGGTGTCGAGATCTGTGTGGAAGGGCTGACCAAGTCCTTCGGTCACCAGGTCATCTGGCAGGACGTCTCACTGACGCTGCCCGCCGGGGAGGTCTCGGTCATGCTCGGCCCCTCGGGCACGGGCAAGTCGGTGTTCCTCAAGACGCTCGTCGGACTGCTGAAGCCGGAGCGCGGCTCGATCACGATCCAGGGCCGGGACATCACACGGCTGCGCGAGCACGACCTGTACGAGGTGCGCAAGCTCTTCGGCGTGCTGTTCCAGGACGGCGCGCTGTTCGGCTCGATGAACCTGTACGACAACATCGCCTTCCCGCTGCGCGAGCACACCCGTAAGTCCGAGAGCGAGATCCGGCGCATCGTGCTGGAGAAGATGGACATGGTCGGGCTGATCGGCGCAGAGGGAAAGCTGCCCGGCGAGATCTCCGGCGGGATGCGCAAGCGGGCCGGACTGGCCCGGGCCCTCGTCCTCGACCCCGAGATCATCCTCTTCGACGAGCCCGACTCGGGCCTCGACCCGGTCCGCGTGGCCTACCTCAACCAGCTGATAGTCGATCTCAACGCCCAGATCGACGCGACCTTCCTGATCGTCACGCACGACATCGCCTCGGCCCGCCAGGTGCCGGACAACATCGGGCTGCTGTTCCGCCGCGAGCTGGTCATGTTCGGGCCGCGCGAGGAGCTGCTGACCAGCGACGAGCCCGTCGTACGGCAGTTCCTGAACGGCCGCATGCAGGGCCCGATCGGCATGGCGGAGGAGAAGGACGCCGCCCAGGTCGAGCAGGAGCTGGCCGCCCTGGGCGACGACGGCAGGGGCACCCGGTCTCCCGGCAGCCAGGCTCTGACTCCCCGCCTGCTGCCAGGTCCAGGTATTGCGCGGCCACCCCGCTGGGAGGCGATCGCCCGGCGGGAGGCGGAGCTCAGGCACCGCAAGGTGGTGGCGGACGCATGAGACTGTCGCCCACCGGAGCCCTGCGGCACTCGGGCAGCCTGTTCGCGATGGCGCTGGACGTCGTCCGGACGATTCCCCGACGGCCCTTCCAGGCAAGGGAGTTCATCCAGCAGGCGTGGTTCGTCGCGAGTGTCACCATTCTGCCGACGGCCCTGGTCTCCATCCCCTTCGGCGCGGTCATCGCGCTGCAGATCGGCAGCCTGACCCGGCAGCTCGGCGCCCAGTCCTTCTCCGGCGCGGCCTCCGTGCTCGCCGTTCTGCGCGAGGCCTCGCCGATCGTCACCGCGCTGCTCATCGCGGGCGCCGGCGGCACGGCGATCTGCGCGGACCTCGGGGCGCGGAAGATCCGGGACGAGATCGACGCGATGCAGGTGCTCGGCATCGACCCGATCCACCGCCTGGTCGTGCCGCGCGTGCTGGCGTCGATGGTGGTGGCCGTGCTGCTCAACGGCCTGGTGTCGGTGGTCGGCGTGGCGGGCGGCTACTTCTTCAACGTCGTCCTGCAGAACGGCACCCCCGGCGCCTACCTCGCCTCCTTCACCACCCTCGCCCAGCTCTCCGACCTGTGGGCGGCCGAGGTCAAGGCACTCGTCTTCGGCGCGATCGCCGCGATCGTCGCCTCGTACAAGGGGCTGACCGCGAAGGGCGGCCCGAAGGGTGTGGGCGACGCGGTGAACCAGTCGGTGGTGATCACCTTCATGTTGCTGTTCGTGACCAACTTCGTGATGACCGCGGTGTACTTCCAAGTCGTCCCGCAGAGGGGTTGAGGGCTTAACCGATGAGACTTCTCGATCGCCCGCTGCGCTCCCTGGAAGCGCTGGGCATCCAACTCTCCTTCTACGGCCGCTCGTTGGCGTGGACCGGCCGTACCCTGCGCCGCTACAAGAAGGAGATCCTGCGGCTGCTCGCCGAGGTGAGCTTCGGGCGCGGAGCCCTCGCCGTCGTGGGCGGCACGGTCGGCGTGATCGCCTTCCTGTCCTTCTTCACCGGCACCGAGGTCGGCCTCCAGGGCTACGCGGCCCTCAACCAGCTCGGCACCTCCAACTTCGTGGCGTTCCTCTCGGCGTACTTCAACACCCGCGAGATCGCCCCGCTGGTGGCGGGACTCGCGCTCTCCGCGACCGTCGGCGCCGGTTTCACGGCCCAGCTGGGCGCGATGCGGATCAGCGAGGAGACCGACGCGCTCGAGGTCATGGGCGTGCCCTCGCTCCCGTTCCTGGTGACGACGAGGATGATCGCCGGGTTCGTCGCGGTGATCCCGCTCTACGTGATCGGCCTGCTGTCCTCGTACCTGGCCGCCCGCACCATCACCACCGGCTACTACGGCCAGTCGGCCGGCACCTACGACCACTACTTCCAGCAGTACCTGCCACCGGTGGACGTGCTGTGGTCCTTCGGCAAGGTGCTCGTCTTCGCCGTCCTGATCATCCTCGTCCACTGCTTCTACGGCTACTACGCGAGCGGCGGCCCGGCGGGCGTCGGCGTGGCGGTGGGCCGTGCGGTGCGGACCTCGATCGTGGCGATCAACGTCCTCGACTTCTTCCTGTCGCTCGCGATCTGGGGCGCCAGCACGACCGTACGGATCGCGGGGTGAGCCGCCGGATGAAGGCACTGAGACTGCGGTTGTACGGCATCGTCTTCATCGCCGTACTCGCCCTGCTGCTGTCCCTGTCGGTCGCCGTCTACCGGCAGGCCTTCACGCCGGTCGTGCGGATCACGCTGGAGGCCGACAGCCTCGGCAACCAGCTCGATCCGCGGGCCGACGTCAAGCTGCGCGGGATGCTGGTCGGCGAGGTGCGCGAGGTGCGGGCGGACGGGACGAAGGCGACGCTGGACATCGCGCTGAAGCCCGAGCACGTCGCGTACATCCCCTCCGACGTGCACGCGCGCCTGCTGCCCAAGACGCTGTTCGGCGAGAAGTACGTCGACCTCGTGCCACCCCCCGGCGCCGGGTCCTCGTCCGCCCGCCCGATCCGCGCCGGCGATGTCATCACCCAGGACCGCACCCGGGTCGGCATCGAGGTGCAGCAGCTGATGAACGACCTGCTGCCCCTGCTGCGAACCGTCCAGCCCGGCAAGCTCAACGCCACCCTCTCCGCCTTCGCCACCGCCCTCGACGGCCGCGGCGACCGGATCGGCGACAACCTCACGCGCCTGGAGGCCTACCTGCGCCGCCTCAACCCCCATCTGCCGTCCCTCACCGAGGACATCGCCCGCTTCGCCGAGGTCGCCGAGGTGTACGGCGACGCGGCCCCCGACCTGATGAAGATCCTGCGCAACACCATCACCACGAGCCGCACGATCGTCGACCAGAAGGACCGGCTGGCGGCGGCCCTTAAGACCACGGCCACCGTCGCCGGGACGGCCGAGGACTTCCTCGACGCGAACGGCGACCGGCTGATCACCCTCGGCCGGGTCTCCCGCCCGACGCTGGAGCTGTTCGCCCGCTACTCCCCCGAGTACCCGTGCCTGCTGGCCGGCCTGGTCCGGCAGGAGAAGGCCTCGGAGGAGGCGTTCCGGGGCGGCAAGATGCACATCACGCTGGAGGTCGTACGGCCGCAGGGGGCGTACGAACCGGGCGAGGAGCCGCGTTACGGCGAGCGGTCGGGGCCCGACTGCCGGGATCTGCCGAGTCCGCCGGTGCCGGCGCCCGGGGCTCACCTCGACGACGGTTCGAAGTCCGGTGGTCCGTCCGGGGGTTCGTCCGCGGGCAACCCGCTCGGTGTCTCCGCGACCCCGGCCGAGCAGCGGGCGATCGGCTCGCTGGTGGCCCCGGTCCTGGGCGTGCCCGCCGACGAGGTGCCGCCGGTGGCGACGCTGCTGTTCGGACCGCTCGCACGCGGGACGGCGGTGACCGTCGTATGAGAACCACAGGCGCACGGCAGACCGCTGCTCCCCTCATCAAGTTCAGCGTCTTCGCGCTGGTGACCGTCCTGGCGACGGCCCTGCTCGCCGCCACCATCGTGAACGTCTCCTTCACACCGGAGCATCGCTACCGGGCGGTCTTCAGCGACGTGACCGGCCTGGAGGAGGGCGACGACATCCGCGTGGCCGGGGTGCGGGTCGGCGAGGTCGAGGGCATCCGGATCAAGGACCGGACGCTGGCCGAGGTCACCTTCACGGTCGGCCAGGACCGGCCGCTGCTCACCAGCACCGGCGCGGTCATCCGGTACCGCAACCTGGTCGGGCAGCGGTACGTCGCGCTGACCGAGGGCACGGGCGACGGCACCCGGCTGCTGCGGCCCGGCGCGACGATCCCGCTGTCTCGCACCCAACCGGCGTTGGACCTCAACGCCCTGCTGAACGGCTTCAAGCCGCTCTTCGCCGCGCTCAGCCCGAAGGACGTCAACCAACTCGCCACCGAGATCATCAAGACCCTCCAGGGCGAGGGCGGGACGGTCAACAGCCTGCTCGTGCACACGGCATCGCTCACCTCGACGCTGGCCGGCCGCGACAAGCTGATCGGCTCGGTGATCGACAACCTCAACACCGTGCTGGAGACGCTGGACAAGCGCGGCACCCGCTTCTCCGGCCTGCTCAAGCAGCTGCGCCGGGTCATCTCGGGGCTGTCCGCCGACCGCAAGCCCATCGGGCAGTCGCTGGTGAACATCGGCGACCTGACGGAGGCCACCTCGGGCCTGCTGAAGGACGCGCGCCCGCCGCTCAAGGACGACATCGCCGAGCTGACCGAGCTCACCGGCACGCTGAACGACAACGAGAAAACCGTGGAGGGCGTGCTGAAGCGGCTGCCGAACAAGCTGGGCGAGCTGACCGGGACGGCGTCCTACGGCTCGTGGTTCAACTTCTACCTCTGCGATTTCGACGGCCGGATCGTGCTGCCGAAGACGGAGTCGACGTCGCAGCAGGTGCTCACGCCCGACATGCACGTGGCGAGGGCGAGGTGCGGGGCATGAGCCGTAAACAAGGTCCCGAGCCGCTGTTCAAGGTGCGGGTGGAGCCGCCGCGGCTGCCGCGCATACGGCTGCCGAAGGTACGGCTCCTGCCGCGCCAAAAGCCCCGCCCGCGCAGCCCGCAGCCGCTGTTCAAGGTGCGCGTCGAGCCGCCCAGGCTGCCGAGAATACGGATCCGTCGCCCGCGCCTCATCCCCTTCCGCGAGCGCAACCCCGTCGTCATCGGCACGGTCGGCCTCACCGTCCTCGCCCTGCTGACCGTGGCCGCGTTCAACGCGGACCGCCTCCCGCTGATCGGCGACGGCGAGACGTACAGCGCGGCCTTCGCGGAGGCGGGCGGACTCAAGCCGGGCGACGAGGTGCGGATCGCCGGGGTCAAGGTCGGCAAGGTGGAGGAGGTCGACCTGGACGGCGACCACGTCAAGGTCACCTTCAAGATCAAGGGCGAGCCGGGCTTCGGCACCGAGACCGGCGCGTCGATCCGGGTCAAGACGATCCTCGGCGCGAAGTACCTCGCACTGCACCCCAAGGGCGGGGGCCAGTTGGCGCCCGGCAGCGAGATCCCGCTCAGGCGCACCGTCCCGGCGTACGACGTCGTACGGGCCTTCAGCGACCTCACCACCACGACGGAGGAGGTCGACACCGACCGCGTCGCTAAGGCCCTGGACACCCTCTCCACCACCTTCGAGGACTCACCGGAGGAGGTACGGGCGTCCATCAAGGGCCTGTCGCAGATCTCCCGGACGGTGGCCTCCCGCGACAAGGCGCTGCGCGGACTGCTCGACCACGCGAACGGCGTCACGGACGTACTGGCCGACCGGTCGTCGGACTTCACCGCCCTGGTCAAGGACGGCGACAAGCTGTTCAGGGAGATCAGCAAGCGGCGCGAGGCGATCCACAGACTGCTGAAGAGCTCCGCCGCCCTCGGCATCCAGCTCTCCGGCCTGGTCCAGGACAACGACAAGGAGATCGGGCCCGCGCTCAAGGGCCTGAACAGCGTGGTGCAGATGCTCGAACGGAACCAGGCCGACCTGGACAGGAGCATCAAGCTCCTCGCTCCCTATGTGCGGCTCTTCACCAACACCCTCGGCAACGGCCGCTGGTTCGACTCCTACGTCCAGAACCTGGTCGCGGCTCCGGTGGTGCCACGGACGGGAGGGACGGCACAGTGACCATCCCCGTCAGGGTGAGAAGGCGGCTGGCCCTGCTCACCGCACTGTCCCTCGTCGCCGCGCTCGCCTACGTCCTGTGGCCGCGCCCCGAGCCGGTCCGCGTCACGGCGTACTTCCCGCGCACCGTCGGCATCTACCCCGGCTCGGACGTCCGCGTCCTCGGCGTCCGGATCGGCGAGGTCAAGGAGATCACGCCGGAGGGCGGCCGGGTGCGGGTGGAGCTGGAGTACGAGGCCGGCCGCAAGGTCCCCGCGGACGCGCAGGCGGCCATCATCAACTCCTCGGTGGTCAGCGACCGTTACGTACAGCTGCTACCGGTGTACCGGGGCGGCGGACCGGTGCTGCGGACCGGGGACGAGATCCCCGAGTCGCGTACGGCCGTACCGGTGGAACTGGACCGTGTCTTCGACAGCCTGCACACCACGGCCGAGGCGCTCGGCCCCGGGGGCGCCAACAAGGACGGCGCCCTGTCCCGGCTGCTCGGAGTGAGCGCGGACAACCTGGACGGCCAGGGCGAGAACCTGCACCGGACGGTGGAGGACCTCTCGGCGGCGGTCACCACCCTGTCCGACGGCCGCACGGACCTGTTCGGCACGATCCGCAACCTCCAGGTCTTCACGGCGGCGCTGGCGGCCGACGACAAGAGCGTGCGGTCGTTCAACAGCAGCCTCGCGAAGGTCGCGGATCAACTGGCCGGAGAGCGACAGGACTTGGCGGCAGCACTGAAGAACCTCGGAACGGCGCTGGGCGACGTGTCGGCCTTCGTGAAGAACAACAAGAAGGCGCTGACCTCGAACGTGGCGGGTCTCAGCAAGGTGACCAAGGTGCTCGTCACCCAACGCGCGGCGCTGGAGGAGCTGTTGGAGGTCGCCCCGACCGGCATGTCGAACCTGAACAACGCCTACAACCCTTCCGCCGGCACGCTCGACACCCGCAACAACGCCGACCAGGCGCAGGACCCGGCGTCACTGCTGTGCTCGGTTCTGAAGACGACCGGCGACGAGGGCGGCAAGAACCCCGACTGCGCGGAGCTGAGGGACCTGTTCGACTCGCTGCCGAAGGTGCCGGAAGCGCCCCAGGGCGGCGCGGCGGTCACGGGCACGGTCGATCGCACCCTCGGCGGAATCCTGGGGGCGAGCGCATGAGCGGGCTGCGTAAGGGCGGGGCTGGGGCGATGGCCTGGGCGGCAGTCGGCTCGCTGCTGCTGACCGGCTGCGAGTTCAACGGCTGGTACGACGTCCAGCTGCCCGGCGGCGCGGCCTCGGACGGGAACGCGTACCACGTCACCGTCGAGTTCCGTGACGTACTGGACCTGGTGCCGCAGTCGGCCGTGAAGGTCAACAACGTCACGGTCGGGGCGGTCGAGAAGGTGGAGCTGAAGGGCTGGCACGCACGCGTGCGCCTGCGCGTCGCGGACTCGGTGAAGCTGCCCGCCAACGCGATCGCGGAACTGCGCCAGACCAGCATGCTCGGCGAGAAGTACGTGGCGCTGTCCAAGCCGCCGGGCACCGCACCGGCCGGCCGCCTCGGCGACGGCGACGTGATCCCCCTGTCCCGCAGCGGCCGCAACCCGGAGATCGAGGAGGTGCTGTCCGCACTGTCGGCCCTGCTCAACGGCGGCGGGGTGGCCCAGCTGAAGACGATCACCGTGGAGCTGAACAAGGCGCTGGAGGGGCGGGAGAACCGGGTCAAGTCGCTGTTGAAGGAGCTCGACACGTTCCTGGGGGGCCTGGACAGGCAGAAGGAGGACATCGTCCGGGCACTGAAGGCCGTGGACCGGCTGGCCAAGCGGCTCGGCAAGGAGAAGGAGACCATCGCCGAGGCGGTCGACGAGATGCCGCCGGCGTTGAAGGTCCTGGCCGACCAGCGGCGCGACCTCACGAGGATGCTCACCGCGCTGTCGAAGCTGGGCAGGACGGGCACCAAGGTGGTCAACGCCTCGCACGACGACACGGTCGCCAACCTGAAGCAGCTGCGCCCGATCCTGCACCAGCTCAACAAGGCGGGTGACGACCTGCCCAACTCCCTGGAACTGCTGACGACTTACCCGTTCCCGCGCAACGTGGTGGACGCGATCAAGGGGGACTACGTCAACCTCCACATCACCGCGGACCTCGACCTGGCGGGAATCTACGGCAACTTGACGGACGAGCCGGGTGACGGCCAGGGCGGCGACGGGGAGCCCCAGGGCCCCGAGCTGCCCGAGACCCCTGACCTGCCGGACGTACCGGATCTCCCGGAGCTGCCGGGTGTGCCCACGCCCACGGCGTTGCCGAACGGTCCGACCGCGCCGTCTCCTTCGGCCCCGTCCGGGGGCGGCGGAGACCTGCTGTGCCCGCCGGTGTGCACCGCCGCGTGGGTCGCGGGGGGCGACTGGCCCGAGGGGATCAACCTCGAACTCGCCGAGCTGATGCTGAAGGGGGTCCAGCCGTGATCACCCGTACGGTCAAGGTCCAACTGCTGGCCTTCGCCACCATCACCGCCGTAGGTGTGTCGTACGTAGGCGCGGAGTACACCGGCCTGGTGGACGAAGTCCTGGACCGCGGCTACACCGTCCGCGCGGACTTCCCCGACTCCGGGGGCGTCTTCCCCGGCGCCGAGGTGACGTATCGCGGGGTGCCGGTGGGCAAGGTCGGCGCGCTGCACCTGACGGGCAAGGACGGGGTCTCGATCGCCCTCGACATCGAGGACGGGGCGCCTCGCATCCCCGCGGACACGCTGGCGGTGGTGGCGAACCGCTCGGCGGTGGGCGAGCAATACGTCGACCTGCAGCCGCGCACGTCCCACGGCCCGTACTTGCTGGACGGCAGCGACATCCCGCGCCGGAACACCCGGGTACCGCTGCCGACGACCGACCTGGTCCTCAGCCTGGACCGCCTGGTCAACTCGGTCGGCAAGAAGGACCTCCGGGTGACGATCGACGAACTGGGCCAGGCATTCTCCGGAACCGGCCCGAACCTGAGCCGCCTGGTGGACTCGGGAAACGACCTGGTCGAGTCGGCGTCGGAGGCACTGCCCGAGACGATCTCCCTGATCGAGGACTCACGGAAGGTGCTGAAGACCCAGGCGGACCAGGGCTCGTCGATCAAGTCGTTCGCACACGATCTGGCGGCCCTCACGGCCCAGTTGAAGGCGAGCGACGGTGACCTGCGCAAGCTGATCGGCAACGCCAGGCCGGCGGCCCAGGAGGTGAACTCGCTGCTGAGGTCGGTCGACCCGGAGCTGTCGGTCCTGCTGGCCAACCTGATCAGCGGCGGCCAGGTGACGCTGGCCCGCCTGCCGGGCGTGGAACAGGCCCTGGTCACGTTCCCGCTGATGGTGGCGGGCAGCTACACGGTCATACCCGGCGACGGCACCACCCACTTCGGCCTGGTCGTGAACGCCGACGACCCCCCGGCCTGCACCCAGGGCTACGGCACGGCGCGCCGCGACCCGGCAGACACGAGCACCCGCGAGGCGAACACGAACGCCCGCTGCACGCTCCCGCGGGGCAGCGAGTCGTCGGTGCGGGGGGCGCAGAACGCCCCCGGCGCATCGGCGGCGTACGGCGGCGCGAACCAGACGGCGTACGTCACCCCGTACGACCCGGAGACCGGCACCACCACCGGCCCGGACGGAAGGAACGTCGAGATCGGCTCGACGGGCGGCCAACGGGCCGTGTTCGGAAAGGAGTCGTGGCAATGGCTGCTCGTTGGCCCCATGGCCTGAGACTGAAGCAATCCAGGGCGATGACGGCAGGACTCGTCATAGCGACGACCCTCACCACCGCACTCACGATCTGGCTGACCCTCGGCCTCTACGCCCAGCGCGAGGCGGAGCACCGCCGCCAGGACATCCTGTCCGCGGCCCGCCAGTCAGCACTGAACTTCACCTCCCTCGACTACCGCCACTACGACCGCGACAGCGCGAACGTCCTGGCAGGCGCGACCGGCGACTTCAAGAAGCAGTTCGCGGCACAGACGGAGCAGCTGACGCAGCTCGTGGCGACGAACAAGTCCGTATCCGAAGGCCAGGTCCTCGACGCGGGCATCGTCCGCTCCGACGAGAACTCGGCCCGCGTCCTGGTGGTCGCCGACAGCAAGGTGACCAACACGGCCGTCCCCCAGGGCGAGGCGCGCACGTATCGCCTGCAACTGGACCTGGTCCACCGGGACGGCCACTGGCTGACGTCGGACGTCGAGTTCGTCGGCTGACAAGCACCAACGAGGAGTACGACCATGCCGAAGACGACCACCGGCCGCGCCCCCGGCCCCGGCACCCGGCGCACCATGACGGCGGCCGCCCGCGCAGCGGCCAAGCGAGCGGAGCGCGGCCACCACGAACCGGCTCAGGAGTCCACCGTCGCCGGCCGCACCGTACTCATCGAGGCCCCGAAGGACGGCTGGGAGGACCCGCCCGAGCCGTCGCTGGAGTCGTTCGACGAGGACGTGCCACCACAGGACAGGGGCCGGTCCCGTCGTCGGCGCCGGCTGCTCACCGCGGTGCTCGGCGTCCTACTGGTGGCAGGCCTGGTGGCGGTCGCGGCACTGGGATGGCAGTACTGGGACGGACGCCAGACGGAGAGCGCCCGGGCCCAAGCGCTGACGGCCGCGCGCAAGGCGGCGCCGGTCGTCCTGTCGTACGACTACCGCCACCTGGACAAGGACTTCGCGGCGGCCCGCGCCCACCTGACCGGCGACTTCAGCGACGAGTACGAGAAGACCACAAAGACGGTGGTCGGCCCGACGGCCAAGAAGTACCAGGGCGTAGTGAAGGCGACGGTCGCCGCCCCCGCGACCGCCGGAACCCCGGCAGCCTCCGTCGTCTCGGCCTCTCCGGACAAGGTCGTGGTGCTGCTCTTCGTCAACCAGGTCACCGAGAGCACGCAGGTCTCGGGCTCCCGGGTGGATCTGAACCGGGTGCGGATGACGATGACGCGCACGGCGGACGGGTGGAAGGTGAGCGGGGTGGACGCGCTCTGAGGTCCTCTTCACCAGAGGGCCCAGGGCTGGGAAGCGCGGCCTGGCGCATGACGGATCGTCAGTACAGGATCTCGATGACGCGGCCTGCCGCGTCCACCTCAGAGACCTCGGGAATCCGGGCCGCGATGCCCAGCGCGATCCGGTGTGCCGACCAGGCCGCGGCAGCGGCGTCGAGAACATCGTCCACGGGAACGCGATCCGCCTCGCCGAGCTCGTCCGGCAGCGTGAGCCCGGCTGCGGCCAGCAGGCCGCGGCGCGCGTTCTGGCCGCGCCAGCTCTTCTTGGCGTAGGCCAGCGGCACGCCACCGGCCAGGGCACGGAAGGACACCTCGGGGTGAACCTCATGGATCCGCTCGTCGGCAAGCCAACACGCCCGAGCCTCCAGAAGCTTCGGAGCCAGCGCCCACGCCTGCCGGCTCAGCCTACGACCGGTGAGCGCATGGCATCGATCGCCGGCCGCCACGTAGTCCGGCTCCGCCCACGCCGGCCGCGGAGCCACGAGGAAAACACTGCTGCGCCGCGCTCGCAGCAGCGCCCTCGCCTCAAGATCCGCGGCCCGCCAGCCCTTCTCGACGAGGCCGAGCGGCATGTCCACCGCGATGGTCTCCACCCCGGGGGCACGCTCGATCAACGCATCGAGCCGGACATCGACCAGGCTGCCCGAGTACACGCCGTCCCTCAGCCTGATCCCCACCCACCCCTGCTTGCCACAGGCATCGATCCCCAGGACGTCCATGCCGCCTCGCCTCTCGCGCAAGATCGGAGCGGAAACTCATAGTAGGCAGAGGCAGGAGAGCGGCGGGGCAGAGGCGCAGGCACTCGACACGGCGTACCGGCTGCATGGACGGATGGCTCTCAGTGGTGATCACTCCGCCGATCTGGGGTTTTTGCGCCGGTTGGCATTGAAGCGCGCTTTCTTCTGACGATTCCCGCACGTGTTCATGTCACACCATTTGCGGGTGCGGCTCTGGCTGGTGTCGAAGAAGGCGGCTTGGCAGGTTGGTGACGCGCACAAGGCCAGTTTTCCGTCTCGTTCGCCGGCGATGATGCTGATCGCGTCGGCGGCGATCACGCTGAGGGCATCTTCCACGCGGGAAGCCGAGCTGAGCTGCCATCGCCGCTTGCCCTCGGGCGTCAGGATCGCCGCGGCCCGACCCCGAGCGCTGCAGTCATTGATGACTTGGACAGCAGACGCGGGGAGAGCGTCCTGGATCGCGGCCGCTGTCGCGGCGGCGTGAATCGACTCCCTCAGTTCCCGAGCGAGGTCGAGCTGGGCAGTGGTGCAGGAGTCCACGGCGAGGCCGTTCGCTGCCAGCCAGTCGATGAGTCGGTGCGGCGTGGGAATGCGCTCCACGGCGTCGCCGTGACGCTCCGACAGAGTCCCCGTGAAGCTGGTCGCCAGCACGTTGCCGAGGCGGAAGTCAGGGAACGCAGCACGCATGGAACCACCTTAGCCGGTTGCAGTACGGCTCGGAGAACTGCTAGAACCGCCTTAGACGGTTCTCGATAGGTCATAGCCGGTTCCACGACGGCCAGGAGGTCTCATGCCCCGTCCAACCAGCGACGTGCAAGCATTTGAAGCCCACGCAACTGACGCTGACCTCGACGATCTGCGCGCGCGACTGGCCGCGGCGCGACTGCCGGAGGCCGAGACGGCCCATCGCGCCCCGCCCGGCCCTCGCCGATGGGAACAGGGCGTTCCGCTCGCCGACCTCGTCGAAGTCGTGAACTACTGGCGCACCGGGTACGACTGGCGGTCGTTCGAAGAGCGCCTTGACCGGATCGGCCAGTTCCGCACGACCATTGATAATCTGGGAATCCACTTCCTGCACCGCCGGTCCGCGCGCGCAGATGCCACTCCTCTGATCCTGACGCACGGCTGGCCGGACAGCATTGCCCGGTTCATCGATGTAGTGGACGAGCTGGCAGATCCGAAAGATGCGGACGCGCCGGCGTTCCACGTCGTGGTGCCGTCGCTTCCAGGCTTTGGTTACAGCGACAGGCCGGCCACCACCGGGTGGGGAACCGAAAAGATCGCGGCCGCATGGGTGGAACTGATGGGAAGGCTCGGCTACAGCAAGTTCGCGGCCCACGGCGGCGACTGGGGAGGAAATATCACCACGGTTCTCGGCGGCAGGTTCCCGGCGCACGTTCTCGGCATCCACACATTGTTCGCGGAGGGACCGCCCGGATTGACAACGGACGGGCTGACGGCGGTCGAGCGCAAATGGACCGAGGAGACCCGCGATTTCTGGCGCCACCGCGCGGCGTACGCGAAGCAGCAGGCGACCCGACCGCAGACCATCGGCTACTCGCTCGTCGACTCACCGGTCGGGCTTCTTGCCTGGATCCTCGACAAGTTCGCCGAGTGGTCGGACACCGAAGACAGCCCGTTCGAGACGATTTCCAGAGACCGCGTTCTTGACAACGTCACCCTGTACTGGCTGACGCGGACCGGCGCATCGTCGGCCCGCATTTACTACGAAAGCCACAACTCGCTCGATCCCGAACTTCGGGTCGACGTCCCGTCAGCAATCACCATGTATCCCCGCGACGTCGAGAAGTGTCCGCGCCCCTGGGCACAGGAGCGGTACCGACAGATCGTCCAATGGAGGTCGCCCGAAAACGGGGGACATTTCCCGTCGCTGGAGGTTCCCGAGCATTTCGTCAAAGATCTGCAAGAGGGCCTCGCGGCAGTGCTGGCCGCTGATCGGTGAACGCGGCTGCTACTCGATGTCCTTCACCGACGTCGGCCCCAACTGCTTGGCGCTGGCGTACTCCGGCATCGTCATGGGCTTGTCGAACAGGAAGAACGACTGGTTCGTGCCGACCGTGAACTCCATGTACGCGCCCGTCGTGGCGTCGAAACCGTAGTAGGCGTTGCAGGTGGAACCCGACGAGTACGTGCCGTCCATGCCGGGCTGCGCGAGGACCGCGACGCCGTGGGAGGAGGACTCCGCCTTCTCCGTCGGAGTGAGCATCTTGCAGCGCGGCACCGGCAGGCCCTTCATGATGAAGTACCCGTACTCGCCCTTGGCGTTCTGGATGTAGACGTACGAGACTTTGCCCCGCTTCCCCCACGTCTTGATCCACTGGTTGATCGCTTCGCGGGTCGGCGAGTACTCCATGCGGCCCGCCGGCTGCTGGGCCACGAGGTGGTCGTAGTTCTCCTGCTTGGCCTTGTTCTCCTTGTCCTGGCTGGAGTCGGTGCAGGACGTCAGGGCAAGGCCCACAACGAACGCGACGACGGTGGCCAGGGCCATGCGTGCGAACTTCTTCATGCGGTGCTGCCCTCTTCCCGGGCTGAGATGGGGATCAGTTGGTGCACGTCGTGCGCTCGACGGTGGCATCCAGCCGGTACGGCAGATCCTGGTCGCGGAAGGGCGCGCGGTGCTCCTGGGCGGCCTTCGAGTTGTAGGCGTTGACCGACTCGATCCGTGTGGCCTTCAGCGCGGTGATCGACTGGTCGATCTGCGTCGTTCGAGTCTGCGAAGCGGACTTCCGCTCCTCCCGGAGCGCCTGGATCGTCCCTTCGGCGTTCTGCACGGCCTCACACAGATCGAAGAACTCCTCGTACGTGGTCTGCCGGAACTCGCCCGAGCCGACGGTGTTCTCGCGCTGGTCCGCCTCACCGCGGAACGGGGCGGTGATCCACCCCGCGCCGCCGAAGGCGAACACTCCGATCACGTACAACACCGCCAGGCCGATGACCCCGCTGACGACCCAAGCCCCTAGCCGTGCTCCCTCGCGTACCTGCCCCATGGCCATCCCTCCTCGAAGGTGTGCGAGAACTAGTGCTCCGCCGGGAAGAGCCGCAGCCTCGCGGTGTCCCCCACGATGGCGAGAACGCGGATCGACAGCTCGTTGACGGTGGAGGGCCCGCCCTGGTCGGGTCGCTGCCCGAGTAGGTTGGAGGTGAATCCGCTCGCGTCGACCGAGGTCAGGTCCACGCCCTGGGCACCGACGGCGCTCACCGTGAACGGTCCCGCCCGCAGGCCGGCGGCGCGCGGGATCTCGGTGCCCTTCGTCACGACGACCGTGCAGCTTCCGTCTGCACAGGCCCGCAGCTCGGCCGGCGTCGACGGCTTCATCGGCTTGACCGCGGTCGGCGACGGCGACGAAGAGGGCTTCGTGGGCGTGGGCGAGGCGGGCGACGGTTCGACCGATCGCGAGGGCGCGGCCGGCGCGGAGGCCGCCGCGTCATCGCCCGCGTCATCGCCCGAGTCGGAGCCGCAGCCGGTCAGCGCGGCGGCGAGGGCCATCAGGACGCAGACGGTCCCCGCCGCGCCGCGCACCGCAGACAGCCTGCCCGTACGGCGACGGGCCGATGTTTCCGATGTGGTCATGGGGCCGTTCTACACACGGGTGCCCGGGAGGGGTCCCGCGCGCCCGTCTGACGCCCGCCTTACACGCACGCCAACGCCGCCCCCGAGGCAGCGGGTGCGCAAGCTCGCGCCGACAGCCTTAGATCTCGTAACCGCCTTCGCCCGAGATGAGCTGGTTCCAAGGCAAAGCCGCAGGTAGCGGCAGACGAGTCGGGCTATACGCCGGGTTCTGTTCCGGGGGGTCCTCGCGAACCCCCCGGCGACGGCCATCCATCTACGACCGGCGTTGCCGCCAGCCTCCTGCGGTCTACCCGCGGACTCGGGCGGGCAGCCCTCGAACGTCCGCGCAGAGTGCCTGTTACAGCGCTCCTTTTGACCTTGCTCCGGGTGGGGTTTACCTAGCTGCCCAGGTCACCCTGGGCACTGGTGGTCTCTTACACCACCGTTTCACCCTTACCCAGCGCCTGAGCGCTGGGCGGTTTGCTTTCTGTGGCACTGTCCCGCGGGTCACCCCGGGTGGCCGTTAGCCACCACCCTGCCCTGTGGAGCCCGGACGTTCCTCGGGAAGCCCCCTGAGGGACTCCACGCGGCCGCCCGCCCGGCTCGTCTGCCGTGTCGACCATGTTACCGGGCTGCGGGGTGCGGCCGTCGCCAGTACCGAGCCGGCGAGGATCAGGACGAACGCCGCCAGAACCCCCGCGGCCAGAGGCTCGTCCAGGAACAGCGCCCCCGCCGCCACCGCGACCGCCGGATTGACGTACGTCACGCCCAGGGCGGCCAGGGCCGTCAGGACCTCGGCCGACGGCACCGCAGCGGGACGGGTCAGCAACGCCGCGGTCTCGGCCGGCCTGCCCGTGTGCATCTCTCCCGGTGTCAGTACGACGATGGAGCCCGGGCCTGGGCGGATACGGCCGCCTCGGTAGTTGATGACCTCGCTGCCGCCGACGCACACGCCAATCGTGAACTCGTCATGGGCGTGCGGGGCGTAGACGTGCCGGTCGAAGCGGGCGGTCAGTAGATCGAGCGGGGGACCTCCTCGGCCGAGCCTCGCCCTGGTCCACAGCGCCTGCTCACCCATTTCGCGCCCCCGTCGGTCCCTCTGGCAGTGCAACACAGGGAGCCTCAGAGAAAGTCCGCCGCGTCCAGCTGGAAGGAGAAGGGCTTGGGCAGAGCGAGCGGTTTGCCGAAGGTGGCGGCGCGAAGCTCTTGGTAGTCACCCGACTCCGGGTCGCTGAACAGCGTGGTCCACGAGGTCTCGCGGTCGACGAGCAGGTACAGCGGGATGCCGCCGCGGGCGTAGCAGCGGCGCTTGATCTCACGATCGACCTGTGGCCTGCGGGACGTCACCTCCAGCACCATGGAGACTCCCTCACAGGGCATCCAGGGGTCAGCCCCTCGGAAGAGCCGCGGCTCCTCGGGGGCGAATGTGCCATCCGGAATCACGTGGTCCTGCGGGTGACCCTCCGCGTTCTTCAGCTTCAGGCCCTTGTTGCCGGAGAACTGCGTGTCAGTCGTGGATCCCCTGTGCATCTGGCCCACGATCCGGCTGATGCAATGCTCGTGGTGCCCGTCCGGCACCGGTGTCACGACGAGTTCCCCCTCGACGAGCTCCGCCCGGAGACCCTCCGGGGTGTCGAGGTCGACAAACCAGTCCAGCAGGAGCTTCTGCGTGATCGGATCCTGTGCCATGGCGCCCATGGAACGCCCCTTCAGCAACTCACCGGAACGGAATAGTGGCGGGTCACCTGTACGAGACTCCGCCGGAGGCGCCCGCTTGACCCTGCCGCAGCGTCAGCGTCTGTACTGATCCCATGCGGATCGGAGAACTCGCCGCCGCCGTCGGCGTCACCACGCGGACCGTGCGGCACTACCACCATCAGGGGCTGCTGCCCGAGCCCGAGCGGCGCCCGAACGGATACCGGGACTACACCCTGCGCCATGCCGTCGCACTCGCGCGGATCCGGCGGCTGACCGAGCTGGGGCTGGGGCTCGCGGAGGTGCGGGACGTGTTGGCCGAGGATGCCGGGAAGGATCTTGTCGAGGTGCTCACCGAGCTCGATGAGGATCTGGCCCGGCAGGAGGACGCCATCCGAGAGCGGCGGACGCGGTTGCGGGCGTTGCTGGAGACGGAGGGCGCGCTGCCCGCCGAGGGGCCCGTGTCGCCTCAACTGGCCGCGCTGTTCCAGGACATGGCGCAGGTCGCCGCCGACTCGCCCATGGCCGCCAAGGACCGCGAAGTGCTCGCCCTGATCGAGACCACCGCCTCCCCGGAAGATCGGGAGCGGCTCATGGGGGTCATGGGCGGCGCGCTGGCCACGCCGTCCGGTGTGCAGCAGGCCCTCGCCGCCTACGCCCTGCTCGACGACCTGGCCGATGCCGAACCCGACGACCCGCGCGTCGACGAGGCCGCCCGTGCCCTGGCCGACTGCATCCCCCGCGATCTGCTTCCGGAGACGTGGGGCGGCATCGACCACGACGACAGCTTCCTGCGCGCCTTCTACGCCGACTTCGCCCCGGCCCAGGCGGAGGCCATCCGCCGTACCTTGCACCTCTTCATGGAAGGAGACGGGCCGTGACGCGGACCGTGCTCGTCCTCGCCCGGCACGAGCTGCGGCTGTTCGCGAGCCTGGCGCTGTGGGTGGCCCGGCGTCGGCATGGGGTCGGCGAAGGCGTCGCTTTCGGGTATGCGCGCGGGCAGGGGCCGGTGATGTTCGGGTTCGCGTTCGTGTGCGTGGTCGAGTCGGTCACCATGGCTGTGCTGCTGCGGGACTATCCGGCCGCGCACCGGGGGGTGTTCATGCTGGACGTCTACACCATCGTGCTCGTCATCGGGATGCACGCGGCCTCCGTCGTACGACCGCATGTGCTCGACGCCGGCTCCCTGCGCATCCGGCGTGCCGCGCACGTCGATCTGCGCATACCGCTGGAGAAGGTCGAAAGCGTGCGGCGCGAGTTGCGCACCACCCATGAGCGGGCCGAGGGTGAGCTTGACGTCGTCATCGGGGCGCAGACGTCCGTCACGCTCGAACTCGCCGAACCCGTCGCCCACTTCACCTTCCTCGGCCGTCGACGGGACGTCCGCCTCGTCCGCTTCCACGCCGACGACGCCGACAGCCTCGTACGAGAGCTCCACGCCGTCAGGCAGACACGAACCGCACCTTCGGCACTCCCGTCGCCACTGCCGGATCAGCCTGGGTGAGGCGGACCGGGAGCCGCTCCCCCAGCGGCAGCGGGGACGAGCCTGTGCCGTCGATCCTGCCGATGACCGCCGGCGACTCCAACTGCACAACCCCGACGGCGGGTTGGCGCTCGTCCACGTCCACCACCCAGCCGTCGAACACCTCCCCCACCCGGCCCTTCAGCAGCGCCGCCTCGACGATGTCCACGCACTCCCGCTCCACCCTGCCCGCGCGCCGGGTGCCCTCGGCCATCCTGGCGGGCAGCTCGTCGAGGGCGGCCACCACCCAGTCGGGCACCGGCTGACCGGCGGCGGCAGCGAGGCAGATCTCGGCGGCGTACCGGTCGGTGAGGCGGCGCAGTGGGGCCGTGCAGTGGGTGTAGGGGGCGGCCACCGCGGAGTGAGTGGTGATGGCGGGCAGGTTCCCGTCCCGGAAGACGGTGTATCCGGCGCCGCGCAACAGGGTCGTGCACTCCTGGAGGAAGGCCGCGTGGGGTGGGCGGTGCGGGTCGAGGGAGCGGACGAGTTCGGCGTACGAGACGTGGTGCGGCCAGTCGATGTGCAGGGCGTGTGCGGTACGGCGCAGGCGGCCGACCGCGCCGTCGGGGGCGGCGGGGAGGGTGCGCAGGATGCCCGTGCCGCCGGCCAGCATCAGGTCGGCGGCGGCCATTCCGGTCAGCAGGGAGATCTGGGCGTTCCAGCCGTCGGCGGGGTGCGGGGCGCGGTAGGCGAGCTCGTAGGTGTGGTCGTGGTCGCGCTCGATGATCTCCTGCTCGGGCACGTTGAGCGAGATCCCGCCCCGCTCCACCTCCAGCCGCTCCCGCAGCTCCCCGATCTCCTTCAGCAGCGCCAGCGGCTCCTCGGCGGTTCCCGTGTCGATCTGCTTCTGTACGCCGTCGTAGTCGAGCTTGGCCCGGCTGCGGACCAGGGCGCGGCGGGCGTCGACGGCGAGCGTACGGCCCTGCGCGTCGAGGTCGATCGTCCACAGGACGGCCGGTCGGACCTGGTCCGGGAGCAGGCTTGCCGCGCCCTCGCCGAGCAGGGTCGGGTGCAGGGGGACCTTCTCGTCGGGGAAGTAGAGGGTCGTCACCCGGCGGTGGGTCTCCCGGTCCAGTGCGCCCGACGGTACGACGAAGGCGGCGACGTCGGCGATGGCGTACCGGACGCGGTAGCCGGTGTCCTGCCGGGACAGGTGCATCGCCTGGTCGAGGTCGGTGGACGTGGGCGGGTCGATGGTGAAGAAGGGGACGTCGGTGGCGTCGTACGGCGGGAGGGCGGGGGCCTTCGCGGCCCGCTCGGCCTCCGCCAGCACCTCGGGCGGGAAGCTCCCGGAGACGCCGAGTTCTGCGCGCAGCGCGGTGAGGGCGGCCCGGAGGGGGGTCTCGGGGGCGCCGGTCACTCGGATGTGGCGGCGGGGCATGAGTCGAGCGTAGGGCGAGGGTCGCCGGGTGGCACGCCGTACCCTGTGGCGGAGTTCGAGTGAAGGAGTACGTGTGCTTGTCCTGCTGCCGCCTTCCGAAGGCAAGGCCTCGTCCGGTCGGGGTGCGCCGCTGAAGCTGGAGTCGTTGTCCTTGCCGGGGCTGAGCGAGGCCCGGGAAGCCGTGCTGAGCGAGCTGGTCGATCTGTGCAGCGCCGACGAGGACAAGGCGCGGGACGTGCTCGGGCTGAGCGAGGGGCTGCGCGGCGAGGTCGCGAAGAACACCGAGCTGCGGACCGCAGGGGCGCGGCCGGCCGGGGAGATCTACACCGGCGTGCTGTACGACGCCCTCGACCTGGCGTCGCTGGACGCGGCGGCGAAGAAGCGGGCGGCTCGGTCGCTGCTCGTCTTCTCGGGCCTGTGGGGTGCGGTGCACGTCAACGACCGCATCCCCTCCTACCGCTGCTCGATGGGCGTGAAGCTGCCCGCCCTCGGCGCGCTCGGCGCGTACTGGCGGGCGCCGATGGCGGACGTGCTGCCCGAGGCGGCCGGGGACGGGCTGGTGCTGGATCTGCGGTCGTCGGCGTACGCGGCGGCGTGGAAGCCGAAGGGCGAGGTGGCCGGGCGGACGGCGAGCGTGCGGGTGCTGCACGCGCCGACGCGGAAGGTCGTCAGCCACTTCAACAAGGCGACCAAGGGGCGGATCGTACGGAGTCTGCTGACCGCGGGGGCGGCTCCCGGTGGGCCGTCCGAGCTGGTCGAGGCGCTGCGGGACCTCGGGTACGAGGTGGAGGTGGAGGCGCCGGCCAAGGCCGGGAAGGCGTGGACGCTGGATGTGCTGGTGTCGGAGGTCCACTGACACCCATCCAGCTAGCCATTGCAGCATGCGCAACGAGCTTTGCGCATGCTGCTTGCCATGGGCAGGATGAGGCCATGACCTCAGTCCTGGATCTCGCGCCTGTCGTGCCCGTTGTCGTGGTCGACGATCCCTCCGACGCCGTACCGCTGGCCCGGGCACTGGTCGCGGGTGGGCTGCCCGCGATCGAGGTGACATTGCGGACGCCGGCCGCGCTGGAGGCGATCCGGGCGATCGCGGACGCGGTGCCGGACGCGGTGGTCGGGGCCGGGACGCTGATCACGCCGGAGCAGGTGACGGAGGCGGTCACGGCGGGGGCGCGTTTTCTGGTCAGCCCGGGCTGGACGGACGTACTGCTGGACGCCATGCGTGGGTCCGGGGTGCCGTATCTGCCGGGGGTGTCGACCACGTCCGAGGTGGTGGCGCTGCTGGAGCGCGGGGTGCGGGAGATGAAGTTCTTCCCGGCCGAGGCGGCGGGCGGTACGGCGTATCTCAGGTCGTTGTACGGGCCGTTGCCGCAGGCCCGGTTCTGTCCGACGGGCGGGATCGGTCCGGCGTCGGCCCCCGGCTATCTCGCCCTGCCCAACGTCGGGTGCGTGGGCGCGAGTTGGATGCTTCCGGCGGACGCGGTGGCGGCGCGGGACTGGGGGCGGGTCGAGGCGCTGGCTCGGGAGGCGGCCGCGCTCGAGGGTTCAGGGACGCAGGTGTGACGTGTCGTTGAAGAGCCGTACGCTCGCGTTGCCGTCGGCGTAGTACGCCACCGCCGAGAGGGAGGCCGCCGAGAGTTCCATGCGGAACAGGGACTCGGGCGGGGCGCCCAGAGCGAGGCGTACGAACGTCTTGATCGGGGTGACGTGCGTGACGAGGAGGACCGTGCGGCCCGTGTACGCCGCGATCAGCTTGTCGCGGGTGGCGGCGATGCGGGTGGCGGTCGCCGCGAAGCTCTCGCCGTCGCCGGTGGGGCGGGCCTCCGGGTCGGCCAGCCAGGCGGTGAGGTCGTCCGGGTAGCGCTCGCGGACCTCGCCGAAGGTGAGCCCCTCCCAGGCGCCGAAGTCGGTCTCGCGCAGGCCGTCGTCGACGCTCACGTCGAGGCCGAGGCGGGCGGCGACGATGCCGGCTGTCTCCCGGGTACGGGCGAGCGGCGACGCCACGACGGCCTGGATGGTGCCGCGCCGGGCGAGGGCGGCGCCTACGCGCTCGGCCTGCTCCCGGCCGACGTCGGAGAGGGACGGGTCTGTACCGCCACTGCCCGAGAACCGCTTCTGGGGGGTGAGGGGGGTCTCGCCGTGCCGGAGCAGGACGAAGGTGGCGGGCGCCCCCATGTCGGCGGGAGCCCAGCCGGAGGCGGCCGTGGCCACGGTGCGCGCGGCCCTGACATCGGCCTCGGCCTGGGCGGGAGCGGCGGCGTCTCCCGGCGGCCCGGACGGCTCAGGCTCAGCCCTCGCGACGCTCGCGGCCCTGGCCGCCCTTGCATCAGCCGCCTCCAGCTCCGCCCTGGAAGCCGCCGCCGACCACTGCTCCCCCCGCTTCCCGGCATCCATCGCCTCGTTGGCCAGCCGGTCCGCGTGCTTGTTCTGCTCCCTGGGGATCCACTCGTACGTCACCTGAGGAGCCGCGAAGACCCGTGCCGCCTCCGCCGCCAGCGGCTTCATGTCGGGGTGCTTGATCTTCCAGCGGCCCGACATCTGCTCGATGACCAGCTTGGAGTCCATGCGGACGTGGACCGTGGCCGTCGGGTCCAGCTGGTGCGCGGCGCGCAGGCCGGCGACCAGGCCCCGGTACTCGGCGACGTTGTTCGTGGCGATGCCGATGTACTCGGCGGCCTCGGCCAGCGTCTGCCCCGTGGCCGCGTCGACGACCACGGCACCGTAGCCCGCGGGCCCCGGGTTGCCCCGTGAACCGCCGTCGGCCTCGACAATGAACTCCCGCACGACCAGAACCCCTCAGACCCTCAGACCTTCAGACCCTCGACCCAAGCCCCTCAGTACCAGGCGTCCTACAGACCCGACTCGGCCGTACGCACCAGAATCCGGCGGCAGTTCTCGCACCGCACCACCGTGTTCGGAGCCGCTGCGCGGATCTCGCTCAGCTCGGTGATGGCGAGCTCCTGGCGGCAGCCCTGGCAGGTGCGCTGGTACAGCCTGGCCGCGCCGACGCCGCCCTGCTGCTGGCGCAGCTTGTCGTAGAGCCCCAGCAGGTCGGCCGGGACGGCGCCCGCGATGACCTCGCGCTCCTTCGTCACCGCCGCCACCTCGCCGTCGATCTCCTCGAACGCGGCATCCCGGCGGGCGGTCGCGTCGTCGACCTTCCCCTGGACGGCACCGACCCGCTCGGTCAGCTCGGCGACCCGCTCCTGCGCGGATTCGCGGCGCTCCATGACCTCCAGGACGATGTCCTCCAGGTCGCCCTGCCGCTTGGCGAGGGAGGCGATCTCGTGCTGGAGGTTCTCCAGGTCCTTGGGGGAGGTGATGGCTCCGGAGTCCAGGCGCTGCTGGTCGCGGGCGGCGCGCTGGCGCACCTGGTCCACGTCCTGCTCGGCCTTGGTCTGCTCGCGGGCGCAGTCGCTCTCCTCGGTCTGCGCGGCCACGAGCAGGTCACGCAGCTGCGTGTGGTCCTTGGTCAGCGTCTCGATCTCGGCGTGCTCCGGCAGCGACTTCCGCTTGTGCGCGAGCTGCTGAAGGCGGACGTCGAGGGCCTGGACGTCGAGGAGGCGGATCTGGTCGGCGGGCTCGGCGTTCAGTTGGGGGCTCCAGATGTGTCCGTGGTGGTGGACGCCGCGTGGGCGGTCCAGGGGTCGGTGACCGTCTTCGAGACGTGGACGCGCAGGTCCCATCCGTTGCGGTCGGAGATCTCGTCGAGCTGGGCGGCGGCCAGCTCGCACCAGGGCCACTCGGTGGCCCAGTGCGCCGCGTCGAGCAGCGCGAGAGGACTGTGCGCCACGGCCTCGGACGCCGGGTGGTGGCGGAGGTCCGCGGTGAGGAAGGCATCCACGCCGGCGGCGCGTACCTGGTCGAAGAGGCTGTCGCCGGAGCCGCCGCTGACGGCGATGGTGCGGACCGTGGCCTCCGGGTCGCCGGCGACGCGGATGCCCTGCGCGGTGGCGGGCAGGCGCTCGGCGGCGCGGGCGGCGAGTTCGCGGACGGTGAGGGGGTGGTCGAGCTCGCAGACGCGGCCCAGGCCCCGACGGCCCTCCGGATCGGTCGCGTCGGGCACCAGCGGTCGGACGACTCGCAGGTCCAGCGCGCCGGCCAGCGCGTCGCTGACTCCCGGGTCGGCCGTGTCCGCGTTGGTGTGCGCGACGTGCAGCGCGATGTCGTTCTTGATCAGCGTGTGGACGACCCGGCCCTTGAAGGTGGAGGCGGCGACCGTCGTCGTACCGCGAAGGTAGAGCGGGTGGTGGGTGACCAGCAGGTCGGCGCCCAGCTTCATCGCCTCGTCCACGATCTCCTGGACCGGGTCGACGGCGAACAGGACCCGCGAGACCTCCTGGTCGGGGTCGCCCACGACGGTGCCGACCGCGTCCCAGGACTCGGCCCGCTCGGCGGGCCACAGGGTCTCCAGCGCGGCGATGACTTCAGACAGACGGGGCACGAGGGCAAGGCTACCTGGCTGTTCCGTACGGCTGTACCGGTGCCGGAGCCGGTGGATACCCCTCCCCCGGACACCTCGGGTGGAGAGCACCGGCCGCGCTCGGCCGCCCCGACCCCGCCCAGCACAATCTCCCCCGTTTCCTCAGGCGAATCGTTCCTCGGCCACCCCTTTGTGTGAAAGGGGAACCCCGCCGATCCCACGCCTGCGCGTGCGAAAACTAGCTTCGTGACCGGAGGTGACCGGACCATGACGGCCTGTGCGATCGAGCCCGCGGCGGAGCATGAGGACGACGAAGTGCCTCGGGCGGTATGCACCATCACGGCGGACGGTTCCTACGCCGCCCGCCTCGCGCTGAACGGCGACTGCTGGTTCCCGGAGCGCTGGACCCTCGACGGCCCCGAGCCCTACGCCGTGCCGCTGCCCGCCCACCAGCCGGAGGAGCCCGGCACCGAGGTGCAGCCCATGGGCGACGGCCGGGTCCTCATCCGCCGCCCCACCGACGGACGGCACATCTTCTCGCTGCTGTATCCGACCGGGCCCGGCACCGGCGAACTGCTGCTGGGCGCCGTCCAGTGCCCGGACGAGGGGACCCGGCTGCAGATGCTGCCTCCGGCGCCGGGCGGCGACAAGGCGTACGCCCTCGCGGTGGGCCGGCATTCCAGCGCGGTGTGGCTGGTGGCGGGGGGCGCCTTCGGGCCCGAGCACCTCGCCGAGATCCCGGGGCGCTGCTCGGGCGGGGTGTGGCTGGACCGGGGCGGGCGGATACTGGCGCTCGACCGGGAGTCCGGGGGCCGTACGAAGGCCGTCGTGGTCGATCTGGAGCGGGGCGGCGAGGTGTCGCCGCTGCTGCAGATCGCGGACGACAGCGACGACCGGTTGCTGCTCGCCGACCCGGACAGCGGGCTGCTGCTGATCCGGTCGGACGCTCCCTCGCCGGGGCAGGATCGGTTGGGCTGGGGGGTGCTGGGCAGCACGCTGCCGGTGCGCTTCCCGGAGTGTCTGCGGGTGCCCGACTGCGCGGTGACGCCGTTCGCGATCCAGCCGGGGCAGGTGCTGACGCCGGAGAGCTGCGGGGTGGCGCTGCGCATCGACGGGCCGGTCGGGAGTTGGGTGGGGGTGTGGCGGCCCGCCGAACGGCAGGTACGTCATCTTCCGGCGCCCGAAGGGTGGTTGGCGGGGGCCGGGCTGTGGACGCGGGACGGGGTGCTGCAACTGCCGTATGCCACGCGGGAGGTACGGTGCGGGGTGGCCCGTGTGGGGCTGCCGTCACCGGAGGAAGATCCGGAGGGGACTCCGGGGGAAAGTCAGCAGCAAGGACCCGAAGCAGAACCGGAGTCGAGGTCTTCCATGCCGGTGGAAAAGGAGCCTCCGGGTCCGGTCACGCGCCGCCCCGTGCCGTTGCAGCAAGCGCCGTTGGGTGGTCTTGTAACGAAGTAGTGGCGGTTGGCGTGGCCGCCTGGATTCGGCCCGTGGTCGTCTGGTTAAACTCGCCCGGCTGTAAGAAAGATCATGTTGACGGGGTGAGTTTTCCGATGAGCAACGCCAGCACGACCCAGCCGGGGCCGGCCGACGTTCACGACGTTCAGAAGGCCTCCGGCCACGGCAGGCACCGGGGCTCCGTCTCGGCCCACGACAGCGAGACGGCTCCCCGCGGCCGTCACCGCAAGCCGGTCGAGGAGACCGAGACGGCGGCCTGACGCCGACGCCGCACGGCCCCGCCCTTCACCACGAGGGGCGGGGCCGTCGCCCTTTCTGCGCCGGCTGCCTGGGCCGTCTACGCCCTTTTCAGGCCCAGCACTTCCACCGCCCCGAAGGTCTCCCCCTGGGGCCGTTCGGCGTAGTGCGGACCGAGTACGGCGTCCAGCTCGTCGTAGGTGAACGTCTCCTGCTTGCTGTCGAACTTCGCGGCGACCCGGGGCCGTTCGACGATCGCCACCATGCCGCCGTGCACGACGAGCAGCTGGCCGTTGATCCGGGCGGCCGCCGGTGCGGCCAAGTAGCCGACGAGCGGGGCGACATGCTCGGGGGCGAGCGGGTCCAGGCCGCTGTCCGGCTGGTCGAGGCCGGCGAAGACGTCCTCGGTCATACGGGTCCGGGCGCGTGGGCAGATGGCGTTCGCCGTCACGCCGTACTTGGCGAGCGCGAGGGCGGTGGAGGTGGTGAGTCCGACGATTCCGCCCTTCGCCGCCGCGTAGTTGGGCTGACCGGCGGACCCCGCGAGGAACGCCTCCGACGAGGTGTTCACGACCCGCCCGTACACCGGCCCGCCCGCCGCCTTGGACCGCTCGCGCCAGTGCGCGGCGGCGAAGCGGATGGTGTTGAAGTGGCCCTTGAGGTGGACCCGGATCACCGAGTCCCACTCCTCCTCGGCCATGGAGAAGACCATGCGGTCGCGCAGGATGCCCGCGTTGTTGACCAGGATGTCCAGCTTGCCGAACTCGGCGATCGCCAACTCGACCAGCGCACCGGCCTGGGGGAAGTCGGCGACGTCCCCGGTGTGGGCGATTGCCTTGCCGCCCGTCGCGCGGATCTCGGCGGCGACCTCCTCGGCGGGACCGGTGGAGGCCTCGCCCGAGCCGTCCCGGCCGGGCTGTCCGTAGTCGTTGACGACGACGGCGGCGCCGAGCCGGGCGAGCTCCAGCGCCTCGGCCCGGCCGAGACCGCGCCCGGCGCCGGTGACGATCGCGGACAGTCCCTCAAGTGGCAGTGACATACGACCCCTTCGACGTCGGTCAGATCTCGATGCACGTACGCAGCGCCGTGCCCGTCCGCATCTGGTCCAGGGCCTCGTTGATGTCGGCGAGCGGCACGCGGTGGGTGATCAGGCCCGCCAGGTCGATGCGTCCGGCGCGCCACAGCGCGATGGTGCGTTCGTAGGAGCGCAGGACGTCTCCGCCGCCGTACATGGACGGCAGGATCCGCTTCTCGTCGAAGAACAGCTCGAACATGTTGAGCTGGAGGAAGTCGTCCATCGCTCCGGCGCCGACGACGACGAGCGTGCCGCCGCGCCGGGTGTTCTCGTAGGCCGTGCGGGCGGTGGCGGACTTGCCGACGACCTCGAAGACGTAGTCGAAGCCCTCGCCGCCGGTGACCTGTTGCTTGGCGTCGGCCAGTTCGTCCGGGGACACCGCCTTCGTGGCGCCGAATTTCAGGGCGGACTCGCGGCGCGAGGCGACCGGGTCGACGGCGACGATCTCGGCGGCCCCCTTGAGCCGGGCGCCCTGGATCGCGGAGATGCCGACGCCCCCGCAGCCGATGACGGCGACCGACGAACCGGCCTCCACGTCGGCGGTGTTGAGGGCGGCGCCGAGTCCCGTGGTCACCCCGCAGCCGATGAGGGCGGCGATGTCGAAGGGGACGTCGTCGGGGATCGGCACCGCACATCCGGCGTCGACGACGACCTCCTCGGCGAAGGTGCCGGTGCCGGCGAAGCCGAAGACGTCGGAAGGGGTGCCGCCGGGGCGCTTGAAGTTGGGGGTGCCGGCGTTCATGAACCCGGCCAGGCACAGCTCGGTCTGGCCGCGTTTGCAGGCGGGGCAGGCTCCGCAGGCGGGGAGCCAGCAGACGACGACCCGGTCGCCGGGCTTCAGGTGGCGCACGCCTTCCCCGGCTTCGACGATCTCGCCCGCCCCCTCGTGACCGGGCACGAACGGCCCCGGCTGCGGAAGCACCCCCGCCATCGCGGACAGGTCCGAGTGGCACAGCCCGGTCGCCCGCACCCGGACCCTCACCTTGCCGGGCCCGAAGCCCACCGCCTCGACGTCGTCGAGTACCTCGAGCTTGTCCTGACCGATCTCGTGCAGTACGGCTGCTCGCATGGTGCGGCTCCCCTCGTACGGCGTTCTGGACTCAGGTGTGTTCGACGACGGTGTCGGCGAGGACGGGCGCGTCGTCCCGCTCGATGGCGCTCACGGCCACACGGACGGCGCCCTCCTGCTGCCACATGCGGATGCGCAGGGTCTCCCCCGGATACACGACCCCGGCGAACCGGGTGACGTACGACCGCACCCGGGTCACGTCCCCGCCGAGCAGCGTGTCCACGACCGCCTTGAGCGTCATGCCGTAGGTGCACAGCCCGTGCAGGATGGGCCGCTCGAACCCGGCGACCTTGGCGAACTCGGGGTCGGCGTGCAGGGGGTTCCAGTCGCCGGAGAGGCGGTACAGCAGGGCCTGGTCCTCGCGGACGGACCGCTCCACGACCCGGTCGGGCTCACCGACGGGCGGTTCGAGCCGCCCGGACGGCCCCCGGTCTCCTCCCCATCCTCCTTCGCCCCGTACGAAGATCTGGGCGTCGTTGGTCCACAACGGGCCGTCGGCGTCGGCGACTTCGGTGCGCATGACGAGGACGGCGGCCTTGCCCTTGTCGTAGACGGCGGCGATACGGCCGGTGGCGGTCGCGGTGCCCTGCACCGGGATGGGGCGGTGGAGGGTCAGCGACTGGCCGCCGTGCAGGACCTTGGCGAGGTCGACCTCGACACCGGGCATGGACAGGCCGCTGATCACTCCGGGCGAGCCGGAGCCGGCGACGGTGGCGAAGCTCGGCAGGACGTGCAGGCGGGACTCGAGGGTGTAGCGCAGCTCATCGGGGTCGGTCGCCGGGGTGCCCGCTCCGACACCGAGGTGGTAGAGCTGCACGTCCTTGGAGTTCCAGGCGATCTCGCCCGTCCGGGGCTCTGCTGCGACGGCCTTGGCCGCGTCGATGGGCATGGGGCTCCTGAAGGCTCACTCTTGGGATCGGAGACCTCGGTACGACCGTCCGCACCGTCGGCCGCACCGAGGTCGTCACGGGCCGTTCTAGAACGCGTTCCAGTCCGGCGCCCCCTGTATAGCCGAGCGCCCCGCACTTGTGAAGGCTCCTGACGTTCCATCAGATCGGCTTTCACCGGATCGCATGCCGTGACATTTGTCCTGCCGGAGCGCGGACAAGCGCACCTGCCGTACGGCAGCTTCGGTCCGTAGCGTCTGAGTCATGACACGGGGGACGGAACCGAGGAACGGGGGACGGAACATGTCCTGGATACGCAAGGCGTCGTGCCGACCGACCCCACTGGAGGCCGGGAAGCTCCCCGACACACCCGGCCCCCAGCCCACCGGCTACTCCCTGCTGCCCTGGCTGCTGATGGGCATGGGCGCCTTCTCCAACCTCTTCCAGGGCCAGACGCCCAACCCATGGATCGGCGGCCTGGGCCTGCTGACCTTCAACTCGCTCTACATCTACGTCGCGTTCCGCTCCTTCGTGAAGGAGAAGCGGGACGCGGCCTCGACGCGGCTGGCGCTGCTCCTGATGACGTTGGTGACCTGCGGCCTGGGCATGGGTTACGGCGGCACCTGGCTGCTGTTCTTCCCGCTGCTCGGCCTCGCGACGGGCGCCGTCGTCCGCATGCCGCACCTGCGCGTGGCCGGAGCGGTGGTGACCGTGCTCTGCGGGGTGGCAGCCGTCGTCCGGGACGGCTGGGGCGGCATCGACACCGCGTACGCCACCTGGATCTCCACGATGGTGACGGCGGCGATCCTGTCCCTGTCCGAGGCGGTACGGGAACTGCGCGCCGCCCGCGAGGAGTTGGCCCGCCGCGCGGTCGAGGAGGAACGCCTGCGCTTCTCCCGGGATCTGCACGACCTGCTCGGTCACACCCTGTCGGTGATCGTGGTGAAGTCGGAGGCGGCGCGGCGGCTGGCGTCCCGCGATGTGGCGGCCGCGCTGGCCCAGGTCGCCGACATCGAGTCCGTGGGCCGGCAGGCCCTCACGGAGATCCGCGAGGCGGTGACGGGCTACCGCAACGGCAGCCTGGCGACGGAGCTGGACCGCGCCCGCTCCGCGCTGGAGGCCGCCGGCATCGAGCCCGTCGTCCACCGATCCGGCCCACCCCTGACCGCGCACACCGAGACACTGCTGAGCTGGGTCGTCCGCGAGGCCGTCACCAACGCGGTACGTCACAGCGGGGCCGCGCGGTGCGAGATCAAGGTGGCGGGCACACCGGAACACGTGCGCCTGCGCATCTGCGACGACGGTGCCGGGGCCGGCGCCGGCGCCGGTACGTCCACCGCCCGCCCCGCCGACGGCATCGGCGGCACCGGCCTCAAGGGGCTGACGGAACGCCTCGCGGCAGCGGGCGGCTCCCTGCAGGCGGGCCCGGGGCGCCGGGGCGGCTTCCTGGTGACGGCCGAGCTGCCGGGGGACACGACGGACTCGGCGAAGGCGGCCAAGCCGACGCACACGGTCGGGCGCCGGACCCAGGGCTCACGGGAGGCGGAGGCGCTGCCGGAGGCCGAGCGAGTCCGGTAACGAGTTCGAGCCGCCCTCACCGACTTTCCCCCGAAGGCTTCCTGCTCGTCCGACGGGAGCGCGGCCGGTGGCACGAGTCGAAGCCGGCTTCCCCAGTCGCGCCGCCCCCGCTCCCGCCAGGCGCATTCCTCATACGCTGACTCCGTGAACGAGATGCCGCGGGATCACCGGCCCGCCAAGTCCATCCGGGTTCTGCTCGCCGAGGACCAGGGCATGATGCGCGGAGCACTCGCCTTACTGCTCGGGATGGAGCCGGACATCGAGGTCGTGGCGCAGGTGTCGGCCGGGGACGCGATCGTGGACGCCGCCCTCGACCACCGCCCGGACGTCGCCCTTCTCGACATCGAGCTGCCGGGCCTCAGCGGGCTGGACGCCGCGGCCGAGCTGCGCGACCAGGTTCCCGACTGCCGGGTGCTGATCCTGACGACCTTCGGCCGCCCCGGCTATCTGCGCCGGGCCATGGAGGCGGGAGCCGCCGGTTTCCTGGTGAAGGACGGCCCCGTGGAGGAACTGGCGGTCGCGATCCGCCGCGTCCTGACCGGCGAGACGGTGATCGACCCGGCCCTCGCCGCGGCCGCTCTCAGCGCCGGGCCCAACCCGCTCACCGCCCGCGAGTGCGACGTCCTCAACGCCGCGGTGGACGGCGCGACGGTCGCCGACATCGCCGGCAAGCTCCACCTCTCCGAGTCCACGGTCCGCAACTACCTCTCCTCCGCCATCGGCAAGACCGGCACCCGCAACCGGATGGAGGCGCTGCGGGAGGCACGGCAGCGGGGGTGGCTGTAGCCGCGGCCTCCCAGGTCGCCCGCCCGCTCTCTACTGGATCACCTCCACCGCCCTGTTGGCAGCCCCCTCCGGCCCCACGCACACGACCCACTTCAGCGGAGAACCCGCGGCCGCCTTGGGCAGGTCCACGCTGCTGGTGCCGTCCGACCAGGTGCACTCGACCTGCTGGGCCGTTCGGGCGACACGGCCGACGACGAGACGGTTGGGGCCCAAGGTGCCTCCCTTCGTCAGCGGCAGCGCGCCGAACACGATGCCCTTGCCCGCCATGTGGTCCCACTTCTCGACCGTGTCGAAGATCAGGACCCGGGGGTGGCCGGTGCCGTAGTGGAGGCTCACGAAGTACGACGTCCTGCCGACGGCCTCGGAGAGCTTCGGCTGTGCCGGGGCCTCGATGCCGTACTCCGTCATCGCGGCCAGCTGCTTGCGTGCCTCCGCCTTGTCCCGCGGCGGTTCCCACACGGAAATGACGACGCGCCAGTCCTCGCCCTGGTCGGTCCCCCGCGACAGCTCGGTCTGCTGCGGCTCGTACACATGCCGCTCCTCGCCCGTCGGCGCCTGCGTCGCCACCCGCACCCCCCGCCCACCGTCCCCGCCGGGCAGGCCGGCCACCGCCAGGGAGCCCGCCGAGCCCACCAGCGCCAGGGCCGTAACGGTCGCGAGCGCCCAGCGGCGGGCCTTGCGGCGGCGGCCGCCGCGGAGCACCGCGTCGCAGGGGGCTATGCCGATCTCGACCCCGTCCGCGGCGTCGGCCAGCAGGAGGGCGATGTCCGTGTGGGTCGTGTCGTGGCTGGTCATGCCGTGGTTCGTCTCCCGGTCCGCGCTCATCACTTACGCCCTCCCTGCGTCACCATCTCGGCCAGTCCCGGTATGGCGCGGAGTTTCGCGATCCCCTTGGCCGCGTTGCTCTTCACCGCGCCGACGGAGCAGCCCATCGCCTCCGCCGTCTGCGTCTCGGTCAGGTCCTCCCAGTACCGCAGGACCACCGCCTCGCGCTGCCGTGGCGGCAGTTGGGCGAGCGCCGACAGCAGGGCGCTGCGGTCCTCGGCCTGGGCGATGCGGTCACCGGTGTCCGCCAACTCGCGCACCAGGCCGGAGTCGTCCTTCGGCGCGAGGAACTCCCTGAGCCTTCTGCGGTGTTTGCGTGCGTGCGCGTTGATCATCACGCGCCGTACATAGGCCTCCGGGTCGTCGGCCGAGCCGACTCGACGCCAGGCCACGTAGACCTGTTCGAGTGTCGACTGGACCAGGTCCTCCGCGGCATGCTGCTCCCCCGTGAGGAGAAATGCCGTACGCATCAGCCGCGGCCAGCGGCCGATGACAAAGCTCTGGAACTCCGAGTCCCGAGCCGCCTTGCGATCCCCCATGGGCACCTCCTAGATATTCAAAGGAGTCCATGAGCCGCCCGGACCGTTGCCTCAGGACGTGGACGTTTTTCTCGGCAGCCACAGCAGGATCAGCGCCGCCCCCGCCACGAGCACCACCGCCGACGTACGGAACACCAACGCGTACCCCTCCGTCAGCGCCCGCGGCGTCCCGCTCCCCGCCGACCGCGCCGCCGCGATCGTGGACATGACGGCCAGCCCCAGCGAACCGCCCATCGTGCGCGAGGTGTTGACCAGCCCCGACACCAGCCCGGCCTCCCCCGGTTGCGCCCCGGACGTCGCCAGCGCCGCGAGAGGGGTGGCACCCAGCCCCGCGCCCAGCATCATCAGGATCCCCGGCACCATGATCGAGGTCACATACGCGCCCTGCACGCTCAGCATCGACTGCCAGCCGAAGCCGACGGCCGCGACGACCGTGCCCAGCGCCGCCACGTTGCGCGCGCCCACCGCCGGCATGAGCCGCGGCGCGAGCTTGGACCCGAAGAGCACGGCCAGCGAACTCGGCACCAGTGCCAGTCCGGCCTCCAGCGGGGTGTAGCCGAGGACGTTCTGCACGTACAGCGTCATGAAGAACCACATGCAGAACATCGCCGAGCCGCACAGGAACATCGCCACGTTCGCCGACGACACCGCCCGCACCCGGAACAGCCCGAGCGGCATCAGCGGAGCCGCCGTACGCGACTCCACGACGAGGAACACCCCGATCAGCGCCAGGCCGGCCAGCAGCGGCACCACCGTGGCCGTCGCCGTCCAGCCCTCGGCCTCCGTCTGCGAGATGCCGTACGCCAGCGTCGCGAGCCCCGCCGTCACCAGCACCGCCCCCGGCAGATCCAGCCGCCGCCCGTTCCCCGCCCGGCTCTCCGCGAGCAGGCGCACGGCACCGGCCAGCACCACCGCGCCCACCGGCACGTTGATCAGCAGCACCCACCGCCACGACAGCACATCGACCAGCACCCCGCCGACGAGCCCGCCCGCCGCACCACCCCCCGCGCCCACGGCCGTCCAGGTGCCGATGGCCCGCGCACGCGCCGCCCCCTCCGGCACCGCCGCCGTCACGATCGTCAGCGTCGAGGGCGCCAGCACCGCGGCGCCCAGCCCCTGCACGGCCCGCGCGAGAAGCAGCTGCCAGTCCTGCTGGGCCAGCCCGCCGGCCAGCGAGGCCAGGGTGAACAGGCCGAGCCCGACGAGGAACATCCGCTTACGCCCGTAGAGGTCCCCGGCCCGCCCGCCGAGCAGCATGAACCCCGCGAAGGCGATCGCGTACGCGTTCACCACCCACTGCAGGCCCTGGGCGCTCAGCCCGAGGTCGGCCCGCATCGAGGGCAGCGCCACGTTCACGACGGACACGTCGAGCACGACCAGGAACTGCCCGGCGCACGCGAGGGCCACCACCAGCCAGGCGGGCGGCGCGGTACGGCGGGACGTGGGGGTGGTGGCGTCAGCGGCTCCGAGCATGACTGTCATGCTCCCAACGACCGACGCTCCTGGCATCGGGAATTCGGACTAGGCCGTTCCCTTCCGGCCTAGTCCGGTAGGCCGGGGCCGCTTCCCCAAGAGAAGGTCAAGAAATCATTAGCTGGCCAAAGCATCGGAATAGTTGCCCAGGCACACCGGGTTGATCCCCCACATGACACAAACGACGAACGAACAGCCCACCGGCAGAGCGACCGGCCCCATCGTCCCGGTCCTCGCCTTCGCGGGCATCGTTGTCGCGGTGATGCAGACCCTGCTCGTCCCGGTCATCAAGGACCTGCCGCAGCTGCTGAGCACCGCGCCCAGCAACGCCACCTGGGTCCTGACCTCCACACTGCTCTCGGGCGCCGTCGCCACCCCGATCATGGGCCGGCTCGGTGACCTCTACGGCAAGCGGCGCATGCTGATCGCCAGCCTGGCCGTGATGGTGATCGGCGCGCTGGTCAGCGCGCTCACCAGCACCCTGATACCCATGATCGCCGGCCGCACCCTCCAGGGCTTCGCGATGGGCGCGATCCCGCTCGGCATCGGCCTCATGCGCGACATGCTGCCCCGCGAGCGGCTCGGCTCGGCGATGGCCCTGATGAGCTCCTCGATCGGCGTCGGCGGCGGACTCGCACTGCCCGCCGCGGCCCTGGTCGCCCAGCACGCCGACTGGCACGCCCTCTTCTACGGCGCCGCCGGCCTCGGTGTCCTCGCCATCGCCCTCACCCTCCTCGTCGTACCGGAGTCCAAGGTCCGCGCGGAAGGCTCCTTCGACACCCTCGGCGCACTCGGCCTCTCCGCCGGCCTCGTCCTCTTCCTCCTGCCGATCACCAAGGGCAGCGACTGGGGCTGGACGTCGGGCAGCACGCTCGGCCTGTTCGCCGCATCGGCCGTCGTCCTCGTCCTCTGGGGCGTCTACGAGCTGCGCACGCAGGCTCCCCTCGTGGACCTGCGCACCACGGCCCGCCCGGCCGTCCTCTTCACCAACCTCGCCTCGATCATGGTCGGCGTCAGCTTCTACGTCGTCTCCCTGGTCCTCCCCCAGCTCCTCCAGCTGCCGAAGGAGACGGGCTACGGCCTCGGTCAGTCGATGGTCGTGGCGGGTCTGCTGGTGGCCCCGCTCGGCCTGACGATGATGTTCACCGCCCCCGTCTACGCCCGCCTCTCGGCGAAGTACGGCCCCAAGACCACCCTGATCCTCGGCCTGCTGATCATCGCCATCGGCTACGGCGCCGGCCTCGGCCTGATGAGCGCCCCCTGGCAGAGCCTCGTCATCTCGGTGGTCCTCGGCGCGGGCATCGGCCTCGCGTACTCCTCCCTCCCCGCCCTGATAGTCGGCGCGGTCCCGGCCTCGGAGACGGGCGCGGCGAACGGCCTGAACACGCTGATGCGTTCCATCGGTACGTCCGTGTCGAGCGCCGTCATCGGCATGGTGCTGGCCAACACCGCGAACAACGTCGGCGGCGTCGAGATCCCGACGATGCACGGCTTCCGCGTCTCCTTCCTGATCGCGACTGCCGCGGTCGCCGTAGGCCTCCTCCTGGCCCTCTTCCTCCCGAAGCAGCGCCCGGCCTCCGCCCACCCGCAGCTGCGCGCCAGCAGCGAGGAGGACGCCAACCTGGAGCGCGCCGAAGAGGCACTGCGCGGCTTCCGCGGCCGCGTCCTGGACGCCACCGGCACCCCCGTCCCCCGCGCCAAGGTGACCCTGATCGACCGCCGGGGCCGCCAGGCGGGCGCCACCCTCTCGGCGGAGGACGGCAGCTACGCCCTCACCGTCCCCACCCAGGGCGCCTACGTCCTGGCCGCCCGAGCCGACGGCCACGCCCCGCTCGCCTCGTCGGCCACGCACACGGGCGACGACAGCCCGGTCGACCTGGACCTGTCGCTGCCGGGGGAGACGGTCACGGCCTGAGGCTCCTGGGGCCTTGGGGCCTTGGGGCCTTGGGGCCGACCGAGTCATCCGACTCACCTGAGATCCACACCACTGAGATCCACACCACTGAGATCCACACCACCCGCACCCCCTGTCGCTCGACCGGCAGGGGGTGCGGCAGCATGGGCGCCCATACGCTCGTACGACCGAAGGGAACCCCATGTCCACGGCCCCCAAGCCGGAGATCCTGGCCGCGTTCGAGGCGGCCAAGGGCTTCATGCCCGTGGGCGAGGGGCTCGCGCTCTACTCGGCGGCCGTCGAGGCCGGGCGGCTCGGTCTCCCGCTCCTGGAGGTCGGCACGTACTGCGGCCGCTCGACGATCCTGCTCGCCGACGCCGCCCGCCAGGCCGGGGTGACGGCCCTCACGGTCGACCACCACCGCGGCAGCGAGGAGCAGCAGCCGGGCTGGGAGTACCACGACCCGCAGACCGTCGACCCCGAGATCGGCCTGATGGACACGCTGCCGACGTTCCGCCGCACGCTGCACAAGGCGGGCCTGGAGGAGCACGTGATCGCCCTGGTCGGCCGCTCCCCGCAGGTGGCGAAGATCTGGGGCACTCCCCTCGGCCTGGTCTTCATCGACGGCGGCCACACCGACGAGCATGCGAACGCCGACTACGAGGGCTGGGCCCCGCATGTCGCCGAGGGCGGCCTGCTCGTCATCCACGACGTCTTCCCGGACCCGGAGGACGAGTTCACCGGCCAGGCGCCGTACCGGGTGTATCTGCGGGCGCTGGAGTCCGGGGCGTTCACGGAGGTGTCGGTGACCGACTCGCTGCGGGTGCTGAAGCGGACGGGGTCAGGGGCCTGAACTCCGGCGCCACTCGACCGTGCCTTCCCGGCACCGGGCGTGGTCGGCCCGTATGGTGGCAGGCGTGTCGTACGTAGGTCCGGACTTCGATCCTCCCCAGCCCCGCCGCAACCGCCGCCGAGCCCTGACCGTCGCGGCCGCCGCCCTCATGCCGGGAGCCCTGCTCGGTTGGGTGATGTACGAGGCGGTGGGCGGCCCCGGCGACGGAGGCGCGTCGGGCAACGCGGCCGTACGGCCCTCCGAGGCGCCCGCGAACACGGCACCGACGATCTCCGCCACGAACGACGACAAGCCACCGGGCCCGACCCCCACTCCCACCGCCGACTCCGGCGCCCTCAAGGGCAAGGTCGTCGTCATCGACCCGGGCCACAACCCCCACAACTTCCAGCACACGGCCGAAATCAATCGCAAGGTGAACATCGGCACGAACTGGAAGGAATGCGACACCACGGGGACGTCCACCAACGACGGTTACACCGAGGCCGAGTTCACACTGGACGTCGCCCACCGGCTGCGCACGCTGCTGCAGAAGCAGGGCGCCACGGTCAAGTTCACCCAGGACGGCGACCGTTCCTGGGGCCCCTGCGTCGACGAGCGGGCCGAGATCGGCAACAAGGCGCACGCCGACGCCGTCGTCTCCCTCCACGCGGACGGCGCGGACGCCGGCCAACGGGGCTTCCACGTCATCCTCCCGGCCAAGGTGAACGCGGGCGCCGCGAACACCGGCCCGATCGTCACCCCCTCCCGCGACCTCGGCGAGCGCATCGCGGGCTCCTTCGTCCGCGCGACGGGCAGCGCGCCGTCCAACTACGTCGGCGACGGCACCGGACTCGTCACGCGCAAGGATCTTGGCGGTCTCAATCTGTCAACGGTTCCCAAGGTGTTCATCGAGTGCGGCAACATGCGCGATAGCAAGGACGCGGCGCAGCTCACCAGCGGCGCGTGGCGGCAGAAGGCGGCGCGAGGGATCTCTGAGGGAATCGTGAGTTTCCTGCGCGGGTAGTGATCGGCGGGCCGATCCCGGCGGACACCCTCGTCGGTCGGACGATAAGGTCTCCGTACGATGAGGGGCCACCCCCGCGCTTCACACCGGGGCCTGACGGCGACATGGTGACAGCGACGCCTCCAGCGATGCCGATGACGAGACGACTGACGAAGGACCCTGAAGTGAATATCCGCTCCCTCACTCGAGGCGACGGCGTGGTGATCGGAGCAGCGGTATTGCTGTTCATCGCGTCGTTCCTCCAGCTCTACTCCGCCTCCGGGTACAACCTTGACATCACCGGGTGGGAAAACCTCGGACTTGGCTTCGGCACCTACCTGGGCGGGGTCATCGGTGGTGCCCTGATCGTCGTCAACCGCCTCCTGCCCCAGCCGCGCAAGGTCGCCGGGCTGGACCTCGGAACAGTCGGTGCGGCATTCACGATTCTCGCCGCGTGGAGCCTGTTCTGGACGCTGGTGGACGTACCCGAGGGCGGCAGCGCCGCCGCAGGGCTGATCCTCGGCTTCATCGCCGCCCTGGCCCTCGCGGGCGGCGCCATCGCCACCCCCCTGGTCCCCGCCCTCCAGGCCGCCCTCCTCCCGGCCCCCCGCCCCGCCGCCCCCCAGCCGCCCTACGGCGGTCAGCCGCAGGGTGGTTACGGCTACCCGGGTGCCCAGCAGCCGCAGCCCGGGCAGCCGTACGGCGGTCAGCCGCAGCCCGGGCAGCCCTTCGGTGGGCAGCCCCAGCAGCCGCAGCAGCCGCAGGCGCCGGCCGCGGACTTCTCGCCGTTCTGGTTCGCCGTACCCGTGGCGCGGCCGCTGTTCGCGGAGGACGGTTCGCCGACCCCCATCGCCGAACTCGCGCCGGGCACCTGGTACCTGGCCGTCGAGCAGCGCGGTGCGGCCCTGGTCGCGCAGACGCAGGACGGCCGCCGTGGCGTGCTGCAGGACACGTCGGGCATCCAGCGCGGCTGAGCCGCAAAAGAAGCCGTAGCGATAGCCGTACGACGGCCCCTCACCCTTCCCGGTGAGGGGCCGTCGTCGTACAGTCGCAAGCCTCCACGCAGAGCTGACACACCGTCAGACACCGTCAGGCACCCGTCAGGAGGCAGACATGCGGCTCGGGCTCGCACTCGGCTACTGGGGTCGCGGCCCCTCCGCGGACCATGTACCGCTGGCCCAGGAGGCCGAGCGGCTCGGCTACGACTCGGTGTGGACCGCCGAGTCCTGGGGGTCCGACGCCTTCACCCCGCTCACCTGGATCGCCGCGCAGACCTCAAGGATCAAGCTCGGTACGGCGGTTGCCCAGATGGCCGCCCGCTCCCCCACCACCACCGCCATGCACGCCCTCACCCTTGACCACCTCTCCGGCGGGCGCATGATGCTCGGGCTCGGGTTGTCGGGGCCGCAGGTGGTGGAGGGGTGGTACGGGCGGCCGTTCCCCGCCTCGCCGCTGACCGCCACGCGCGAGTACGTCGATGTCGTACGGCAAGTACTGCGCCGCCAAGCCCCCGTAGAACTCGACGGACGCTTCCACTCCCACCCGTACCGCGGCCCGGACGCCACCGGCATCGGCAAGGCCCTGAAGCCGATCACCCACCCCCTCCGCCCCGACCTGCCCGTCCTCCTCGGCGCCGAGGGTCCGAAGAACGTCGCGCAGACCGTCCGGATCGCCGACGGCTGGCTGCCGTTGTACTGGTCGCCGAGCAGGCCCGACGTGTACGGGGAGGCGGTGCGCGACCTCCCGCAGAGCTTCCTCGTCGCCCCTATGACCCGCGTCCAAGTCTGCGCCGACGTCTCCGAAGGCCTCCTCCCCGTCAAGGCCATGCTCGGCTTCTACATCGGCGGCATGGGCCACGCGGCCCGCAACTTCCATGCCGATCTCATGGCGCGGATGGGGTACGAGGAGGAAGCCCGCCGGATTCAGCGGCTGTTCCTGGACGGCCGCCGCGAGGAGGCCGTACTCGCCGTCCCGGACGCCTTCGCCGACGAGATCTCGCTCGTCGGGCCTCGTGAACGCATCGCCGAGCGGTTGGAGTTGTGGCGGAAGGGGCCGGTGACCGATCTGCTCGCCCTCGCACCCGACCCGCACACCCTGCGTGTGCTCGCCGAGCTCAACTCATAGCCCGGCGCGCCTGGTTTCATCCGGGGTTCAAGGGCTACCCGAAGGGCATGTCCCCTCGATATGGCAACGGTTCCAACCAGGCCGGAACGGTCATAGCGATCGTCGCCGACATCATGGCCCTCATCCTGGGCCTGTGGATCCTGATGTATCTGCTGGACGCCAACCGCGCCAACGCCTTCGTCCAGTTCATCCATGACGCGGCCCGCTGGCTGGCGGGCTGGTCCCATGACCTGTTCACGTTCGACGAGGCGTGGGCGAGGGTGGTGGCCGGGTACGGGCTCGCAGCGGTGGTCTACCTGTTCGTGGGCCACGCGATCGCCAATCGCGTACATCGCCACTGACGCCTTGAGGGGCGCGGGGAACTGCGCGATCAACCACAGACAACCCGCACCCGCCAGACGGCAAGGACATCCGAGCTCTCAGCTGCAGCAGTCCGGGTCCAGCCCCGTCGGCAGGCGATCCCCGCCGAACACCGCACACGTCGCCTCATGCCCGCCCAGCGCCGCGACGGCCAGCAACAGCGAACCGGCCGTCCAAGTCGTCAGCTCGCGCGGCCAGATGGCGTCGTCGTCGAAGACGTACCCCGTCCAGTACAACCCGCTCTCCGGGTCGCGCAGGTGCTGGATCGACTGGAGGATCTCCAGCGCCCGGTCCGACTCGCCCATCGCCCACAGGGCCAGGGCGAGTTCGGCCGACTCGCCGCCCGTCACCCACGGGTTGGGCACGACGCACCGCACCCCGAGGCCGGGGACGACGAAGCGCTCCCAGCCCTCCTCCATCCGGGACTTGGCCTCGGCGCCCGTCAACGCGCCGCCCAGCACCGGGTAGTACCAGTCCATCGAGTAGCGGTCCTTGTCCAGGAACCGCTCCGGGTGACGACGGATCGCGTGCCGCAACGCCCCCGCAGCCAACTCCCAGTCCGGCTGCAGCTCTTCCCGCTGCTCGGCGATGGCCAGCGCGCACCGCAGTGCGTGGTGGATCGAGGAGGAGCCGGTCAGCAGGGCGTCCTGCGTCGCGGTGCCGTCCTCGTCGCGCCGCCAGCCGATCTGTCCGCCCGGCTGCTGGAGCTGGAGGACGCACTCGATGGCCGCGTAGACGGACGGCCACATGCGGTCCAGGAACGTGTCGTCGCCGGTGGAGAGGTAGTGGTGCCAGACGCCTACGGCTATGTAGGCGACGAAGTTGGTCTCGCGGCCGGTGTCGGTGACGTCGTCGAAGGCGCCGTCCGCGTAGGCGGCGTACCAGGAGCCGTCCTCGTTCTGGTGGGTCGCCAGCCAGGTGTACGCCCGCTCGGCGGCCGCGTGCTCACCGGCCGTGTCCAGCGCCATCGCCGCCTCGACGTGGTCCCACGGGTCGAGGTGATGCCCGCGGAACCAGGGGATCGCCCCATCCTCACGCTGTACGGCGAGGATCCCTGCGACGGTCGCGGCGGCCTGCTCGGCGGTGAGGACCCCGGGCAGGACGAGGTGTTCTGTCCGGGGAGTGGTCACGAGGTGGCCACCTGAGGCAGGTGGGGCTTGGTCGCGTACGCCACGAAGCTCTTGCCGATCAGCGGGTTCAGCGCCTGTTCGGCGACCCGGGTGGCCAGCGGTTTCTTCATGATGTCCCAGACCAGGAGCTTGTGGTACGCCCGCACCGGCAGCGCCTTGTCGTTGTCGACACCGAACGCGCACTTCAGCCACCAGTACGGGGAGTGCAGGGCGTGGGCGTGGTGGGTGCCGTACGGCTTCAGGCCGGCCTCGCGGATCTTCGCGAGCAGTTCGTCCGCCTTGTAGATGCGGATGTGGCCGCCCTCGACCTCGTGGTAGGCGTCGGACAGCGCCCAGCAGACCTTCTCGGGGCCGTAGCGGGGGACGGTGATGGCGATACGGCCGCCGGGCTTGAGCACCCGGACCATCTCGGCGAGTACGCCCTTGTCGTCCGGGATGTGCTCCATGACCTCGGAGATGATCACGACGTCGAAGGACTCGTCGGGGAAGGGGAGGGCGAGCGCGTTGCCCTCCATCGCCGTCGCGGTCGCGCCCTCGGGTGCCTCCCCGGCCTCCTTCATCGCCGCGAACCACTTGGCGACCTCGCGGATCTCCTCCCCGTTCTGGTCCAGCGCCACGACCTGGGCACCGCGCCGGTAACACTCGAACGCGTGCCGGCCGGCACCGCAGCCGAGGTCCAGGACGCGGTCGCCCGGGGCGAGCGGGAACCGGGAGAAGTCGACGGTCAGCACGTTGGCCTGCTTTCGCGGTCGGAGCGGTTGGAGGGGCGGGGGTCGATGGTGCGGTGGACGGGCGCGGCGGTCATGAGGCGGCCTCGGTCACGCGGACGGCCTCGCCGTCCCTCGCGGCCTCGGTCACGCGGGCGTCCTCGCCGCCCCCCGCGGTCCCAGTCACGCGGGCGTCCTCGCCGCCCCCCGCGGTCCCAGTCACGCGGGCGTCCTCGCCGTCCCTCGCGGCCTCGGGCCCTCGCGGGGCATTGGCCACCCTTGCCGGTGCGGCGTGTGCGGGAGTCGCCGCGGAGCGGCCGGGAGTCGGGGCCGCGGAGCGGGCAGTGCTTGCCGCGGAGCGGCGTGGGGCACCGCCCGTGGAGCCAGGGCGTACGTCACCGCCCGCGGAGCCGAGGCGTGGGTCACCGCCCGTGGAGTGGGCTATGGCCTCGCGGTAGCGGGTCACCGTCCCCTCGGCGGCCTTCGCCCAGGTGAAGTTCCGCAGGACGCGGTCACGCCCGGCCGCTCCCAGGCGGTCGCGGAGCTCCGCATCGCCCAGCAGTCGGCTCAGAGCGGCCGCCAGCGCCCCGGGGTCCCCCGGCGGCACCGCCAGACACGTCTCCCCGTCGCGCCCGGCGACCTCCGGGATCGCCCCGCCGGTCGTGGCGACCAGCGGCGTCCCCGTGGCCATGGCCTCGGCGGCCGGCAGGGAGAAGCCCTCGTACAGCGACGGCACACATGCCACCTGCGCCGATCGGACCAGGTCGACGAGCTCCGCGTCGGAGATGCCCTTGACGAACTCGACGGCGCCTTCGAGGCCGTACCGCTCGATCGCCTGCGCGACCGGCCCCTCCTCGGACCGCTTGCCGACGACGACGAGGTGGGCGTCGGGGTGCTCGGTGCGGACCTTGGCGAGCGCCTCGACGAGGAAGACCAGGCCCTTCAGCGGGACATCGGCGCTGGAGGTCGTGACGATCCGGCCGGGGATCTGCCGTACCGACGCATCCGGCGAGAACAGGTCGGTGTCCGCGCCGATGTGGACGACGTGGATACGGTCCTGGCGTACACCGAGGTGGTCGACGATCTCCGCGCGGGACGTACCCGACACGGTCAGTACCGACGGAAGGCGGCGCGCGACCCGCTTCTGCATGCGCGTGAAGGCGTACCACCGGCGCACCGACATCCGCCGCTGCCAGCCCTCAGCCGCGTCCAGCTCCAACTGGCGGTCGACGGTGATGGGGTGGTGGATGGTGGTGACGAGCGGGGCGCCGACCTCGCCCAGCAATCCGTACCCCAGCGTCTGGTTGTCGTGCACGACGTCGAACTCGCCGCGCCGGGCGCGCAGATGGCGGCGGGCGCGCAGCGAGAAGGTCAGGGGCTCGGGGAAGCCGCCGGTCCACATGGTGGCCACTTCCAGCGCGTCGATCCAGTCGCGGTACTCGTCGCGCCCCGGCGTGCGGAAGGGGTCGGGCTGGCGGTAGAGGTCGAGGCTGGGGAGCTCGGTGAGGGTCAGCCGGCCCGCGTAGTCCGCGCCCTCGTCGAGGACGGGGTAGGGCTGGGAGCCGATGACCTCGACGCGGTGGCCGAGGCGGGCCAGCTCGCGGGAGAGGTGCCGTACGTAGACGCCCTGGCCGCCGCAGAACGGGTTCCCTTTATAGGTGAGAAGCGCGATGTCGAGCGGTCGCTCGCCGTCGGCGGCAGGGTCCTGTGGAGACCCGGCCTCCCTGGCCTCAGCGGTCACTCTGGGCCCCCTTCTCCCTGCACGGTCCCGCGAGATTACGCCGGGACGCTAATCTAGAACAAGTTTCAGACTTGATCGTTCAAGAGGCTCTGAATCTACCGGCAGGTAGCGCCGCTGTGAGCGATGGATCAGGTGATTCACGCCACGACCGACGCCCTGGCATGCTGTCCGGTCACTCACCCTCACCGACTGTCACGGAACGGGATCCATGCCTGCGGAAGCCAGTAGCGCAAGCCCTGCCTCACCGCCCCTCACCGAGCGGCAGGAGGCCCGGCGTCGGCGCATCCTGCACGCCAGCGCGCAGCTCGCCAGCCGGGGTGGTTTCGACGCCGTACAGATGCGGGAGGTCGCGGAGTCCTCGCAGGTGGCGCTCGGCACGCTGTACCGCTACTTCCCGTCCAAGGTGCATCTGCTGGTCGCCACGATGCAGGACCAGCTGGAGCACATGCACGGCACGCTGCGGAAGAAGCCGCCGCAGGGGGAGACGGCGGCGGAGCGGGTGGCGGAGACGCTGATGCGGGCCTTTCGCGCGCTGCAGCGCGAGCCGCACCTGGCCGACGCCATGGTCCGGGCCCTGACCTTCGCCGACCGGAGTGTCTCGCCCGAGGTCGACCAGGTCTCCCGCCAGACCACGGTGATCATCCTGGACGCCATGGGCCTGGCGAACCCGACACCCGAGCAGCTCTCCGCCGTCCGCGTCATCGAGCACACCTGGCACTCGGCCCTGATCACCTGGCTCTCGGGCCGCGCCTCGATCGCCCAGGTGAAGATCGACATCGAGACGGTGTGCCGGTTGATCGACCTGACGGCGCCGGAGCCGGAGGCCCGGGCCTAGGCACACGAAGGACCTACGAGCACACGAAGGACCTACGAGACGGGTTCCCTTCGCCGGTATTACCCGGATCAGGTGATGGGGGTCGCCTTCCGGTCTTCCGACCTCTCGGTCTTCCGACTTTCCGGCCTCTCAGCCCGGACCGTCGACGTCGGCCCCAGCGGAAGCCGTCTGCTTCCCGCCAGAGTCGGCTACTCCGGTTCGAACTCCCTCACTCGTCCCGTAGGCCGACTTCCAGGATAGAACTTCCGCCCGAGGAAAGAACCACCTGCAATGGTAATTTTTTTGGCGAAATCGGACGACTCCTCGGACGGCACTACTCCTCGGGCGGGAACACCGGCTCCCCGCTCCCCAGCAGCGTGATCACGATGGCCTCCACCGGGCAGCTCTCCGCCGCGGCAAGGATCTTCTCGTTCGCGTCGGTCTCGGGGTCGGCCGGATGGGACTGCCGGCCGGTGTCGAGGTGGAAGCCGTCGGGGGCGTGGTGGACGCACTGGGCCGAGCCGATGCACACCGACCGGTCGACCTCGACGTGCCAGCGGTCACCCATCCCCTACGCCTCCCAGCCCGCCGGGAGGTGGATCATCTTGTGCTCCAGGTATTCGCCGTAGCCCTCGGGGCCGAATTCGCGGCCCAGCCCGGAGTTCTTGTAGCCGCCGAACGGGCCCAGCATGTCCAGGCTGAAGGTGTTCACCGAGTACGTGCCGGTACGGACCTGGCGGGCGACCTCGATGCCGTGCCCGGTGTCGGCCGTCCAGACGCTGCCGCTCAGGCCGTAGTCGGAGTCGTTCGCGATCTTCACGGCCTCGGACTCGTCGCCGTAGGGGAGGAGACAGATCACGGGGCCGAAGATCTCCTCGCGTGCGATCCGCATCGAGTTGTCGACGTCTCCGAAGAGGGTCGGCTCGACGTACCAGCCCCGCTCCAGGCCCGGCGGACGCCCGCCGCCCGTCAGGATCTTCGCGCCCTCCTCCTGCCCGATCCGGATGTAGTCGAGGTTCCTGCGCTGCTGCCGCTGCGCCACCAGCGGGCCCACCTGGGTCGCCGCGTCCAGCGGATCGCCGACCACCAGCGCGCCGGCCGCCGCGGCGAAGGCCTCGGCGAACTCGTCGTAGCGGGAGCGGGGCAGCAGGATGCGCGTCTGGGCCACGCACGCCTGGCCGTTGTTCATCCAGGCTGCCGGGACGACACCGGCGACCGTCGCCTCGACGTCCGCGTCCGGGAGGACCACGGCCGCCGACTTGCCGCCCAGCTCCAGCGTCACGCGGGTGAGGTTGCGGGCCGCGACCTCCATCACGCGCTTGCCGGCCGCCACCGAGCCGGTGAAGGAGACCTTGTCGATCCGCGGGTGCCCGACCAGGTACTCGCTCACCTCACGGTCCGCCGGGAGGATCGACAGCACGCCCTCCGGCAGCCCGGCGTCCTTCGCGATCTCCGCGAGGAGGTAAGCGTCGAGCGGCGACTCCGGCGACGGCTTGAGCACCACCGTGCAGCCGGTGAGCAGCGCGGGCGCGAGCTTGGCGGCGGCGACGAACTGCGGGACGTTCCAGGGGACGACGGCCGCCACGACCCCGACCGGCTCGCGCCGCACCAGGATCTTGCCGAGGACTCCGTCGCGCGTCTCCTCGTACGTGAAGTTCCGTGCGACCGTGATCGCCGCGTCCCACACCATCATCGCGCCGAGCGCCTGCGCGAGGACGCTCCAGGAGTACGGGGAGCCGTTCTCGCAGGAGATCACGCGGGCGATCTCCTCGTGCCGCAGGGCGATCCCGTCCTTGATGCGGGTGACGACCTCGATCCGCTCGTCGAGCGACATCCGCGGCCAGGGCCCCTCGTCGAACGCCTTGCGCGCGACCGCGACCGCCCGGTCGACGTCGGCCGGCGAGGCGTGTGGCACGCGTCCGATGACCTCCTCCGTGTGCGGCGAGATCACCTCGATGACGTCCTTGCCCAGGGGGTCGGTCAACTCCCCGCCGATGAACAGCTGTCCGTGTTCCACGAGCTCGGTCATGGCCGACGCCTCCTGCGGAGCTGGAGCGGGATTCCTTGGTTTCTGACGCTGTTTCAGGAACTGATACCAGTTCTACCCGGAGGAGTCCACGGAGCGCACACACCTCGCCCCTACGCTGAGCGAGACAGCGAGGGGGCACGGGATGGCAGTTCGCGCGCGCGACTGGGCGGTGTTCGCCACGGCACTGGCGGTGGCCGTCGGCGGCGCCGTATGGATGGCGTCGACCTGGGGTGACGTGAAGCGCGAGAACGGCGTGTCCGTGCACCGGGAGACGAAGAGCCCGGAGGAAATCAGGGAGTACTGGACGCCGGAGCGCGTACGGAACGCCGAACCCGAGTGACCCGACAGCCAGGTGACTCAGGCTCCCATCGGAACCTGTTCTAGTTATAGTGGGCCGGTGGCCGGAACGTGGCGCGGCGATTGGGGATCCCATGGCGCAGGTGTACGACCATGGCGGCGGCGTCCGGTCCATCGAGGTCCCCATCCCTGACAACCCGCTCGGCCACACCCTCGTGTACGTCGTCGACACCGACCGCGGCCCGGTGCTCATCGACACCGGCTGGGACGACCCGGCCTCCTGGGACACCCTCGCCGAGGGCCTCGCGGCATGCGGCACCGCGCCCGGTGAGATCCACGGCGTGGTCATCACCCACCACCACCCCGACCACCACGGCCTGTCCGGCCAGGTGCGCGAGGCCTCCGGCGCCTGGATCGCGATGCACGCGGCGGACGCGGCGATCGTGCGGCGCACCCGCGCGACCCGCCCCGAGCGCTGGTTCTCCTACATGGCGGACAAGCTCACCGCGGCCGGCGCCCCCGACGCCCACGTGTCTCCGCTGCGCACCGCCCGCCGCCGGAGCACCCTGCCCGGCTTCTCCCCCGCCGCGCCCGACCGCGAGATCGTCCCCGGCGACCTCCTCGACCTCCCCGGCCGCCGCCTGCGCGCGATCTGGACCCCGGGGCACACCCCCGGCCATGTCTGCCTGCACCTGGAGGAGGAACACCCGGCTCAACTCCCGGGCCACGGCCGCCTGTTCTCCGGCGACCACCTGCTCCCCGGAATCACCCCGCACATCGGCCTGTACGAGGACCCCGACGACACCACCGTCACCGACCCCCTCGGCGACTACCTGGCCTCCCTCGAACGCGTCGGCCACCTCGCCCCCGCCGAGATCCTCCCGGCCCACCAGCACGCCTTCACCGACGCCGGCGCCCGCGTACGGGAGTTGCTGCTCCACCACGAGTCCCGCCTCACCGACCTCCTGACCCTCCTCGCCGAGCCCCTCACCCCCTGGCAGCTCGCCGAGCGCATGGAGTGGAACCGGCCCTGGGACCAGATCCCGTACGGATCACGGAACATCGCGATCGCGGAGGCCGAGGCCCATCTGCGGCGGCTGGTGAAGCTGGGGAGGGCGGAGGCGGTGGCCGGGAGTGAACCGGTGACGTACGTGGCCGTATAGAGATGACCATGAACGCCATGGATCCTGTGGACCGGCTGCTCGCCGAACGCGCCTGCGAGCGCATCGTCGTCGACTTCGTCCACCGCCTCGACCTCGGCGAACCGTCCTCCGTCGGCGAGCTGTTCACCGAGGACGGCACCTGGGAGTGGCCGGCGGGTGAGCGGCTGGTCGAGGGGCGGGACGCGTTGCGCGCGTACTTCGGCTCCCGCCCCGCCGACCGTCTCTCGCGGCGCCTGATGTCCAACATCCTCGTCACGGTGACGTCCCCCGACACCGCGACGTCGACCTCGTACTTCACGACGTACCGCGTCGACGGCCACGAGGGCGGCCTGGTCCCGCCGGGGCCCCCGGTCCAGGTGGGGCACTACGAGGACACGTTCCGCAGGCCGCCGGACGGCACATGGCTCCTGTCCGCCCGGATCCTCCATCTCGCCTTCGCCGGACCGACCCCGCGCCCGCCCAGGCCATGAAGGCCTCGCACCACCTCCCCTCAGCCGTTTCCCTACGGGCCGGTAGAGTGACGGCGTCGTCATCACGCCCGTACAGGGGGAAGCCGGTGCAAATCCGGCGCTGACCCCGCAACCGTGAACCGGTCGTCAAAGGCCGGTGAGCCGGATCGCCCCGTACGGTTCGTGACCGGCTCACGTGCCCCGGCAGCCGGCCGGAGCACGGCACCGTCGAGGTATACGGAGCCGAGCCGCCCGGGGGTCCCCCCTGTGCTGCCCGGTTCCCCTTAGGGAAGGGCACCCGCCGATCATGTACGTCCGCCGCAGCGCCGCGGTCCTGGCCGCCACCGTCGTGATCGGTACGGCGACGCCCGTCACCGCCGCCGACTCCGCCCCGTCCGCGTCACCGTCCGTGGCGATTCCCACGGGCTTGTACGGCACGACCGACCCGACGTACGACGGTGTATGGCGCCAGTCCCTCGCGCTGCTCGCCCTGGACACGGTGGGTGTGAAGCCGGCGGCGAAGGCCGTGGAGTGGCTGACCGGGCAGCAGTGTGCCGACGGGGGATTCGCCCCGTTCCGCGCCGACGTCTCGAAGGCGTGCGACGCGAAGACGCCGGTCGACACCAACAACACGGCCGCCGCCGTCCAGGCCCTGGCCGCGCTCGGCGGGCACGACGCCGTGACCGGCAAGGCGGTCGCCTGGCTGAAGAGCGTGCAGAACAAGGACGGAGGCTGGGGGTACGCGGTGGGCGGCCCGAGTGACGCGAACTCGACCTCCGTCGTGATCGGTGCGCTCACGGCCGTCGGCGAGAAGCCGGGCGACGTACGCAAGGGGGGCAGGTCGCCGTACGACGCCCTGCTGTCCCTCGCCATCCCGTGCGGCGAGGACGGCGGCGGCGCCTTCGCCTTCCAGCCGGACAAGAAGGGCAAGCTGGCCGCCAACGCGGACGCGACGGCCGCCGCCGTGGTCGGTGCGCTCGGCAAGACGCTCGCCGGTGCCGCCCCGAAGCCCACCGCCGAGGCCCTCGCCTGCAAGAACGCCGCCGACCCCGAGCAGGCCGCGCGCAACGGCGCCGCTTACCTCGTCAAGGCCCTGGCCAAGGACGATCACCTCACGTCGGCCATGCCCGGCGCCGAGAACCAGCCCGACTACGGCAACACCGCCGACGCAGTCCTCGCCCTGTCCACTGCCGGCCACGGCGACAAGGCGGCCGACGCCATGCGCTGGCTGGGCTCCCACTACCGGCAGTGGGCCGAACAGGCAGGCCCGGCCGCATACGCCCAGCTGATCCTCGCCGCGAACACCGGCTTCGACGTACGAGACTTCGACGGCACCGGCGACGACCTGGTCGAGCGCCTCACCGCCACCGGCCCCGCCCCCGAGTTCGTCCCAGCCGTCAAGTCGCCCACGGCGAGCGACGTCCAGAAGCAGGCCGACAAGGACGATGACAACGGCGTCAGCGTCTGGTGGATCGTCGGCGTCGGCCTGGTCGCGGGCATCGGCGTCGGCTTCCTGATCAGCGGCCGCAATAAGGGCAAGTGACCGTGATCCGCCGCGCTTTCACCCTCCTTCTGACCGCGCTGGTCCTCCTGACCGGCGCGGCCCAGGCCGCCCACGCGACGGGCTACCGCTACTGGTCCTTCTGGGACCGCGACGGCGACACCTGGGCCTACGCCACCCAGGGCCCCTCCCTCGCCCGCCCCTCCGACGGCGACGTCCAGGGCTTCCGCTTCGCGGTGAGCGAGGACTCGAAGGACGCCGCGAAGCCGAGGGGCGCGGCCGAGTTCGCGGTGATCTGCGCGAGGACGCCCGCGCAGGACGGCAAGAAGCGGGTGGCCCTGGTCATCGACTTCGGTAAGGCAGCGGACGCCCCGTCGGGCGAGACGCCACCGGCCCGCCGTACGGCATGCGCGCGGGTGGCCCCGGACGCGACCACGGCGGAGGCCCTGGCCGCGGTGGCCAAGCCCCTGCGGTACGACACGAACGCCCTGTTGTGCGCGATCTCGGGGTATCCGGAGAAGGGGTGCGGGGAGCAGGTCGCGGAGGGCGAGAAGCCGACTGCCCCCGAGAAGACGACCGCCGAGAATCGAGAGACGTCGGACGAGGGCCCCTCGCTGGGCCTGGTGGCGGGAATCGCCGTAGTGGCCGTACTCGGCGCGGCAGCGGTCTGGCAGGCACGGCGGCGGCGGACGTGAGGGCACGGCCACAGCTGCACCCCGGCGCCTGGTGGCTCTGGTCCCTCTCCCTAGGCACCGCGGCCACCCGCACCACCAACCCCCTCCTCCTCACCCTCCTCATAGCGACCTCCGCCTACGTAGTGGCGACCTGCCGCCCCGACGCCCCCTGGGCCCGCTCCTACACGGCCTTCGCCAAGCTCGCCCTGGCCGTTCTCCTCATCCGCCTCGTCTTCGCCGTGGCCCTCGGCTCCCCCATCCCCGGCACGCATGTGATCGTCACCCTCCCCGAACTGCCCCTGCCGCACTGGGCGCAGGGCATCCGCCTGGGCGGCAAGGTCACCGTCGAGACCCTCCTCTTCGCCCTCTACGACGGCCTGCGGCTGGCCGCCCTCCTCATCTGCGTGGGCGCGGCGAACTCCCTGGCCAACCCCGCACGCCTCCTCAAGTCCCTCCCCGGCGCCCTCTACGAGATGGGCGTGGCGGTGGTCGTGGCCCTCACCTACGCCCCCCACCTGATCGCCGACGTCCAGCGCCTGCGTGCCGCCCGCCGTCTGCGCGGCCGCCCCGACACGGGTATCCGCGGCCTCCTGCACGTCGGACTCCCGGTCCTGGAGGGCGCGTTGGAGCGCTCGGTCGCCCTCGCCGCCGCGATGGACGCCCGCGGCTACGGCCGCAGCGCCGACGTCCCGCCCCGCGTCCGCCGTACGACCACCGCGCTCACCCTCGGCGGACTGCTCGGCGTCTGCGCGGGAACGTACGGACTGCTGACCGCCGAGGGCGGCACGTACGGCCTCCCGGTCCTCCTCGCCGGACTCGTCGCCGCGCTCGCGGGGCTGCGGCTCGGCGGTCGCCGTACCCTGCGCACCCGTTACCGCCCGGACCGCTGGGACGCCCGCGCCTGGCTGGTCGCCGGTTCCGGCGCGGCCGTCGCCGCCCTGCTGGCCCTCGCCGCCGCCCGCGACCCGGCGGCCCTGCACCCCGGCGTGGTCCCCCTCGTCGCACCCGCCCTCCCCCTGTGGCCCGCGGCGGCCGTCCTCCTCGGCCTGCTCCCCGCGTTCATCAGCCCCGCACCCCGCCGTCCCGCCCTCAAGGAGCCGTCGTGATCCGCTTCGAGAACGTCTCCGTGACGTACGACGGTGCCACCGAACCCACCGTCCAAGGCGTGGACTTCGAGGTCCCGGAGGGTGAACTGGTGCTGCTCGTCGGCCCGTCGGGCGTCGGCAAGTCCACCGTGCTCGGCGCGGTGAGCGGGCTCGTCCCGCACTTCACCGGCGGCACCCTGCGCGGCCGCGTCACGGTGGCCGGCCGCGACACCCGCACGCACAAGCCGCGCGAACTCGCCGACGTGGTGGGCACGGTGGGGCAGGACCCCCTCTCCCATTTCGTGACCGACACCGTCGAGGACGAACTGGCCTACGGCATGGAGTCGCTGGGCCTCGCCCCGGACGTCATGCGCCGCCGCGTCGAGGAGACCCTCGACCTGCTGGGCCTGACCGACCTGCGCGCCCGCTCCATCGCCGCCCTCTCCGGCGGCCAGCAACAACGCGTCGCGATCGGCTCGGTACTCACCCCGCACCCCAGGGCGCTGATCCTCGACGAGCCCACCTCGGCCCTGGACCCCGCGGCCGCGGAAGAGGTCCTCGCGGTCCTCCAACGCCTGGTCCACGACCTCGGCACGACGGTCCTGATGGCCGAACACCGCCTGGAGCGCGTCATCCAGTACGCCGACCAGGTCGTACTGCTGTCCTCTCCGGGCGCGGCCCCCGTCCTCGGCACCCCGGCGGAGATGATGGCCGTATCCCCGGTGTACCCCCCGGTCGTCGACCTCGGCCGCCTCGCAGGCTGGTCCCCGCTCCCTCTGACGGTGAGGGACGCACGCCGCATGGCGCCAGCCCTACGGCAACGGCTTGAGGAACGGAACTACATCGCCGCTAAGGGGCGCGGGGAACTGCGCGATCAACCACAACGAACCCGCACCCGCCAACAATCCGAGCCCCCCGAGCTATTGGGCACCACCGACCGCCGATGGTTCCGACGAAGGCGCACCCCCACCACCACAACAACCCCCCACGCGGCCGAAGTACAAGCCCTCGCCGTAACCCGCGACCGCACCCAGGCCCTACGCCACGTAGACCTCACCGTCTCCCCCGGCGAAACCATCGCCCTCATGGGCCGCAACGGCGCCGGAAAATCCACCCTGCTCAACACGCTGGTCGGCCTGGTCAAGCCCTCCGCAGGTGCTGTCACCCTCGGCGGAGTCGTCGGCCTGGTCCCGCAGGAACCCCGCGACCTCCTCTACGCCGACACGGTCGCCGCCGAGTGCACGACCGCCGACGCCGACGTGGGCGCGGCGCCCGGCACCTGCCGCGCCCTGGTTTCCGAGCTCCTCCCGGACATCTGCGACGACACCCACCCCCGCGACCTCTCCGAGGGCCAGCGCCTGACACTCGCGCTGGCGATCGTCCTGACCGCCCGCCCGGCGCTGCTCCTCCTCGACGAACCGACCCGTGGCCTCGACTACGCGGCGAAGTCCCGCCTGCTCACCCTTCTGCGCGGGCTCGCCGCCGAGGGGCACGCCATCGTGCTGGCCACGCATGACGTGGAGCTGGCCGCCGAACTCGCCCACCGGGTCGTGCTCCTCGCCGACGGCGAGGTGATAGCGGACGGCCCGGCAGCGGACGTGGTGGTCGCCTCGCCGTCCTTCGCCCCGCAGGTGGCCAAGATCCTGGCCCCGCAGAAGTGGCTCACGGTCGCCGAGGTGCGGGAGGCCCTCGCATGACCGGCCGCTCCACTCGCCAGGCCCGAGCCGTCCGCCTCGGACCCCGCTCCATCGCCGCCCTCGTCCTGGTCAGCGCGGTCGGCGTGGCCGCGCTCGGCTGGCCCTTCCTCTCCCCGCCCGCCTCGCAGGTGAGCGCGCACGCGCAGGACGCCCCGTGGCTGTTCACCGGCCTGCTTCTCCTGCTGGTCGCCGTCGTCGCCGCGACGATCTCCGAGTCCGGGCTCGGCCCGAAGGCGGTGGCGATGCTCGGCGTGCTGGCGGCGACCGGCGCCGCCCTGCGCCCCCTCGGCGCCGGAACGGCCGGTATCGAGCCGATGTTCTTCCTGATGGTGCTCAGCGGCCGGGTCCTCGGCCCCGGCTTCGGCTTCGTTCTCGGCGCGGTGACGATGTTCGCGTCCGCCCTGCTCACGGGCGGGGTGGGGCCGTGGATGCCGTTCCAGATGCTGTCGATGGGCTGGTTCACGATGGGCGCCGGGCTGCTGCCGGGCCCGGACCGCCTGCGCGGCCGCGGTGAGCTGCTCCTGCTGGCCGGCTACGGCTTCCTGGCCGCCTTCGCCTACGGCACGGTGATGAACATGCAGGGCTGGCCCTACTTCGACCCGGACGTCACACCGCTCGCCCCCGACCCGCAGGCCGGGCCCCTGGCCAACCTCGCCCGCTTCGCCGCGTACTGCCTGGCCACCTCGCTCGGCTGGGACCTCGGCCGGGCGGTGGTCACCGTCGTTCTCACCCTCACGCTCGGTCCGGCGATCCTCAAGGCGCTGCGCCGGGCCACCCGCCGGGCGGCCTTCGAGAGCCCGGTCACATTCGACGCTCCCGCAGGGTGAGGGACCGCGCGCGGACCGTCAGCGACCCGGTGAACCACCCCACATGACCCACATCACCTACGATCCATCTTAGTCGGACAAATCGGATGCCATGCGCGCGTCAATTTAGCCGCTGACCTGCGCGTTGAGAGCCACGTCACACAAACAACCTTCACCCCACATACGACTACAACTAGCAAACAGGCTCATTGCGGACACCTTCCCGGCCTGCTTCTCTGGATGACGTCGCACGGCGCCGACGTGCCCTCAGGGCCGCGGCGCCGACGCACGCCCCCCGCCTCGCATCGCGTGGTTCCGGCATGCCTGCGGCGCACTGTCCCCGAAGAAAGGCTCCCCGTGTCCGTGGTTTCCACCTTCCGTCGCATCTCCGCCCCGAAGAAGGCCCTCGCCGGTGCCGCCCTGGCCGCCGCCACCGCCGGCACCCTGTTCGCCGCCGCGCCCGCGCAGGCCGCGACGACCGAGGCCGGCTCGGCGCAGCAGATCGCGAAGAAGATGATCTCGGACTCGGCCCAGTACCAGTGCTTCTCCAAGATCGTCGACCACGAGAGCGACTGGAACATCAACGCCACGAACGCCTCCAGCGGCGCCTACGGCCTCGTCCAGGCCCTGCCCGGCAACAAGATGGCCTCCGCCGGCTCCGACTGGAAGACCAACCCGGCCACCCAGATCGAGTGGGGCCTGGACTACATGAAGGACCGCTACGGCAGCCCGTGCGGCGCCTGGAACTTCTGGCAGTCGAACGGCTGGTACTGAGCCGACACCGCCAGACAGAACCGAAGGCGGCGGCCCCCGATCCCCGGGGCCGCCGCCTTCGCCGTACCCCTTCAGAGCGGCGCTCAACGGGCGCGTGCCGTCTCGGGGGAGGCAGGAACGGGGCGTAGGGAAAAGGGGTGCTCCTGCCTCCCTCGGGACGGGTCAGCCGGTGCTGACCCGGAGTTCCTTCACACCGTTGATCCACGCGGAGCGCAGTCGGCGGGGGTCGCCGACCAGCCGCAGGTCGGGCAGGGCGTCGGCCACGGCGTTGAAGATGAGGTCGATCTCCAGGACCGCCAGGGACTTGCCCAGGCAGTAGTGAGGGCCGCCGCCACCGAAGCCCAGATGGGGGTTGGGGTCGCGGGTGATGTCGAAGGCGTCCGGGGTTTCGAAGACCTCGGGGTCGTGGTTGGCGGAGGCGTAGAAGATGCCGACCCGGTCGCCCTTCTTGATCTGCTTGCCGCCGAGCTCCGTGTCCTGCGTCGCCGTGCGCTGGAAGGAGACCACCGGGGTCGCCCAGCGCACGATCTCCTCGGCCGCCGTCCCGGGGCGCTCCCTCTTGTACAGCTCCCACTGCTCGGGGTGGGTGAGGAAGGCGTGCATGCCGTGGGTGATGGCGTTGCGGGTGGTCTCGTTGCCGGCCACGGCCAGCATCAGCACGAAGAACCCGAACTCGTCCGAGCGGAGGTTGCCTTCGTCCTCGGCCGCGACCAGCGTCGTGACGATGTCCTTCGCCGGGCACTCCTTGCGGTCGGCGGCCATGTTCATCGCGTACGCGATGAGCTCGGTGGCCGACTCCTGCCCGACCTCCTCGGTGATGGCGTACTCGGGATCGTCGTACGAGATCATCTTGTTGGACCAGTCGAATATCTTGGCCCGGTCGTCCTGCGGAATGCCGATGAGCTCGGCGATGGCCTGGAGGGGCAGTTCGCAGGCGACCTCGGTGACGAAGTCGAAGGGGCCGGGGTGTTCCCGGGCGTTCGCGGCGATCGCCCGCGCCCGCGTCCGCAGGCGTTCCTCCAGGGCGCGGATGGCGCGCGGGGTGAAGACGCGCTGGACGATCTGGCGGACCCGGGTGTGCTCGGGCGGGTCCATGTTCAGCAGGATCAGCCGCTGGGCATCGATGGCATCGCGCTCGATGTGCTCGTTGAAGCGGATGATCGCGGTGTTGAGGGTGGACGAGAACAACTCCGGGTGCGTCGAGACGTACTTGACGTCCGCGTGCCGGGTCACCGCCCAGTAGCCCTCGTCCTGGAACCCGGCCACGTTGCCCGCCTGCGGGATCCAGCGGACCGGTTCGGCGCGGCGCAGCTCGGCGAACTCCGGGAGGGGGACGCGGTGGTGCAGCACATCGGGGTCGGTGAAGTCGAACCCGTCGGGAAGCGCTGGACAGGGCATGGACAGCTCCTGACGGTCCATCAGCAAAGGGGGTCGTCGTGACGGTAGTAACGGGTTCTACAACTAGCAATAGCCGTGGAACCCCCAATTGCCCGCACACCCCTTGCCGTCGTTGAACCTCCGTCAGCACACTGCAACACAGAACTAGAACGCGTACTAGTTCCGCAGAGCCCTCGGAGAGGATCCGCACCCATGGCTGCCGAACCCGTGATCGTCGAAGCCGTACGCACCCCCATCGGCAAGCGCGGCGGCGCGCTCGCCAACCTCCACCCCGCCTATCTCCTGGGCGAGACCTACCGCGAACTCCTCGGCCGCACCGGCATCCCCGCCGACGCCGTCGAGCAGATCGTCGGCGGCACGGTGACCCACGCCGGCGAACAGTCCATGAACCCCGCGCGCACGGCCTGGCTGACCATGGGCCTGCCGTACGAGACGGCGGCGACGACGGTCGACTGCCAGTGCGGGTCCTCGCAGCAGGCCTCGCACATGACGGCCAACATGATCGCGGCGGGCGTCATCGACGTCGGCATCAGCTGTGGCGTCGAGGCGATGTCGCGGGTGCCGCTGGGGTCGGGGTCCAAGCACGGGCCCGGGAAGCCGTTCCCGGACGAATGGAATGTGGATCTGCCGAATCAGTTCGAGGCGGCGGAGCGGATCGCTCGCCATCGGGGGCTGACGAGGGAGAACGTCGACTCACTGGGTCTGCTCTCGCAGGAACGGGCCGCCGCCGCCTGGGCCGAGGAGCGGTTCAAGAGGGAGACCTTCGCCGTCCAGGTCCCGACGACCGAGGAGGAGCAGGGCGCCGGGCAGGGCATGTGGCGGCTGGTCGACAAGGACGAGGGCCTGCGCGACACGTCCATGGAGGCGCTGGCCGGCCTGAAGCCGGTCATGCCGACAGCCATTCATACGGCGGGCAACTCGTCGCAGATCAGCGACGGTGCGGCGGCGATCATGTGGGCCTCGAAGCGGATGGCGCGGGCGCTGAAGCTGAGGCCGAGGGCGCGGATCGTGGCGCAGGCGTTGGTGGGGGCCGACCCGCACTTCCACCTCGACGGTCCGATCGACGCGACGCGGGCGGTGCTGGGGAAGGCCGGGATGTCCTTGAAGGACATCGACCTCGTCGAGATCAACGAGGCGTTCGCGTCCGTGGTGTTGAGCTGGGCGCAGGTCTTCGAGCAGGACCTGGAGAAGGTCAACGTCAACGGCGGCGGGATCGCGCTCGGACACCCGGTGGGGGCCACCGGGGCCCGGCTGATCACGACCGCACTTCATGAACTGGAGCGGGCGGACAAGGAGTTCGCGCTCATCACCATGTGCGCGGGTGGCGGGCTGGCCACCGGGACGATCATTCAGCGGCTGTAGCCGTCCACCGGAACGGCAGGCCGGTGAGCGGGGCATCAGGCACGGTCGATCGTCTCGCAGGTGTTCGTGACCCGGTCCAGGAACGCGATGTCCGCCGTGACGGTGTCGTTGCCGCCCTCACATTCGACGCGATCGAAGCCGTTGTTGCGGCTGACGAACGTGTCGTTACCGGCGCCGCCGCGGAAGGTGGCCCGGATCGGGCGGACGGGCCAGCCGTCGGGATCCTCCAGGTGGTCGTCGGCGGTACCGCCGACGAGGATGTCCTGGCCGGGGCCGCCGTCGAAATCGACGGGGATGTGGAGATCCGCCTCGGCCGCGAGCCGGTCGTTCCCGTCGCCACCGTCGGCCTGGATGCCGGTGACACCGGCGATCGTTCCGCAGGTCGCCGTGCGCGCGCTGGTCTGGGTGCAGCCGGGACCCGCGGTGATGCCGGCCGGGTCGGAGACTCGCAGCCGGGTGAGGTCGCCCGCGACGTAGAAGGTCACCTGATTGGCCGCACCCGGAAACGGTACGAACGTGACGGTCCCACCGGACCGGGTGACCATGCCGGTGGGGGCCGCGGCGGCGGGGGTTGCCAGCACCAGAGGCATGGCCAGCCCCGCGGCCAGTGCGGGAACGATGACGCTGCGACGCCCACGGCCGATGCACAAGCGCATTCCTGACTCCATCCCATGTCCGTTATGGCACGGAATGCACTCTTGATCGGCTGCTCGGTACTGTCAAACGGACGGAGCGGTGGATGCCGTCCAGTCGACGAACGTGGTGAACGCGGCGGGGTCGAGTGTGACGGTTGGCCCCGCCGGGTTCTTGGAGTCGCGGATGGCGAGGGTGGTGTGAGGGGTTTCGGCGATTTCGACGCAGTCGCCGCCCTGGTCACTGCTGTACGAAGACTTACGCCAGGCCAGGGCCCCGAGCGGCGCGCATTCGATGCAGTTGCCGCCCTGGTCACTGCTGTGGCTGGACTTACGCCACCGAGTCCCCGTCGGGATCGGGTTGCTCTCCATAGCGTTCCTCCATCACGCGTCGGATCAGCTCCGCCGAATCCCTGAGGGAGAGGGAGGCGGCCTGAAGATGATCGTAACGGAGCGAGCAGTCCTTGACGGTGTCCGGGTTGGCGGTTGGGTGCCCGCTCCCGTAGCCCTCCATATAGACGATGTCCGGATCGCTCTCGAAGCGGTAGAGGTTGAATGAGCCTGTCAGCCCCGCGTGCGCTCCGGCCGAGAACGGCAGCACCTGGATGTTGATCCGGGGATTACGCTCGAACGACAACAGGTGGGCAAGTTGGCCGCGCATCGTCTCGCGACCGCCAATCTCCTGGTGCAGGGCGGCTTCACTGAGAATCGCCCACAGGACCGGTGGCTTCCCCTTCTCGAAGATGCGCTGGCGAGCGAGTCGTACAGCGGTGCGGTCGTCGAGGTCCGTGTCGTCCAGCAGGCCGAGTACGGCACGCGCGTACTCGGGGGTCTGGAGCAGACCGTGCACCATGCCCATCTGGAAGGTGCAGATCTCCGTCGCCCGCGCCTCCAACTCCGCCACCTGCTGAAACCAGGCCGGAAGTTGACTACGCATCACCAGCTCATGCAGCCGGGACAGCAACCCACCCGTCCCCAGCGCCGCATCCGCCCGCTCACTGAACTGCAGCGTCGGCAGCTTCCGGGCCGTCTCGATCTGGCCGACCAGCGAACCGGTGCAGTAGACGATGCCCCCGAGCTGCTTCTGGGTCAGCCCGGCGGCCTCGCGGCACCGCCGTAGCTCGAAGCCGAAGTAGTCGAGTGGCGAGGCGCCGGGGTCGAGGGTGTTGATGTGGGTCACGCAGAGCCCCCTCTCACGCAACTGGGCCCACTTCGGGACCCGTTGTATCTGTTCCGTAGCCCAAAGTAGTCGCTCGAGGTCACGCTCGTACCGTGAACGGATACTTTCCCCCCACCTCCCTGGCCCCCTTCCGCGCCCAGTACCGCCTGCGCCTCACCGTCGGCACACACTCGGCCCGGCACATCCGCACCATCGCGCGCTCGCTGCTCGACGAGTGGGAGATGCGTGAACTGACCGACGCCGTGGAGCTGGGCGTGACGGAGCTGGTCGCCAATGTCGTACGGCATGTTCCGGACCGGCGCTGTGAGGTGCTGATCCTGCGGCAGGAGGGGGCGGTTCGGGTGGAGGTCACCGATGGGTCCCGTCAACTCCCGGTGCTGCCTGCCGAGTTGTCACTGTCGGCGGAGGGCGGGCGCGGGCTGTTCCTGCTCGACTCGGTGGTCGACAAGTGGGGTGTGGATCCTGTGTCGGGGGGTGGCAAGGCGGTGTGGTTCGAGTGTTGGTGCGGAAGTACCTGAGGGTGTCGGAGCTGAAACCGGAAGAACTGTTCGCGCAACTGCTGCGGCAGGTGCTGAACGGGCAGGAAGTGCAAAGAAGCGGCGTGCGAGAGGACCAGCTGAGACCTGCCGCGGAAAGGCGGCGTGACGTCATTCTGGGGCATGCCCAGGAAGCGCAGAACATGTATCAGCACGCTGTTTCCCGGGCTCGTCTGGAGGCTCGGCTCCGCAGGGTGTTGGTGGCGGCCGGCGTGCTGGCGTTGCTCATGCTGCTCACGACGTCGATGGCATTCGGCTGGAGCGACGCGCTCAAGGACGCCCTGGCTCATGACCGTTCCGTTTCGGTCAAGTCCGTTGCGGGTCAAGGCTTTGGATTCGTCCTTATCGTGGCCCTGATCGCCGCCGGTGTGGCCTTCGTGCCCTGGTGTGTCCACTACCTTCTGTCGCGCGATGTGCGGGCAGGCGTACCAACGGCCAAGGGGCGTCAACTGCTCGTCACCGGGGGCTTCGCGTATGGCGTTCTGGCGCTCTTGTGCTCGCTCTTTGCGGGGATGTACCCGACGGAGGTCGCCTGGCAGCTCCGGCACGACCGGCCTTTGGAACAGGTCGGTGGGTACAGCGAGGGCTTCTGGTTCATGCTGGGTTCGCTCGCGTTGTTCGCGCTTGTGCCTTTGTCGCTTCGAAGACTCGCAAAGGCTGCGTCCAGGAAGTCGCTCTCCCTCGCCTATTTGATCGCCGTACGCGATTCAGGGGAACGGAACCAAGCCGAACGGCAGGCCAAGGCCGTTTGGCAGGAGGCCGTGGAGCAGGTCTTGCTGAGTTTCCTGCGGGATCAGATCCGCCGACGGACCCAGCGCGTCCTGTCCACGCGCCTCACCATCACGGACGCCCCGGGCCTGAGGCAGCTACGCGCCGGCCATGAGCATGTGCCGACGCAGGCCGACCGTCAACTGGACGTGATCAGTGCGGGGATGGAGAGCGGAAGCATCGCTCTGTCCGGGCCACGCGGGGCAGGCAAGACGCAACTGCTGAAGAACTTCTGCAAGGTCGACGAAAAACGGGATTCCCCAGGGCAGTTGAGCCTCGTCGAGCCGGTACCGGTCGTCTTCGACCGGCGGGAGTTCATGCTCCACCTCTTCTACAAGCTGTGCGACCTCGTGATCAAGGAAGGCCTGGCCACCGCGCAGGAGGCCGAGCGGCACAAGCGCTCGATCCGCTACTTGCAGACCCAGTCGGACGAGGCGGCCATCGGAGCCGGCTGGCGGAGCTGGACCCTGTCGGCGAAGAGGGCGACCTCGCTCGCCGAGCAGCCGCAGACGTACCCCGAGATCGTGGACACCCTGAAGAGGTTCCTCAGCCGGACCGCGCAGGAGCTGGACGGAGACAAGCAGCGCAGGCGGCGGTTGGTGATCGGTATCGACGAACTCGACCGGATAGAGCCGGCCGCCACCGCGCGTACGTTCCTGAACGAACTCAAGGCCGTGTTCGACGTGCCGAAGTGCCTGTTCGTGCTGTCGGTCTCCGACGAGGCGCTGCGGGAGGCGGAGTTGGCGCCGGTCGGCCGACGCGATGCCTTCGACAGCGCGATCGACGAGGTCGTCCGGGTCGAGCCGCTCGATCTGGAGACGGCCCAGCGGCTGCTGAGCCGTCGGGTGGTGGGGCTGCCGGTTCCCTTCGCCGCCCTGTTCTACTGCCTGTCGGGCGGCATACCGCGTGACCTCCTGCGGACGGCCCGCGCGGCCTACTCGTACGTGTCGACGGAGGATGTCCGGCTACTGTCCGACCTGGCCAAGAAGCTGGTCGACCGCGAAGTCGACCGCATCGCCAACACCGCCGGCGGTTCCGAGGAGCACGCCGAGCTGGCGCAGCTCTTCCGCCGGGACGTGGTCGCCGCGGACGCCCCACTCGACGAACTGGGCAACCTGATCCACCAGCGGGCCGGGGCGAGCGGAGAGCGTGCCCGGATGGGCGCGACGCTGGCGAACCGCGCCTACCATCTGGACACGGTGCAGAGGATCTTCACGGATTCACTCCCCCTTGAGCGGATCGACGAGGACTCCGATTCCCACCTCCTTGGCTCCTTCTCGGACCTCGCCAGAGCCCAGCGAGAGATCGGCACGGCCGACACCTTGGCCCGCTCCACGCTCCAACTCGTCAGAACAGCTTGGTCGTTGCCTGCCCTGCCGCCCGTCCCTCCTGTCTAGAGTGAGGAGACTTACGCGGCTCGGGGGAACGAGGCAGACGGGGCGATGGCGCGAATCGTCGGTGTGCACGGGGTGGGCAAGCAGCGGTTGGGCAGCAACACGCTCCTCAAGGACTGGGAACCGGCACTCGCCGACGGCCTCGACCGGGCGGGCTACGGGGCGCGGCTCGCCCCGGACGACCTGAGCATCGCCTTCTACGGTGACCTGTTCCGGCCCCCGGGCCACACCCTGGCCGTCGGGGACCCGATGTTCACGCCGGACGACGTCGACGAGGGCTTCGAGGCGGAGTTGCTGCTGGAGTGGTGGGCGCAGTGCGCCCGGACCGACCCGGCGGTACCGCCACCCGGTGCGACGGACACGCTGGCGCGTTCGCCGAGGGCGGTGCAGACGGCGTTGCGGGTGCTCCAGCACTCCCGCTTCTTCGCCGACATCTCCCTGCGGGCCCTCGTGTTCGACCTGAAGCAGGTGCGTCGCTATCTGACGGACGACGGCTTGAGGGCTGCGGCGCGGCGCCGCGTGGAGGAGGCGATCGGGCCGGACACCCGGGTCGTCGTCGCCCACTCGCTGGGCTCGGTCGTGGCGTACGAGGCGCTGTGCGCGCAGCCCGGCCATCAGGTGCGGGCGCTGGTGACGCTGGGTTCGCCGCTGGGGATGCGGATGGTGTACGACCGGCTCCGGCCCGAACCGGGCAGCTGGCCGGGCACGTCGACGTGGACGAACGTCGTCGACGAGGGCGATGTGGTGGCGGCGGTGAAGGACCTGTCGCTGTTCTACGGCACGGGGGTGACGGGACGAGGGGTGGCGGGACAAGGAGTGACGGGGAAGGTCGTCCACAACGGCTCGCACGCCCACGACGCCACCCTCTACCTGACCGCGAAGGAGACGGGCGAGGCGGTGGCGGAGGGACTGGAATGAGCGGCGGGACGGCTGCCGGTCACGTCGGCCCGCGCCGCTTCCTGATCGCGACCGCGGTCAGCCACTACCCGCACGCGCCGCAGTGGGACCGGCCGGGCCTCGTCGAGGCGCGCCGCAAGATCGTGGAGCTGTTCACCACCAAGCTCGGCTACGAGCACGTCCCCGACCTGGGCGCCAACCCGACGCAGCACCAACTGCTGTGGGAATTAAGGGAGTTCTGCCGCGCGCCTGAGCGTCGGCCCGATGACGTGGTCGCCGTGTACATCACCGCGCACGGTGAACTCCTGCGCGCCGAGGACGAGTACGTCCTCCTCACCTCGGACACCCGTCCCGACGACCTGCACGACGCGCTGCAGCCGGGCCAGCTGGTCCGCAAGATCCTCGCCGGGACGAAGGTGCGGCGGCTGCTGCTGATGCTCGACACCTGCTACTCCGGCCAGGGCGGCAATGAACTGCTCGCGGCGATGGCGAAGTTGAAGAGCGGCTGGCGTGAGCAGGACGCGGGCCTGGCGCTGATCACCTCGACCCAGCCGTACGAACTCGCCCGGACCGGAGCCTTCCCCGAGCTGCTGTCGGAAGCGGTGACCAGCCTCGCCACCGCCGGGTACACACCGGAGCTGCTGGCTCTGGACGCGGTGGTCAATGCCACCCGCAACAACCCCAAGCGCCCCGACCACCAGCGGATCGGCCTGGAGATCATCGGCCTGACCGGCGAGATACCGCCCTTCCTGCCCAACGCCAAGCACAGCAAGCAGCTGTCCCACACCGACATGGCCCTGCAACGGGCCGCCGAGTGGGACGAGCAGGACAAGCGGCGGGACGTGGAGTTCCGGACGCGGTTGCTGCGGCGGGCGATGGGGCACCGGGACGAGGACCGGGTGGGATGGTGGTTCTCGGGTCGGCATCGGGCGCTGGCGGACATCACGGGCTGGCTCGGTGAACTGCCGGACGAGCGGCCCGCGTTGGTGGTCACCGGCGATCCCGGATCGGGGAAGACGGCTGTGCTGGGGCTGTTGGCGGCGGTGAGCGACCCGGAGTACCGGCGGGAGGTACCGCTGGCGAGCCTGGGGCTGCGGGCCGGGCAGCTGCCGCCGCCGCAGGCGATCGGTACGGCGGTCTACGCCCAGAACCTGACCGACCAGCAGGTGGTGCGGGCGCTCGCCGCGGCGCTCCGGCTGCCGCCGACGGAGGCGGTGGCCGACCTGTTGAACCACCTCGCCGACGCTTCTGTGCCCGAACGGCCCCGCGTGGTGCTGATCGACGGCCTGGACGAGGCGGCGACACCGTCCTCCCTGTGCGGCCAGGTGCTGCGCCCCCTGATGGACCTGGCGCGGCCTCACCTGCGCCTGCTCCTCGGCACCCGGCCCCACCTCCTGGCCCCGCTGCACCTGGCGCGGCGGGACCACATCGACCTGGACTCCTCTCGCTACGCCGACCCGAGGGCCGTACTGGCCTACACGGTGCGCAACTTGATCGACGCGCACCCCGAATCGCCGTATCCGGACTGCCCGGACGAGCTACGGCTGGGGGTGGCGGAGGCCGTCGCCCAGGCCGCCGGGCACTCCTTCCTGGTAGCCCGCATCACGGCAGGCACCCTCGCGGCGACGGCTGGGCTGCCCGACCCGCGGGATCCCGACTGGCGCCGGTCACTGCCGCGCGTGGCCGCCGACGCCATGCACCGTGACCTGCATCAGCGCTTCGGCGAGGGCGCCGAGAGGATCCTCGATCTGCTGCGGCCGCTGGCGTACGCCGAGGGCCAGGGCCTGCCCTGGGAGGACATCTGGGCGCCGCTCGCCTCGGAGTTGTCCAGGCGGCGCCGTTACACCAACGAGGATCTGCGCCGGTTGCGGCGGGACGCGGGCGCGTATGTGGTGGAGGCCGTCGAGGACGGGCGGTCGGTGTACCGGCTGTACCACGAGGCGATGGCGGAGTATGTGCGGCGGGGGTGGGACGCCGGGAAGGCGCACCGGGCGTTCACCACAGTCATGCGGCGGGCCGTGCCGTACCGGCTCGACGGTGCGCGGGACTGGGCGCGGGCCCACCCGTATGCCCTGCGGCACCTCGCTGTCCATGCGGCCCACGCGGGCCTGCTCGACGACCTGGTCGCCGAGCACGAATACCTCGTACACGCCGACGCCGACACGCTGGTGCTGCTCCTGCTGGGGGTCAGGAGCGACACCGCCCGGCTCCATGCCGCGGTCTACCGGGCGTCCATCCAGTTCCATCGCCATCTCGACGCGGCCGGCCGGCGCCGCATCCTCGCTCTGGACGCCGCCCGCTACAACGAATCCTCCCTCCTGAGGGCGCTCAACAACGGGACGCCCGAGCTGACGTGGAAGCCCCTCGCCGCATCCGGTTCGCTTCTCTCCGCCAACCTGCTCAACGCCTTCACCGTTCCCCCCGCGCAGGTTGCCGCCGTGGCCTGCACGGTCCTCGACGGCCGCGAGGTCGTCGTCACCGGGTCGGTGGACAAGACACTCCGTATCTGGGATCTGGCCACCGGCCAACCCGTCGGCAGACCCATGACCGGCCACACCAGGAAGGTGGACGCGGTGGCCTGCACGACCCTCCACGGCCGCCCGGTCGCCGTCAGCGGATCGAGCGACGCGACCGTCCGCGCCTGGGATCTCGCCGCCTGCGAACCCGTGGGCAGACCCATGACCGGCCACACCAAGAGGGTGGACTCGGTGGCCTGTACCACGCTGAACCGCCGCCCGGTCGTCGTCACCGGTGCGGAGACACTGCGCGTCTGGGATCTGGCCACGGGCAGCCCCGTCGGCAAGCCGATGAATGCCGGCGGCCGGGTGAGCGCGCTGACGGTCGCCAGGGTGCACGGCAGCCCGGTCGCCGTCACGGGCTCCACGACCTCGGGGGTGCGGGCGTGGGACCTGGCGAACTGCCGGGAGCGGGGCGGGCTGTGGGGCTCCGAGGGAGTTCGTGCCAGGGCGATGGCGTGTACGGAACTGGGCGGCCGCCCGGTTGTCGTTGCCTGGGCGCAGGACGGGAAGTTGCACATCTGGGATCCGGAGACAGGTGAGCGCCTGGCGGAGTTCGAGTCGCACGTCACTCAAGTGCACGCCTTGGTCTGTACACGGTTGGATCGCCGTCCGGTCGCCGTCGCCTGTTCACACGACCGGGCCCTGGCCGTCTGGGATCTGGAGTCCCACCGGCTGGTCGAAAGCCTCAGCAGCGAGAGCAACGCCGGCACATCGTTGGCGCGCACGTCGCTGGCCGGGCAACACGTCGCGGTGAGTGGTTCACGCGACGTGGTCCGCGTCTGGGACCTGTCCGCCTCGCGGCCCCTCGGCCGCGCGGTTGCCGGCCACACCCAGCGGATCACCGCCGTGGACGTCGGCGAGCTGGAAGGATGGCCGGTCTTCGTCACCACCTCCCACGACATGACGGTCCGGATCTGGGATCCGAGCAGTTGCTGGCCCATCGGTGATCCCCTGAAAGGACACCGGCATGACGTGCGAGCCGTGGCGTGCGCCACGCTGCGCGGTCGGCCGGTCGCCGTCACCGCCTCCCTGGACCGCTCGGTGCGGGTCTGGGACCTGGAACGCCAGGCCACGTCCGGATATCTCACCGGCCATAGCGAAGCCGTGTCCCAGGTGGCGTGCCACGTCCTGGACGGCCGCCCGGTCGCCGTCGGCAGTGCGCAGGACGACACCTTGTGGGTGTGGGACCTCGAAACGGGAAGGCCCCTGTACCGGTGCCTCCACATCGACCGAGGGGCGCGCCGGGCCATGGCCTCCACCGTCGTGGCCGGTCGCCTGATCGCGGTCACCTCGGGTGAGGGGGTGACGCAGTTCTGGGATCTGGCAACTCGCCGCTCGATCACGGAGATTGAGCACAGTGCCCTCGCCATCGCGTGCGGCGCCGTCGACGACCGTCCCGTGGTGGTGACCTGTGGTCGGGACGGCACGGTGCAGGTGCGGGACCTCGGCACGGGCCGGCTGCTCGGCCGGCCGATGACCGGACACGGCAGAGCCGCGCACTCGGTGCGGTGCGGGACGTTGGACGGCCGCCCGGTCGCCGTCACCTGCTCCCTCGACGACACGGTCCGGATCTGGGACCTGGCGAACTGCACGCCCGTCGGCATGCTCCAGGTCCCCGGCGTCTCCCAGGCGGTGCTCCTCGACGACACGGGCGACCTGGTCTGTGCCTTCGGCAGCGACGTGGCCGTCTTCGCCCGCCAGTGAACGCTTCCCCCGCGTTCCACGTCTTCGCTCACGTGGCCCAAGCCGAGCAACTCACCCGCGCCCCAGCCCCGCAGACGGCGCCCCCTGCCCGGAACCAGCTGCTGCGCACGGTGTGGAGCCGGCACCGGATCCCGCTGCTGGCCACGCTCCCCACCGTCCCCCTCTACGCGCTCTGGTGGGCGTTCCTCGCCACCGGAGGCGGCGACCTGGCGGCCCAGTACGCCTGGGCAGGCTTCGCGGATCGGCACGGCGGCTCGGCCTACAACCTCTTCTGGTACGGCGGCACGCACACCGCCAACTACAGCCTGATATCCCCGTACTTGATGGCCACGCTGGGCGTCCGCGCGGTCACCGTCGTCTCGGGCCTCGTCGCCACCTGGCTCGCGGCGGTCCTCATCACCCGCGCCGACGGCGTCCGAAGACCCCTCGGCCCCGCCCTGCTCGCCGCCTTCGCCCTGTGGTGCAACGTGGCCTCCGGCCGCACCACCTTCGCCCTCGGCGTCGCCTTCGGACTCGCCGCCTGCCTCCTGCTCACCCGTGAGCGACGGATCGTCCTCGCCGCCGCCTACGCCGCCCTCGCGACCATGGCCAGCCCGGTGGCGGGCCTCTTCCTCGCCGTCGTCGGCGCCGCCTTCCTCGCCACCCGCGAACACGCCCGCGCCCTCGCCCTCCTCGTCCCGCCCGCCGTCACCGTCGGCGCGACGACCCTCCTCTTCCCTTTCAAGGGCGAGCAGTTGATGTTCGCGGGCCGCATCTGGCCGCCGTTCTTCCTGGGCCTCGCCGTCACCGTCCTGGCCCCCCGCACCTGGCGCGTCGCCCGCTGGAGCGGTGCCGTGTACGCGGCCGGGACGGTCCTGACGTATCTCGTCGCCTCGCCGATCGGCACGAACGTCGAGCGGTTCGCGGAGCTGTTCGCCCCGGCCGCGATCCTCGCCGCGCTGCTGGCCCTGCCCCGCCTCCACAGGCGCCACCCCGGCCTGCACAAGCTCCGCAGAAACCTCCTCATAGCGGCCCTCGTCTTCTCGGTCGCCTGGGTCGGCAAGAGGACCGCCGACGACCTCTACGTCTCCACGCGGGTGCCCGCCTGGGCCGCCGAGACCCACGGAGTGGTCCGCGCCCTCGACCGCCTCGGCGCCGACCGCACCCGCGTCGAGGTCGTCCCGGCCCGCAACCACCGCGAGGCCAGCGGGCTCGCCCCGCACGTCAACATGGCCCGCGGCTGGAACCGGCAGCTCGACATGGAGCGCGCCCGCCTGTTCTACGACGGCTCCTTCTCGCCCGCCACCTACCGGGCGTGGCTGGACCGCTGGGCCGTCGGCTTCGTCGTCCTGCCGCTGGGCAGGCCCGACGGGTACGCCAAGGTCGAGGCACAGCTCATACGGGACCATCGGCCGGCGTGGCTGGAGCCGGTGTGGCAGGACGAGCACTGGCGGGTGTACCGGGTACGGGACGCGGTCCCGCTGGTGACCGCCCCCGCGAGCGTCGTGTCGACGTCCAGCGCCGACATCGTCGTACGCATGCCCCGGGCCGGGACGACGACCCTGCGCGTGGCCTACTCCCCCTGGCTGCGCACGGACAGCGGCGGCTGCCTCACCCAACAGGACGAGTTCACCCGCCTCACGGTCTCCGCCCCCGGCGAGTACCGGATCAGCTCGGAGTACGGTCCCTCACCGAAGCCGGGGAATCGCTGCTGACCACTTTCGCCCACGCCGTCCCGCCCCGGGCACGCGGGCGCCGCCGACCGCCTCCACCATCCACCGGCGACCGCAAGCATCCGCGTCGATGTCCGCCTTGCGCACCGCCCCCGCCGCGAACCCATACCCCGGCCAGACCGTTCAGCTCGGAGTACGGTCCCTCACCGAAGCCGGAGAGTCGCTGCTGAGCTTCTCCGCCTCAGCCTCAGCCTGCGCCGTCACCGTCCTCGCGCGCGGGCCCTGGAGGAGGTACGTCATGCCGAAGCCCGCGCCGACGGCCATCGCGCCGCCTACCGCGTCCAGCACCCAGTGGTTGCCGGTGACGACGATCGCGGTGGCCGTGAAGAGCGGGTGCAGCAGGCCGAGGGGCTTCATCCACCACTTGGGGGCGAGGATGAGGATCACGAGGCCGCACCACAGGGACCAGCCGAAGTGCAGGGACGGCATCGCGGCGTACTGGTTGGTGAGGTCGGTGAGCGTGCCGTAGTCGGGCTGGGTGAAGTCCTGCGGGCCGTTGACCGTGTCGATGATGCCGAGGCCGGGGATCAGGCGGGGCGGGGCGAGGGGGTAGAGCCAGAAGCCGATCAGGGCGAAGACGGTGGCGAAGCCGATCGCGGAGCGGGCCCAGCGGTAGTCGACCGGGCGGCGCCAGTAGAGGACGCCGAGTATGGCGAGCGGGACGCCGAAGTGGAACGACTCGTAGTAGAAGTCGAAGAAGGCGCGCAGCCAGTCGACCTTCACCACGGCGTGGTTGGCCCAGTACTCGATGTCGATGTGCAGGGCGCGTTCGATGGAGTGGATCTCCGCGCCGTGCTCCTCGGCGGTGACCCGGCCCGCCGAGTTGGAGCCGCCGGCCGCGGCGAGGCGGATCTGGGCGTACGCGTAGTAGGTGACCCGGATCAGCAACAGCTCGAAGAGCAGGTTCGGGCGGGTGATCACCCGGCGCAGGGACTGCACCAGCGGGATGTGCCGGAACCGGGAGGGGACGGGGTCGGCGTACCGCGTCGGGATCGGCGTCTGCCAGTACGGCGACGTGCGCGACAGGAACGGGACGACGGCGGCTGTGGCGAGCGCGGCGAGGAGGATCAGGTCGGCGCGCAGGGGGTGGAAGATCACCTTGTCCGGCACCATCGTCTTCGCGGGCAGCGTCATCATCAGGATGACGGCGACCGGCCACACGTACCGGTCGGAGGCCCGCTTGCCGACCTGGCCGACGACCGCGAGCAACACCCACAGCAGCTGGTGCTGCCAGGCGGTGGGGGACATGACGATCGCCGCGCAGCCGGTGATCGCGACGGCGAGGAGGAGCTGTCCGTCGTGGGCGTAGCGCACGGCGCGGCGCAGCGCGAGCACGGCGACGGCGGCGCCGAGGAGCAGGAAGAGGGCGATCTCCAGCGGTCCGGTCAGCCCCAGCCGCAGCAGCGCGCCGTGCAGGGACTGGTTGGCGAGGTCGTCGGCGCGGCCGCCGAGACCGACGCCGCCCATGTGGTGAACCCAGTAGGTGTACGAGTCGTGCGGCATCGCCGCCCAGCCGAGCACGGTGCTCGCGGCGAACGTGGCCCCCGTGGAGAGCGCGGCCCGGCGGCGGCCGGTGAACCACAGCAGCGGGGTGAACAGCAGCAGGGTCGGCTGGAGCGCGGCCGCGAGGCCGATGAGCACGCCGCCGGCGCGTTCGCCGCGCACGGCGAAGCAGCCGAGCAGGACGAGCAGCACCGGCATGATGCTGGTCTGGCCGAGGTAGAGGGTGTTGCGCACCGGCAGCGACAGCATGAGCAGGCTGATCGCGACGGGCGCGGCGAGCAGCGAGGTCCGTCTGCTCACCGGCTGCGGCAGGGCGCGCGCGGCGACCAGGCCGAGGGCGGCGACGAGCAGGAGGGTGCCGAAGGTCCAGCCCCAGCCGAGGGCCTGCTCGGCGGCGCGGGTCAGCGGCTTGAGGACGAGCCCGCCGAACGGCGTACCGGTGAACTGCGTCGAGTCGTACAGCGAGCCCTTCACATGCAGGACGCCGTCCGGGCCGACCCAGGTCTCCAGGTCCGTCAGCCGCTCCCCGGACGGGGTGCTGAGGACGACGGCCACCTGCCGTACCCCGAGAATCGCGGCGACCAGCCACAGGCCGAGGCGCGCCACGCGAACGCGTGCCTGAACCGTGCCGACGGCCGTGGCTCCAAGTGCCTGCGCCGGTCGCCCACCGTGATCCGCATTCGCCACGCCTCGTAGGCCTCCCGCCCCGGTCGTCCCACACGTCCCGCGCGTAAGGAATCGTCACGGACCCGGTGAGGCCCGCACCGCCCCCGGGGAGAGACGCAGGCAACCCCGTCTGCACCTGACGCCCGCTCTCCTTTGCTCCCCTTTGCTCTCCTTTTGTCCGGGATGACGATAGTCGGGGGCCGGTCCGGTCGCCTCCCGTGGATCGCCGGAGGTGGCGCGGAATCGTTCACATGGCGGGACCGGCCCCCGGAACCGGATCATCCGCCGTACCGTCTGAAGCCCTGGCGTCAGCACGGTGGAGGGGCTTGCGGGGATGGAGGGGCTGCGCACCATGGCCGGCTTACTGCGGGGAGGGGTACGGAGGCGGGCCCGAAGCCGAGCTCTCACCCTCGTCCTGACACTGCTCGCCCTTCAGCTCGGACAGCTCGTGGCGCCCGCCTGGGCGTGCGGCTGCGGGGCCATGGTGCCCGCCGACGCACGACGCGTGACGGTCGGCCGTGAGGAGTCCGTGGTCCGCTGGGACGGGACGCGCGAGCAGGTCGTGATGCGGCTGACCGTCCGTGGGGACGCCGAGCGGGTCGCGTGGATCATGCCGGTGCCGGGGCGGGCGACGGTCCGGCTCGGCGACCCGGACCTCTTCGACGAACTGCACGACGTCACCGCGCCCGTGCACCGCGACCGGTACCACTTCTGGCCCCAGGACGGTGACTGGCCCCTGGTGACCGGCGACGGCACGGCCGGCGGCCCGCGCGGGCCCCGGTTCGGCGCCGGACGTACCCCTGCCGTGAACGTGGTCGGCCGGCAGCGGCTCGGCCCCTTCGACGTGGCCCGGCTGACCGCCACCGACCCGGGCGCGCTCGGCGGCTGGCTGGACAGCAACGGCTTCGCCCTGCCGGCCCGCCTGGCCGGCGCCCTGCGGCCGTACGTCCAAAAGCGGTGGGAGTACGTCGCCGTGAAGCTGGCCCCCGACAGCACCGGCGAGCCGCTGACCGGCACCCTGGACCCGCTGCACCTCACCTTCCGGGCCGATGAGCCGGTCTACCCGATGCGCCTGTCCCGCCTCGCCGAGACCCGGCAGTCACTGGGCCTGTACGTCCTGGCCGCGCACCGCATGGAACCGGCGTCCCGCATCGGTGGCGAACGCCCCCGCGTCACCTACGCCGGCCGGGTGACGGCGAAGTCCGGCCCGCTGGCCGAGCTGGCGGCCGGCACCCCGTTCCTGACCGCGATCGGCCAGGAGTTCCCGCACCCCGAGCGGATCTCCGGCGACCACGTGCTGCACCGGGCGGCCGACGACACCTTCCAGCAGGTGATCTACGAGGACCGGCTGCGCACGGTGGCCGGTGTCCCGGCGTGGCTGCTGACGGTGACGGGCGGGCCCGCCCTGGTCGTGGCGACGGCAGCGGTGTTCGCCGTACGACGGTCCCGGCGACCGGAGGCACCGGCGCCTGCGCCGATCGGCTGAATCCACGATCCTGGAGTCCCTGGCGGGGAAACGGAAACGCCCGACGAGGAAAATCCCCGACAGGGAACGGGGCACGCGACTATGTTCATTAGGACATCTAGTTAGCTCTTCTACTTACCGCTTCTAACTAGCCATACGAAAGGCAAGGCGATGAGCGAGTCGCAGCTCTGGGACGACGTCGACGAGTACTTCTCCGCCCACCTCTCCCCCGAGGACGACACCCTCCAGGCAGCCCTGCGCGACAGCGACGCGGCCGAGCTCCCGCACATCAACGTCACCGCGCCCTTGGGCAAGTTCCTCCATCTCCTGGCCCAGATCCAGGGCGCCCGCAACATCCTGGAGATCGGCACGCTCGGCGGCTACAGCACCATCTGGCTGGCCCGCGCCCTGCCCGCCGACGGCCGCCTGATCTCGCTGGAGTACAGCGCCAAGAACGCCGAGGTCGCCACCCGCAACATCGCGCGGGCGGGCCTGGACAGGATCGTCGAGGTGCGGGTCGGGCCGGCCCTGGAGTCGCTGCCCAAGCTGGCCGACGAGAACCCGGCCCCCTTCGACCTGGTCTTCATCGACGCCGACAAGGCCAACAACCCTCACTACGTCGACTGGGCCCTCAGGCTCACGAGCACCGGCAGCCTGATCATCGTGGACAACGTGGTGCGCGGCGGCCGGGTCGCCGACGCGGACAGCACCGCGCCGGACATCCGGGGCACCCGCGCCGCCATCGAACTGATCGGCAGCCACCCGAGGTTGAGCGGCACGGCGATCCAGACGGTGGGCGGCAAGGGCTACGACGGCTTCGCCCTGGCGCGGGTGCTGGCGTAAGCGGCGAGGGCCTGCCCGACAGGCCCCGGGGCTCAAGCCTCGTGATAGAAGCCGACGTTGACGCTGCGCGGCTCCGTGCGGTCCTGGATGACGATCTCGCCGCTGCCGCCCCTGGGCAGCGGCACTGTCCCGCCGTAGGCGATCGGCTGCGCGTACTGCCCCACCGTCAGCCGCACTTCGGAGGACGGGTCGGGCTGCGAGCCGCGCAGCCAGCTCACCTGCCAGCCGCCGTCCGGGCCGCACAGGAACTCCAGGTGGACCCGCGAGACGAACAGCCAGTCGTCCGGCGTCGAGAGCCGGCACACCGTCTTGTCCCGGCCCACCCGCAGCACGGCACCCGGCTCGCTGGGCGCGTCGGCCATGAGCATGCCGGCCGTGGCACCCTCGTCCGCCGCGGACACGGCGGCCATGGTGAGTTCGAGCACGTGCGTTCCTCCTGAAACATCCTTGTACAGCGGCCGTTTTGGCCACGACGCCGCATGATAAATCGCCCGGCACCGCCGCGTCCGGCACAATGAACTCATGACCGAGCGAAAGCCCCCCGGTGTCCCGTTCGAGTCCTGGGTCGACAAGCAGATTCACGACGCGCAGGCGCGCGGCGACTTCGACAGACTGCCCGGAGCGGGCAAACCCCTGCCGAACGATCTGGAATCCCCGTACGACGAACTGTGGTGGGTCAAACGCAAGATGGCCCGCGAGGGCCTGTCGGTCCTGCCCCCGGCGCTGGCCCTGCGCAAGGAGGCGGAGGACGCGCTGACGGCGGCGTACGCGGCGCCGACGGAGCGGCTCGCCCGGAAGATCATCACGGACGTGAACGTCAAGATCCGCGACATGCTGCTGAAGCCGCCCCCCGGCCCGCCCCTGGGCCGCAAGCCGTACGACGTCGAAGAGGTCGTACGCGAGTGGCGGGAGCGCCGGGAGGCGGCGAGCGGTCGGCGGGCGGACGCCTCAGACGTGTAGGAGCCGTTCCGCCAGCTCGCGGTAGTCGCGCAGCGCAAGCCGAAGCTGCTCGGTGTCGGTGGACGAACCGGGCTCGTCCTCGGCCGCTTCCATGGACTGCCAGGACCCACGCAGAGTACGGCGACGCTGCGCCACCGCCTCGGTCAAGCGACCGGTGAGCTCTTCCAGGACGTGGTCGGCCTCCTCAACGGCGGTCCGGGGACCGTCGACGAACCCCGGAGACCGCGTGCTGCAACTGCAGCTCGAACTTGTCGGACTCGTCGTGCGGGAGGAGCGGCGTGGGTCCGCTCTTCGCCGGCTCGTAGTCGGTTCCCCTGCCGGTCGTCACGTCCGTCATGTCGCTCGACTCCCCTTCGCGTGACGTCCAGAGAACGTCCACGGCAGATGGCCGCGGTGGCCGTCGGTGTCCCTCCGGGACTCGTGCGGCTCCCGGGAAACCCTGCGGTGGCGCTCGACCGTCAGGTCCTCGAACAGGCCCCGGGCCTCGATCATGGCCTCGCGCATCTCCTCCGTACCCGGCCCACCGCCTTCCGGTCCGCCGCCCACGCGCGCATGGGCGACGCGGTGCACGTGCCGGTAGCCCTGCACATGGTCCGCGTGGTGCACGGACAGGGCGGACAGCTGCTCCTCGTACTGCGCGCCGTCGGGGAAACCCCGTGCCCGCGCCACGTCCGCGAGCAGCCGGTCCGCCTCGTCGACGGCCTCCTTCGGCGAGTCGACGAAACGCTCCTGGGCCGCCGTCCAGCGGGCCTCGAACCGCTCGAGCTCGACCGGCTCCAGCGCCCGCTCCCGCAGCCCGCCGTGCGCTCCACCCTCCCCCACTCTCGACTACGCTCGAGCGGGAGGTGCCCCCAGGGCGAGCTCACGCTCGGCTGCCTCGGCGTCCCCGTCGTGCCGGGCCAGGGCCCGCTCGTATTCGGGCCCGAAGCGCCGCTTCAGCCCCTCACTGCCCCGCATACCCCGAGCACGCAGGGCCAGGACGGCCGCGCCGAGCACGACGACGACCGCCGCAATCACGATCAGAACGATCACACCTGTGGACATGTCTGCCGGGTTGCCCCGAAGGCGCCCCTCAAACAGCCGCCGCAGTGGGTGTAATTCGCTTGCGCGCCCACTAAGTCACCCTCCGACAATGTCCCGCATGACCTGGACCGTCGCCCCGGAACCCCACGACTCCCCCACCGCCACCGCTCTCTGGCGGGCGTACTACACGGAGGTCAGCGACCGCTACTACCTCCTGCACGAGGGACGCCGTACCGACCCGGCCGAGCTGGAACGCGAGATCGCCGCGCACGCTTGGGACGAACTCCAGCCGCCGAAAGGCACGTTGCTGGTGGCCCGCTACGCGGGCGAGCCGGCCGGTTCAGCAGGCGTACGCCTCCTCGACGCGGACACCGCCGAACTGAAGCGGGTCTTCCTCCACGAGCCGATGCGCGGCAAGGGAGGCGGCCAGACCCTCGTACGAGCCGCCGAGGCCACGGCCCGCTCCCTCGGCGCCACCCGCATGATCCTGGACACCCGCCACGACCTGACGGAGGCCCGCACCCTGTACACCAGACTCGGCTACGAGGAGACGGCCCCCCACAACGACGACATCTACGCCGAGCACTGGTTCAGCAAGGACCTCGCTTAGCCACCCCCGTGGCGCCGCACCCGCGCACGGCGGGAAGGGGACGTGCCGGGGGGTGTCCGCCCGCAGCAGCGGGCGTCAACACAGGGCACCCCACTGACGTACGGCAACCGCCCGACCGAGGACGGACACCCCCCGGCACGGCCCCGACCCACAACGCACCCGCAGGCGCAACGCGCACCCCCACTCACCCGCGCAGGCCGCCGCAGGCATCCCCCGCCCCACCGCCGAAGGCACCCGCACAGGCCGCCGCAGGCACCCCGGCTCAACCGCCGGAGGCACCCGGCTGCTCACGATCCGACCCGCACAGCTCCTCATTCAGCTCCTTCACCAACTGGACCAGATCGGTAGGCCGATCCGGCCCCCACCAGTCCCCCAGCAACTCGGCGAACGACTCCTCCCGCACCCGAGCCAACCGCTCGGCCACCTCCCGCCCCCTGTCCGTCAGCACAAGGTCAAGCCCTTCACGGACAGCCAACCGCCGCCCCTCCACCTGCCGAGCGGCGTCAAGAATCACCGGCAGCGGCACAGCGCTGCGCTCGGCGAGCACCGCCGGCTCCACCCAGCCGTACTTCTTGATCCGCAGCAGCAGCCAACTGGCCGCGGGCAGCAGGTCGTACCCGGCCCGCTCGGTGATCTTCCGGTACACCTCGCGCCGCCCCTCCCGCGTACCGAGCACGGACAACGCCCGGCACACCTCGTCGTACGACGACCGCTCGACGGGGTTGCTGGCCAGCGTCTCGGTCACGTCAGGGGCGGTCACGGACCCCCGCAGCTTGTCCTCACGCAGCAGCCAGGCCAGTACGAACCCCACCAGCGCCACAGGAGCGGCGTACAGGAACACGTCGGTGATCGAGGTCGCATACGCCTCCAGCGCGGCCGGCCGCAGCGCAGCCGGCAGCTGGGCGATGTCGCGCGGGTCCGCTTCGAGCCCTTCCAGCGAGACACCGGCCGGAAGCCGGGCTCCGCGGAACGCCTCCACCAGCTGGTCATCGAGCCGATTGGCGAAGATCGTGCCGAAGATGGCGACGCCGAACGAGGCCCCGATGGACCGGAAGAAGGTCGCCCCGGAGGTGGCGACGCCGAGATCCGCGTACGAGACGGCGTTCTGCACGATCAGCACCAGCACCTGCATGACCAGCCCGAGCCCCAGCCCGAAGACGAAGAAGTAGACGCTCATCTCCCAGGTGGAGCTGTCCATGTCGAGCTGATGGAGCAGCAGCAGACCCAGCGTCGTGACCCCGGTCCCGGCGATCGGGAACACCTTCCAGCGCCCGGTACGGCTGACGATCTGCCCGGACCCGGTGGACGACAGCAGCATGCCGACGACCATCGGCAGCATGTGCACACCGGACATGGTCGGGCTGACCCCCTGCACGACCTGGAGAAACGTCGGCAGATAGGTCATCGCGCCGAACATGGCGAACCCGACGATGAAGCTGATGACCGCGGAGAGCGTGAAGGTCCGCACGCGGAACAGCTTGAGCGGCAGCACGGGTTCCGCAGCCCTGCGCTCCACGGCGACGAAAGCGAAGGAGAGCACCACCCCGAGGACGACGAGCCCGACGGTCTGCGCCGACCCCCAGCCCCACGTCGTGCCCCCGAGGGAGGCCACCAGCACCAGGCAGGTGGCGACGGAGGCGATGAGGAGCGTACCGAGGTAGTCGATGACATGCCGCGTCGACCTGCGCGGAATGCGCAGGACGGTGGCGATGACGGCCAGGGCGACGATGCCGACGGGAAGGTTGACGTAGAACACCCACCGCCAGCTCAGATGCTCGGTGAACACCCCGCCGAGCAACGGCCCCAGCACACTGCTGGCCCCGAACACGGCACCGAACAGCCCCTGATACCGCCCACGTTCACGAGGCGGGACGATGTCGCCGACGATCGCCATGGACAGCACGATGAGCCCGCCTCCGCCGAGCCCCTGCACGGCCCGGAAGGCGATGAGCTGAGCCATGTCCTGCGCCATGCCGCACAGCGCGGAACCGACGAGGAAGATCACGATCGCGATCTGGAAGAGCCGTTTGCGCCCGTACTGGTCACCGAGCTTGCCCCACAGCGGTGTCGCGGCGGTGGACGCCAGCAGATACGCGGTCACGACCCACGACAGGTGATCCATGCCGCCGAGGTCGCTGACGATGGTCGGCAGCGCGGTGGACACGATGGTCTGGTCGAGCGCGGCGAGGAGCATGCCGAGAAGCAGTGCGCCGATGGAGACGAGGACGTTGCCGGGCACGTTCTCGTGCGCCTCGACTCCCCGCTTCGGGGGCTGCGCGTCACGCACATTTCCCGTCATACCGTGCGCGTCCCCGGCCATGAAGACCTCCCGAGCGAGTCGTTACCCCTCCCATCGTGATCGCTGTGCCCCGTTATGGCCTGTCGAGTCCGTTTGGAAGCGGTCCTTCCGGGGGTTGGGGAGGTGGCGTGAGGAACGTCTGCATAACCTGGGGAGTTCGCGAGGGGAGGGGACGAACGCGTGACAGAGCCGAGGGGAACCGAGGGAGCGAAGGGTCCGCAGGACCCGGCCGGCCCGGACAGCCCTGACAGCCCGACCAGGCCAGGCAGCCCGGATGGCCCTGAGGGCCACCGTTGCCCGCAGTGCGGTGCGCCGAGAGCGGCCGACAACACCCCGTCGTGCGGCTGCGGGCCCCGCGTGTCAGAGGCCCTGCGCGATGCCCGTACGGCGGAGGCGGCCGCGGCGGAGGACTTCGATCCCCTGCGGATACGCCCGTACGTGGAGCTGGAGGGCGACGGCGAAACGATGCCCTTACGGGCGATACCGCCGACGGCACCGACGCCCGCCCCGCCCACCACCGATCCGACCTCGACGCTCCCCACCCCCCTGTCCCCACCGGCGACGACACCGAGCGCACGGGACCTGAGCCTGTTCGAGCCGGACACGGCCGTGTACGAGGAAGACGACAGGGACAGGACTCGGCGCGCGAGGGCCGGCCACCGCCGTACGCGTACGGCCCTGCTGGGAGTGGGCGGAGCGCTCGTGGCCGTGCTGGCGGCGGCCGGCTTGGCGAGCGGCCTGTTCACGTACGAGACGCCGTCACGGGACACGGCACTGCCGGACGACGTACGGGCGAGCGTCCCGGTCCCGTCGACGAGCGAGGCCTCCGAGGAGCCCGCACCGACCTTGACGTCGACACGACCGGCACCGCCGCCCGCGCCCCCGTCGCCCACGCAGAGCGCGTCCCCCTCACCCTCCCCGTCGAGGTCGAGCATGTCCCCGACACCATCACGCTCGACCGAACCCACGACGGCGCCGCCGACAGCCGAAGCCACGGACTCCCAGGAGGAATCCGCCGCCGCCCTGGCACCCGAACCCCCCACCCTCAGCCGCGGCGACCGGGGCCCCGAGGTCACGGAACTGGAACTCCGCCTGACTCAACTCGGCCTCTACACGAGGAAGGCCGACGGCAACTACAACGAGGGCGTCGAGGACGCGGTCAGCAGGTACCAGTGGGCACGGGGAGTCCAGCCGGAGGAATACGGGGTGTACGACCTGGCGACGAGGGAGAAGCTGGAGTCGGAGACGACGGAACCGTGACGCTGTTCGGTTGCTCGCGCAGTTCCCCGCGCCCCTTGGTTGGCTGCAGTGCAGCGGCCCAAGGGGCGCGGGGAACTGCGCGACCGGCCACACGCGACCCGCAGCCGCCGATGAACGCGAAGCCCCGAGCTCTCAGGCGAACCACCCCACACCTACGACGCCCGGGGCACTAGCCGACGTACAGCCGGATCTCCCCACCCGCCGCAGCCTCGACCCGTACCTGCCGCAGGTCGGCCACGACCACATCCGGCCCATGAAGCCCGGCCCGCGGCCCGACCCCCACCACCCGCATCCCCGCGGAGCGCCCCGCCTCGATCCCGGCAGCCGAGTCCTCGAAGACGACGCAGTCCGCCGGCGCGACCCCCAGCTCGGCAGCCCCCTTCAGGAACCCCTCCGGGTCGGGCTTGCTCGCGCCCACCGACTCCGCGGTCACCCGCACCTCCGGCAGCTCCAGCCCGGCCGCAGCCATCCGCGCCGTGGACAGCGCAACGTCGGCCGACGTCACGAGCGCATGCGGCAACCCCCGCAGCGAGGCCAGAAACTCCGGCGCCCCCGGAATCGGCACCACGCCCGCCACATCCGCCGTCTCCTCGGCGAGCATGCGCGCGTTGTCCGCGTGGTTCTGCTCCATCGGCCGGTCGGGCAGCAACAGCGCCATCGAGGCGTACCCCTGCCGCCCGTGCACGACCTTCATCACCTCGTCCCCGTCCAGCCCGTGCCGCTCGGCCCAGCGACGCCAGATCCGTTCCACGACGGCGTCGGAGTTGACGAGGGTTCCGTCCATGTCGAGCAGGAGGGCACGGGCGGTGAGCACAGTGGGCGTGGCGGGCACGGTGGTGGCCGGCATCAGCAGCTCCAGGGCGAGGGGCACCGGGGGTACAGCGGTGGCCCCCGGGAGGGACAAGGTGGCCCCGCCCGCCGGTCAGGGAAAACGGGCGGGAGCCACTTTGTTCCCCAACGGTACAAAACCGAGGCCCGATCCCGCTACCGCCTCCAGAAACCGTTCACCAACAGTTCAGCTCAGCCCCGGCTCAGCCGCTCCCCCGCAGCCACCCCGGACACCCCGGCCACCCCGACCACCCCAACCACCCCGGCCACCCCCACCTCACCCGGCGATCGCCTCCCACAGGCTCCACACCCCGAGCCCCAGCATCACCAGCGCCGCCACCTTGGTGATCAGCCGCAGCGGTACCCGACGCATCAGCGCCTTCCCCCCGACGATCCCGATCCCCGCCACGGCCCACAGCGCCAGCACCGCACCGAGCCCGACCGACAGCGGATCGTCGTAACGCGCCGCGAGGTTCGCCGTCATGATCTGCGTCAGATCCCCGAACTCGGCGACCAGGATGAGCATGAACCCGGCCCCGGACACCTTCCAGAAGGACTGGTTCTCCGGCTTGCGGACCTCCTCCTCGTCCTCGTCCCCCTTCATGAGCAGCACCGCCGCGCCGCCCAGGAACAGCACACCCGTCAGCGCGTGCACGATCTGCTGCGGCAACAGCGTCAGTACGCTGCCGGCCGCCACGGCCAGCGCCACATGCACCGCGAACGCGGTGGCGACACCGGCGAAGACGTAGGAGGCGCGATAGCGCGTACCGAGGACGAGCCCGGCCAGCGCGGTCTTGTCGGGCAGTTCGGCGAGGAAGACGACGCCGAAGACGACCGCCGTCACGGTGAAGCTGATCAAGGTTCCTCAATCGGTCGGGGCTGCCCCACCGAGAGCACTGTCACTGCGATCATCGCGCTACGACACCTCGGCACGGCAGCACACTCATCGCCCGTGCCGTACGACACGGGCGTGCACTGCTTGCCGAAGGTCTCGCTGGCCGACCTCATGAACGAGGTCCGCCTCCGGGCGCCGGCTCAGGCGAGCTGAGCAGTATGTCGACGGTCCGGCGAAGAGCTACTCCCCTTCTGCGCACACCATGATACGAGATCGTTTCGCCATAAACCTTGTTATGTCATGTACGTGTCACTAACTTCTAACCGGACGCACACCTCCCGGCAACACGGCGTGGCGAGCATTCGATCGCTCGCTCGCCAACACCCCCACCCCCCAAGGGAGTTCGCAATGTCGAAGTTCTACGCGCGTCGACGCGTCAGCATACTCGCGGCGCTGACCGGTGTCATAGCCTCCGTCGGGCTTTTCAACGGCCCGACCGCCTCCGCCGCGCTCCCCACCCCCGTCAGCGCCTCCACCGCCCGCACCTACCTCGCCTCGCTCACCGTGGCCACCGAGGACCGCACCGGCTACGACCGCGACCTCTTCCCGCACTGGATCACCCAGTCCGGCACCTGCAACACCCGCGAGGTCGTCCTCAAGCGCGACGGCACGAACGTCGTCCAGGACTCCTCCTGCGCCGCCACCAGCGGCAGCTGGTACTCCGTCTACGACGGCGCCACCTGGACCGCCGCCTCCGACCTCGACATCGACCACCTCGTCCCGCTGGCCGAGGCCTGGGACTCCGGCGCCTCCGGCTGGACCACCTCCCGGCGCCAGGCCTTCGCCAACGACCTGACCCGCCCGCAGCTGATCGCCGTCACCGACAACGTCAACCAGGCCAAGGGCGACCAGGACCCGGCCACCTGGATGCCGTCGGTCAGCTCGTACCGCTGCACCTACGTGCGCGCCTGGGTCCAGGTGAAGTACTACTACGACCTCTCGGTCGACTCGGCCGAGAAGAGCGCGCTGACGAACTACCTCGCGAGCTGCTGACCGAGTTCAGCAAACTGTGATCCCGGAACCTCCCCGCTCAACTCCGTCGTTCCGTACCGTACGGGGCGACGGAGGAGGGCGATGAGGTGGCCGAACTGCGCCTGGGACCACTGCTGAGGTACGCCGACGGCTCGTCCGCGACCGTCTGGGTCGAGGCGAGCCGTCCCTGCGCCGCCGAGGTGCGCGGCGCGGACGGCTCCGGCGGCGAGGCGCGCACCTTTCAGATCGCGGGTCATCACTACGCCCTGGTGCCGGTGACCGGCCTCACCCCGGGGACGACGACGCCGTACGAGGTCCTCCTCGACGGCACGCGCGTGTGGCCGCTGCCCGGCTCCCCGTTCCCGGACTCCGTCATCCGCACCCCCTCCCCCACTCTCGACTTCGCTCGAGCGGGAGGTGCCCCCATCGGCGACCCCGTCCGCCTCGCCTTCGGCTCCTGCCGCTGGGCCGCGCCGCCGGCCGGTGAGAAGGACCCGGTCGGCCCGGACGCCCTGGACACGCTGGCCGCCCGGCTCGCGGCCGACCCCGACGGCGAACGGCCGGACGTACTGGTGCTGCTGGGCGACCAGGTGTACGCCGACGAGACCTCCAAGGCGACCAGGCGGTGGCTGGCCGCCCGCCGCGATCTGAGCGAGCCGCCGGGCGACGAGGTCGCGGACTACGAGGAGTACACCCACCTCTACTACGAGTCCTGGCTCGACCCCGAGGTGCGCTGGCTGCTCTCCACCGTGCCCAGCTGCATGATCTTCGACGACCACGACGTCATCGACGACTGGAACACCTCCGCCGCCTGGCTCGCCGACATGCGGGCCACCCCGTGGTGGCGGGAGCGGCTGCTGAGCGGGCTGATGTCGTACTGGGTGCACCAGCACCTCGGAAATCTGTCGCCGGACGAGCTGGCCGCCGACCCGCTCTACGCCGCCGTACGCGAAACCCCCGACGGCACCGACCTGTTGCGCTCCTTCGTCTGCGAGGCGGACGTCGAACCGTCCTCCGTCCGCTGGAGCTACCGGCGCGACTTCGGCCGCGTACGGCTGCTGATGGTGGACACGCGGGCGGCCCGGGTGCTCGACGAGGACGCGCGCTCCATGCTCGACCCGGGCGAGGCGCGGTGGCTGCGCGAGCAGGCGCTCGACGGGAGGGGTTCCTACGACCACCTCCTCATCGGCACCTCCCTGCCCTGGCTGCTGCCGCATCTGGTGCACGACGCCGAGGCGTGGAACGCGGCCCTGTGCCGGGGCGAGCGCGGGGAGCGCTGGGCGCGGTTCGGGGAGGATCTGCGGCGGCGGGCGGATCTGGAGCACTGGGCGGCGTTCCCGTCGTCCTTCGACGCGCTGGCGGAGCTGATCGCCGAGGCCGGGTCGGGGGCGGGGGCGCCGGCGACGGTGTGTGTGCTGTCGGGGGATGTGCATCACGCGTACGTGGCCGAGCCGACCTGGCCGGCGGGGAAGGGGCCGGACGCCCGCGTCTTCCAGCTGACCTGCTCGCCCGTCCACAACGCCATCCACCTGGCGATCCGGCTCGGCTTCCGCTTCGGCTGGAGCGGGGCGGCCCGGGTGCTCGGCCGGTGGTTCGCGGGACACGGGGGCTGTCCACGGCCGCCGATCGACTGGCGCCGGACGGGCGGGCCCTGGTTCGGCAACCAGCTCATGACGCTGACGCTGCGCGGTCGTTCGGCACGGCTGCGGCTGGAGCAGGCACGGGCGGGGCGGGGTGCGGGGGCGGGTGGGAGTGCCGGTGGGGGCGCGGGGGCTGCGGAGGCTGCGGGGGCGCGGTTGCGGACGGTGGCGGAGTCCGAACTCGCCCCGTAATCGGGCTCTTCCGCCTGCTTGTCACCGCTGTGTCAGGTGATGCTCGTGATGCATCCCACACTCGCTCACCCCGGGGCTCGGTTCGCCCCGCTCCCGACGGCATGATGAGCCGGACCGTCCGCTTCCATCCGGCGGATCGCTCCACTGCGCCCCCCACGCCCGGGAGTCACCCTTTTGTCTGCACCAACCTCCGCACCGACCCCGGACTCCCCCGCGGACTCCCCCACGGTCTCCGTCGCCCTGGTCGGCGCCGGCCCCCGCGGCACCAGCGTCCTGGAACGCCTGTGCGCCTCGGCTCCCGAACTCCTCCCGCCCGGCACACACCTCACGGTCCATGTGATCGACCCTGCCCCGCCCGGCCCCGGGCGCGTGTGGCGGACCGCGCAGTCGCCCGAGCTGCTGATGAACACGGTGTCCTCGCAGGTCACGCTGTTCACCGACGACAGCGTGGACTGCTCGGGCCCGGTCCGGCCCGGCCCCAGCCTCTACGACTGGGCGGCCGGCGCGCTGGGCCCGGACGAGTACCCGACCCGCGCGCACTACGGCCGGTACCTGGAGTGGGTGTTCGCGAAGGTCGTGCGCGAGGCGCCCCCGGCGATACGCGTCCAGACGTACGCGGCCCGTGCGGTACGGCTCGACGACGCGCCCGACGGCCACCAGTTCCTCACCCTCGACGACGGCCGCACCCTGCCCGGCCTGTCCGCCGTGGTCCTGGCACAGGGACATCTGCCGACGGCCGCCGACGCGCCCCAGCGCCACCTCGCCGCGTACGCCGAACGCCACGGCCTGCGCTATGTGGCGCCCGCCAACCCGGCCGACGTCGACCTCTCCCCCGTATCCCCCGGCGAACCGGTGCTGTTGCGCGGCCTGGGTCTCAACTTCTTCGACCACATGGCCCTGTTGACCACCGGCCGCGGCGGCCGCTTCGTCCGCGTCGAGGACGGCCGGGGCGGCCTGCGCTACGTCCCGTCCGGCAACGAGCCGCGTCTGTACGCCGGTTCGCGCCGCGGCATCCCGTACCAGGCGCGCGGCGACAACGCGAAGGGGCCGTACGGCCGCCATCTCCCGCTCGTCCTGACGCCCGAGGTGATCGCCGGCTTCCGCAAGCGCGCGGACTCGGGCGAGGCGCCGGACTTCCTCGCGGAGATATGGCCGTTGGTGGCGAAGGAGGTGGAGACGGTGTACTACACGGCGCTGATACCGGGGACACGGCGGCCGGAGTTCGTCGGCCGCTTCCTCGCCGTCGCCCACCGCGACCCCCAGGAGGCGCTCCTGCTGGAGGAGTTCGGGATCCCGGAGCGCGAGCGCTGGAGCTGGGACCGGGTCTCCCGCCCCTACACGGGGTCCGACGTCGCGGATCCCGTGCGGTGGCGCGAGTGGCTGCTGGCGTATCTGCGCGAGGACGCCGCACAGGCCGCCCGGGGCAATGTGCAGGGCCCGCTGAAGTCGGCCCTCGACGTGCTGCGCGACCTGCGCAACGAGCTGCGGCTGATCGTCGACCACGGCGGCCTCACCGGCACCTCGCGCCGGGACCACCTGGACCGCTGGTACACCCCGCTCAACGCTTTCCTGTCCATCGGCCCGCCCCGGCGCCGCGTGGAGGAGCTGATGGCCCTGATGGAGGCGGGCGTGGTGGAGGTGCTCGGGCCCCGGCTGGAGGTGCGGGAGGAGGACGGGGCCTGGGTGGCGCACTCGCCCGAGGTGCCGGGCTCGATGGTCCGGGCGACGACCCTCGTCGAGGCCCGTCTGCCGGAACCCGACCTGCGCCGCACCGCCGACGACCTGCTGGCCCGGCTGCTGAAGACCGGACAGTGCCGACCGCACCTCGTCGACGGCTACGAAACGGGCGGGCTGGACGTGACACAGCGGCCGTACCGTCTGATCGACCGTCGGGGTCAGGCGCACGCGAGGCGGTTCGCGTTCGGCGTGCCCACGGAGGGTGTGCACTGGGTGACGGCGGCCGGGGCGCGGCCAGGTGTGGATTCGGTCACGCTTTCGGACGCGGATGCGGTGGCGAGGGCGGCGCTACGTGCGGTTACTTCCGGGGCGGATGAGGATTCCGAGGCGGAGTGTTGGCCGAATGTTGAACTTGCAAGTATTGATTAGGGCTACCTAACGTGGGGCTACCGATCAGTATCCGTCCCCACACCGCTCCTCCCCAGGGACCGGTAGACGTCAGACCGAGGGAGTCCCCCCATGACCGGACGCCTTAACAGCGCCCAGCCTTACGCCATCGGCCTGTTCCGCATAGTCGTCGGCCTGCTCTTCGCCTGCCACGGCGCCAACTCGCTCTTCGGTACCTTCGGAGGCCAGACCGCCGAAGCCGGCACCTGGCCCGCCTGGTACGCCGCCGTGATCGAACTCGTCGGCGGCAGCCTGGTCCTGCTCGGCCTCGGCACCCGCGCCGCGGCCTTCATCTCCTCCGGCGCCATGGCGTACGCGTACTTCAAGGTCCACCAGCCCCAGGCCCTGTGGCCCATCGAGAACAGCGGCGAAGGCGCCGCCATGTACTGCTGGGCCATGTTCCTGCTGATCTTCACCGGCTCCGGCGCGTTCGGCCTGGACCGGCTGTTCGCCAAGCGTTCCGGGGCGCAGAGCAGGACGGCGGCCGACCAGACACCGGTGGCGGCCTGACGGCTCGGGCCCCGGCCCCGGCCCGGACGACGGCGCCCGTATCCGCGCGGCTCACGCGGGTGCGGGCGCCGTTCCCTTTGCCCCGTGGGGCAGGGCAGCCGAGTGAACATGCTGTGCCGAACACACGAGCCCCCGATGAATCTCCTGTCACGCCCCCGGCGTACGCTGTATGGCTGTCATAGGCCGCCCCTGCCGCTCCCCCACGACGTCGCGGCACGGTCTGGCCACGGGGGTAAACGGGGAGTTGCGGTGTTCGAGGGTCTCGGGGACGTGGGTTTGCTGACAGCGAGCCCATGGATCTACGTAGTGGTCGCACTGTCAGTCCTGTTGGACGTGTTCGTCCCGGTCCTGCCCAGCGGCGTTCTGGTGATCACGGCGGCGACGGCGGCGGCCGCGGGCTCGGGAGCCGCGACCGGTCAGGTCCCCGGCGACGTCCCGGACATCCTGGCCCTGACGCTCTGCGCCGCGACGGCCTCCGTCCTGGGCGACCTCGTCGCCTACCGTCTCGCCTGGCGCGGCGGCGCCCGACTGGACCGCGCCATCGCCCGCTCCCGCCGCCTGACGTCGGCGCAGGAACGTCTCGGCACGGCCCTGGCCCGGGGCGGCGGCGCCCTGGTGGTCCTGGCCCGCTTCGCCCCCGCCGGCCGCTCGGTGGTCTCCCTGGGCGCCGGCGCCACACACCGCAGCCCGCGCGACTTCCTCCCCTGGTCCGCCCTGGCAGGCATCACCTGGGCCACCTACAGCGTGGCCCTCGGCTATTTCGGCGCCCAATGGCTGGGCGCGACCTGGCTGGCAACGGGAGTATCGGTCGCAGCACTGTTCGCGGCGGGGGCAGGCGCGACGTACGTGATGCGCCGGAAACCGGCGTAGCCACCCGCGACCTCCGCCACCCGTCCCGCCCAGCGCCGTCACCCGGCCGCCTACCGCGTGGCTGGCAACGGGGGTGTCGGTCACAGCACTGTTCGCGGCGGGGACAGGGGGCGACGTACATGATGCGCCGGAAACCGGCGCAGCCACCCGCGACCTCCGCCACCCGTCCCGCCCAGCGCCGTCACCCGGCCGCCTACCGCGTGGCTGGCAACGGGGGTGTCGGTCACAGCACTGTTCGCGGCGGGGACAGGGGGCGACGTACATGATGCGCCGGAAACCGGCGCAGCCACCCGCGGGCTCCGCCACCTGTCCTGCCCGGCACCGCTCCCGCCCGGCACCTGTCCCGCCCCGCACCGCTCCCGCCCGGTGCCGTCACCCCGGCCGCCTACCGCCTGGCTGGCAACGGGAGTATCGGTCACAGCACTGTTCGCGGCGGGGACAGGGGGCGACGTACATGATGCGCCGGAAACCGGCGCAGCCACCCGCGGGCTCCGCCACCTGTCCTGCGCGGCGCGCCCGTCCCGGCGCTACCCGTCCCGTCCGGCACGCGTCCCGGGTGCTACCCGGCCTTGCGCGCCGGTGCGGCGCCCCGCACCTCCAGCCCGTCGAGCAGGTCGGCCGTGGCCTCCGCGATCAGATCGACGGCACGGTCGAAGACTTCCCGGTTGTGGGCGGCGGGAGCCCGGAACCCGGAGACCTTGCGCACGTACTGCAGGGCGGCGGCCCGGATCTCTTCCTCCGTCGCCTCTTCGGGCAACGCGGGCGGACGAAGCGTCTTGATGCTGCGGCACATGCCTGACAGTCTCCCCCCGGGAGGGGTCTGTCTGCCATGATCACGTCGAGGCGGCCACCACACCGGGGCCGACCGACGAGAGGACTCGCATGACGGCGAACGATCGACTCACCGTGGCGGTACTGGGCCCGGGCGGCATAGGCGGCCTGCTCGCCGCGCTGCTGTCCAGGGCCGGCCACCGGGTGATCTGCCTGGCCGGCGACGACACGGCCAAGACCCTGCGTACGACCGGAATCCACGTCCGCAGCGGCCTGTTCGGGGACTTCACGGCCGACGTCGAGACGGACACCGAGCTCCGTGAACCGGTCGACGCCTGCCTGATCGCGGTCAAGGCCACCGCCCTCGACGCGGCCCTGACCCGCGTCCCGCCCACCGCGCTGGGCGACGCCCTGATCGTCCCCTTCCTGAACGGCGTGGAACACCCGCAGACCCTCCGCACCCGCTACCGCCCCGACCGCGTCGCGCCGGCCGTCATCCGCGCCGAGTCGACTCGCGTCGCCCCGGGGACGATCGAGCACGCCAGCCCCTTCGCCGAGATCGACCTCACCGGCGACCCGGTCCCCCGCGGCCGCCTCGACGCCCTCGCCCAGGCCCTCGACGCGGCCGGCCCCACCACCCGCGTCCTCGACGACGAGACGGCGACGCTCTGGGCGAAGATGTCCTTCCTGGCCCCGTTCGCCCTGCTCACCACCCGCCACGCCCTCCCCCTCGGCGACGTACGCACGCTCCACCGCGAGGAGTTGACGTCCCTCGTCGAGGAAACGGCAGCCGTCAGCCGCGCCTGCGGCGGCCCCGCCGACCCGGCCCAGGCCCTCGCCCGCTACGACGCCTTCCCACCCGCCACCAAGTCCTCGATGCAACGCGACGCCGAGACAGGCCGCCCCCTCGAACTGGACGCCATCGGCGGCGCGTTGCTGCGCGCGGCGGAGCGACATGGGGTGCCCGCACCGGTAGCGACCCGCCTGGTACAGGAGTTGAGGAGCGCCGGCCACTAGCCGAAGCTCGCGACGGCCCGGCCTACCGATCATCGACTCACACACTCGTTCGCATGAACCACCCGAAGAAACTCGCAACCCAAAATCGAACAGGCGTAGCATTGGGCCGTGGCTACGCCCTATGACTTTCCGAGTGACCTCCTCGCCGGCCAGGAGGAGCTGCATCAGGTCCGGGCCGAGCTGTCGGCCCTGCTGAAGCGGCTCCCGTGGTCGGTCGTACCCCTGGACGCGTTCAGCGACGACAACGGCTGGCGCAAGGTCGAGCGCCCCGCCTCCCCCGGCTGGACGGAGGACGAGCAGGCCGAGGTCGAGAAGCTCCGACACCGCGAGCACGAGCTCGCGGTGTTCGTCAGCGGCCACCGCTTCTGGTCGGACCTCACCGGGCCGGAACGTGTGGACGCCCGCACAAAGCTGAAGCACGCCCACGAGACGCCGGCGGAGGAAGAGAACTGAGAGGAAGAGAACTGAAACGCAGAGGGCCCCGGCCGCGAACGGCGGGGGCCCTCTGTCGCTGTGGGCGCGGACGGTTTCGAACCGCCGACATCCTGCTTGTAAGGCAGGCGCTCTACCCCTGAGCTACGCACCCGAGAACGAGTCGACAGCCTACCTTGCCAGGGGCCATGTCCCGCAAACCCGTATCGCGGACTGTCCGGGAAGTCCGGGGACAACCTGGGGTTATCCCCACCACGGATCCGGGAGCGGCCCGGATCCCGCGGCGGGCTCGGGGTCCGTACGGTCGAAGCACCGTCGTAATCCTGGGCCGCGAAGCCCGGTCCCAGGAGAGTCTCAGGGGGAGATCGTCATGGCCCGTACCGTTCCCGCCCGCGCCGCCGCCGTCGCCGGGGCCGCCGTGGTGCTCCTTGCCGGGGTCACCGCATGCGGGGCCTCCGCCGGGGATGACAAGGATCCCGAGCACCGGTCCTTCGCGCTGGAGGGGAAGACCCTGACCATCGACTCCGACGACTCGGCGTTGGAGATCGTCGCCGCCGACGGGAACAAGGCCGGCACGGTCGAGGTCACGCGGTGGTTCCAGGGGTCGGTCGCGATCGGCTCGGATCCCAAGGTGACCTGGGCGATGGAGGACGACCGGCTGGTGCTGCGGGAGAAGTGCTCGGGCATGATCGCCAACTGCTCGGCCAAGCACCGGATCGAGGTGCCGCGCGGGGTCACCGTGAAGGTCGAGGACGGGGACGGGAGCGTGCGGGCGCGCGGGTTCCAGGATGCGTTGAGCATTCGTACGGGGGACGGGTCCGTGCGGGTCACCGACTCCAGCGGTCCGCTGGACCTGAAGACCGGCGACGGCTCCATGCACGTCTCCGACGTCTCCTCGCGCCAGGTGAGGGCGCGGACCGGGGACGGCTCGGTGCGGCTCGAACTCGGCACCGTGCCGGACCTGGTGGAGACCCGCAGCGGCGACGGCTCGGTGACGATCGAGCTGCCCCGGGCGACGTACCGCGTGTCGACCGAGACCGGTGACGGCTCGGTGGATGTGTCCGTGCCCCGGGACGACGCCAGCTCCCATGTGGTCTCCGCCCGTAGCGGCGATGGAAAAGTCACGGTGCGAACCGCGAACTAACCGGCCCGTGTGTTCGTCCTAAACCGGTGGGAGAATGAACCGGGCAGGGTGAATGACAGCACGGGAGAGGGATGTGACGGCGACACCTCCGCAGCCGAACTCGCCGTCAGCGCCGGGCGCGCATGGACATCCCGCGCGGGGCGTCCCGCAGCCCGTACGTCAGGTTCCGCGCGGCTCGCGCCGCGCTCTGCGCGACACCCTCACCCTGGTCTGCGCCTTCCCCCTTGTCGCCGTTCTCGCCCTGCCGGCCGCCTTCGCCGGTGGTGGTACGCGGCGCTGGTTCGGTGGGCGGGCGGAGAGTCAGCGGGCCGAGGCGCAGGCCGCGAAGGACGCGGCGGCGGCCGCGTTCTACGAGCTGGACACCGCTCAGCGGGATCTGCGGATCTCGATCGAGACGATCGCGGCCGTCGACGACTCGCCCGCCGCCCGCCGGGCGCTCACCGACTTCGAGGCGCTCGGGCGGCGTATCGACGAGGCCAGTCACCAGTACATCCAGGCCGTCGACGCCCACGACCTCGACCGCGACGACCTGGAGGCCTCGGCCGCCGCCCGCGCCCGTACGGAGCTGACGCAGGCCAAGGACGAGCTGGGGCGCGTCAAGCAGGAGCTGGACCGGTTCGCGGACGGGCTCGGGCCGCTGCTCGGCAAGGCCGAGACCCAGCTGGCCCGGCTCGCCCCCTCGGTCGAGCGCGCCCGGCAGGGCCTGCTCGCCGCCTCGAACGCGCTGGATGCCGTACGGGGATCGGGGCTGAGGGCGGACGATCTCGCCGCCCGGCTCGCGGCCCTCGCCCCGGAGCTGACCAAGCTGAACCAGGGCGCCGGACAGCATGGCGTCCCGCAGACGCTGGAGCGTGCCGAGCGGGTCGCGCGGGAGGCGGAAGCGGTCCGGGTGGAGGCCGAGCGGCTGCCGGAGAAGGCCGCCGAGATCGATCACCGGCTCGTGTCGCTGCGGACGCGCGCGCAGGCGCTGACCACCCGTGCCGGGCAGGTCGAGCCGGTGCTGAGCGAGTTGCGGCGGCGGTTCACGGCGGCCTGCTGGCAGGACCTGCAGAGCGTGCCGGACCGGGCCGGGGAGAACGTACGGCAGGCCGAGCTGAAGCTGAAGGAGGCGCAGGCCGCGCGCGACGAGCAGCGCTGGCCGGACGCCACCGCGCTGCTGTCGACGGTCCGGGCGCTGCTGAACTCCACCGACGAGTCGGTGTCCGCGGCCGGTGACCGGCTGCGCCGGCTGAACGCCGTGCAGAAGGACCCGCAGCAGGAGATCGACCGGACCCGCTTCGCGATCCGGGACGCCCAGCGGCTGGCCATGGCGGGCCGCAACACGCCCGATCCGCGGCACGCGCGTCCGCTGGACGACTCCGTCGCCCGGCTGGAGCGGGCGATCGGCACGCTGGAGGGCCGCCACCCGGACTACTGGCACTTCCTGACCGAGACGGGGGCGGTGCGGCAGGCGGTGGCCGGGGTGGTCGCGCGGATCCGCGAGGAGCGCGGCGGCGGTCACTGACCGGGCTAACCTGTGCGCATGCCTCGCTATGAGTACCGCTGCCGCAGCTGCGGCGACACGTTTGAACTGAGCCGTCCGATGGCGCAGTCGTCCGCCCCGGCGAGCTGCCCGGCCGGGCATGACGACACCGTGAAGCTTCTGTCGACGGTGGCCGTCGGCGGCACCGCCTCGGCTCCCGCCCCCGCGCCGAAGTCGGGCGGAGGCGGGTGTTGTGGTGGAGGGTGTTGCCGCTAGGTAGTGCGTGCGTTGCTCTCTGCGGGTGCGTGGGGGCTTGTCGCGCCCACGCGGCGGAGCCGCATACGACACAGCCCCGCGCCCCCTTGAGGCGCTGCGCGCCCCTTAGGGCGCTGTCGTGCGGGTTGCCTTCAAGAACTCCCGCAGGATCCGCTCCCCCGCCAGCACCCCCCGCTCCGGCAACGCACTGATCGCCGGGGCGGTGAAGTCGGTGTCGGCCAGTTCGCCGTGGCCCGGGCGCCAGCCCCGGTCGGCGGCGAGGAGAAGATCGGCGTCCAGGAGGGAGTCACCGGCCGCCAGCGTCAGCTCCGCACCCGTGCGCCGGGCGACCTCGTGCATGGCGGCGCTCTTGGTCAGCGGCTTCGGCACCGCGTAGATCTTGCGGCCCTGCAAGGACACCGTCCAGCCCCGGTTCTCCGCCCACACCGCGAGCTCCTTCACCCACTCCTCGGGCAGCAGCTCACGCTCGACGACCAGGTAGGCGAAGAGGTCCTCGGCGATCCGGTGCTTGCGCACCCACGCGGGGGACGCCGACGCCATCAGGTGGTCCTGCACCTCCGCGAGCGGCGCGCACTGCTCGGCCAGACGGGCCATGACGTGCACGTTCCAGTCGGGGTCGGAGACGCCGTCGACCAGCAGATGGCCGCCGTTGGCGCAGATCGCGTACTTCGGCGGGGGGCCCGGCAGGTTGATGCGCTGGTACTGCTTGCGGGTCCGGGTCGTCGTCGGCACGAAGACCGCCGCGTCGCCGAGGTCGGTCAGCAGCTGGGCCGACGTCTCGGTCATGTACGACAGCGGCTTGCTCTCGTGCACCTCCACGCACAGCAGCCTCGGCGCCCGCGCGTCCGGCATGGTCAGCGCGAGGGCCGCCGCGGAGTAGATGAGCGTACGGTCGAGGTCGCTCGCCACCAGCACCGGCATCAGAGGTTCACCGCCTTGCCGTCGGCACCCGTCGCGCCCCGCGTGTACTTGGGGTGGATCAACCCCACGCAGGTGTACGGCAGTTCGGCCACCTCTTCCACCGGTACCCCTCTCTGTTCGGCCAGCAGACGTACGTGGTCCAGGTCGGCGCCGGCTCCGGCCCGCGCCAGGATCTTCCAGGGCACCCGGCGCAGCAGCACCCGCGTGGTCTCGCCGACGCCCGGCTTGACGAGGTTCACGTCGTGGATGCCGTACTCCTCGCTGATGCGCTCGACGGCCGCCCAGCCCTCCCAGGTCGGCGCGCGGTCGCCGGAGAGCAGCTCCTTGACCGTCGCGTCGACGGCGTCCACGACCTCCGGGAAGCGGGCGGAGACGGCGTCCAGGAAGGCCACGGAGACGTCGGCGCCGGCGAGTTCGCGGTAGAACTTCGCGCCGTGGTAGTCGTGCGGGCCGACCAGGTCGGCGCGCAGGACGGTACGCGAAATCAGGCCGGAGACGGTCGAGTTGAGGCACGCGGACGGGATGAGATAGTCGTCGCGGGTGCCGTACGTCCGCACGCAGGAGCCCGGGTCGGCCAGTACGGCGATCTCCGGGTCGAAGCCGGTGATGCCGTCGGACGCCTCGAACTCCCGTATCGCCGCCGTCAGTTCACGGGTGATGGCGCCCTTGCCGGTCCAGCCGTCGACGAAGACGACGTCACGCGGGTCGTGGTGCGCGGCCAGCCAGCGCAGCGCGTTGGCGTCGATGCCGCGGCCGCGCACGATCGAGACGGCGTAGTGCGGCAGTTCGAGGCCGTGCCGGAACTGCGCCCAGCGGCGCATGAGTACGCCCACGGGGGTGCCGGCGCGGGCGAGCGAGACGAGCACCGGCCGCGGTGAACGCTCCGCCAGCACGATCTCGGTGACCGCTCCGGCCGCCTGCGCCAGCCGCGCCGCCGACTCCTCCAGGGCCGTGTGGAACAGCGCCTGGTACTGCTCGCTGGGCTGGTACTCCACGGGCAGCGACTCGGCGTAGTGGGCGCCCCCGCTCTGAATCGCCTCTTCCCTTTCCTCGGTCGGCGCCTCCAGCGTCACGTCCGAGAGGTCCTGCAGCAGCCAGCCGACCTCCTCGGGGGCGTACGAGGAGAAGGCGGGGCCGCGGAGGGGCTCGGGCAGCATCGGGTGCCTTTCGGGAATGGCCAGGGGGCCGGGGACGTACGACGGCACCACCGCGAGCAGGACGTGCGGGGTGTGGGCGGCCAGCTGCGCCAACAGTCCCTCGGGCGCGTGCAGTTCGGGGGTGTCGGCCACCGAGTCGACGACGGCTATGACGGCGTCGAAGCCGGCGCCCGCGACGTTGTAGGCGTAGCGCTCGCCGGGGCCGTCGGCGGGGTCGTCGTGGGCCGGGAAGACGAGGCGGGTGCGTATCGCGTAACCGGGGTCGTCGACGGCGAGGACGGGTGAGCGGGTCGTGGTCGAGTACCGCACCTCCACGCCCTCAGCGACCTGCTCCAGCTCACGGGCGAGCCGCAGCGGCGCGTACATCAGCTCCTCGAACCCGAGTACGTGCACGCGCCGGGCGTCGGCGGGCAGTGCCTCTGCGAGGCGGGCGGCCATGGCCGGGAGGGCGCCTTCGAGGCGGGTGCGCTGCGCCGGCGTGAACCCGTGGCGGCCGCCGTCGGGGAGGCCGGGGGGCCAGCACAGGTCTATGCGGGTGGGGTGGGGGTGGGTGCGCTCGTCTGCCGGGTGCGGGCCGGCGGGGGCTGGTCGCGCCCACGCGGCGGTAGCCGCAGATTCAGCACAGCCCCGCGCCCCTGGGGGGGTGGTCGGGCCGTCGGCTTCAAGGCTCCGCGCGGAAGTGGGCGTCGACTCCTGGCAGGCGGCCCCGACAACGCCCTCAAGGGGCGCGGGGAACTGCGCGACCAGCCCCGACGGACCCGCGGACGACCGACCACCCATCGCGGCACTACCCGCGGAGCTCTCCGCCTCGTACCGCGCCACCAACTCCTGCCCCTTCTCCAGCACCCCTTCCGGCAGCCGTACGGTCCCCGAAGCCGCCGCCACCAGATCCACCCGCGCGCCGATCTCCCGCGCGAACTCCTCCAGCCGCCCGGCATCCTCCGCCGACCGCATGTCGACCAGAGCAACCACCACGTACCGCCGCCGCGGATACCGCTGATGAAGATCGCGCACGGTGTTCAGCACCGTGTTCCCCGTCGAGAACTCGTCGTCGACCAGGACCAGCGGCCCGTCGCCGACCAGCAGGGCCGGGTCCTCCGGGAGCAGCAGATGGGACGTGGCGTGCGAGTGGGACTCCTCGAAGCCGCCCGCCCGGGCGACCCCGGCGACCGGGCGGCGGGTGGAGTGCAGGTAGGGGGCGAGGCCGATGCCGTCGGCGACGGAGTGACCGAGCCCCGTCGCCGTCTCCGCGTAGCCGAGGACGACCGCCCTGGCGGCCTCGTCGGCGCCCAGAAGATCCCGTACTCGGCGGCCGAGGGCGAAGCCGGCCCCGTACACCACGGACGGCGACTGCGGTACGTGCTTGCCGAGCACGTGGGAGACGAGCAGATGCGCCCGCTTGGGGTTGCGGCGCAGGGCGAGCCCCAGCATCTGAGTGAGCTCGTCGTCGCCCTCGAGCTGGACTCCGAGCCGCTCGGCGACCCAGCTCCCGGACCAGACCCCGTTGTTCACTGCGTTGTTCATGCGTCCCTTGGATATAGAAGCCGGTCGGCTGGATGGAGAAGCCGGTCGGCCCGGTCAGGCCGGGATACCGGCGGCAAGCAGCTCCACGAAGCCGATGTCCTCGTTGGCCACACCGAACACCTCGGCCCGCAGCATGGTCCGCTCGGCCCAGGCGCGATGCGGCTTCACCTCATTCATCTTGTTGGTGTACTGCGACCTGAGTACACCCCCGCCGCCGCGTTCGGGCCGCAGGATGTCCTTGGCGTCGCTGAACTCCTCGTGACTGACCACGGACAGCGCGTGCACCGGCAGCACGTGGGAGGGGTGGATGCAGGTCTTGCCGAGGAGGCCGTTGGCGTGGTCCAGCGTGATCTCGCGCAGCAGGCCGTCCATGGCGTGCTCGATCAGGGCCTCGCGCAGCTCCTCGGCCTGGCCCTCCAGGAAGGGGCTGCGGCGCAGCTGCGGCTTGAACATACGTTCCTGCACCCGGAAGTACTCCCACACCGGCCCGGTCACCGTGAAGCCGGTGCCGTCGGCTCTGCCCAGCATGTTCACCACGTCGGCGATCACGGAGGCTACGATCTGGACGTCGTACGCGGTCATGTCCGGGGCCCGGCGCAGCCCGTACGACGAGCAGAAGTCGGTCACCCCGAGCCGCAGCGCCAGCACCCGGTCCCGGTACTTGTCGACCGCGCGCAGGATGCCCTCCAGGGTCTCCACGCGCGACTCCCGGTACATCAGCTCGGGCGACTCCAGCACCGGCATGGCGAAGAGCCGCCGCCCGCTCTGCGCCTCGGCGCTCGCGAGGGCCTCGAGGAAGGGCATGCCGGGCTCTTCGGTGAACTTCGGCAGTACGAATCCGGACAGCAGCCGGACGGCGGGACCGAGCCGCCGTACGAGATCGGGGATCTGCTCGGGCGCACGGACCCGGATGAAGAGCAGCGGCAGATCCGCCGCGCTCTTCCCTTGCGCACTCTCCCGCTCCGCGAGGTCGGTGAACTGCCGGACGAGGTTCTCCTCGCCCTCCGCCACGTCCTCGTCGCCGATCGAGTCCTCCAGGCACAGCACCATCGAGACCACGCCGCGCCCGGTCTGCTTGACGATGTCCTCGGCGAGCCGCGGCCGCGTGGCCGGACTGTAGAGCGTGGCGCCCAGGGCCGCGGAGAGCAGCCGTGCCGAGGAGTCCGCGGAGAACTCGCACGGCTCCTGGTGGAAGAGGCGCTGCCGCACCTCCGGGGCGATGTGCCCGAAATGACGCATAGAGCTCCCCCGTGGCGTCTCATTGGCCCCCGTGACCTGTTCACAGGTGGCCGGTAATAGTACGTAGATACCCATGTCAGGGGTTCCCGCAGGGCATGAATTTCTGGTAACGCGGACAAACACGAGCACACACGGCCCGTGTACCCCCGCGTTGTCGTGACCAGGACGGAGAGGGCAGGATGACCGCATGACGCACGCGATGTTGAAGGGGTCGAACGTCCCGCTCGAAGTCACGACGGTACGCGCCGTGCTGCGCTGGACGCCCGGGCAGGGGGTCCCGGATGTCGACGCCTCGGCACTCCTCCTCGGCCCCGACGGGCGTGTGCGCTCCGACGAGGACTTCGTCTTCTACAACCAGCCCCGGCACCCCTCCGGGCAGGTCTGGCGCCTCGGCAAGAAGCGACTCGCCGAGGGCCTCACCGACACGATCCAGACAGATCTGGCCGGTGTCGAGGCCGGCGTCGGTCAGATTCTGCTGGTCGCTTCGGCGGACGGCGTCGCCTTCGACCGCGTACGGGACCTGCGCATCCTGCTGTACGACGCGGCGGCCGCCGAGGGCGATCCGCTGGCGTACTTCGACGTCAAGCCGGAGACGGGCGCGGAGACCGCCCTGATCTGCGGCGAGCTGTACCGCCGCGGCGAGGGCTGGAAGTTCCGCGCGCTCGGCGAGGGCTACTCGGACGGCCTCAAGGGCCTGGCCACGGACTTCGGCATCTCGGTGGACGAGTCGGAGGCGATGGAGGAGCCCGCCCCGGCCCCCGCGCCGGAGATCTCCCAGCCGCTGCCGCCGGAGCAGCCGACGACGGCCGTCCCGTCCCAGCCGTCCTACGGCTACCCCCAGCAGCCCCCGCCGACCCAGCCGGCCTACGGCTACCCGCAGCAGACCAGCCCCCAGTCGGGCTACGGCTACCCGCCCCCGGTGACGGCCGCACCGACCTCGGAGTTCAGCCTGCCTCCCCAAGGGCCACAGTTCATCGGACGGTGACGGAAGCGCCCCGCCGGGGGCGCGGGCCCTGGGCGACTACTTCTCCGCCTTCGTCTTGTACCCCCGGCCCCATTGCAGCCCCCACCCGAACAACCGATCCAGCTCGGCCTGAAACCCGTAGACGAACTTCACCTCACGCCGAACCCAGATCTCCCCCTTCACGTTCTCGATCATCACCACCGCACAGGACCGCGCCTGCGGATGCCGCTCATCGAGGCCTATCTCGATCCGGGGCCCATTGCTCGGGTACAGCGTGACGATCGCATGCGTACGGTCGAACGCGGGCGTCTGGTCATAGATGTACACAAAGACCAGCAGCCGCTTGATGTTCTCCCGGTGATCGAGGTTGACGTAGATCGTCTCCCCGGACGCCGACCCGAACCGGTCGTCCCCGCTGAGCTTCACATACGGCGGCGCGTTGACGTCCCCGAGGAACCCGCCCAGCGGCTGGACGACCCCCTTCGTGCCGTCGGTCAGCTCGTACAGCGCCCCGAGGTCGAGGTCGACGTTGACCATGCTCTGGCTGTGCCCGAGCACCTCCGGCGGCCTGAGCGCCTTGAAGGGATGCCGCAGCAGACTCTGCCGCTGCGAGCCCCCGATGTCGGACGTCCGCATCCGCCACGTCAGGTTGATCCGCAGATGCCCGGTGGCAGCGCCTTGCTTGGTGAGCGAAACCCGGTCGTGCCGCTTCGTCAGCTCGATCGAGTTCGACGACGCGCTGCCCGAGTCGAACTCGGCCGCCCGGCCACGCCAGAGTCCGTCCAAGAAGCCCATTCCGCCCCCACGTCCCACGAAAGTCCCACGAACAACCTGCGTTCACTTGGAAAAGCCGACGGGGCGGCCGGAGGCCCGGCCGCCCCGCTCAGAGCGTTCCTCACCCGCAGGGGTGTCACACCCCGGACGAGACCTCAGTCTTCTCGTCCGAGGTCTCCGCTTTTCCCTCCGCTGCCGCCAGCGCACGGTTGCGGCGCACCGAGGACCAGAAGGACCAGCCGATCAGGGCGACGCCGATCAGGCCCGTGACGATCTCGGGGATCTGGTACTGGATGGTGACCATGAGGAGCACGGCCAGCGCGCCGATCGCGTAGTGCGCGCCGTGCTCCAGGTAGACGTAGTCGTCGAGGGTGCCCTGGCGCACCAGGTACACGGTCAGCGAACGGACGTACATCGCGCCGATACCGAGACCCAGCGCCATCAGGACGATGTCGTTGGTGATGGCGAAGGCGCCGATCACGCCGTCGAAGGAGAAGGAGGCGTCCAGGACCTCCAGGTAGAGGAACATGAAGAACGCGGCCTTGCCGGCCAGCGCGACCGCCGTGCGGGGCTTGCCGGCGCGCACGGCCGCTTCCTCCGCCTCGTGCTCGCGTTCCTCCTCTTCTTCGAGCTTGTCCTCGAAGTAGCCGGAGAGGCCGCCCACGATCATGTACGTGATCAGGCCCGCGATACCGGAGAGCAGAACCGTCTCCGCCTTGTCGGCGTGCGCGCCGCCGTGCTGGTGGGCGTTGGCCGCGAAGGTCAGCGCCGAGATCAGCAGAACGACCAGCGCGATGCAGACCGACAGCATGTCGACCTTGCCGAGCTTGGCAAGCGGGCGCTCCAGCCAGCCGAGCCACTTGATGTCCCGGTCCTCGAAGATGAAGTCGAGGAAGATCATCAGCAGGAACATGCCACCGAACGCGGCGATCGCCGGGTGGGCGTCGGTGACGAGTTCCTGGTAAAGGTCCTTGTCGTTGAGCGCGAGGTCGACCGCCTCGATCGGCCCGAGCGACGCGCTGATCGCGACGATCACCACGGGGAAGACCAGTCGCATACCGAAGACGGCGATCAGGATGCCGATGGTGAGGAAGATCTTCTGCCAGAAGGCATTCATCTTCTTCAGGATTCCGGCGTTGACCACCGCGTTGTCGAACGACAGCGAGATCTCGAGGACGGAGAGGATCGCCACGATGCCGAGGGCGGTCCACCCCCCGAAGAGGACCGCTGCAACCAGGCCGAGCGCGGTGACCGCGAACGACCAGCCGAAGGTTTTCAGAACCACTGGCTACCCAATCCTGTGTGTACGGGGCTCCCGAGCGCCGCACTCGGCTTTACGAACTTTTGAACCCGAAGTCTAGTCGGCCCCACTCCCGGTCCCACGGGGCCCCGACTTTTGCTCATATCGCGTTATGAGACGTTGACCCCGAAGTCCAGCGCGATGCCGCGCAGGCCCGACGCGTACCCCTGTCCCACCGCCCGGAACTTCCACTCTCCCTGGTGGCGGTACACCTCGCCGAAGATCATGGCGGTCTCGGTGGAGGCGTCCTCGCTCAGGTCGTAGCGGGCGAGCTCCTGGCCGTCGGCCTGGTTCACGACGCGGATGAAGGCGTTGCTGACCTGGCCGAAGGTCTGGCCGCGCTCGTCGGCCATGTGGATGGAGACCGGGAAGACGATCTTGTCGCACTGGGCCGGCACCTTGGAGAGGTCGATCAGGAGCGACTCGTCGTCGCCGTCACCCTCGCCGGTGAGGTTGTCCCCGGTGTGCTCCACCGAGCCGTCCGGACTCTTGAGCTGGTTGTAGAAGACGAACCACTCATCGCCCATGACCCGTCCGCCGGTGCACATCAGGGCGCTGGCGTCGAGGTCGAAGGGGGCTCCGGTGGTGGAGCGCGCGTCCCAGCCGAGCCCGATCATCACCTGAGTGAGGTTCGGTGCGGCCTTGGACAGGGAGACATTTCCTCCCTTGGCGAGCGTGACGCCCATGTTGCTGGTCCTCCCCGCGTGATGCTTTTTGGTTGTCCTGCGCATCCGGCGCCGCACCCAAACGAATGCGGCGCCGGACTCAGCCAGTGGTGTCCTGGACGGTCACCTCTCGGAGGGTGACCTCAGACGTTCACACCGAAGTCCTGCGCGATGCCGCGCAGGCCCGAGGCGTAGCCCTGGCCGATGGCGCGGAACTTCCACTCCGCACCGTGCCGGTACAGCTCGCCGAAGACCATCGCGGTCTCGGTGGACGCGTCCTCGCTGAGGTCGTAGCGCGCGATCTCGGCGCCGCCGGCCTGGTTGACGACGCGGATGAACGCGTTGCGCACCTGGCCGAAGGACTGCTGGCGGTTCTCGGCGTCGTAGATCGAGACCGGGAAGACGATCTTCTCGACGTCCGCCGGGACGCCCGCGAGGTTGACCTTGATCTGCTCGTCGTCGCCCTCGCCCTCACCGGTGAGGTTGTCGCCGGTGTGCTCGACGGAGCCGTCGGCGCTCTTGAGGTTGTTGAAGAAGACGAAGTTCGCGTCGCTGCCGACCTTGCCCTCCGGGTTCAGCAGCAGCGCGCTGGCGTCCAGGTCGAAGTCGGTGCCGGTCGTGGTGCGGACGTCCCACCCCAGACCGACGATGACCGCAGTGAGGCCCGGAGCCTCCTTGCTCAGTGATACGTTGCCGCCCTTGCTGAGGCTGACTCCCACGAGTCCTCCATTGGTTTCCAGGGGCGGGGAGCCCCGCCGTGCGTTTGATATGGGATCAACGACTCGATCCTAGTGACGGGTTCCCGTACCCCGCAGGCCTTGATACCGAAGAATCACAGGGTGTCGGGATCAGCGGGGTGCCGGGATCAGAGAGTGTCGAGTGCCTTGACGTACTCGCTGAGGTCACGGGCGTCCGGCAGCGCGTTGACGACCGTCCAGCGCACGACGCCCTCCTTGTCGATGACGAAGGTGCCGCGCACCGCGCAGCCCTTGTCCTCGGCGAAGACGCCGTAGGCGCGGCTGACCTCGCCGTGCGGCCAGAAGTCGCTGAGCAGCGGGTACTCCAGGCCCTCCTGCTCGGCGAAGACGCGCAGAGTGTGGATGGAGTCGTTGGAGACGGCGAGCACCTGGGTGTCGCGGTCGGAGAATTGCGGCAGGTTGTCGCGCACCTCGCACAGCTCACCGGTGCACACACCGGTGAAGGCGAAGGGGTAGAAGAGCAGGACGACGTTCTTGGAGCCACGGAAGTCGGAGAGCTTCACGGTGGCGCCGTGGTTGTCCTTGAGCTCGAAGTCGGGGGCCTTGTCGCCGACCTGGATCGCCATCGTCGTGGATGTCCCTTCGGTGGGGGCTGTTCGGGTGGAACCCACCCTATGCAGCGACCACCGAGGCCCGTGCAGGAGGCCGGGCCGGGCTTTTCAGCCCGGCCCGGCACCGCCACCGGTTCTACTTCTTGGTCTTCGCGGCCTTGGGCGTCACCAGCCGGCTGCCGCTCCAGTCCTTGCCGACGCTGACGCTCTTGGACGCCGACAGCCCCGCCGTGGTCGCGGCTTCAGAGATGTCGCTGGGCTCAACGTAGCCGTCACGGCCGGTCTTCGGCGTCAGCAGCAGGATCGCGCCGCCCTCTTCGATGTACGTGGTGGCGTCCACCAGCGCATCCGTCAGGTCGCCGTCCTCGTCGCGGAACCACAGCACCGCGGCATCGGCAACGTCGTCGTAGTCCTCGTCCACGAGCTCTGTGCCGGTGACTGACTCAATGGCCTCGCGGAGTTCCTGGTCTACGTCGTCGTCGTAGCCGATCTCCTGGACCACCTGCTCGGGCTGGAACCCCAGCCTCTCGGCAAGGGTCCGCTCCTCCGCGTGGTCCGCGGTCGCGCTCACGGGTTGCCTCCTGATCATGTCTTGGGAAATAACTCAGCCACGCGCGTGCGCGAAGCATTGGCCGTAGTCCACACGGGCGGGACGGATCGCGCAAGTACCCGGCCGTTCAGACCGCCGAAACGGTGACGATCGTGAACGTGTCACCGCAACTCCAGGCACACCATCATCGTCCCAAGGTGACGTACCGCACGCCAATCCGCCCCCTTTGGGCGTTTGGGAACCATCGACGGGTACTCCGCCGTTACCAGGACCCGGTTACCTCGCAGTAGAGATGACGTTTGGCGCCCCGAGGTACACGATGGGGAGCGGTGCAGACACCCAGAAACACGGCCCTCTGACAGGTAAGGAACAGCGTGGCTTCCGGATCCGATCGAAACCCGATCATCATTGGCGGCCTTCCGAGTCAGGTTCCTGACTTCGATCCCGAGGAAACCCAGGAGTGGCTCGACTCCCTCGACGCCGCTGTGGACGAGCGCGGCCGGGAGCGGGCCCGCTATCTGATGCTGCGGCTGATCGAGCGGGCCCGCGAGAAGCGCGTCGCCGTGCCCGAGATGCGCAGCACGGACTACGTCAACACGATCGCCACCAAGGACGAGCCGTTCTTCCCGGGCAACGAGGAGATCGAGCGCAAGATCCTCAACGCGACCCGGTGGAACGCCGCGGTCATGGTGTCCAGGGCCCAGCGCCCCGGCATCGGCGTCGGCGGCCACATCGCGACCTTCGCCTCCTCCGCCTCGCTCTACGACGTGGGCTTCAACCACTTCTTCCGCGGCAAGGACGAGGGCGACGGCGGCGACCAGGTCTTCTTCCAGGGCCACGCCTCTCCGGGCATCTACGCGCGCGCGTTCCTGCTGGACCGCCTGAGCGAGCAGAACCTGGACGCGTTCCGCCAGGAGAAGTCGAAGGCGCCGTACGGGCTGTCCAGCTACCCGCACCCGCGGCTGATGCCGGGCTTCTGGGAGTTCCCGACCGTGTCGATGGGCCTCGGCCCGATCGGCGCGATCTACCAGGCGCGGATGAACCGCTACATGGAGGCGCGCGGCATCGCCGACACCTCCAAGTCGCATGTGTGGGCGTTCCTGGGCGACGGCGAGATGGACGAGCCGGAGTCGCTCGGCCAGCTGTCCATCGCCGCCCGCGAGGGCCTGGACAACCTCACCTTCGTCGTCAACTGCAACCTGCAGCGTCTCGACGGCCCGGTGCGCGGCAACGGCAAGGTCATCCAGGAGCTGGAGTCGATCTTCCGGGGCGCCGGCTGGAACGTCATCAAGCTGATCTGGGACCGCACCTGGGACCCGCTGCTCGCGCAGGACCGGGACGGCATCCTCGTCAACAAGATGAACACCACGCCGGACGGCCAGTTCCAGACGTACGCCACCGAGACCGGCGGCTACATCCGGGACCACTTCTTCGGCGACGACCAGCGCCTGCGCGCGATGGTCGAGGGCATGACCGACGACCAGATCCTGCACCTGGGCCGTGGCGGTCACGACCACAAGAAGATCTTCGCGGCGTACGCGGCGGCCCGCGCGCACAAGGGCCAGCCGACGGTGATCCTCGCCAAGACGATCAAGGGCTGGACGCTCGGTCCCAACTTCGAGGGCCGCAACGCCACGCACCAGATGAAGAAGCTGACGGTCGACGACCTCAAGCGCTTCCGCGACCGTCTGCACCTGCCGATCGCCGACAAGGACCTGGACGGCGGGCTCCCGCCGTACTACCACCCCGGGCGGGACTCCGAGGAGATCCAGTACATGCACGACCGCCGCCAGGGGCTCGGCGGTTACGTCCCGACGCGTGTGGTGCGCTCCAAGCCGCTGGCGCTGCCGGACGACAAGACGTACGCGACCGTGAAGAAGGGCTCGGGCCAGCAGTCGATCGCCACCACCATGGCGTTCGTACGGCTGCTCAAGGACCTCATGCGGGACAAGGAGATCGGCAGGCGGTTCGTACTGATCGCGCCGGACGAGTACCGCACGTTCGGCATGGACTCGTTCTTCCCGAGCGCGAAGATCTACAACCCGCTCGGCCAGCAGTACGAGGCGGTCGACCGCGACCTGCTGCTCGCCTACAAGGAGTCGCCGCAGGGCCAGATGCTGCACGACGGCATCTCGGAGGCGGGCTGCACGGCCTCGCTGATCGCGGCGGGTTCGGCGTACGCCACGCACGGCGAGCCGCTGATCCCGGTCTACGTCTTCTACTCGATGTTCGGTTTCCAGCGCACCGGCGACCAGTTCTGGCAGATGTCGGACCAGCTGGCGCGCGGTTTCGTGCTGGGCGCGACCGCCGGCCGTACCACGCTGACCGGTGAGGGCCTGCAGCACGCCGACGGCCACTCGCAGCTGCTCGCCTCGACCAACCCGGGCTGTGTGTCGTACGACCCGGCGTTCGGGTTCGAGATCGCGCACATCGTCAAGGACGGTCTGCGGCGGATGTACGGCGGCGACGCCGAGCACCCGCACGGCGAGGACGTCTTCTACTACCTCACCGTCTACAACGAGCCGATCCAGCACCCGGCCGAGCCGGAGAACGTCGACGTCGAGGGCATCCTCAAGGGCGTCCACCGCTTCAGCGAGGGCACGGCGGGGTCGATCCCCGCGCAGATCATCGCGTCCGGTGTGGCCGTCCCCTGGGCGATCGAGGCGCAGAAGATCCTCGCCGAGGAGTGGAACGTCAAGGCCGACGTCTGGTCGGCGACCTCCTGGAACGAGCTGCGGCGCGAGGCCGTGGAGTGCGAGGAGCACAACCTGCTGCACCCGGAGGAGGAGCAGCGGGTGCCGTATGTGACGCGCAAGCTCAGCGGGGCCGAGGGGCCGTTCGTGGCCGTCTCGGACTGGATGCGGTCGGTGCCGGACCAGATCGCCCGGTGGGTGCCGGGGACGTACCAGTCGCTGGGTGCGGACGGGTTCGGGTTCGCGGACACGCGCGGTGCGGCGCGCCGGTTCTTCCACATCGACGCGCAGTCGGTGGTCGTCGGGGTGCTGACCGAGCTGGCGAAGGAGGGCAAGGTGGACCGGTCGGTGCTGAAGCAGGCGATCGACCGTTACCAGCTGCTCGATGTGTCGGCGGCGGATCCGGGTGCCGCGGGCGGCGACGCGTAACGTCGGCGGCGTCAACGCCTCGAAGGGGTGGTGTGCCCGTGGGTGACCTGCGGACTACACCACCCCTTCACATTTCCTACGATGCGGACATGAAGCAACCGCTCGCGCAAGTCCGTTGGGAACGGCGTACCCAGCGGCCCCTGTTCGCGCTGGCCCTGGTGTTCGCCGTGGCCTATGCCGTGCCGATCGTCGAGCCGGAGGCGAGCCGTGAGGCGGTGTCCGCGTGTCTCGCGGTGGAGTGGGTGGTGTGGGGCGCGTTCGCGCTGGACTACGTCGTACGGCTCGCTCTCGCCGAGCGGCGGGTGCAGTTCGTACGGAGCCACTGGATGGACCTCTGCGCGGTCGTGCTGCCGCTGGTCCAGCCGCTGCGGCTGCTGCGGCTCGTGGCCACGCTGCTGCTCGTCGGGCAGCGAGCCCGGATGGCCTCGCAGGTGCGGCTCACGACCTATGTCGCCGGGTCGGTGGTCGGGCTGCTGATGTTCGGGTCGCTGGCCGTGCTGTCGGTGGAGCGGGACTCACCGGACGGGAACATCAAGACGCTGGGTGACGCGGTGTGGTGGTCCTTTACGACCATGACGACCGTGGGGTACGGCGATCATGCGCCGACCACGGGCGTGGGGCGCATGCTCGCGGTGGGGCTGATGTTGTCCGGGATCGCCCTGTTGGGTGTGGTGACCGCGAACATCGCCGCGTGGTTCATCGCCCGGTTCGAGATGGACGACGTGGAGGAGCGGCGGCAGACGGAGGCGATACGGGCGCTCACGGAGGAAGTCCGGGCGTTGCGAGCCGAGGTCGCCGCGCTGTCGGGGGAGAGAGTGGGGGACAAGTAGGTGCGTCAGCCGGTTCTCGGCCGGCCCCTGCACCTCAGAACAGACCGTTGCCCGGTGTCGTCGTCCCCGCCAGCCAGATGACGGCCATCAGCGTGTCTATCGCGCCCAGCACCACGGCCACCAGCGCGGGGAGCGGGCGGGCTCCTGACCAGGTGCGGTTCATGGCAAGCCAGCCGCAGGCGATCGCCACCGGGCCGAGGATGATGCCCAGTACGAAGAAACCGGCGATCGCGCAGATGGCTCCGATGATCCCCAGCGTCGCGCGATCCGGCCCGGTCCGTGACCACGTCCGGCCACGTGAGCGGGGGTACCTGCGCGTTCGGTGTCCGAAGCCCGCCATCGTCAACTCAACTCCCAGAACCTTCCGGTCGGTTGGGTTCGTCGGGTCGAGTACCCCGCGTGCGGGCGCTAATCCTGCGGTAGTTCCGGGCCGTCGGCGCGCTGTCCCCCTCCGGCAGCGCGCCGCCGCCCAGGTCGCCCTCCTCGTCGTACCAACTTGCCCGAGGAACATGCCGTACGGAGGGCTTGACCCAATCTGACCTGCGGCGCGTGCCGGGTGGGAGGGATCTTTAGCGAAGTCACCCTGATAGGGGAACTCCGGCCGCGGATCCCTCCGTTCGCTTGCGTGGCGTCAGATGTGCGCCGCGCCCGCGCCCGCCTCCGCGTTCTCGCCCCGCTTGGTGAGGAAGGCGACGAAGACCGCGACGACCGCCACGCCCGCGGCGACCAGGGACGCCAGGCTCATGCCCGAGATGAACGTGTCGTGCGCCACGTCCGTGATCTTCGCGGCGATGGCGTCCGGCGTGCCGGGGGCCACCGGTGGCACGCCGACCTGGACCGCCTCGGAGGCCTGGGCCTCCTGGGCCGCGGTGAGCGGCGGCAGGCCCGCGGAGGTCCAGTTGCCGGCGAGGTCGCTGTCGACCTTGGAGGCCATGACGGCGCCCAGGACGGCCGTACCCAGGCTGCCGCCGATCTGCATCGCGGCCTGCTGGAGACCGCCGGCGACGCCGGAGAGCTCCATGGGCGCGTTGCCGACGATGACCTCCGTGGCGCCGACCATGACCGGCGCGAGGCCGAAGCCGAGCAGGGCGAACCAGAGCGACATGATGGCGCTGCCGGTGTCCGTCTGAAGCGTGGACATGCCGTACATCGCGATGGCGGTGGCCGCCATGCCGCCGGCCAGCGGGATGCGCGGGCCCAGCTTGGTGATCATCGCGCCCGCGAGCGGGGAGCCGACGATCATCATGCCGGTGAGGGGAAGCAGGTGCAGGCCCGCGTCGATCGGGCTCATGCCGTGGACGTTCTGCAGGTAGAACGTCACGAAGAACAGGCCGCCCATGAAGGCGATGGCCATCAGGACCATCAGCACGACGCCTGCGGACAGCGGCACCGAGCGGAAGAGCGCGAGCGGGATGAGGGGTTCCTTGACCTTCGTCTCCCAGAAGGCGAAGAGCGCGAAGCCCAGCACCGACGCGGCGATGAACGTCCACGTCTTGCCGTCGCCCCAGCCCCACTCCGGGGCCTTGATCAGGGCCCAGACCAGGCAGAACATCGCGGCCGACAGCAGGGCTATGCCCAGGATGTCGAAGGAGCGCGGGGCGTTCTCGGCGCGGTGGTCGAGCAGGATCATGACGCCGAGGACGACGGCGAGGATGCCGACCGGCACGTTGATGAAGAACACCGACTGCCAGTTGACGTGCTCGACCAGGACGCCGCCGAGGATCGGGCCGCCCGCGGTGGAGGCACCGATGACCATGCCCCAGATGCCGATGGCCATGTTGAGCTTCTCGGCCGGGAAGGTCGCCCGCAGCAGGCCGAGCGCGGCCGGCATCAGCAGCGCGCCGAACAGGCCCTGGAAGACGCGGAAGGTGACGACCGCGGCGATGCTGCTGGACAGGCCGATGGCGCCGGAGGCGGCGGCGAAGCCGACCACGCCGATCAGGAAGGTCTGGCGGTGCCCGAAGCGGTCGCCGAGCTTGCCGGCGGTGATCAGGGAGACCGCGAGAGCGAGGAAGTACCCGTTGGTGATCCACTGGACCTGGGCGAAGGTGGCGCCGAGGTCCTTCTGGATGGCCGGGTTGGCGATGGCCACGATGGTGCCGTCGAGGGCCACCATCATGACCCCCACTGCGACGGTGATGAGAGTGAACCAAGGGTGGCCGCGCAGCCCCTTGGCCGGCGTCGCGTCCGACGGGACTGCCGGCGCCTTGCCCCCCGACCCCGTCGTGTCGATGGTGGTCTGACTAGTCATGTGTTCGAGGCTAATGACAGCCTCTGACAATTGACAAACCAATTCACAAGTCGGTAACTGACACCTATGGAAACACTGCGCGAACGCAAGAAGCAGCGCACCCGGGAAGCACTGCTGCGTACCGCGCTGGAGCTGTTCACCACCCAGGGGTACGAGGGCACCACCGTCGACGACATCGCGGAGGCCGTCGATGTGTCGCAGCGCACATTCTTCCGTTACTTCGCCGGCAAGGAGGAGGCGGCCCTCGCCCTGGAGGAGATGACGGTGGCGCACTTCTTGGAGGCGGTGCGCGAGCGCCCGCCGCACGAGGCCCCCATGGAGGCGCTGCGACAGGCCGTGCTGGAGGGCTGGGACACGCTCAACGACGTGATCGAGGCCGTCGCACCGGTCGAGCTGTATCTGCGCATGTACAAGGTGATCGAGTCGACGCCCGCCCTGCTCGCCGCCCATCTGCGCCGCTCGGTGGAGGTCGAGGAGGCCATCGCGCGCATCCTCGCCGCGCGCGAGGGGGTCGACATGGACACCGATCCGCGGCCTCGGCTGGCGGTGGCCGTCTTCGGCGGGGTGATGCGGCTGACGGAGCGTCAGTGGAGCACCGGCGAGGACTTCAGCCTGGACGCCATGCGGGCATTGACCGTCTCATATCTCGAACAGGTGGGCCCGGCACTCAGCGAGAGCTGGCGAACACGCTGAGGTCATCGGCGTGTTAGCGCCGCCTTGATCGAAACGTGATACCCGTCACTTGGTTAACGCGAGACCCTCTCGTTCTCCTAGTGTGTCCTCCCAGTGACTTCCTTCGACACGACCCCGCAACTGAACGTCTGGCGCGCACTGCTCGCTCTGGCCGTGGTGTTCGTGATGCTGGCGACCACCGGCTGGACCGCCCTGCGCCACCATCGCAGCGCCACACCGCTCCAGGCGTCGATCAGCGCCTGGGAGCACGGCCGCATCGCCGGGCACCCGCTGCCGGACGCGGACTCCTCCCCCACCCGGCTCGCCCGTTTCTTCGCCTCGCTCACCGCACCGCAGCGCAGCAGCCTCGCGCACCGCTATCCGCTCGCCGTGGGCAACATGAACGGCGCCCCCGTCGAGCTGCGCTACCGCGCCAACCACATCGCGCTCGACCAGGCGCGCAAGGTCGAGCAGAAGCGCATGCACGACGTCGGGCTCACGCCGGACGGGCAGCGCGAGGCGGGCCGCCGTATGCATCGCTTCGAGTCGATGATGCAGGCGGACCGGCACATCCTCGCCTTCGACCCGGAGGGCTCGGGGCGGGCCGCGGAGGTGTTCGGCGACCTGACCGAGGCCGAGCGGATCTCGGTCGTCGTCCCCGGCGTCGACACCGACCTGCTGACCTTCCAGCGCACCAACCGCAAGTACTCGGCACCGGTCGGCATGGCGCAGTCCCTGTACGCGGCCGAGCGCGCGGTCGGCCCCTCGACGCGTACGGCCGTGATCGCCTGGGCCGACTACACCACGCCGAGCGGGCTCGGCATCGACTCGGCGACGGCGATGCGGGCCGCGGACGGGGCCGTCCGGCTGAACGCGCTGGTGCGGGGCCTGCCCGGCGGTTCGCCGGTCTCCCTGTTCTGCCACAGCTACGGCTCGGTGCTGTGCGGCCTCGCCGCGCCCGCGCTGCCGGGACGGGTGGCCGACATAGCGGTGGCCGGCTCCCCCGGCATGCGGGTCGCGAAGGCCTCCCAGCTGCGCACCTCCGCCCATGTGTGGGCGATGCGGGACGCGGACGACTGGGTGCAGGACGTGCCGTATCTCGAGGTCGGCGGGCTGGGACACGGGGAGGACCCGGTGTCGTCGGCGTTCGGCGCGCGAGTGCTGTCGGCGCGGGAAGCGAAGGGGCACGCCGGCTACTTCGAGCCGGGTACGGACAGCGTGCTGAACTTCGCCGAGATCGGGGTTGGCGCGTACGAGTCGGTGCGGTGCGCCGACGATGCCGAGGCCTGTCGGGCGGGTTTGTCCGACACGGCGTCGGCCGGACGCGCGTAGAGGCGCAGGAATTGCGGGTTGCGCGGGGTGGCGACGGAGGAGCACGTGCCGCATACGATGAGCCGCATGGGTGACGTACTGGCCGGATTTCATGCCGCCTGGGAGTTCGAGTCCGACTCCGTGCTCATCCGCTACGAACGAGGGATTCGAACACCCAAGCTCTTTCAGAGCCTCGCGGAGCGCCGCGTTCCGCTGGAGGCGATCGCCGGGGTGACGCTTACGCCGGGCAAGCGCGGGACCGTGGCTCTGCGCATCGAACTCCGGTCGGGCGCCGACCCGTTGCTGGAGGCGGCCGCCGGGCAGTTGAAGGACGGGAGCGATCCGTATCGGCTGGTACTGCCGGCCGACAAGGAGACGCTGGCCGAGTACTACGCCGACGAGTTGCGGGCGGAGTTGACGGAGTCCGGGCCCGCCGAGGAGTTCCTCGTGGCCGCGCCCGAAGTGCCGTTGCAGTTCAAGGCGTACGACGGGAAGGCGTCCTTCGACGGGGAGACCGTCCGGTTCCGGTGGTTCTGGACGGGGGCGTCGTCGGCGAAGTGGAAGGCCGGGGATCAGAGCTTTCCGGTGGGCGAGTTGAGCGGGGTCGAGTGGCGGTCGCCGGAGGTGTTCGAGGGGCATCTACGGCTGCTGCGGCGGGACTCCGCCGACGCCGCCCAGCCGGCGCAGGCCGATCAGGATCCGGCGGCCGTTGTCTTCGGGCTCGGGTACGGGCCCGTGCATGAGTCGTTGCCGTTCGCTGCCGCTGTGGTGGCTGCCGTAAGGAAGGCCGGGCCGGTTGCCACGGTGCCGGCCAGGGCACCGCGGCGCGATCCGGCCGACATCGCCGAGCGGATTCGTCACCTGGGGGAACTGCATCAGGCTGGGCTGGTGACGGATGAGGAGTTCTCGGTCAAGAAAGCCGAGTTGTTGGCGGAGCTTTAGGACTAAGCGTCTGCCTGGGACAGTTCGTTCTCGGATGCGGGCTGTCGTGGGTTGCTCGCGCCCACGCGGCGGAGCCGCATATCGACACAGCCCCGCGCCCCTTACGGCGTTGCAGCCACCGGCGCCCGCAGGGGCCGTACTCGTCACTCCCGGCCCGCCGACGCGAACCGCATGTCCGCGTACCTGTCGCCTGCCACCTTCGCCGCGATCGGCTCCAGCAGCTCCATGTCCTGCTCGCCCAGGACGATCCGCGTCGCCCCCACGTTCTCCTCCACTCGCGTCGGCCTGCGCGTGCCCGGGATCGGGACGATCGGAAGCCCGTGAACAGCTGCCTGCTGCTGGACCCAGGCCAGGGCGATCTGGCCCAGGGAGGCGCCATGGGACTCGGCGACCTTGCGGATCGGGTCCAGCAGGGCGGCGTTGGCGGCCGCGTTCTCGCCCGTGTAACGGGGCTGTTGGCGGCGGAAGTCGTCCGCCGTCAGGTCCTCGGCCTTGGCGAAGGAGCCGGTCAGGAAGCCCCGGCCCAGGGGGGAGTACGGCACCAGGGCCACGCCCAGTTCGCGGGCCGCGGGGACCACGTTCGCCTCGATGTCGCGGCTGAAGAGGGACCACTCGGACTGGACGGCCGAGATCGGGTGCACGGTCTGCGCGGTGCGCAGCTCGTCCGCCGTCACCTCGCTCAGGCCCAGATGCTTGACCTTGCCCTCGCGGACCAGCTCGGCCATGACACCGACGGTCTCCTCGATGGGGACGGCCACGTCGCGACGGTGCATGTAGTAGAGGTCGATCGCGTCGACGTCGAGGCGCTTCAGGCTCGCCTCGATGCACTGGCGTATGTAGGGCGCGTCGTTGCGGATGATCCGCTTCGTCGGGTCGTCCGGGTCGATCGCCAGGGCGAACTTCGTGGCGATGACGACCTCGTCCCGATGCGCCTTGAAGAACGGCGCCAGGAAGCTCTCGTTCTGCCCCGCGCCGTACGCGTCCGCCGTGTCGTACAGCGTGACGCCCAGCTCCAGCGCCCGCTCCAGGGTCGCCCTGGACTCGCCCGCGTCCGAGGGGCCGTACGCGAAGCTCATGCCCATGCAGCCGAGGCCCTGGACGCCTACCTCGGGGCCCGTCGAGCCGAGTCGTGCCGTCGCGATCCTGCTGTCCGTCATCCGGCCTTCTCCACCTGTTCCGTCTTCTGCTGCTCGTACGTCTTGTCCTGCTGGTGCGTCTTGTCCTGCTCGTACAGACGCCCCGCGTCCGCGTAGAAACTGATCTTCCGGTCGAGCACCGCCAGCGTGTCCTGGAGCTCGGCGATCCGGGCGAGGACGTCGCGGCGGGTCGTCTCCAGCAGTTCGAAGCGCTCGCCGAAGGTGTGGTCGCCCTCGCGCACCAGCTCGGCGTACCGGACCATGTCGGCGACCGGCATGCCGGTCAGCCGCAGCTTGCCGACGAGGTCGAGCCAGTCCAGGTCACGGTTGCTGTAGCGGCGCTGGCCCGTGTGCGAGCGGTCGATGTGCGGCATGAGGCCGATCCGCTCGTACCAGCGCAGGGTGTGGGCCGTCAGACCGGTGAAGGCGACGACCTCGCTGATCGTGTAGCTGTCCTGGCCCTCCGGGCGGCGGTGCGGGTGCGGCGGAGCGGCACAGCTGTCGGTCCTGGTACTCGTGGTCTCCATCACCGTCATGCCCTCCACGCTATGACCTTGGAGTGCGCTCCAAGCAAGCGGAAACGGTAAGAAAAGCACGGGACATGGCGTGATCGCCGTGGCTAGCGTGCGGGACATGAGTCTCGTACGCCGTGCCCTGCCCGAGGACGCCGCCGAAGTGCTGCGGCTGCGTCAGGTGATGATCGACTCGATGGCTTCGACGGCCGGTGCCACGGACTGGCATGCCAAGGCGCTGCCGACCCTGCTCGGCAGACTGACCGAGCCGGACGGCGACCTCGCGGCGTTCGTCGTCGACCATCCGGAGCGGCCGGGCGCGCTCGCGGCGCTGGTCGTGGGCACGCTGGAGTACCGCATCGGGCGGGCCGGCAATCCGCACGGGACCATCGGGTACGTGTTCAGCGTCGCCACCGACCCGGACGCGCGGCGCCGCGGGTACGCGCGCGCGTGCATGGCGGAGCTGCTGGACTGGTTCCGTGAACGGGGCGCCGGATACGTCATGCTCACCGCCTCCGCCGACGCCGAACCGCTGTACACGTCGATGGGCTTCACCCGGGACCCGGACCCCTCGATGCGGCTGCACCTGTGAGCGGCTTAGGCTCACAGGCATGTCGCTGAGCAGTCTCGCGTTGATCGAAAACTGGCCGGTTCCCACCGCCGCCGCAGGTGTCGTACGGGCCGACGGCACGGTCCTCGGCACCCACGGCCCCGTCGGGCACCGCTTCCCGTTGGCGTCCGTCACCAAGCCGCTGGCCGCGTACGCCGTGCTGGTCGCGTACGAGGAGGGCGCGGTCGAGCTCGACGAGCCGGCCGGGCCGCAGGGCTCGACGGTGCGGCATCTGCTCGCGCACACCTCGGGGCTGGCCTTCGACGAGCACCGGGTGACGGCCCCGCCCGGGGAGCGGCGGCTGTACTCCAACGCCGGGTTCGAGCAGCTCGGGGATCATGTCGCCAAGGCGACGGAGATTCCGTTCGCCGAGTATCTGCGGCAGGCGGTGCTGGAGCCGCTGGGGATGACGGCCACGTCCCTCGAAGGCTCCCCGGCGAAGGACGGGGTCTCGACGGTCGAGGATCTGCTGCGGTTCGCGGCGGAGGTGCAGGCGCCGCGCCTGCTGGACCCGCGGACGGTCGCCGAGGCGATGACCGTGCAGTACCCGGGGACGAAGGGCGTGCTGCCGGGGTACGGGCACCAGAACCCCAACGACTGGGGGCTCGGCTTCGAGATCCGCAACGGCAAGTCCCCGCACTGGACGGGCTCTTCGTCCTCGCCGCGCACCTTCGGGCACTTCGGGCAGTCGGGTACGTTCCTGTGGGTCGACCCGGATGCGCGCGCGGCCTGCGTCGCGCTGACGGACCGGGCGTTCGGGCCGTGGGCGGTCGAGGCGTGGCCGGGGTTCACGGACGCGGTGCGCGCCGAGTTGTAGCCGTATCCGTGGCCGTATCCGCGGCCGTGAGGGCCTCGCCCGTTCCCTCGGTGTCGATGTGCGGCATGATCCGGTCCAGCCAGCGGGGCGTCCACCAGGCGTGCCGGCCCAGCAGGGTCATCACGGCGGGCACCATGAGCAGGCGCACCACGGTGGCGTCGATGAGCACGCTGACGGCGAGGCCCAGGCCCAGCATCTTGACCACGATGTTGTCGCTGACGATGAAGGCCGCGAAGACGCTGACCATGATCAGTGCCGCGCAGGTGATCACGCGCGCGGTGATCTCCAGCGCATGGGCCACCGAGGCCTTCGCGTCCCCGGTGCGCAGCCAGGCCTCGTGCACCCGGGAGAGCAGGAAGATCTCGTAGTCCATGCTCAGCCCGAAGATGATGGCGAACATCATCATCGGCACATAGCTCTCGATGGGCACCTTGCCGTTGACGCCCAGCGCGGGCCCGCCCCAGCCCCACTGGAAGACGGCGACGACGACGCCGTACGAGGCGGCGATCGACAGCACGTTGAGGACGGCCGCCTTGACGGCGACGAGCAGGCCGCGGAAGACCGCGAGGATGATCAGGAAGGCCAGGGCGACCACGACGCAGATGATCAGCGGGAGCCTGCTCGCGACGATGTCGCGGAAGTCGACCTGCGCGGCCGTCGTCCCGGTGACGTAGCCCTTGGCGTCGGTGCCGGAGACCGCCCCGGGGAGGGTGTCGTCGACGAGCCGGTTCGTGAGGTCGGTGGTGTCCGCGTTCTGCGGGGATGTCGAGGAGTAGACGGTGCCGAGCAGCACGTCCCCGTCCTGCGTCGGCGTCAGCGGGGTGACGAAGGAGGTCCCGGACGCGTCGCCCAGGGCCTGCTGGGCCTTCGAGGCGAGGCCGGAGCGCTGGGAGTCCGGTACGGAGGTCTGGTCGATGACGATGGTGAGCGGCCCGTTGGAGCCGGGGCCGAACGCGTCGGTCATCAGGTCGTAGGCCCGCCGGTCGGTGAAGGACGTGGGGTCCGCGCCGTCGCCGATGTGGCCGAGTTGGATCGAGAAGACCGGGATGGCCAGCACCGCGACGGTGACGAGGCCCGCGGACAGGTACCGCAGCGGATGGCGCTCCACGCGCTGGGCGTAGCGGTGCCAGGTCCCCGTGGGCTCCGTGCCCGGTTCGGCATCGGTCTCGGCGACCGGGCGGCGCAGGTGGTAGCGGTCGATACGGTGGCCGATCAGCCCCAGCAGGGCGGGGACCAGGGTCAGCGCGCCGAGGACGGCCGACACGACCGTGACGGCCGCGGCGACGCCGAGTTTGCCGATGAAGCTCACGCCGGACACCCACAGGCCCATGAGGGCGACGATCACCGTCGTACCGGACACGAGCACCGCGCGTCCGCTGGTGGCGGCGGAGTGGCCGGCGGCGCGCACCGGATCCGCGCCGTCCATGAGGCCCTGCCGGTGCCGGGTGATCAGGAACAGGGCGTAGTCGATACCGACACCGAGGCCGATCATCGTCGCCAGGGTGGGCGAGACCGTGGCGAAGGTGAACGCGATGGCGAGCAGCCCGAGGCAGGCCAGGCCGCCGACCACGCCGATCAGCGCGGTGATCAGGGGCAGGCAGGCGGCGATCACACTGCCGAAGCCGATGAGCAGGACCACGATGGCGACCGCGAACCCGATCAGCTCGCTCACCCGGTCGTCGGCCTCGGGCCGCGCCAGCTCGCCGAGCGATCCGCCGTACTCCACGTCGGCGCCGGCCGCCCGCAGCGGCTGTACGGCGTCGTCGACCCCGTCGAGGTAGCTGTCGCCGAGGAGGGACGGCTGCTCGTCGAAGCGGATGGTGATGTAGGCGGTCTTCCCGTCGGAGGACAGCGGCCCGACCTTCGAGGAGGTGGCGTCCAGCGGGTTCTGCACGGACAGGACGTGCGGCAGTTTCTGCAGGTCGGCGACGGTGGTCGACATCTGCGAGCCGAGCGAGGCCAGGGCCTTGTCGTCGTCGTGCATGACGATCTGGCTGCTGTAGCCCCCGGCCTGCGGATCGTGCTGCTTCAGCACGTCGAGGCCTTCCTCGGACTGGACGTTCGAGAGGGCGAAGTCGTCGGAGTAGGTCCCGCCGTGGATGTGGTTCAGGGCCTGCAGCGCGCCCAGGGCCACCAGCCAGGCGACGATCACGATCACGAAGTGGTGGGCGCACCACTCACCGAGCCGGCGCAGTCCCCCCTTGGAGGCCGCGCCCCGTTTCCCCGTGCCTTCGCGTCTGGCCATGGCCTCGGCTCTTCCCTGCCGAGCGAGTGTCCGACCTCTCCATTGGACGCCACATGAACCACTCCGGCATCCCGGACACCACGTCTAACGGGCCAAGGGGGCCATCTCCCAGATCAGCAGCTCCGCCGCGCTCACCCCCACCGCCTCCACGCCCTCGGCGTCCGTGAGGCGCACCGCGTCACCGGCGCTCAACTCCTCGCCGGCCAGGCGCACTTCACCGCGCACGACATGCACGTACGCATACGCCCCGTCCGGCACCGCCGTCCGCTCCCCCGCCCCCAGACGCCGTACGTGGAGCATCGCGCCCGCCTCCGGGACGGCGTACGGCGTCGAGTCCGCGATGCCGTGGACGATCTCGTACGACGGGTCGCCGCCCGGCGAGAGAGGGGCCAGCCAGGTCTGGATGAAGGTCAGGGGGGTGTCGGCGTCGTTGCGTTCCACGTGCCGTACGCCGCCCGCCGAGCTCAGCCGCTGGACGTCGCCGGGGCCGACCCGGGTCTCGTGGCCGGTGGAGTCGCGGTGGGTCAGTTCGCCTTCGACGACCCACGTCACGATCTCGGTGTGGCTGTGGGGGTGCTCGTCGAAGCCGGCGCCGGGGGCGAGCCGCTCCTCGTTGCAGGCGATCATCGCGCCGAAGCGGAGGTTGTCGGGGTCGTAGTGCGGGCCGAAGGAGAAGGCGTGGCGTGACTCGATGCCCACTGCCGGATCCCCTCCGGGGTAGCGCTCCGCGGCGCGCCGTACGTCCATCACGGCACCAACGGTAGCCCCGCCGACCAGCCGACCCCGACGGCAAGGCCCCGCCACTCGCGCTGTCCCCACATCACGCCGGGCAAGTGCCCACCAACCCGCACTGGTCCGACGACACCGGCCGCGAGGGAGCCGCAGGGGCGCGCCCCGTAGGCGACCGAGCCAGACATTCAGCACGTCAGCCGCAAAAGGCACTACACCGCCCACCAAGCCGTCAAGCGCGCCCCCTCCGGCACGCGCACCCGTCCCGATAAGGCAGTCTTGTCCCCGTGCCCGAACCCGTAGCCCGTAAGTCCGAAGCAGCCGCGCACGACATCCATCCCCACTCCGCGACCCTGAGGCGGCTCGAGAAGTCCTCCGGTTCTCTCGCCGCGCAGGCCATCGCGCGGATGGACGAGACGCTGCCGTGGTACCGGGCCATGCCCCCGGAGAACCGTTCCTGGATCGGTCTCGTCGCCCAGGCCGGTATCGCCGCCTTCACCGAGTGGTTCCGGCATCCCGACGCGCCCCAGGCCATCTCGACCGACGTCTTCGGGACCGCGCCCCGTGAGCTGACCCGCGCGATCACCCTGCGGCAGACCGTCGAGATGGTGCGCACGACCATCGAGGTCATGGAGTCGGCCATCGACGAGGTGGCGGCGCCCGGCGACGAGAGCGTGCTGCGCGAAGCGCTGCTCGTGTACGCCCGTGAGATCGCCTTCGCCACCGCGCAGGTCTACGCCCAGGCCGCCGAGGCACGCGGTGCCTGGGACGCGCGCCTGGAGTCGCTCGTCGTCAACGCCGTGCTCAGCGGCGAGGCCGACGAGGGGGCCGTGTCGCGGGCCGCCGCGCTCGGGTGGAACTCGCCGGAGCATGTGTGTGTCGTGCTCGGGACCGCGCCCGACGGGGACAGCGAGCTGACCGTCGAGGCCATCCGGCGGGCCGCCCGGCACGCCAAGCTGCAGGTGCTCACCGGGGTGCTCGGGGACCGGCTCGTCGTCATCGCGGGCGGCAGTGACAATCCGATCGCCGTCGCCAAGTCGCTGATCGGGCCGTACGCCGCCGGACCGGTCGTGGCAGGGCCCGTCGTGCCCGATCTGCAGGCCGCCACGCGGTCCGCGCAGGCCGCGGCCGCCGGGCTGAAGGCGTGTTCCGCCTGGCAGGACGCCCCGCGGCCGGTACTCGCGGACGATCTGCTTCCGGAGCGCGCCATCGCGGGGGATCCGAATGCGCGCGAGCAGTTGGTGGAGGAGATCTACAGACCGCTGGAGGAGGCCGGGTCGGCCCTTCTGGAGACGCTCTCCGTCTATCTCGAACAGGCGAGCAGTCTGGAGGGCGCCGCACGGATGCTCTTCGTGCATCCCAACACCGTGCGCTACCGGCTTCGACGTGTGACTGACGTCACCGGCTGGTCGCCTTCCGATGTACGCTCCGCGTTTACTTTGCGCATCGCGCTGATCCTGGGGCGTCTGGTCGACGGCGATCTCCAGCTCTAGTCTTTTGTCGGGGGCCCACAAAACCCCCTCGTGTTCTTCGTCCTTGTCCCCACGGGCGGCGTCGGCCGTCCCCAAGAGAGAGTGTGAGAGTGCTCGTACTCGTCGCTCCCGGCCAGGGCGCCCAGACGCCCGGCTTCCTGACCCCCTGGCTCGAACTCCCCGGTGTCCGCGGTGCCATCGAGGCATGGTCCGACGCCGTGCAGCTCGACCTCGTCCGTTACGGCACCGAGGGCGACGCGGAGGAGATCCGCGACACCGCGGTGGCGCAGCCACTGCTGGTGGCGGCCGGACTCGCCTCCGCCTACATGCTCTTCGACGACCCCGCCGACCTGCCCCGCAAGGTGGGCGCGATCGCCGGACACAGCGTCGGCGAGCTGACCGCCGCCGGCCTCGCCGGGGTGCTCTCCGACGAGGAGACCGTCCGGCTCGTCCGCACCCGTGGCCTGGGCATGGCCGAGGCCGCCGCGATCACCGAGACCGGCATGTCGGCGCTGCTCGGCGGCGATCCGGAGATCTCCGTCGCGCACCTGGAGAAGCTGGGCCTGACCCCGGCGAACATCAACGGCGCCGGCCAGATCGTGGCCGCGGGCACCATGGAGCAGCTCGCCGCGCTGAACGAGGACAAGCCCGAGGGCGTGCGCAAGGTCGTCCCGCTGAAGGTCGCCGGCGCCTTCCACACGCACCACATGGGCCCCGCCGTCGAGAAGCTGGCCGAGGCCGCCAAGGAGCTCGTCCCCGCCGACCCGAAGCTCACCTACGTCTCCAACAAGGACGGCAAGGCGGTCGCCACCGGCGCCGAGGTGCTGGAGCGCCTCGTCGGGCAGGTCGCCAACCCGGTCCGCTGGGACCTGTGCATGGAGACCTTCAAGGAGCTCGGCGTCACGGCCTTGATCGAGGTGTGCCCGGGCGGCACGCTGACCGGTCTGGCCAAGCGCGCGCTGCCCGGCGTGAAGACCCTCGCGCTGAAGACCCCCGACGACCTCGACGCGGCTCGCGAGCTCATCGCAGAGCACAGTGCCTGACAAGGAGCGCTAGAGCATGGCGAAGCTGAAGCCCAGCAAGGGCGCCCCGTACGCGCGCATCCTCGGTGTCGGCGGCTACCGCCCGACCCGGGTCGTGCCCAACGAGGTGATCCTCGAGACGATCGACTCGTCCGACGAGTGGATCCGTTCGCGCTCCGGCATCGAGACGCGGCACTGGGCGAACGACGAGGAGACGGTCGCCGCGATGTCGATCGAGGCGTCCGGCAAGGCGATCGCCGACGCCGGGATCTCCGCCGAGCAGATCGGCGGCGTGATCGTCTCGACCGTCTCGCACTTCAAGCAGACCCCGGCCGTCGCAACCGAGATCGCCGACAGGCTCGGCACGAACAAGGCCGCCGCCTTCGACATCTCGGCCGGCTGCGCGGGCTTCGGCTACGCCCTCACCCTCGCCAAGGGCATGATCGTCGAGGGCTCCTCCGAGTACGTCCTCGTCATCGGCGTCGAGCGGCTGAGCGACCTCACCGACCTGGAGGACCGGGCGACGGCCTTCCTGTTCGGCGACGGTGCCGGGGCGGTCGTCGTGGGCCCGTCGCAGGAGCCGGCCATCGGCCCCACCGTCTGGGGCTCCGAGGGCGACAAGTCCGAGACGATCAAGCAGACCGTGCCGTGGACGGACTACCGCAGCGGCGAGGTCGACAAGTTCCCTGCGATCACGCAGGAGGGCCAGGCGGTGTTCCGCTGGGCCGTGTTCGAGATGGCGAAGGTCGCCCAGCAGGCGCTGGACGCGGCCGGAATCACCCCGGACGACCTGGACGTCTTCATTCCGCACCAGGCCAACGAGCGGATCATCGACTCGATGGTGAAGACTCTCAAGCTGCCGGAGCACGTCACGGTCGCCCGCGACGTGCGCACCACCGGCAACACCTCGGCCGCCTCGATCCCGCTCGCGATGGAGCGGCTCCTGGCGACCGGCGAGGCGAAGAGCGGCGACACCGCGCTCGTCATCGGATTCGGGGCGGGTCTCGTTTACGCCGCCACGGTCGTTACTCTCCCCTAGGCACTCCGTGCCGGATCATGCGATCAGGCACGGGAACCGCACTACCTGCCGCTGCCGCGGCGGGCGCAAAACCCTCTGAACAACCCTGAACAACAACGAAGGAGCGCCAAGATGGCCGCCACTCAGGAAGAGATCGTCGCCGGTCTCGCCGACATCGTGAACGAGATCGCCGGCATCCCGGTTGAGGACGTCCAGCTGGACAAGTCCTTCACCGACGACCTGGACGTCGACTCGCTGTCCATGGTCGAGGTCGTCGTCGCCGCCGAAGAGCGCTTCGACGTCAAGATCCCGGACGAGGACGTCAAGAACCTCAAGACGGTCGGCGACGCGACCGACTACATCCTCAAGCACCAGGGCTGATCCACCCGATCAGGCCTTGGGCTGACTGCCCCGCCACCCGGCGGTGGCGCCGCTGAATCCCCATTCCGTTGGAGAAAGAATTCCCGTGAGCCCGACCAATCGCACCGTGGTCGTCACCGGTATCGGCGCAACCACACCGCTGGGTGGCGACGCAGCCTCTACCTGGGAGGGCCTGATCGCCGGACGTTCCGGCGTCAAGCCCCTGGAGCAGGACTGGGCCGCCGAGCAGGCGGTCCGTATCGCCGCGCCGGTCGCCGTGGAGCCGACCGAGGTCATCCCGCGGCCGCAGGCCCGCCGACTGGACCGCTCGGCGCAGTTCGCGCTGATCGCCGCCCAGGAGGCCTGGAAGGACGCCGGGTTCGAGGCGAAGGCCGGCGAGGACACCAGCGTCGACCCCGACCGCCTCGGTGCGGTCATCGCCTCCGGCATCGGTGGCGTGACGACGCTGCTCGACCAGTACGACGTGCTCAAGGAGAAGGGCGTTCGCCGCGTCTCCCCGCACACCGTCCCGATGCTGATGCCGAACAGCCCCTCCGCCAACGTGGGTCTGGCCGTGGGCGCCCGCGCGGGCGTGCACACGCCGGTCTCCGCGTGTGCGTCGGGTGCCGAGGCCATCGGCTACGCCATCGAGATGATCCGCACGGGCCGCGCCGACATCGTCGTCGCGGGTGGCACGGAGGCGGCGATCCATCCGCTGCCGATCGCCGCGTTCGGCAACATGATGGCGATGTCCAAGAACAACGACGACCCGCAGGGCGCGTCGCGTCCCTACGACGTCGGCCGTGACGGCTTCGTCCTCGGTGAGGGCGCCGGTGTCGTCGTCCTGGAGTCCGCCGAGCACGCCGCGAAGCGCGGTGCCCGCGTGTACGCCGAGGCGGTCGGGCAGGGCATCTCCGCCGACGCCCACGACATCGTGCAGCCCGAGCCGGAGGGGCGGGGCATCTCGCAGGCCCTGCAGAACCTGCTGGACCGCAACGACCTGGACCCGGCGGAGATCGTGCACGTCAACGCGCACGCGACGTCGACGCCGGCCGGTGACATCGCCGAGCTCAAGGCGCTGCGGAAGGTGTTCGGCGACGACGCCGACCACATGGCGGTGTCCGCGACCAAGTCGATGACCGGGCACCTGCTGGGCGGTGCGGGCGGTGTGGAGACCGTGGCCACGGTGCTCGCGCTGTACCACCGGGTGGCTCCGCCGACCATCAACGTCGAGAACCTCGACCCCGAGGCCGAGGCGAATGCCGACGTCGTCCGTGGCGAGGCGCGCAAGCTGCCCGTCGAGGGCCGTATCGCCGCGCTGAACGACTCGTTCGGGTTCGGCGGGCACAACGTGGTGCTGGCGTTCAGGACGATCTGAGAAGCATCCATACGTACGTGAAGGGCCCCCACCTCGAAAGGTGGGGGCCCTTCACGTGTTCAAGTCACCTGGTCGAGCTTCAGACCACCTGGTGCAACCAGCGCACCGGCGCTCCCTCGCCCGCGTACCTGAACGGCTCCAACTCGTCGTCCCACGGCTTGCCGAGGAGCTTGGCGATCTCGGCCTCCAGGTCCGTCTCACCGCGCTGAGAGCGTGTCAGGGCCGCGCGCAGGCGGTCCTCGGGGATCAGGATGTCGCCGTGGATGCCGGTGACCGCGTGGAAGATGCCCAGGTCGGGGGTGCAGCTGTAGCGCTCGCCCTCGGCGGTGGCGCAGGGTTCGGCCGTGACCTCGAAGCGCAGCAGGTGCCAGCCGCGCAGGGCCGACGCCAGCTTGGACGCCGTGCCCACCTCGCCCTGCCAGGAGAACTCCGAGCGCCAGGTGCCGGGCGCGGCGGGCTGCCGGATCCAGTCGAGGTTGACGCGCGTGCCGAGCACGCCGGCGACGGCCCACTCGACGTGCGGGCACAACGCGCGCGGCGCGGAGTGCACGTACAGAACTCCACGTGTCGTCACCGGGACCTCCGGGCAGAGCGGACATCTTGCGAACTGGCGGACGGCAGTGGCCGGGCAGCCACGTTGATGGCGAGGCTACCGTGCGGCGGCGCAAGGAGTGTGACGTACCGTCGGTCCCGGTGCCGCGAAACGCCCGCCATTCACCCGCCAGGACGCTTGTACGGGTGTGAGCCGTTGCATGAGACGGGCGGGAACCCTCGTGCGTTGTTATTGGTTGGAAACCATGACGGGGACGAACGAGGGGATGGACCAGGGCATGCGGAAGCGACGGCACGTGGCACGGGCTGTCTTCGCCGCCGTGACCGCGGCTGTGCTGGGCGTCGCCGGCTGTGACGCCGTCGGGGGCAACTCCCCGGCACCGTCCGGCACCGACGCGCGGAGCGCGCGCCCGTCGCCGAAGCCGACCCCGGCCTGGGACCGCAGCCCCGCCTCGATCGCGGCGGTGGGCGACTCCATCACCACCGGTTTCGACGCCTGTACGGTCCTGTCGGACTGCCCCGAGGTCTCGTGGGCGACCGGCAGCAGTGCGCAGGTCGACAGTCTCGCCGTACGCCTGCTGGGGAAGGCGAAGGCGGGCCGGCACAGCTGGAACTACGCCGTGACCGGGGCGCGGATGGCGGACGTGGCCGGGCAGATGGCCCAGGCGGTGCGGCGCGAGCCGGAGCTGGTGACGGTGATGGCGGGGGCGAACGACGCCTGCCGGGACACGACCACCGCGATGACCTCGGTGGCCGATTTCCGGACGCAGTTCGAGGACGCCCTGGGCACACTGCGGGACGCGCTGCCGAAGGCCCAGGTGTATGTCGCGAGCGTGCCGGATCTGATGCGGCTGTGGGAGCAGGGCCGTACGAACCCGCTGAGCAAGCAGGTGTGGAAGCTCGGCATCTGCCCGTCGATGCTGAGCGACCCCGACTCCCTCACCACGACGGCGAACCAGCGGCGCGAGACGGTGCAGGAGCGGGTCGAGGCGTACAACAAGGTGCTTCGGGAGGTCTGTGCGAAGGACCGCCGGTGCCGGTTCGACGACGGCGCGGTGTACGAGTTCCGCTTCGGCGCCGAGCAGCTGAGCCAGTGGGACTGGTTCCACCCGAGCGTGGACGGTCAGGCGCGACTGGCCGAGATCGCCTACCGGACGGTCACGAACTAGTGTTTCGCTCATGAGCGAACACTTCGGCACACTTTCCGACGGCACCCGGGTCCACCGCTGGACCCTGGAGCGCGCGGGCGTACGGGTACGCGTCCTGTCGTACGGCGGCATCGTGCAGTCGCTTCAGGTGCCGGACCGCGACGGGCGCGCGGCGAACGTGGTGCTGGGGTTCGCCGACCTGGACGGTTACCTGTCCCACCCGGGGCCCTATTTGGGCGCCCTCATCGGGCGGTACGCCAACCGGATCGCGGGCGGCCGCTTCCCGCTGGACGGCCTGACGTACGCGCTCGATCCCAACAACGCCCCCAACTCCCTGCACGGCGGCGAGCGCGGCTTCGACAAGCGTGTGTGGGACGCCACGCCGGTCGAGCACGGTGTGCGGCTCAGCCGGGTCAGCCCGCATGGCGAGGAGGGCTTCCCGGGGCGGCTGGAGGTCTCGGCGACCTACACCCTGGAAGCCGACGGCGCGCTGCGGATCGCGTACAAGGCGGTGACGGACGCGCCGACCGTGGTGAACCTGACCAACCACAGCTACTTCAACCTCGCCGGGGCCGAGTCCGGCAACGCGGGCGGTCATGAACTGCGGCTGGCCGCTTCCCGGTTCACTCCGGTCGACGCGGATCTCATCCCGACCGGCTCCCTGGACGAGGTCGCGGGGACCCGCTTCGACTTCCGCGAGGCGCGGAAGGTGGGAGCGGGGTACGACCACAACTTCGTGCTCGACAAGGGGGTGACGGCGAGCGCGGAGGAGGTCGCCGAGCTCCACGACCCGTCGACCGGGCGGGCGCTGACGGTGGCGACCACCGAGCCCGGCCTCCAGCTCTACACCGCCGACCACCTGAGCGAGCCCTTCGCCCCGGGCGACGGCATCGCGCTGGAGACCCAGCACTTCCCCGACTCCCCGAACCGGCCGGAGTTCCCGAGCACCGTGCTGCGGCCGGGCGAGGTGTACCGCTCGGAGACGGTGTACGGCTTCTCGGTGCGCTGAGCGCCGCGACGCAGGCGAGCCCCGGTCCAGGTGTCAGGGTCCTGGACCGGGGCTGTTCCTGGGTACTTCTCCCGGATCAGACGTTAATGGTCGCCGTCACCCGGCGGTCGGAGATCGAGCGAGCGGCCTGGATCTCGTACGAACCCTTCACACGGGTCCACGAATTGGTCGTCTCGTCCCACGTCTCGAAGGCACGGCGCGGGAGTGCGACCACCGCCTCGGCCGTCTCCCCCGGCCCCGCCTCCACCCCCGCGAAACCGGCCAGCAGGCGCGCCGGACGGCCGGTGTCGGGCTCGGTCGGCGCGACGTAGACCTGCACGACCTCGCGCCCCGCGCGCTCGCCGGAGTTGCGGACGCGGACCGTGACCGTGCTCCCCTCGACCTTGACGGACTCGTACGTCCAGTCGGTGTAGCCGAGGCCGTGCCCGAAGGGGTACGACGGGGCCCTGCCCTCCTTCTCCCAGGCGCGGTAGCCGATGAAGACGCCTTCGGCGTACGGGAGTTCGCCGCCCGACGGGACGACCTGGCTGACCGGGGCGTCGGTCAGGGAGCCCCATGTGGTGGGCAGTCGGCCGCCCGGCTCGTGCGCGCCCGTGAGGACGTCCGCCAGGGCCGCGCCGCCCTCCTGGCCGGGGAACCAGCTCAGCAGGACGGCGGCGACGTCCTCGCGCCACGGCAGCTCCACCGGGGAGCCGGAGTTGACGATCACGACGGTGTGGGGGTTGGCGGCGGCGACGGCGCGGACCAGGTCGTCCTGGCGGCCGGGCAGCGTCAGGTCCCTGCGGTCGAAGCCCTCGGACTCGACGCGGTCGGTGGTGGCGACCACGACGACGGCGGTGTCGGCGTTCCGGGCGGCCTCGACGGCCTCGGCGATCAGCTCGTCGGGGTCGCGCCGGGGCTCCTGGTGGGCGAGTGTGAAGGCGACGACCTCCATCGGGATGTCCTCGGGGAACTCCACGACGTGGGTGAGGCAGACCTCGACCGGCCGGCCGGCGGTGAGTTCGGGTCGGGCGCGGGAGACGGGGGCGCCGAAGAAGGTGATGAAGGGGTCGTCCTTCTCGGGACGCTGGACGCCGTCGTAGTACGTCGTGCCGTCGATGGTGAGCCGGAAGGCGCCGATGCCCTTGATGCCGAAGGTGTGGGGGCCGGTGTCGCGCGGG